>QXWR01000146.1 GCA_009911065.1 Clostridiaceae bacterium | reverse complement strand
CCGCAATCCCTTCTGTACTTTCCTTCATAAACAAAATCTTTACGGTCTGCACCATCAGCTTTACATCCAACATCAGAGAATAATTCTGTATGTAATACAAATCCAGTTTCAACTTGTCATAAGGGGTGGTATTATACTTTCCAAAGATCTGAGCATATCCAGTAAGTCCTGCCTTCACACGGAGACGATACTGAAACTCTGGCATCTCTGCTTCATACTGTTTTGCAATCTCCGGACGTTCCGGACGGGGACCTACAATGCTCATATCCCCCTTTAAGATATTAAACAATTGGGGCAGCTCATCCAGACGCACCTTCCGGATAAAATTCCCTACTGGCGTAATCCGGTGATCTCCATCACTGGCTAATCTAGCGACCCCGTCTTTTTCTGCATCCACCCGCATACTTCGGAATTTGTATACAAAAAACTCCTTTCCGTCCATAGTCAGCCGCTTTTGCTTATAAATGATGGGACCTCCGTCCTGAAGTTTCACTGCCATTGCAGTAACCGCCATAAACGGCAGCGCTGCAATCAGTCCGGCTCCTGCAAGAATCAAATCCATCCCCCGTTTGAAAAAGGCCTGTTCGATGGGCATTTTTCCATTCCGGGTCATAATCAGAGGCGTGTCAAACAAGTGAATATCCTCTGCGCTTCGAACCAGAATGTCAGAAATCTTCGGCGTCATATAAACCCGTTTTCGTATTCCATAACAATATTTGAGAATCGGGTTTCGGATGGAAGAAGGGACATCACAGATGACCACTGCGTCATACTTTGGAATCATTTGTTTTATCTCGTTGATTCCAGCATCCATATGAACCATCTGTATAATCTGGTAGCGGTCCTTGCGGCAGTTCATTTTATCCATTAAAGTCAGGGAAGGCCGGTTGCCAAAGATCAATAACATTTGCCTGGGAGGAAATAACCGTTCAAACAGTTTATTAGCGAGAAAGGTCCAGATACAGATGGCGACGGCCTGTGCGACAAAGAGGAAAAGAAAAGGAAGGGGATTTAAAAATCCCTTAGCCAGCAAAGCAATCTGCAAATAGGTGAACAGGTTGACCAGAATGACAGAAAGCATTTGGGAATAGAGCACATTCCCCCGTTCCAGATAACCAATCTTTAATCCTCCATACAACTTAGAAAAAAAGAGAAGCAAAAGCCCGTAAAGGGCCACCATAAGCCAGTCGCCTCTGCGGAAGAAGGGAGTGCCAGCGGCCTGGGAGAAATATTGTTCCCAGGCAATCCAATAAACCCATATTTCAA
>QXWR01000145.1 GCA_009911065.1 Clostridiaceae bacterium | reverse complement strand
TCCTGCATCTATATCAAAAAAGAATAAGTCTATAGCCTGTTCTGACTGGCTATAAACTTATTATACGAGGAGGATGAGGAACTTAAAAAAACAGCATAATCTTTCGACTTTTTTTGTCCAACGTATTGACATAGGTCCAACCGCCCAGCGGAACCACTTGCAGCAGACGGAGAATGTAATCATCTGCGGACAGGTGCAGGTGTCGCCATCGTCCAGCGCAAAGCAGTTTCCACCACCACAGTTGCAGCACTCCCGGCGGATCAGGCTGCTGGCCCGCTTCCTCTGCGCCGGGGTCATGCGGTAGGGGAAGCTGTCCGGCCTGTGTTCCAGCGGTGGCAAATGTTGATAGGGTCTTTCTTTCATGCACTCCCTCCGTTGTTCTTCTTGCTGCCGTTTTCCCCGAAAAGGCTTCCTGCCCCATTCCTGCGGCGTGTTCCGGCGTTGGTACGCTCACCCTCTCTGGTCACGGTGTCCAGAAGCGGGGTCACAGCACACTTCCCCAGCCGGGGTATTCCTTTTCAGACGGTCATTTAGTTTTCAAGAGGCTTGTCCATCGATGAACTATCTCAAGTGTATACTTTTTTGATTGCCTGTGCCGTATATCCAAGAGGTAGGAAATCAGCCCGGAAAACTCGCTATTTCCACGCTCTCGGAATTGTGGTATAATGGGAAAATACAGAACAGTAAATTGAAAGTTGACGCCGATGAAAATAAATGAAAAGAGAGAACATCTATGCTCAATGCAGGAAGCAGGATAGTAAATAATTGGATATATCCTATTGACAACGGCTATGTACTGATTGATACAGGGTATGAAAGAGGATTTGCACATTTCAAAAAGCAACTGGCAAAGATGCAAATAGCCCCTCAACAGATACGATATATTTTTCTGACACACGCTCACGATGACCATGCAGGCTATTTGAATGAAATACTCTCGGAATGCTCTGACATTCAAATCGTTATGAGTGACAAGGCGTTAGAAAGATTATATAAAGGGCAAAACTCTTTTCATGGCGGTTGCACAACCAAGATTGCCTTGCTCTTTTGTTTCTTAATGAAATTTGTTGGCAAGGGCAAGCATTTGTTTCCTCCAATAACGCAAGAATATTCATGTAGATGTATTCAAGTGACCGAACAAAACCGTAAGCAAGTGGAACTTTTATTGCAAGGAAAAATCATTGATACTCCCGGTCACACCGCCGATTCCATATCTCTTTTAACTAATGACGGTTCTCTATTCTGCGGCGACGCTGCTATGAACGGATTGCCAAGTTTACACAGAATTGGACCTATGTCAATACGTTGGACAAAAAAAGTCGAAAGATTATGCTGTTTTTTTAAGTTCCTCATCCTCCTTTTGCTGTGGTGTCAAATAACCAATAGAGCTATGTATCCGCTTACGGTTATACCAGCCTTCTATGTATT
>QXWR01000144.1 GCA_009911065.1 Clostridiaceae bacterium | reverse complement strand
ATCGATAATTTATCCCCCGCTTGTCTCCTTTTCCTTCCTGCTCTGAGTTTCCCCTTCGCCACGTTTTCTGGCATTTTTCGCCCCATTCACACGGTCTTCCATCTGATTTCCACAATCTGCACAGAAAAAAATTCCTTTTTCCGTACAACCGAATGCTCCGCATTGACTGCATTCCTTGCTGATGTTTTTCCCAAAAACTTCCACCAGCTTTACTGACTGTTCCTGGCACTTTTGCATCAAACGTTTCCGGATATATCCCCTCTGCCACAATGCTGCCATGGGGTTTGCCCTGACATTCGAGGTACCTGCCAGAGGACGGGGAAGCTTAGGCAAATAAATCACCTGTGGCTTTTCTGTCTGGAGAAAACGGTTCAGCTCCTGGTTAATGTAACTGTGCAGCTGTTCCTCATACCGATTCTTTTTTGCATGATATTTCTTTCGTCCTGGATTATCCTGACGGTTGGAATTGTAACTTCCTGTCTGGCTGCGAAGCCATTTGGCATATTCCAGCTGCATTTTCCCAAAATCCATGCCATATTGGTTTCCCTCATCGGTGGTCAGCATAGGATACTGTCCCAACACCACCCCAATCACATGGCTGTAATCTTCATGGCTTCGAACTGCCACCTGAATCGGTACCTTGATTTCCAGACGGTTCTCCTGGGGATACAGTTTTAGGTAAATTTGAACATGGTATTGGTTATTGTCTGTCAAAGGCACAAAAATACGTTTTCTTTTTTCCTTGGTGGCAATGGCAATTCCATGATTCTCATAACGATAAGCCTTCGCTGAAAGAGAAAATCCATCTGCCCGGTCTGTGTACAGTTTTTTGTGGTGCCTGCGTACCTGACGGGCCAGATAATGGTGAAGCTTTGGCACATCCACTGCCTTTGCCAGCGAATCATACTGTCTCTGGAGCTTTGCGTCCAGTTTTACCGGCTGGTCATTGATCACTGCCTCAAAAGCATTGTTCACCTTTGCCAGAAAACGCAGATAATGCATCTCCTCTGGTGAAAAATCCCCATTTTCCCCTGCCAATTTTATGACTTTGGTCTTGGTTCTGGTCCATTGACTCCGAATCTCTCCCAAAGCGTCAAAAATAGCAAGATAGAAGTACACAGACGGCATATTCCACTGAACACGGAGACCACTTTGGGTCATCTCATTTTGTACCGTGTATCCTGGATAAATCTTTGCAAGACTGCCTCTTCCCCCATAACGGGTGTAAATATAATTCTTTACTTTCTGATAATCTGCCCCAATCTCCAGAAGTTTTGCCATATCTTCTTTTGGAATCGGAACCTGATTATACTGATGAACGGTCTTGCAGACCGTATCCGGACCCATCTTCTATCTCCTTTAGGTTGGTTGTTTCTTTGTTTATTTGGGATATACTCATAGATTGATTTGGACTTTCCCAAAAAGTGTACTTTTTGGGAA
>QXWR01000143.1 GCA_009911065.1 Clostridiaceae bacterium | reverse complement strand
TACACCAGTTTACAACTTTTTGACCTTTGAAAAATAAAATACAAACTCAATCTCTTTGCGGTATAATTTAAGTGACCAAACAAAAATCCACACGAAAAGAGATGAGTTTGTATGTACCACTTATTATACCTTAAAAATTCCGTTTTTAACAGACTGTTTTTATATTTTCAGGATTATTTTTCAGATGCTTCCAAACCAACCGCCCGCAACCTGTTCCTTTTGGTCATTTCCATTCTGACCCTGGACATTTTCCGCTCGGTACGCTTTGCCCACACCCATGTGATCTCCAGACTGTCCGATACTTCACTTAACGCATTTTATTATACTCTGAAAACGGATGCCTATGATCACTCTGTCTGGAATGATGTTACAGTATCAAAAGCAGTTCGGGCTGTTCCCAGACCTTTGGAAAGTCAGCCGATTTTTCTTTCCATTGATGATACCATGGTCGAAAAATTCGGCAGCCATTTTGAACTTTGTTCTAAATTATACGATCATGCCGCCCACAATGGATCCAATTACCTCAATGGACACTGCATGGTCAGCCTCCTGCTTTCTTTCCCGGTATACCGGGATGGGAAAATCCTTTACCTTTCTGTTCCGGTGGGTTACCGGCTCTGGGATAAGGAAAAAAGCAAGCTTGCTTTAGCCGCTGAACTGGTGGCACAGGCAATAAAAGCCATTGGCCTGAGGCGTCAGGTGATCCTGCTGTGTGACAGTTGGTATCCAAAAGCGGAAGTGGCCGCTCTGGTGGAGCACTTTGAAAACCTGGAAATAGTCTGTAATGCCAGGGTGGATACGGCTCTTTACGGGCTCCCGCCCGCTAAAACCGGGAAAAAGGGCCGTCCCAGAAAACGAGGAAGCCGGATTCAGCTGGATGATATCATTCTTTGCGAACCAAAAACTGGTGATTGGCTGATTGGCATGATGCCGGTTATTACCAACCTTTGGAAAGATAAAGTGGTATATGCCTTCGTTACTACGCCCAAAAACGGAAAAGGGAGCCGCCGTCTGTTCTTATGCACAGCTGATCCAAGAACCATTTCCTTTGACTGGGAGAACAGCGCTGACAAAACAACCTATTGTTATGGGGCAGAAAATATCTTTTATTTGCCATTGGCCTGGTATGGCCTTAGGTGGAATATCGAGGTTTCTTATTATGAAGGGAAAACCTTCTGGTCAATGGAGGAATACCGGATCCGCAGTAAGGAAGGGATCGAGCGGCTGGTGAATCTGATCAGCCTGTCCTATAGTGCCATGACCCTGCTTCCTTACAGTGATGAAAACTTTTCCGGTTATCAGTCCGCCAGTGCCCAGGAAACCAGGTACGAAATTGGTCAGCAAATCCAGTCAGATCTAATTTTATGCAGTTTCGGGAAATTTCTCGAAACTATTAAAAATTGTTCTGCCTTGATAAAGGTCGTAGAAGGCTACATTTTATCAGGTTTTAGGAAATTTCAAAAGTTGTAAACTGGTG
>QXWR01000142.1 GCA_009911065.1 Clostridiaceae bacterium | reverse complement strand
TCAAATACCTCTCCCTTCCCGGCATATTCCACCGAGAAAAAACGCCTTACCATATCCATGGTCAGAGTTTTCCCAAAACGCCTTGGGCGGGTGATCAGTGTTACTTCATCATTATTTTCCCACCACTCTTTTATAAAGCTGGTTTTATCCACATAAAAACTATTACTTGTAATCAATTTCTCAAAATCCTGAATCCCAATTCCTACTGTTCTGATCATTTTTCTGTTTCTCCCCATTTACTTCTAGCAAAATACCCCATATGAATCTCAAGTACAAAAAGTCCCATAAAAGACATGATCCAATAAGAACCTTCTTCCCCTCAAATCCAAAGCCATACTCCGCCAAGGCATCCTATATATAGTATAACAAGTTTTCCCAAGCAATTCAATGTTAAACGAGCGTATATACAGAACTTTCATAATTTAGAGATTACAAGTTCACAGGGCGGAAAAAACTGGATCAAAACAGTCTTACAAGCGAGCTTGACATCTGTTTTGATCCAGTTTTTTCCTATTGGACTTTTATTTCTCCACAAAATGTTTCCGAACATGAACCACCTTATACTCCCCCTCATGGCCCTTTAAATAAATCGTCAAAAGTCGCTCTGCCAAAAAGCCTATGTATCGGTTCTGATAAGGGTCTTCTTTCTTCTCACAATGGCCTTCACAGTACGCTAAAATGGGAAATAGCCAGCTGCAGTAATCATCTACAATCTCCTTCCTGGCAAAAAACATATTGTAGCCATAATAGTAGATTCCCTTTTCCACCTCTTCTGCCGCTTTCTGATACTTTGGTTGGAGAATCCCAATTGCTTCCATCATAATCTCCCAGTCCTGTTTTACATGGTCCTGACGGTATACTTCTTTTACCGATGGAAAATTCAAGATCGGAACGGTCACTGCCACATCCACCTTGGACTTGCACAGCTGGTCTAGCAAATCTTCATTTAACTCAAAATGTCGTCTGTAATGGCAAAGTCCTGCATATTGGGAAGAGGTGTTTTTCCAAATCCAGTAGAGGGCTGTCAGCTCACAGTACTCTCTGTTTTTTTCCGAGATATGATCCCCTGTGTTGTCTCTCACTTCACAGATTCGCTCCCCAGTCAAAGCTGCTCCCACCTGAATGGGAATCTCCCAGGAATACCGACGAAGATCTTCCTTTAACTCCCGGTCTACATGACATTTGGCTGTGTAAATGCAGACCCCTTGATTTCGGTTATCCCCTGTCACACAGCTATTCCCATCTGTTGGTTTACCAGTTTCTTGCCCAAATTTTTCATTTCTACCATTGGATTTCGGTTTCTTCTGCTGTCCTTTTGTTCCTTCCCCTAGTTCCTTATCTTTGTCCCTAGGTTCCGCTTTTTTTGTCTGCCCTTTTGCCTCTTCCCCTAATTCTTTATCTTCACCTCTCATTTCCGGTTCTTTTATCTGCCTTTCAAGAACCTCCTCCAATTTCCAGTACTCTTTCTGGTTCTTCTGACA
>QXWR01000141.1 GCA_009911065.1 Clostridiaceae bacterium | reverse complement strand
CGGACGGAGGCGGTGTGGCAGTGAGAGAGATTAGAGAGTAAGAGAAGCAGAGATAAGATAGCAATGGCCTCAGCATCACTCCTCAAGTCATCTCCCGTCCTTGACAAATCCGAGTTTGTCAAGGGCCAGGCCCTCCTTCGCCAGCCCACCGCCTCCGTCCGCTTCGCCGCCCCCTCTGCTCTCTCCATCCGCGCCTCCTCCTACGCCGATGAGCTCGTCAAGACCGCGAAAACTGTTGCGTCGCCGGGACGCGGAATTCTGGCGATGGACGAGTCCAATGCGACCTGCGGGAAGCGTCTCGCGTCGATCGGACTTGAAAACACCGAGGCCAACCGCCAAGCATACCGCACGCTGCTCGTCACCGCCCCCGGCCTCGGCCAGTACATCTCCGGCGCCATCCTCTTCGAAGAGACCCTTTACCAATCCACCGTCGACGGCAAGAAGATTGTCGACGTTCTCATAGAGCAGGGCATCGTGCCCGGTATCAAAGTCGACAAGGGTTTGGTTCCCCTAGCTGGATCAAATGATGAGTCGTGGTGCCAAGGTCTCGATGGCCTTGCTTCCCGCTCTGCTGCTTACTACCAACAGGGTGCTCGTTTTGCCAAATGGCGTACCGTTGTGAGCATTCCCAATGGGCCCTCTGCCTTGGCCGTGAAGGAGGCCGCTTGGGGGTTGGCTCGTTACGCCGCCATTTCTCAGGACAATGGTTTGGTCCCAATTGTGGAACCAGAAATATTGTTGGATGGAGAGCATGGGATTGACAGGACATTCGAGGTAGCCCAAAAGGTTTGGGCAGAGGTTTTCTTCTACTTGGCTGAGAACAATGTGTTGTTTGAGGGCATTCTCCTCAAGCCTAGCATGGTCACTCCTGGTGCAGAGTGCAAGGACAGGGCCACACCCGAGCAGGTCGCCACCTACACTCTCAATCTCCTCCGTCGCAGAATCCCCCCAGCTGTCCCCGGAATCATGTTCTTGTCTGGTGGGCAATCTGAGGTTGAAGCTACCTTGAACTTGAATGCCATGAACCAAGCTCCGAACCCGTGGCACGTGTCATTCTCCTATGCCAGAGCTCTCCAGAACACCTGCCTCAAGACTTGGGGAGGTCTCCCTGAGAACGTGCAGGCTGCTCAGGAGACTCTGCTCATCCGTGCCAAGGCCAACTCTCTGGCTCAGCTCGGGAAATACACCGCTGAGGGAGAATCTGAGGAAGCCAAGAAGGGAATGTTTGTCAAGGGCTACAGCTACTGAGTTCATTACAGATCAAGGAAAAGAGTCTTCTACAGATGAAGCAATGAAAAATGTGGGGATGTTTTTGTTGATTACATGTGCTTGTTAACCACTTAATAAACCTAATGCTGATGAGAACTAGATAGTATAAAAGCATGATATAAATTTTTCCAGGCTTTGTGGTTTGAGACTTTTGAGTTGATGTATGTTGTCTGAACATGGCATAAAACATGTAAGCTTATTATTCTTGGAAAAA
>QXWR01000013.1 GCA_009911065.1 Clostridiaceae bacterium | reverse complement strand
TTCTGGTGTGTCGCGGAAAAGAATAAAATCCAGGATACTGATACTGACACATTTTTTGAATTTGCTGTAATCCTCTCCGGGTTTGATTTGCTCTACAAACATTTTGGACAGGTAAAACAAAGCCCGGTCTGCCCAGACCTTTAGTTCCGAGAGATTGATTTCTATATCAATTTCCACATGATTATTCATAAGAACCCGGACATCAAGGATTCCCAATTTATCCTCTGCATGAGTTTTCCGAAGATTTGTATTCAAAAGCCGAGTTTCTATTATGTCCTCTGGATTCAGTTTTAGGACAGCAGATAAAAACCCTTTTCGGGCTTTTTCGTCTGTCATAATTTCCTTAAAGGCATAGTCAATTTTAGGTTTCATTAAAAAGTTTGTCATAGTTTTTCCTCTGGTTTGATTTTTTCAGTCACTTCCGACAATTTTCCCAATACAATAATTTAATTGACGTCAACTGTAAGTGGCGGAGAGTTGGAGTTAAGGGAGGTCTTCTTACCACTCTTATATTATCCGGAAGGTTCCAATAATCCTCTGTTATTATTTTTTATAATTTTCTTTGTCCATAATGTCTCCTTCCATTTGTTTTTGCTCTTTCGGAGCATTAGAGAGGTCGCTGTCAGCGTAAGCAGCATTGAGAACGAAATAATCGGAGGTGGATTCTTCAACCAGTGGGAGAGAATTATTCTGATTGACGGTTTGGCAGCGCTCGTGTTCCTTGTTAAGAACTGTATCAACCATGTCTTTGCCGTGGAGATCCAGGGCGCGGTATTTTTTTATTTGTTCAAATTCAGAGATTTTAAGTTCATAAGAATGCATTTTTTCTCTTTCTTCCGTTAATCCGAGTATATAATCTGTGGAAGTATCAAATAGGCCAGCTATTTTTATAAGAAATGGGTGTCCTGGTTCTGTTATCCCTAATTCATAATTGCGGAGAGTATACTTTGATATACCTAAAAGTTGAGCAAATTTATCACGTGTATAACGCTTTTCTTTTCTTAATTGAACAAGTTTATCTCCGAGTTTCATATTACACCTCCATTTGATAATATTATATGAAAGACTTTACAGTATGTCAATATGCATGTATCAAATAATGGTATTTTTTGGAAAAATAGAATTAAAATATACCATAATATATCATAATCAGGAAAGGTGGAACGCATTAAAATTGTCTTTTAGAAGAAAAGGCAATAAAGATCCGTTATTCAGTGGTCTGTGGGAGCCAATGCAAATGGGTCATGTAAAAGAGATGCGATTTTTCATCTTGATTTAGCAGACAGACTATGGTATTTTTTAGGTAGTAGAGTTTTCTCTTTTCATAACCAATGGTTGCTGCAAAAGAGGAAGGAATGAGCCTACATGCGTATATTAGGCACTTGAGGAAAAAATTTCCCACAACGAGGGGCGGCAGTGATGTTGCCTCTGTTCTATCTATAAAAAGAATCGAGAAGCGATATTAACAAAACGAAATAAAAATAAACAAGGAATAAAAGAACATACAAAATCGGAATAAGTAGGAAATCTTTGCCTTGACACAAAAACAATATAGGAGTAAAGATTCGTTATGTTTTGGAAACGGGAGAAACCAAAGCCATATGATAAGACCGGAAAAATTCCGGTCATTCGCAGCAGTATTTGCACAGGAGAGCAGGTGGCGGGATTTAAAGGAACAAAGACCGGGAAATTTGAAGAATTGATGGTAATTGGCAGCGAAAAAGATTTGAAGGATTTTATGAGAATATACGATGTGCGGGAAGAAGAAATACAAAAAGAGTGGTGACAAGAACAAAAACAGGGTTTCATGCCAAAGGCAAAACCCTGTTTTTATTTGGACTATTTTAGGAAAAGCATACAGGAAAACTTTCATCCCTTTCCGATTCAATCGCTTTCCTTCAAACTGGCGGATTGCATTTTTTGTATCTCTGGAAAAGCAGACAACATAGGTTCTTTGTCAAGATTCCGAATCCGGCGGTCCACATAATTTTTTGTGATTTTACATACAACCGGTGATAATGCAAGGACGCCAATCAAGTTGGGAATCGCCATCAGTCCGTTGAATGTATCGGACAGGTCCCAGGCCAAATCCAGGCGCATGGTAGCGCCGCACAAAATAAACACAATAAAAATAATACGATAAACAATAATAGAGCCGGAGCCAAAAAGATACTCAAAAGCCTTGGAACCATAATGGCTCCATCCCAGCACAGTGGAGAATGCAAACAGCAAAATAGCGATAGCGATAAATGCTGGTCCGGCTGGTCCAAATACTTTGGAAAAGGCCTCTCCTACCAGTGCAGAACCCTCTGCCTCACTGATAACCGTGCCGGTTTCCAAATCCACAAGGCCCGATGTTAGCACGGTGAGGGCAGTCAGACTGCAGACCACAATCGTATCTGCAAATACTTCAAAGATACCCCACATGCCCTGGCGGACAGGTTCTTTTACATTGGAGCTGGAATGGACCATGACCGAAGAGCCAAGTCCAGCCTCATTGGAAAATACGCCCCGTTTCATGCCCCAGGTAAGAGCCATTTTAATTCCAGCGCCTACAATACCGCCTCCTACTGCTTTCATGGCAAAAGCGCCCTTAAAGATGGAGGTCAGCGCAGGAATCAGCTGTCCGGCATTGATGATACACAATACAAGAGAGCCGATAATATAGAAAATAGCCATAAAAGGAACCAGCTTTTCTGTGACCGTAGCAATTCGTTTAATGCCCCCTAACACTACCAAACCGGCCAGAATCATCAAAACGATACCAGTGGCTACGGTAGGAATATGAAACGCTGCCTTCATATTTCCGGCGATAGAATTGATCTGGCTCATATTACCGATGCCAAAGGAGGCAAGGAGACAGAAGACGGCAAATAACATGGCAAGTACTGACCCAAGCGGTTTCATGCCGTTTTTCGCTCCCAATCCGTCCCGGAGATAATACATAGCCCCTCCGCACCATTCACCCTTATCATTTTTCCTGCGGTAATAGATGCCAAGCACATTTTCCGAGTAGTTGGTCATCATTCCGAAAAAGGCTACAATCCACATCCAGAAGATGGCACCCGGACCGCCAAACAGCAAAGCGGAAGAGACTCCCACAATGTTGCCTGTTCCGATGGTTGCGGCAAGAGCTGTACACAGAGATTGGAACTGGGTAATGGACTGATCTTCTTTGTCTGTGTGGGCCGTAATGTGTTTGTCTGTGAAAATGCTTCCTAAAGTGTGTTTCATCCAATATCCAAAGTGAGAGATCTGAAACACCTTTGTCAGGCAGGTCATCAGGATTCCAGTGCCAACTAAAAGCACCAGCATGGGGATTCCCCATACAAAATTATTGACAATACCATTGACGTTTGTGATGATTTCAATCATACGCTTCCTCCTCTTTTCCCTGCTGCCAGCAGGGCGGTTAGGCATAAATCCAGATTTGGCACGAAAAAACAGGGGGAGCAAAAGCCAATGTCCTTAACAAAATGACATGAACCAAAAGCCCCACCTGCCCCGTTGCAAGTGAATGAAACTGTATTTACGCACTTTAATAAGGTAGCATAGCATTAAAAAAATGTCAAGAAAAAAAGAATAATAAAGAAAAAGTACTTGCTTTTTTTATAAGGATGTGGTAGAATTTAATCCGTCGCCAAGTGGCGAAGCCTGTTGGATATTTTTTGAGTCTGTAGCTCAGCTGGATAGAGCAACGGCCTTCTAAGCCGTGGGTCGGGGGTTCGAATCCCTTCAGGCTCGTTGCACAAAGCGGGGAACCGCAGTGCGGCAGATATTTGTTTTCTGCAAATGTGTCAGCAGTATTTCTTGCCAGATGGCACGGCACCTGGGAAATGTGCAGATTGTATATTTTCCCGATGCAATATGGTGGGTATAGCGCAGTTGGTTAGCGCGCCAGATTGTGGCTCTGGAGGCCAAGGGTTCGAATCCCTTTATCCACCTTAAATTCCTTCGGGAATTTTTTTTTATCATAAATCTATGGAAACTATGATTTTTGGAAACGGTTACAGATTTGCACTTTTGCGGCGGAAACTAAAAACGTACAATCTGCGGGTGTGGCGGAATGGCAGACGCACCAGCCTTAGGAGCTGGCGGGCAACCGTGCAGGTTCGAGTCCTGTCACCCGCACTGAATCAGGGTTTTATAACCGTCAATTGGCAGTTTTGCCACCTGCCGCAACAAGCGGTTTAATTGTAAAAAGAGGAAAACCTGCTTGCAAAGGAATAAAAACTATGCTATGATAATACACGATTACAGATAGATGAGACGGTTTACAGTAAAAAGCATATTTTTGGGCTATAGCCAAGCGGTAAGGCACAGGACTTTGACTCCTGCATTTCGCTGGTTCGAATCCAGCTAGCCCAGTTTAAAAGACCTTGCAAATACAGTGGAATGCTGTGTTTGCAAGGTCTTTTCACTTAAAAGCCTTCCTTGGTTTATGAGAAAGAGAGAGTGCTGCAAAACAGAGAATTTTGCGACACTCTCCTTTTTGTGCTGGATTCCTGATCAGATGATAGAGTGAATGGAGAGTTGGAATATTCATTGATTTCTCACATTTCCATCAAAATCCAAACACATTTTTCCATTAATATGAAAAACAATCCGGACAGCAAAGGAAGGAAATGGGAAGAAATCAGGAGGAAAGACAGATGGCACAGGAAATTTTCAGACGTTATGAGAAAAAATATAAGATTACCAGAGAGCAGTATCAGGAATTGTTGGGCAGAATGATTACACGGCTTAGTCCGGAACCATATGGGAAACATACGATATGCAACATTTATTTTGATACAGAGGATTTTCAAATGATTCAGCATTCATTGGAAAAGCCTTGTTATAAAGAAAAGTTAAGGCTTCGCAGCTACGGAACGCCAAAGGAGCCGGATTTGGTGTATGTGGAATTAAAGAAAAAGTTTGACGGAATTGTATATAAACGGCGGATACCCATGAGATATGAGGAGGCCAAAAAGTATCTTTATAATGGAATACGGCCAAATATGGACAGTCAGATTTTGCGGGAGATTGATTATACACTGGATTTTTATCAGGCTCGTCCCGCAGTCTATCTGGCTTATGACCGGCTTGCCTTTTACGAAAAAAATAATCCGGATTTTCGAATTACATTCGATATGAATATTCGGGCCAGACAACATGTGCTGGAGCTGGATAAGGGAGTTTATGGAACGCTGCTGATGCCCTGGGAAATGTTGTTAATGGAGGTAAAAATACCTGGCGCAATGCCTTTATGGATGAGCCGGATTTTGTCGGAGCTGGACATTTACCCCACATCATTTTCAAAATACGGTACATATTATCAGAACTACATAGAAGAAAGCACAGAAAAAGATTTTAAAGAAAGGGGAGTGGAAATCTGTGCTTAACAGTATTTTGTTCAAAGGGTCAGATGCCTTGTTCGGGCCAGGGGAATATTTTGCGTGTATGGCAGGGTCCTTTGTTTTAGGGATAGGATTGGCGTGGATTCATGATTATAAAAATCACACATCCAGAAATTTTCTTCTGACATTGATTCTTTTGCCAGTGATGGTGCAGACGGTGATTATGCTGGTCAACGGAAATCTTGGAACCGGAGTGGCCGTGATGGGAGCTTTCAATCTGGTCCGATTTCGGTCAGCGCCGGGAAATTCCAGGGAAATCAGCAGTATTTTTCTGGCGATGGCGGCAGGGCTGGCAACAGGGATGGGATATTTGGGAGTTGCCTTTATCCTTGTAATGGCAGCCGGAGGGGTGACGTTTCTGATTCTTGGAATCCCTTGGGAAAAATGGAATGTCAGTGAGAAGGAGCTGAGGGTGACGATTCCGGAAAATCTGGATTATCCGGGAATTTTTGATAAGGTGTTTCAAAAATATACAAAACAGGCCGAGCTAATGCGGGTGCGGACGGTAAACATGGGAAGTTTGTACGAGCTGCAGTATCATATACGTTTGCGGGATAACCGACAGGAAAAAGAATTTCTGGATGAGGTGCGCTGCAGAAACGGGAATCTAAGTTTGGTCTGCGGAAAGATTGCTTCTGGGCGGGAAGAGTTGTGACGGTTTGATTGTAACCCTTAAAAAAGATGTGATTTTTCTGAAAATGATAATTTGTTTTAAGTCATGGAACGGAAACAAAGAAAACAGAAACAAAGAAAATGGAAGGATGACAGAAAGGAAGGAAAAAATGAAAGGTGTCAAAAGATCATGGGCAGTGATGGGCCTTGCAGGCGGGATTTTGTTGACTCAGATTACCGGATGCGGAGGGAAAACTCATTGGGCAGCAGAGAAAACGGATGCTGGGAATCAAGAAGGGAATCTGGATGTTGGGAATCAAGAAGCGAGTGTGGATGCTGGGAAACAAAAGGAGGACATAGATAACAGAATTGTTAAAACCGTGATTTTGGGAGAAGGGAGGGAAAAAGCGATTTCCTATGAGCCGGAGGATTTGGATTGCCAGTGGGATGAGGCAGAGGCTGGGAAAATATTGTTGGAGGATAAAGGAATTTCGGCAGAAGGCGCTGGGATTTTGGTATCAGACAAAAGAGCAGTAATCCAGGAAGGCGGTACTTTTGTGGTGTCTGGGTCCATGGAAAACGGACAGATACGTATTGACGCAGCTGAGGGGGAGTTGGTGCGGCTGGTGTTAAAGGGAGTGGAGCTGTCCAATGACACCACAGCGCCTTTGTATAGTTCAGGCAAATGTAAGGTGGTTTTGACGCTGGCAGAAGGGACGAAAAATGTTTTCCAGGATGGCAGCGCATATCAATATGAAAGTCAGGAGGAAGATGAACCAGACGGACCAATTTTTACAAACGGCGATTTGACCATCAATGGTCAGGGAGAGCTGTGGGTGTACGGAAATTATAAGAACGGGATTCGAAGTAAGGACAATTTAAAAGTTATATCAGGAAACATCCAAATTGTGTCAGCAGATGACGGGCTGAAAGGAAAAGACTCAATTATCATTCAGGACGGTGTGCTGAACATTCAGGCAGGAAAAGATGGAATAAAATCCAACCAAGATAAAGATGAGGAAAAAGGATTTATCTGGATTGACGGAGGGACCATAACCATAGGGGCAAAAGATGATGGGATACAGGCAGAAACAGCTTTGATTATAAACGGGGGGCAAATAGAAATTACAGAGAGTCAGGAAGGGCTGGCCGGAAAGACCGTGGATATTTTTGGGGGAGTTATAAAAGTAAAATCTTTGGATGACGGAATTAATTCTGCTGCTTCTGTGGAGACGGAAAGAGAAAAAATGATGGATCAGGAAGGGGTGTATACCCGTATTGCAGGAGGCGAAGTGTGGCTGGACGCTATGGCAGACGGGATTGATTCCAACGGTGATTTGTACATAGAAGGAGGGACGGTATATATAAGTGGTCCAACCAGTCAGAGAGATGGCATACTGGATTACAACGGAATGTCAGAGCTTACAGGAGGGACGGTGTTTGCAGCGGGAACCAGCGGAATGATGCAGACTTTTGGGGAGAAATCTACCCAAAATTATTTGGTGGTGTATTGGGAAGAAAGTCAGGAGGCAGGCAGTATCATTCGTCTTATGGAAGAAGACGGGACTGTGCTGGGAGAGTATGGACCGGAAAAAGCTTTTGACACGGCAATCATCAGTGTGCCGGGGCTGGAAGAAGGAAGAAAATACCGGGTGAGAACCGGGGAGAAAGAAGAGGAGGAGAAGGAAATAGAAATTACAGGAGTGGAGACGGTTTTGGGGACTGCCAGAGGAGGCCGTGAAGGAGGCAAAAGACCAGGAGACAGGAGATGGCCGGAAGGGGACGGAGAATCAGAAAGAGGGGAAAGAAGGATTAACCCTCAAAAGGACGCAGCAAAGTTCCCTCCAGAAGGTCCACATCTTCCTCCTGATGAGTAGAAATCAAAAGAAGGCGACGACCAGCCTTTTCCTTTATATATTGGATGACCTGATATTTGGTGTCTTCGTCCAGACCAGTGAACGGCTCATCCATAAGGATTGAGCAGGATGGGGCCAGCAGGCTGCGGAGAATGGCTGTGCGGCGTTTCATGCCGCCGCTTAACGTGCAGACTGGCCGTGTGACAGATTCTGGGGGAAGCAGGCGGCAAAGCTCTGCCATGACCTGATTTCGGCTTAAGGTTTTTCTGGTGGCAGCCATTACATTGTCAAAAGGAGAGAAAGTTTCGCTGAGTCGGTCCTCCTGAAACACAGCAGTCATTTGGTCTGATTGAGAGGGTGAGAAAGAAAAAGAGCCGCTATCTGGCTGCTCCAATCCTAAAAGGATTCGCAGCAGCGTGGTTTTTCCCACGCCGGAAGGACCCATAAGGCAGTAAATATGGTCAGAGGAAAGGGTTAGGTTCAGCCCTTTCCAGATACAAAGTCCGTTATAGGATTTGGACAGGTTTTGGATGTTTAGCTGAAACGGAAGCATAGACGAACTCCTTTCTGTAAAAGCAGCAGGAAAATTTTCTCAAAACAGGTGCTGACCAAAATGATGACAATGGTCCAGGCAAACAGGTCTCCAGTGCTTAAATAGATTTTTGCCATATACAGATTTTCTCCAATGGTATGGGAGGGAACGCCAATCACTTCTGCTGCAATGCCAGACTTCCAGCTCATTCCAAGGCCAATCCGGCAGCCTGCAATGATGTAGGGCAGCATAGCTGGAAGATAGATCAGACGAAGCTTTCCCCAAGGAGAAAAAGCAAATACCTGTGCCATCTCCAGAAGCTTCTGGTCTGTGTTTTCCAGTCCGGTTATGGTATTTTCATAAAGAATGGGAAATACCACTAAAAAAGAGATGAAAACAGCCAGATTCCCAGACCCAATCCAGATAAGGGCGAGGATGACAAAAGAGGCCACGGGAATGGACTTTATCAGCAGAATCACAGGTTCGGCCAGCTCCCGAAACAAGAAAAAACGGTATGCCATGGCTCCTGCTGCTATGCCGCAGAAAAAAGCGGCCAGAAATCCCAGGCTGATTTTGCCGAAAGACCGGCCTATGGAAATCCAAAAACCAGGAGAGGGAATGAGGTACAAAAAAGATTTTCCCACATCCAGGGGGCTTACAAAAAGAATGGGATTGTCAATCGCCAGGGCCGCAACCTGCCATATAGCAGCCCAAAACAGAAGGATTCCAGCTTTTCGAAGAATCGGTTTTGACATGATTTACATCCTTTCAAAGTTGAAACAGGGGCTGCGGCTGCAGCCCCTGACTTATTGCCCAGAGAAATAAAAATCGTCTTCCGGCAGCTGACCGCCCACAGAGGACGGGTCCTGGTCATAGAGAACTTTCAAATACCCGGACAGAGCTGATTTCATCTCTTCCCCGGTCAGGCAGGTAATATTGCAGTAGGGAAGGGCCTTTTCTGCCAAAGGTGCTTTTTCGATGATTCCTAAGTCGGCAACCAGTTGGGCCGTCTCTTTTATATGGGAGTTGGCATACTGGGCGGAATCCCGGTGTTCTGCCAGAAAGAGGGAGACTGCATTGGGATTTTCCTCCAAAAAGGACCGGCGGACAATGGTAACGCCTGTCACAAGGCGGCTTTTGTCCTCTCCCTGAACTTTATCCCATTCTTCTGTCAAATCCAGCACAATCTTTAAATTTTCGTTCTGTCCACAGGCAGCTGTCACAAAGGGCTGGGGCAAAAGGCCGATAGCATCCGGCTGCTCTTTCAGCAGGGCGGCTACTTCCGCAGGTTCTGACTTAAATTCCAGTGTTAAATCCTGTTCTGTCATCTCATTGGCAGAAAGCAGATACCGGAATACATAATCCGGTGTGGTTCCCTTGCCTGTCATATAGACGGTTTTGCCTTTTTTAGCCAGATCTTTTATACTCTTAATGGAGTCGTCAGAGGACACAACATTTAGAACCCCTAAAGTATTCACATTCAGGACGACAACCTGACCGTTGGTTTTTCCGTACAATATACTGGCAGTATTGGCTGGAATCAGTGCAATATCTAACTGGCCGGAGACCACTTTTGCCAAAAGCTCGTCAGCGGCAGTGACCATGGTAAACTCATATTGATTGCCAGCTTCTCCTTTGGAGGCACGATCCATAAGAGATACCAGTCCCATGGAGGTAGGGCCTTTTAAGGAGCCGACTCGAAGGGTTACATCTTCCGGGGTGACGGGAACGGATAAACCGCTTTTTCCCTGTTTGTCAGATTCGTCCGGAACGGTCAGTGCGCCTGGAATGGATGGCTTGTCAGCGTCCTGTGCAGCAGTGGTAAAGGCGGCAATGGTGGTTTCCGGCGCTGTCCCGACAGATGGAGCAGAGGAAGAGCTGTCTGCTGGCTGGTTGCCGGCGCATCCGGAAAGAAGGCCGGTGAGGACAAAGACTGCTAAAAGAAAATTCGTTTTTTTCATAAGATGGATTCCTTTCTTTAGGGTAAGCGCGAACGGATTTATTATATCACAAAATCGTTTTCATGCCCAGTCTTTTTCTTTTTCCCTGAAAAGATGGAATTCGGTTGATTTCCAGAAGAATCTCAATTAAACTAGAGCGTGTCTGAAAAATCACAAATCAGGGGTTGTTATGAAAAAAATATTTTTTTATTATTTAAAACCTTATTATCTGCGGATGGCAGGGGGATTTTTGATAAAATTTGTGGGAACTATCATGGATTTGTTCCTGCCGTGGGCGCTGGCCTATATGATTGATACAGTGATTCCGGCTCACAGAAAGGAGGAAATTCTTCTGTGGGGGCTGTTTATGGCTGGCTGTTCTGTTCTGGCGGCGGTGATGAATGTCCTGGCAAACCGGATGGCGTCACGGGTGGCAGCAGATGCAGTGGGTGTGATTCGAGAAGATTTGTTTGGGAAGATAATGTATCTGTCTGGAGAACAGATGGATGAGCTGACCCGGCCTTCTCTCATTTCCCGCCTGACTACAGATACTTATCATGTACATCAGATGTTGGGAAGGATTCAGCGTTTGGGGGTGCGGGCGCCGATTTTACTGATTGGGGGAATCGGAATGACACTGATGCTGGACCCAGTTCTGGCAGGGGTGTTATTTGCCACACTGCCTCTTTTAATATTCGTGGTGGTGTTTGTGTCGAAAAGAAGCATTCCGCTGTTTGCAGGTCTGCAGGAAAGTCTGGATCGGTTTGTCCGTGTGATCCGGGAGGACATTGCAGGCATTCGGGTGATTAAGGCACTGTCAAAGGAAGACTATGAGCGGGAGCGGTTTGAGCAGGTAAACAAAGAAGTGGCAGAGCGGGAACGAAAGGCGAATCTGACAGCTGCCATCACAAGTCCTGCCATGAATATGCTCTTAAATTTAGGAATGGCAGCTGTTATTGTAGCAGGAGCAGTCCGGGTCAATGCCGGTCTAACGGAAGTGGGAAAAATCCTGGCTTTTATGACGTATTTCACAATTATTCTCAATGCACTGCTGTCCATTTCCAGAATGTTTGTGGTGATGTCCAAAGCAGCGGCATCGGCAGAACGGATTGGGGCTGTGCTGGAAGCAGAGGACGAGCGGGAGTGGAAGACAGAGGCTTTCAACAATCAGAAAAAGGAAAAAGAGACGCCTCATGTGTCCTTTGAACATGTGTGGTTTTCCTACGGAAAAACCTTGAAAAAGACAGACCAGCAGCGGACCAGCCATTTGTCAGATGTAAGTTTTTCTCTAAAGCATGGGGAGACACTGGGAATTATTGGCTCTACGGGTTCTGGCAAGTCTACGGTGGTGAACCTTTTGATGCGGTTTTATGATATAGAAGAAGGATGCATTCGAATCGATGGCCAGGATATTAAAACGATGGACTTAAAGACGTTGCGGAAACAATTTGGAGCTGTGTTTCAGAACGATTCCCTGTTTGAAAACAGCATTTATGACAATGTGGATATGGGGCGGGGAATTGGGAGGGAACAGGCAGAGAAGGCAATCCAATGGGCAAGGGCAGAGGAATTTGTGAAAAATAAAGGAGGAATCCATACAAAGCTTGACGTGCGGGGGGCAAATTTAAGCGGTGGTCAGAAGCAGCGGCTTTTGATTGCCAGGGCCTTTGCGGGCGGTTCAAAGATTTTGATTCTGGATGATTCTTCCAGCGCCTTGGACTACGAAACCGAAGCAGCCTTACAAAGAGAGATAAAAGAACATTTTGCTGGTGTCACGTGTATTGTGATTGCACAGAGAATCCGTTCCGTCATGGAGGCAGACCGGATTTTGGTGTTGGAGGAGGGGAAGACGGCAGGATATGGGACCCATGAAGAACTGATGAGAAATTGTAAGATTTATCAGGAAATCTGGGAGTCTCAAAAATGCCTGTAAGGGAAGGAGGAAGGCGCAGTGGCAGTTCACAGCAGAACCGATGGAGTGGGGGGAGGAAAATCGGCTTTTCGTTTTCTGAAAGAGCGAAAAGATACGTTAAGAAGAATGGCCCGGTATCTTTTACAGTACCGGGGACTTTTGCTATTGGCATTGTTTATGGCAGCTGCAGGCAATGGACTTGCTTTGGCAGGACCTCTTTTGTCTGGATATGCCATTGATGCGGTGGAGCCTGGAATGGGACAGGTGAATTTGGAAAAGGTGTTTTTCTATGCCGGATGGATGGTGGTGTTTTATGTGGTGTCTGCCCTGTTGTCATATGGACTTTCTGCTCTAATGATTACCATCAGCCGGAAGGTGGTCCGTCAGATGCGCAGGGATGTGTTTGACCGGATGCTGGCATTGCCAGTGGGATATTTTGACCGGCATCAGACCGGGGAGCTGCTCAGCCGGATTTCTTATGACATTGACGTGGTAAACGAATCCATGTCCAGTGATTTGATTCAAATGTTGACAACTGTGATTACCGTAGTGGGAGCCTTGTCCATGATGATTTTGATTTCTCCCAGTCTGGTACTGGTGTTTTGCTTTACGGTGCCTCTTTCTGTGTGTATTACCCGGTATATTACGGGGAAAACCCGTCCGCTGTTTCGCGCCCGGTCCGCTGCCCTGGGAAAGCTGAATGGATTTGTGGAGGAAAAGGTTACAGGCCAAAAGACCATTAAGGCTTACTGCGGAGAGGAAAAGGTAATGGAAGCGTTTGCTGCCGGAAATAAGGAGGCTGTAAAGGCATATTATAAGGCGGAATATTATGGCAGTACTGTAGGGCCTATGGTAAATTTTATCAACAATTTGTCTCTGTCTTTGATCAGTGTGTTCGGAGCTTTTTTGTACCTGTCCGGTTACATGAGAGTAGGGCAGATTTCTTCTTTTGTGTTGTATTCCCGGAAATTTTCCGGTCCTATCAACGAGCTGGCCAATATTGTCAGTGATCTCCAGTCCGCGGTGGCTGCGGCGGAGCGGGTGTTTGGAGTGTTGGACGAGCTTCCAGAAGAGCAGGCAAAAGAGGGGGACAGGAAAAAGAGAGGATCATCAAAAGAGATTTTTCATGGCCGAGTGGAGTTTTCTCATGTGGAATTTGGCTATGAGCCAGAGCATATGATTTTGAAAGATTTTTCTTTTGAGGCAAAGCCAGGGGAGATGATTGCAGTGGTAGGTCCTACGGGAGCAGGAAAGACAACTTTGATCAATCTGCTCATGAGGTTTTATGATCCCCAGTCCGGAGAAATCAAAACAGACGGGAGAGAGAGTCGGACGATTCCCAAAAAACAGTTAAGAAGGGCTTATGCCATGGTGCTTCAGGATACCTGGCTGTTTTGCGGGACGGTTTATGAGAATTTGGCGTATGGCAGAGAAAACGTCACCAGGGAGGAAGTGGTGGCTGCGGCAAAGGCAGCTCAAATTCATTCTTTTATTATGCAGCTTCCCGACGGCTATGACACGGTGCTTCGGGAGGACGGGGCCAATATTTCCAAGGGACAAAAGCAGCTTTTGACCATTGGGCGGGCCATGCTTCTTGACTGTTCCATGGTGATTTTGGATGAAGCCACTTCCAATGTGGACACCCGGACGGAAATTCAGATTCAAAATGCTATGATGGGTCTGATGAAAGGGAAAACCTGTTTTGTCATCGCCCACCGGCTGTCCACCATAAGAAATGCGGACCGGATTTTGGTGGTGGATGAGGGGCGGATGGCAGAACAGGGAAGCCATGAGGAGCTGATGAAACAACAAGGCATTTATTACCGGATGCAATGCAGTACGTATACAGCGCTGCATTAAGGATCTGCTTTCAGTCCGATTTGCTTTTGATCTGAATCCCGATCAGACCAAGCAGAAACATTCCCGTTCCTCCTATAATAAACCAGCTGATTTCCTCGTGGAAAAACAGTATGCCCCATAAAATGGCAAAGATGGCCATGGTGCTTTGAATTACTGGCACCATGTAAAAAGGAACCAGGGGGATGGCGCGGGCATTTAAGTAAAAGCCGATTCCAGTGATGAAGCCAAAAGCCAAAATTCCTGCCACACAGCCCAGGTCTGGACGGCCATGGATTATGCTGCCTGCTGCCGCATCCGGAATCAGGGGCAGACCGGCAAGAACGGCAGAGATGGCGAACATGGCTAAGTTGCTGTCAATAATATCCATTTGGTCTGCAATCATTTTCTGCGCCAGTACATGGCAGCCGCCGCAGATGCCGGACAGGATGAAAAGCCCGGTCAGCAGGATATTTTCCTGAAAAAACACTTCCAACGGACGTCCGTTCCAGGAGATACACAACACGCCGCCCATACACAAAAGAATGCACAAAACCTTTCGGGGCGGCAGTTTTTCCCGGAATAAGCAGACGCTGGATAATGCCAGAAATATGGTCTGAGCCGGCTGCATCACAATGTTGCCATAGGAAGGGCCGTGTGAAAGAGCATAGTTTTCCGTCAAATAGGCAACCCACTTGGTAATGGACCCAAACAAAAGCCAGCCCAGAGCTTGTCTGGCAGTGGGAAAAAAATCCTGACGAAATTGCTGGCGTTTGATTGTCTTTAAAAGCAGAAGAAAGCAGACGCCCACAGCAAACCGGAAAAAGGAAATGCTTGCAGGGCCGAAATAAGGGCTGATAAGTTTCACACAGGTTCCGCCAAAGCTGAACATTAAGGCCACAGAAAATAAATAAAGGTATCCCATAGATGTATTCCTTGTTTTCCCAGATTCAGGCAGATGACTGTCTGTCTGGATAGTATAACATATTTTGACAAAACTGGACAAGATTATTTATAAATCTTTGTTTTGTGTGAAATTTGTTAAATTTTTCTAACTTCTATTGACAGCATGACAAGGTGTCATTATAATGAGTGACAGATTGTCATTAAACATGACAGACTGTCATATACACTTTAAGAAAGGGGGAGAAAAAGGGGTATGCCTACAGAACGGTTTTACCGGCTGCCAGAGGGGAAAAAGCAGGTGATTCGAGAGGCAGCGATCAAAGAGTTTGTGAGAGTTCCTTTTGACAGAGCTTCCATTAATCAGATTATCCGAAATGCAGATATTTCCAGGGGAAGCTTTTATACCTATTTTGTAGATAAGCATGATGTGGTGGAGTTTTTGCTGGAGGATCAGTTTCAGCAGATGCAGAAGTTTTGCGAAGAGGAACTGAGAGAAAACCATGGAGACTATTTTGCCATGGTAGAGCATCTGTTTGATTTTTTCGTGGAAACACTGCAAAAAAATCCGGATATGGTGCAGCTTGCACGGAATCTGTTTGCAGACCGTGAGAATAACGAGCTGGTTGGAATGAAAGCATGGCCAAAGCTTGCCTGTCTGGAAATGCAGGAGGGGGGGCCTTCCCAGTGGATGGATCAAAAAATTGATAAGAGCTGTTACCGGACAGAGATTGCAAAAGACTTTTCCCCCTTGATGATACTTGCCATGTCGTCTTTGACCATTGCGCTGAAACAGTTTTATGAATATCCAGAGTATTTGGATTCCATCCGGAAAAGATTTTTAAAGTCCCTGGATATTTTAAGGAGGGGTTCTTACGCAGAAAGAGAACCAGACATAGGGGAGGGGTAACATTTTTTTCAAGACGGAAGCAGGTAAAGAGGAAACTGGGAGAAAACAGGGATAAGATCAAAAAGGTAAGAGGAGACAGCAATGAACAAAGGTATTATTATTGCAGGAGTGGTTGTTGTGACAGCGTGTGCAGCCCTTGTGGCGCCCCGGATGTTAAAGCCTAAGGCTGTGCTGGAGGAAGCGCCGGTGCCAGTAGTTCAGGCGCAGATGCCAGAGCTTGGGGATATTGTTTTGTATCGAAATTTGGTTGGCACGGTGGAGCCGTCCGATGTAGTTTACATATATCCCAAAGCAGCAGGAGAGATTACCAATGTATTTGTAAAGGCTGGGGATTTGGTTACAGAAGGACAGGAGATCTGTACCATTGACACCAAGCAGGTGGATTCGGCGCGTCTTAGCATGGAGGCGGCAAAAACTGCTTTGGACAATGCCAACAGCAATCTGGCCAGACAACAGGCTCTTTACAGCGCGGGAGATATTGCCTATGCTGCTTATGAACAAGTGCAGATGCAAGCGAAAAGCGCCAAAATCCAGTATGACCAGGCCAAGTTAAACTATGACTATCAAATGGAATTTAGCCATATTACTGCGCCCATCAGCGGCAAGGTGGAACAGTGTGATGTGGAGATCCATGACAATGTGGCGCAGCAGTCCATGATCTGTGTTATTTCCGGGGCAGGAAGCAAAGCCATCACTTTTTCTGTCACCGAGAAAATCGTAGATCAGATGAATGTGGGAGACAGTGTGATCATTGAGAAAAACGGGAAAGAGTACCAAGGAAGCATTACTGAGATCAGCAGTATGATTGACGCTGCCACCGGATTGTTTAAAATTAAGGCATCTGTGGAAAATGGAGACGCTCTGCCAACTGGTTCGGTGGTCAGTCTGTATGTGGTGTCAGAACGGGCCAGCCAAGTGATGTGCATTCCAGTGGATGCCATCTACTATTCTGGCGGAGATGCTTATGTGTATACGTATTCTGGAGGAGTAGTCCGTCGGCTTCCTGTGGAGGTTGGAATTTATGATTCTGTGCAGGCTCAAATTTTGTCCGGACTTGACATGACCGATCAGGTAATCACGACCTGGAGTTCAGAACTTGTGGAGGGAGTGGAAGTGAAGGTTGTGGGAGAAGTGGACCGAGACGGTTTGGCTCTGGAAGAGACAGGGTTAGAACCAGGATCAGAGGCGGATTTTGAGCAGCAAGAGGATGCGCAGGCAGAGTAGGAGGAAAGAACGTAATGGGATTAACAAAATCAGTCCTCAAACGGCCAGTTACCACTGTGCTTGTGGTGCTGTGCCTGATTGTATTTGGCCTGCAGTCGGTACTGTCGGCTAAGATGGAGCTAATGCCTACTATGGATATGCCCATGCTGATCATTGCCACCATTTATCCCGGGGCAAGTCCGGAGGATGTCAATGACCTGGTCACTACAGAGATTGAAGAGACCATTGGCTCTCTAAGCGGCGTGGATACCATTCAGTCCATGTCCATGGAAAATATGTCAATGGTAATCATCCAATATGATTACGGTAAAGACATTGACGAGGCTTATGATGATCTGAAAAAGAAAATGGACGTGCTGGAGTCTCAGCTTCCAGATGACTGTGAATCTCCCATGGTGGTGGAGTTAAATCTGGATGATATGGCGTCCATATATTTGTCGGTAAATCATAAAACAGAGCCGAATCTTTATAATTATGTAAACAATAAAGTGGTGCCAGAGTTAGAAAAGATTACCACGGTTGCAGATGTGGATTTAAGCGGCGGCCAGGAGGAATATATTAAGGTAGAGCTGATTCCGGAAAAGCTGCAGCAGTATCATCTGAATATGAATGCGATTGCCCAAACGATTGGAAGCACCAATTTTACCTATCCGGCGGGGGATACGATTGTGGGAGGCCAGCAGCTGGCAGTCAGCGCCGGAATGGAGTATGACACCATGGAGCTGTTAAAGCAGATTCCCATTTCCCTTGGCAATGGAAATGTGATTTATCTGGAAGATGTGGCCAACGTTCATACGAATTTAAAAGAGGCCAGCGGAGTGGCCCGGTATAACGGAAAAGAGACCATTTCTATAGGCGTGAAAAAGCAGCAGAGCGCCACAGCCATGGAAGTATCAGAAGAGGTAAATAAAGTAATCAAATCTCTTCAGGAAAAGGATGAGAATTTGGAGATTATTGTGGTCAATGACACCAGTGATTCCATTCAGTCCTCTTTGGAGAGCGTTATGCAGACCATGGTGATGGCAGTCCTTGTGTCCATGGTGATTATCTTCCTGTTCTTTGGGGAGATTCGGGCTTCCCTCATTGTAGGAACGTCCATTCCGATTTCTATTTTGGCGGCATTGATTTTGATGCAGGCCATGGGATTTACCTTAAATGTTATCACCTTGAGCAGCCTTGTTTTGGGCGTGGGAATGATGGTGGATAACTCTATAGTGGTGCTGGAAAGCTGTTTCCGTTCTACAAAAGGAAAAGGGATTGTAGGGTATCGGGAAGCGGCATTGGAAGGAAGCAGTATTGTGCTTCAGTCGATTATCGGCGGTACGGCTACCACCTGTGTGGTGTTTTTTCCTCTGGCTCTTTTGGAGGGAATGACTGGACAGATGTTTAAGCCCTTGGGCTTTACTATTATTTTCTGCCTTCTGGCCTCTTTGGTCAGCGCTATGACCATTGTGCCTTTGTGTTATTGTGTGTTTCGTCCTCAGGAGAAGGATAATTCTCCCGTTGGATGGATTCTTGTGAAAATGCAGGACGGATACCGGAGCTTGATGGAAGTGATTCTTCCAAGGAAATTTACTGTGGTGATTCTTTCCATTCTTATGCTGGCTGCATCAATCTGGATGGCGACGGAACTTCGAATGGAGCTAATGGTGGCGGATGATACTGGCACCATCAACGTCAGCATTGATACCCGTCCCGGACTTAAAGTGGAGGAAACCAACAAGATTTATGAGAAAGTAGAGGCGATTGTGACTGCAGACCCGGATTTGGAATCTTATATGCTTACATCCGGAGGAAGCGGTATGAGCATGGGAGGCGGAGGAGCCACCCTTACGGCTTATCTTTTGGATGACAGGAAACGGGAGACCGATCAGGTTGTAAAAGAATGGAAACCCTTGATGAACGAGATTCCAGGTGCTAATATATCCATACAGGCATCTTCCTCCATGAGCATGATGTCCTCCTCAGACGGGGTGGAGTACATTCTTCAGAGCACTCAGTACGATGAGCTTAAGGAGGTTTCGGATAAGATTGTCAATGAACTGGCGGAACGCAGCGAGGTGACAAAGGTACACAGCACATTGGAAAATGCTGCGCCTGTAGTAAAACTGGATATTGATGCGGTAAAGGCCAACGCGGAAAATATCACCCCTATGCAGATTGCCGGCTCGGTCAGCAATATGTTAGGAGGTGTAAAAGCCACTTCTTTGGAGATAAACGGCGACGAGATTGATGTTCAGGTGGAGTTTGCAGAAGATGAATATGATACCATTGACAAGTTAAAAGGAATTGTGCTGACCAATGCCACAGGTGGCTCGGTTGCATTGACGGATGTGGCGGATATTGTGTTTAAAGACAGTCCTGCCACAATTATCCGGCGGGACCGACAGTACCAAGTGACAATCACCGGGGATTTACAGACCGATGATGTTCGTTTGAGGGATTCCATAGAAGATCAGTTTTTTAACGAAATTGTCTCCAAATATATGAGTCCCACCCTCTCCCGTGCAGTGAACAGCATGGATGAGTCCATGGCCAGAGAGTTTGGCAATTTGTTCGGAGCAATCGGCACAGCTGTATTTTTGGTTTTTGTAGTTATGGCGGCACAGTTTGAGTCACCGAAGTTTTCCATTATGGTGATGACCACCATTCCTTTTGCTTTGATTGGTTCTTTTGGACTTTTGTATGTGACGGATGTGCCGATCAGTATGGCCTCCCTGCTGGGATTTTTGATGTTGTCAGGAACCGTGGTAAACAATGGTATTTTGTATGTGGATACCGTAAACCAATACCGACAGGAGATGGATTTGCACACAGCGTTGATAGAGGCGGGAGCTACCCGTCTGCGCCCGATTCTTATGACCACCCTGACCACGATTGTGGCCATGATTCCCATGGCGATGGCTTATGGGGACAGCGGCGAAAGTATGCAGGGCTTGGCTCTGGTGGATGTGGGCGGACTGATTGCCTCCACCATTCTGGCTCTTTTGATGCTGCCGGGATATTATCTCTTGATGAGCGGAAGAAAAAGAAAAAAAGAATTATCCTATGACTAAAGCTTTTTCGGATTTGTGATCTGGGAGGGAGAAAAATGAAAAACTGGAAACGTGGGGTTTGTGCAGGTATGGCGGTTGTGATGTGTGCCAGCGTATGGTCTGCATTTATCTATAAACCGGGGACTGCGCTGGGGGCAAGTCCGGAATTTGCCCGGTCAGAGGAAGAGTGGGCAAGGCTTAGGGACAATGTTCTGGAATATGATGAGCTTGAGGATTTGATTGCAGAATACAACACAACCGTACAGACCAACCAACTGGATTTGAATGAATTTAAGCGGAAGTACGGGGATACCAAAGAAGATGTGTCCAACAAATACCGGGAGATGGCAGAGGAGATCTATTCCAGCATTGATTATCCAGATGCCGATGACATGATGTACGGCATGGTGGTTAATTCGGTGTTGATGGCGGAAATTCAGGCAAAAAACATGTTAGAACAGGCAGATGAGAACCTGGAGGACAGCGAGATTATCTATTTGGGCTACAAACAGGCTGAAAAAACTTTGGTTACAGTGGCTCAGACCAATATGATCAATTATGAGAAAAACCAGCTGCAGCTTCAGCAGGCGGAACTGGCCGTTTTGCAGGCGGAGCGAGGAGTGACAGGAGCCATGACCAGACAGGCCAATGGCCTTGCCACTCAGGTGGAGGTTTTGAATGCCAAAGAAAGCCTGCTGACGGCACAGCGCAATCGGGAATCTGCCCTTTCCTCCATTGAGACGGTACGCCAGAAGCTGCTGGTGATGACCGGATGGAAGTATGATGATCAGCCTGAAATCCGGCAGGTTCCAAAATCGGATATGGAACGGATTGCCCGGATGAATCCCTATGAAGACAGAGAAGCAGCCATGGAAAATAACTATGCCCTTAAAATAAACCGAAAGAAGCTTGCCAATGCCACAAATCAGAATGTAATTGACAGCATTAACAAGGATATTGCAGACAATGAACAAAAGATTGGTTCTTCTTTAGTGACCAGCTATCAGAATGTGCTGGCGGCAAAGCTGGCTTATGATCAGGCAGCTGCTGAGCTGGAACTGGAAAGGCGGAATTTAAGATCTTTGGAAATCAATTACCAGCATGGAAATGCCAGCCGGACGGAGGTGGAAAGCCAGAGAGATGTGGTGAAGGGCAAAGAAATTGCCATTGAGATTGCAGACCTGAATCTGTTTCAGATTATGGAAACCTATGATTGGGCAGTCAATGGGCTTGCCAGTGTCTCTTAAAAAGATGGACCCACATAAACCAGAGGGCATAGGCAAAGGCGGAGGAATCGTATGAAAAAAGAGAAGACAGGTGAATATGACTGGCATAGACAGAGGCAAAGAATTGTTTCTTTTCCACATGTGACCAGGATGCTGGCCGGAGCGGTTTTGCCGTTGGTTCTGACCATGGCTTTGGGTTTTATGGCATTTGCAGGTCCGGCTCCCACGGGACCTGGGGCAAAGGAACTGACGGGGATGGAGCGGTATGACGAGGAGACCCTGGCAAGACTGCAGGATAACCGTTTGGAATACCAGGAGATCCGAGACCGGATTCATGAGTATAATCCCACATTTACAAAAATATGGGGAGATTATATGGATGGCAGGGCGGACTATGCCTATTTGGTGACAGAATTGGAAAGCCAGTACCGGGTGGTGAAAGATACAGCAGACGGATATATTTCCATGAGCAAACTGCCGGGAATGTCCGCTATGGCTTCTGTGGGCCGTTCCCTGGACAAGAGTTACCGCACTTTGGTTCAGAACATGCGGGATACGGTAAATCAGTGGGAGACCAACACTCAGGCCCAGCGCCAGTTCCAACAGGTAGAAAAGCAGCTCACGGCGGCAGCTTCGGAAATTATGATCGGCTATGACACCATCCGGCAGAACCGGGCTACGTTGGAGACTTTGGTACAGCTTTATGAACAGCAGGCAGCGATGTCTAAAAGAATGGCAGCTCTTGGCATGGCCACAGATACACAGCTTCTTCAGGCTGAAAGCAGTCTGGCCGGAGCACGTGCTTCACTGGCTTCTTTGGGTACGCAGCAGGAAAACACAAGAAGAGCATTGTGCATGTTGCTGGGATACGACCCGGATTCCTACCCGGAGATCTGTCCGGTTCCTCCACTGGACAGAAGCCGGTTAGACGGAATGGACTTGGAGCAGGATACCATTCGGGCAATCGGCAATAATTACACATTGATTTCCCAGCGGACTTCCAAAAAAGGCGGCACCCCGGACCAGATTGCGGCCCGGAGCCGGATGATTGAGGAAGGAGATCAGAAAGTGACCATAGAGATGCAGCGGCTGTACCAGGAAGTACAGGATAAAAAAGCAGCCTGTGAAGCGGCTCAGACCGGATTTGAGGCAGCAGAGCTTAGCCGGGGTGCGTCCGAGCGTCAGTATAAGCTGGGACTTTTGTCGGAAGTCCAGTATGTGGGAACTCAGATTTCCTATTATCAGAAGCTGGCAGAAAAACAGTCCGCAGAGCTTAACCTTTTACAGGCTATGGAAAACTATGACTGGGGAGTCAATGGTTTTGCAGCTGTCAGCGACTGACCATCCGTCTTTTTACAGGGCAGGAGCTGGGGCAGCAAAAAGCGGATTTCTATATCTGGACGATTATTTTTGAGGGCGAGAAAATCGTCCTCTTTTAATTCCTGGCGAAGCTTGGACGTACTTTCCTCCGGAACATCGGAACAGGTTTCATCCACAAAACAAAATCTGGGATAAAGGACGCACCACCAGTTATGGCCGTCTCCTTTCCCAAGAGTAATCCGGGCTGCATCATAATAGCCGCAGGGAAATACATAAGAGCCGTAACTGCGGGTGGGGAAGTAACAGCGGGTCAGCTGAAGTTGAGCCTCATAATCAAATCCCTGGTCTTTCAAATAGCAGGTGGCAAGAGATTCTATCTCTTTTTGATATTTAGTAAGGCAGGCTATGGTTTCTTCTTTCCCGGATGGATTCGGCAAATGTTCTTTTAAAAAATCCAGAACCAGACTGCGGACTTCCAGCTTTACCTGCTGATCTTTCGGGCTGTCGCTGTCTGCCAAAACATGAAAACGCAAAATGGACGGGGACAGCCGGTCTGCCAATGCCTCCCTCTGATTTTGAATCCGTCCTTGAAGGAGCAGAAAACCCAACAGAAAGCAACCCATAGAAAGACCTAAATTTTTCTGCCAGCTCATGGAATTTTGAGATAATAACTTATTGAAAAAATACATACGATCCTCTCCTTATTCTTACGAAAAAATTTTCCACTTTTTTTGATTCCACTTTCAATTATTGACAGATATGATATAATTAATCAGACTTTAAAATAAAGGAGGATAATTTTATGGCGAAGAAAAGGGTTGCGGTAATTTTCGGCGGACAGTCCTCGGAACATCTGGTGTCTTGTATGTCTGCTGTAAATATAATGGAACAGATTGACATGCTGCGTTATGAACTGCTGCTGATTGGAATTACAGAAAAAGGACACTGGCTGAAAGCGGATTCTTTGGATCAGGTTCGTTCGGGCGCATGGAAGGAAAGCAAGGTGGAGGCAGTCATTTCCCCGGACGCCACAAAAAAATGTGTAATTTTGACCGAGGACGGGCAAAGTAAGTCTGTTCCTATTGATGTGGCATTTCCTGTGCTTCATGGACCTTATGGGGAGGACGGCACAATTCAGGGACTTTTGGAGCTGGCCGGGATTCCCTATGTTGGCTGCGGCGTCTTGTCTTCCGCTGTGTGTATGGATAAGTTGTACACCAAACAGATTGTGGAAACTTTGGGAATCCGGCAGGCGTCTTATGTTCCGGTTCTGGTCTGGAAGATGAGAAAGGATATGGATGCCGTCATAAAGCAGGTGGAGGAACGTTTTCCTTATCCGGTGTTTGTTAAGCCTGCCAATGCCGGCTCCTCAAGAGGAATCACAAAAGCAAAAAACCGTCAGGAATTGACAGGAGGGCTGGAGGAAGCGGCGCGGCACGACAGCAAGATATTAGTGGAGGAAACCATCACAGGCCATGAGGTGGAGTGCGCAGTCCTTGGAGGCGGGGAAAAGCCGGTTCTTTCTTCCGGGGTGGGAGAGATTCTTCCGGCGGCAGAGTTTTACGATTACAACGCCAAATATTTCAATGAGGAATCCCGCACGGTCATTGACCCTCAACTGCCGGGAGATTCTGCTGCACAGGTGAAAAAGGCAGCAGAACAGATTTTTAATGCATTGGACGGCTATGGACTGGCAAGGGTGGATTTCTTTGTGACAAACCAGGGGGAAATTATTTTTAACGAGATTAACACCATGCCTGGATTTACAGCGATCAGCATGTATCCTTTGCTTTGGGAGGCAAGAGGGCTTTCCAAACGTCTGCTGGTGGATAAACTGATTCTTACGGCGCTGGAGCGGAAACCGCGGTAGGTCTTGGCTGCTACAGGGAAATAAAGAAAAGAGGACAAAAGCAATGGACAGAAATGCACCGGTGGGAGTTTTTGATTCTGGCGTAGGCGGTCTGACTGTGGTGAGAGAGATTATACGTCAGATTCCAAAAGAGCGGATTGTGTATTTTGGGGATACGGCCCGTCTGCCCTATGGAAGCAAATCCAGGGACACGGTGATTCGTTATTCCCGGCAGATTATCCGTTTTTTGAATGCCATGGAGGTAAAGGCGATTGTGGTTGCCTGCAATACAGCCAGCGCTTATGCCCTGGAGACCATACAGGCGGAGACCAGCCTTCCAATCATTGGGGTGATCAATGCAGGCGCCCGCACTGCTGTCCATGCCACTCACAATGGAAGAATTGGGGTGATTGGCACTGAGGGGACCATTGGCAGCGGCATTTATACGGAAGTGATGAAAAAGATGCGGGATGATATTGAGGTGTTTGGAAAATCCTGTCCGCTGTTTGTGCCGTTGGTGGAGGAAGGACTGCTTCACGATTCCGTGACCGATGAAATCGCCTCCCGCTATTTAAGCGTTTTAAAGGGCAAATACATTGATACTCTGGTGCTGGGTTGCACCCATTATCCTCTGCTGCGCTCCACCATCCGCAGATTAATGGGAGACGAGGTTACGCTGGTGAACCCTGCCTATGAGACGGCTGTGGAGCTTCGGGAATTGCTGGCGGCAAGAGACTTAAGCCGGGAAGAGCAAGCGCCCTTTTTGGGGGAACAGTATCAGTTTTTTGTCAGTGATCTGGCAGAGAAATTTACGGATTTTGCAACTGCAATCCTGCCGGGTGAGGTAAAAGAGACGCGGCAGATTTCCATTGAGGAATATTGACTGGGAAGGAAAAAGCATATGACAAAGGATGTTTTGATACGGATCAGCGGTTTGCAGGCAATTGACGGCGAAACCAATGATGTGGAGATGATTTTTACTGGGGATTATTATCTGAAAAACGGAAAACATTATGTGATCTATGAAGAGATTATGGAGGGATTTGACGGGAAAGTTCATAATACGGTAAAGATTGGGCCGAATTTGGTGGACATTAAGAAAAAAGGGGTTATTGGCGCTCATATGGTTTTTGAGCTGGATAAGAAGTCTCAGACCCGCTATGCCACGCCTATGGGAGAGCTGATTGTGGAAATCGGCACAAACCGGATACGGATTGAGGAGGAGGAGCACCACCTTTTGGTGCTTATTGGGTATTCCCTTGACATTAATTATCAACATGTATCGGATAACCAGATAGTAATGGACATTTGTTCTCGTGAAAAAGCGAAGCTTAGTCTGTAGTTAAACTTTTATCCGTCTGGCAGCCAGTGTGTCTTAAAAAACGGATTTCCTCCATTATGTTAAGGAGGAAATCCGTTTTCCTGTTTGCATGTTTTCCTGTTTTCATACATGTTTCACGTTTCCATGTTTCATGCTTTTTGTTTTTCATGTTAGGATTTTGATTTTTTGCCTTTTCCCTTGGATGGTTCTTCCTTTTTCGCATCCTTGTCCTTCTTAAACCGTGCGAAAAATCCTTTCTTTTTTGGAACCTGTGTCACTGACCCGCCGCGGACGCTCTTGATCTCGGTTATGTAGATTCCGCTGACCACAACCTTTGCCTCCGCTTTCACCGGCAGCAGCGCAAACACCCGCTCGTCTGCCATGAGAGTCATGATTTTCGGTCCCACCTTTGCCTTGACAACGGGAACCTTTGCCCAGCGCATGTACTTGGGCGTCTGTTCATAAACCATCTTTGGAAGTCCTGCGTCCCGGATTTTCAACTTTTTCTTGTCAATTACAAGCATGGATACCGTCTGCTTTGCCGCTTCCAGCATGGCCTGCTGTTCTACCTGGCGCTTTTCCAGCTTTCTTCCAAGAAAATACAGAACAGCCAGAACAATGGCCGCAAGGACCAGAATCACCAGCAATACGTTTAAAATAGTTGTCATGGGGAATACCTCCAATGTACTCTTTCAGTATCAGGTAAAAACCTGCCACCACAGTATACCATTTTTTTAAGGATTTTGCAAGAAGAAAAAACTTGACACCTTGACAGGGCTATGCTATTATGGAATGTGCTCTATTGTGGCATGATGGGCCTTTTGCGCCCATGGGCCGCAAAATCGAAAATATAACAGGGGTGAAAACGTCAATGGAGAAAAGCAGAATGCGCCCGGTATCGGCCGGGAAAAGCGTTAGAATGAGCTTTTCAAGGCAAAAAGAAGTCCTTGAAATGCCAAACCTGATTGAGATCCAGAAAGTCTCCTATCAGTGGTTCCTCGATGAAGGGTTGAAAGAAGTGTTCGAAGACATTTCTCCAATCTCTGACTTTGCCGGACACTTGAGCCTGGAGTTTGTGGACTTTACCTTGTGCAGAGATAAAGTAAAATACTCAATTGAGGAATGCAAAGAACGCGACGCCACTTACGCAGCGCCTTTAGAGGTGAGAGTAAGGCTTTACAATAAGGATAAAGAGGAGATCAACGAGCATGTGATCTTCATGGGTGACCTTCCGCTTATGACCGATACCGGTTCCTTTGTCATCAACGGGGCGGAGCGGGTAATCGTCAGCCAGCTGGTGCGTTCCCCTGGTATTTATTATGGTATTGGACATGACAAGGTCGGTAAGGAACTTTACAGCTGCACAGTCATTCCCAACCGGGGTGCGTGGCTAGAGTATGAGACCGATTCCAATGATATATTTTATGTACGTGTGGACCGGACCCGGAAGGTTCCGGTGACTGTATTAATCCGTGCTTTGGGATATGGAACCAACGCGGAGATTGTAGAGTTGTTTGGCGAGGAGCCGAAGCTTCTGGCAAGCTTTGGCAAGGATACTTCGGACAATTATCAGGATGGCCTTTTAGAGTTGTACAAGAAGATTCGTCCGGGGGAACCTTTGTCTGTGGACAGTGCGGAAAGCCTTCTTAACAGCATGTTCTTTGATCCGAGACGCTATGATCTGGCTAAGGTCGGCAGATATAAGTTTAACAAGAAGCTTCATTTCAAGAACCGCCTGAAAGGGCAGACTCTGGCAGAGGACGTAGTGGATACGGACACTGGGGAGGTTCTGGCTCTTGCGGGAACCGTGCTGGATAAGGACCAGGCGGCGGCAATTCAAAATGCCGGCGTTCCTTTTGTGTATATTCAGGGGCCGGAGCGCAATTATAAGGTTCTTTCCAACCGGATGGTGGACCTGACAGGATATGTGGACTTTGACCCGGAAGAAGTGGGGATTACGGAATTAGTATATTACCCGGTTTTGAAAACTATTCTGGAAGAAGCTGGCGGTGATCCAGAGGCTTTAAAGGATTTGGTGCGCCGAAATGCAGGAGAGCTGGTTCCCAAGCACATCACAAAGGAAGACATTATAGCTTCCATTAATTATAATATGCATCTGGAAGGCGCCATTGGCACAGCAGATGACATTGACCATTTGGGCAATCGTCGGATTCGTGCGGTGGGAGAGCTTTTGCAGAATCAGTACCGGATTGGCTTATCCCGTATGGAGCGGGTGGTCCGGGAACGTATGACAACACAGGATATGGACGGCATTACGCCCCAGTCCCTCATTAATATCAAACCGGTGACAGCCGCTGTGAAAGAGTTCTTTGGAAGTTCCCAGCTGTCCCAGTTTATGGACCAGAACAATCCGCTGGCAGAGCTGACCCATAAGCGCCGTCTTTCGGCTCTTGGTCCGGGCGGTCTGTCCAGAGAGCGGGCCGGATTTGAAGTCAGGGACGTACACTACACACACTATGGCCGTATGTGTCCCATTGAGACCCCGGAAGGTCCTAACATCGGCCTGATCAACTCCCTGGCAACTTATGCGCGGGTGAATCCCTATGGCTTTATTGAAGCCCCTTACCGGGTGGTAGATAAGACAGACCGTATGAATCCGGTGGTAACAGACGAGGTGGTTTATCTGACGGCAGACGAGGAGGACAACTTTATTGTGGCTCAGGCAAACGAGCCGTTGGATGAAGAAGGGCATTTTGTGCGGAACAACGTTTCCGGACGTTTCCGGGAAGAGACTTCTTCCTTCCAGAAAAGCACCATTGATTTGATGGATGTTTCCCCCAAGATGGTGTTCTCAGTCGCTACGTCCATGATTCCTTTCCTGGAAAATGACGATGCCAACCGTGCGCTTATGGGTTCCAACATGCAGCGTCAGGCAGTGCCGCTTTTGACCACAGAAGCCCCTGTGGTAGGCACTGGAATCGAGGCAAAGGCAGCCGTGGACTCAGGAGTATGCGTGCTGGCCCGCCATACAGGCGTGGTGGAACGGTCTGCCAGCAATGAGATTGTGATTCGCAGAGAGGACAACGGAAACCGGGAAGTTTACCATCTGACCAAGTTTAAGAGAAGCAACCAGTCCAACTGCTACAACCAGAAACCCATTGTGTATAAAGGAGACCGGGTGGAAGCCGGGGATGTGATTGCAGACGGTCCGTCCACACAGAACGGAGAGATTGCCCTGGGAAAGAATCCTCTCATTGGATTTATGACCTGGGAAGGATACAACTATGAGGATGCGGTGCTGCTTTCCGAGCGGCTGGTGCGGGAAGATGTGTATACTTCCGTTCATATTGAGGAATATGAGGCAGAGGCCCGTGACACCAAGCTGGGTCCGGAGGAGATTACAAGGGATGTGCCGGGAGTGGGCGATGATGCCCTGAAAGATTTGGACGAGAGAGGAATCATTCGAATCGGGGCGGAAGTTCGGGCTGGAGACATTCTTGTGGGAAAAGTAACTCCCAAGGGCGAGACGGAGCTGACTGCAGAAGAGCGTCTGTTGCGGGCAATCTTTGGCGAGAAGGCCAGAGAGGTCCGGGACACATCCTTAAAAGTGCCACACGGCGCATATGGGATTATTGTGGATGCAAAAGTATTTACCAGAGAGAATGGGGATGAACTGGCTCCTGGCGTCAATGAGACGGTGCGCATCTACATTGCACAGAAACGTAAGATTTCCGTGGGAGATAAGATGGCAGGCCGTCATGGTAACAAGGGTGTGGTTTCCCGTGTGCTTCCGGTAGAGGATATGCCGTTTCTTCCCAACGGGCGTCCCCTGGATATTGTGCTGAATCCTTTGGGCGTGCCGTCCCGTATGAATATCGGCCAGGTTTTGGAGATTCATCTAAGCCTTGCCTCAAGAGCTTTGGGCTTTAATATTGCCACTCCGGTTTTTGACGGTGCAGACGAGCAGGATATTATGAATACCCTAAGCGTTGCCAATGATTACGTAAATACCTCTTGGGAGGAATTTTGCGAGAAATATAAAGATGTGATCAAACCAGAAGTAATGGAGTATTTAGGCTCTCACTTGGAACACAGAGAACTGTGGAAAGGAGTGGAGATTAACCGGGACGGAAAAGTACGGCTTCGGGACGGAAGAACCGGAGAGTATTTTGACAGTCCAGTTACCATTGGCCACATGCATTACTTGAAACTTCACCATCTGGTTGATGATAAGATTCATGCCCGCTCTACGGGTCCTTATTCTCTGGTTACTCAGCAGCCTCTTGGCGGTAAGGCCCAGTTTGGAGGACAGCGTTTCGGAGAGATGGAGGTGTGGGCGCTGGAGGCTTATGGGGCTTCCTATACACTTCAGGAGATTCTGACTGTGAAATCCGATGATGTGGTAGGCCGTGTTAAGACTTACGAAGCCATCATTAAGGGAGAGAATATTCCAGAGTCCGGCATACCAGAGTCCTTTAAGGTGCTGTTAAAAGAGCTTCAGTCTCTTTGTCTGGATGTACGGGTTCTGCGGGACGACAATACAGAAGTGGAAATCGGGGAAAACATTGATTACAGCGATTCCGATCTGCGCTCCATCATTGAAGGCGACCGCAGCTATAATCAGGAAGAGTCCTTTGGGGATTACGGCTATCAGCAGCAGGAGTTTGCCGGCGGAGAGCTGGTGGATGTGGAGAGCCAGGAAGAACTGGAGGAAGAGGAAGGCGAGTTTGATTTTGATGACTTTGACGAGCCTTCCGATGAGGAAGAATAATAGAAGGGAGTGTCGCTCATGGCAGAGACAAACGAAACTTATCAGCCGCTGACATTTGATGCAATCAAAATTGGCCTTGCCTCTCCGGAGAAGATTCTGGAGTGGTCCCACGGCGAGGTAAAAAAGCCAGAGACCATCAATTACCGGACTTTAAAGCCGGAGCGGGACGGTCTGTTCTGCGAGAGAATTTTCGGTCCCAGCAAGGACTGGGAGTGCCACTGCGGTAAATATAAGAAAATTCGCTACAAAGGCGTAATCTGCGACCGATGCGGCGTGGAGGTTACAAAGGCAAGCGTCCGGAGAGAGCGGATTGGCCATATTGACCTGGCGGCTCCCGTGTCCCATATCTGGTATTTTAAGGGGATTCCCAGCCGGATGGGACTGATTCTGGATATTTCTCCGCGGATTTTGGAGAAAGTATTGTATTTTGCTTCCTACATTGTGCTGGATAAAGGCCAGACCAGTTTACAGTATAAGCAGGTTCTCTCGGAGAAGGAATACCGGGAGGAGATTGATAAATGGGGCTATGGGGCATTTCGGGTAGGAATGGGCGCAGAGGCAGTGTTGGAGCTTTTGCGGGCCATTGATCTGGAAAAGGATTCTGAGATGCTGCGCAAGGAGCTTCGGGATTCCAGCGGTCAGAAACGCGCCCGGATTATCAAAAGGCTGGAGGTTGTGGAAGCGTTCCGCAATTCAGGCAACAAGCCAGAATGGATGATTATGACGGTGATTCCGGTGATTCCGCCGGACATCCGTCCCATGGTCCAGCTGGACGGAGGCCGGTTTGCCACCTCGGACTTAAACGATCTGTACCGGAGAATCATCAACCGGAACAATCGTCTGGCAAGGCTTTTGGAGCTGGGCGCTCCGGATATTATCGTCCGCAACGAGAAGCGGATGCTGCAGGAAGCAGTGGATGCCTTGATTGACAATGGAAGACGGGGACGGCCGGTGACAGGACCAGGCAACCGTGCCCTCAAGTCCATTTCCGATATGTTAAAGGGAAAGCAGGGACGGTTCCGTCAGAACCTGTTAGGAAAGCGGGTGGACTATTCCGGGCGTTCGGTTATTGTAGTTGGTCCGGAGTTAAAGATCTATCAGTGCGGTCTGCCAAAAGAGATGGCCATTGAGCTGTTTAAGCCTTTTGTTATGAAAGAGCTGGTGCAGAACGGAACCGCCCACAACATTAAGAGCGCAAAGAAGATGGTGGAGCGTCTTCAGTCAGAGGTGTGGGATGTGTTAGAGGAGGTAATCAAAGAGCATCCAGTAATGTTAAACCGTGCGCCTACGCTGCACCGTTTGGGCATTCAGGCTTTTGAACCCATTTTAGTAGAGGGTAAAGCCATTAAGCTCCATCCTCTGGTATGTACGGCGTTTAATGCGGATTTTGACGGAGACCAGATGGCAGTTCATCTGCCCTTATCTGTGGAGGCTCAGGCAGAGTGCCGTTTCCTGCTTTTGTCACCGAACAATCTGTTAAAGCCCTCGGACGGAGGACTGGTGGCAGTTCCCTCTCAGGATATGGTGCTGGGAATTTATTATCTGACTCAGGAACGCCCCGGAACGAAGGGGGAGGGGAAGGCTTTTAAGAGTATCAATGAAGCTATTCTTGCCTATGAAAACGGAGTTGTCACCCTTCATTCCCGCATAAAGGCGCGGATGACAAAGACCATGGAGGACGGCACGAAAAGGACCGGAATCGTGGAATCCACAGTTGGACGCTTTATTTTCAACGAGATTATTCCCCAGGATTTGGGATTTGTAGACCGGAGTCTGGAGGAGAACAAGCTGAAGCTGGAAGTGGATTTCCATGTGGGAAAGAAGCAGCTGAAGCAGATTTTGGAAAAAGTCTTTAATGTTCACGGTGCCACCAAGACTGCCATGGCTCTGGATGATATTAAGGCCATTGGATATAAATATTCCACCCGTGCTGCTATGACGGTATCCATCTCGGATATGACGGTGCCAGCTTCCAAGCCTCAGCTGATTGCAGATGCTCAGGCCACAGTAGATAAGATTGCAAAGAACTTCCGGCGTGGTTTGATTACTGAGGAAGAGCGTTATAAAGAAGTTATTGAAACCTGGAAAAATACCGATGACCAGCTGACCCATGATTTGTTAAGCGGTTTGGATAAATACAACAACATTTATATGATGGCAGATTCCGGAGCGCGTGGTTCGGATAAGCAGATCAAGCAGCTGGCAGGAATGCGCGGACTGATGGCAGATACCACCGGACACACCATTGAGCTGCCGATTAAATCTAATTTCCGTGAAGGACTGGACGTATTGGAGTACTTTATCTCAGCTCACGGGGCAAGAAAGGGACTGTCTGACACGGCTCTGCGTACAGCTGACTCAGGTTATCTGACCAGACGTTTGGTGGATGTTTCTCAGGATTTGATTGTCCGTGAGGTAGACTGCTGCGAGGGCAAGGAAATTCCATTTATGGAAATCAAGGCTTTTGCAGATGGAAAAGAGACCATTGAGGGCCTTCAGGAGCGGATTACCGGACGGTATATTGCAGAGACAATCACAGACCCGGATACAGGAGAGGTGATTGTAAAGGCGAATCATATGTGCAATCCCAAAAGGGCGGCAGAGGTTATGAGAGTTTTAGAGAAACAGGGCCGGGATTCTGTGAAGATTCGTACTGTGCTGACCTGCAAGTCCCACATTGGGGTTTGTGCCAAGTGTTACGGGGCCAATATGGCTACCGGACAGCCGGTTCAGGTAGGCGAGGCTGTTGGAATTATTGCGGCTCAGTCCATTGGTGAGCCAGGAACTCAGCTGACCATGCGTACATTCCATACAGGCGGCGTGGCCGGCGGCGATATCACACAAGGTCTTCCTCGTGTGGAAGAGCTGTTTGAGGCCAGAAAGCCAAAAGGTCTGGCTATTATCTCGGAGTTTGGAGGAGTTGTCACCATTAAGGACACCAAGAAAAAGCGGGAGATTGTGGTGACAGACACAGAAAACGGCAATTCCAAAACTTATCTGATTCCCTATGGTTCCAGAATGAAAGTGCTGGACGAACAGGTGATTGAGGCTGGTGACGAGCTGACGGAAGGAAGCGTCAACCCACATGATATTTTAAAGATCAAGGGCGTCCGTGCAGTGCAGGATTATATGATCCGGGAAGTGCAGAGAGTGTACCGTCTCCAGGGCGTGGAGATCAACGATAAGCACGTGGAGATGATTGTCCGTCAGATGTTAAAAAAGATCAAGATTGAAGAGAGCGGTGACAGCGATGTGCTGCCTGGAACATCCATGGATGTGCTGGATTTCAATGAGATGAATGAGGCGCTGATTGCAGATGGCAAAATTCCGGCAGAAGGAAAAAGAGTTATGCTTGGTATCACAAAGGCATCACTTGCCACAGACTCCTTCCTGTCAGCAGCTTCCTTCCAGGAGACTACGAAAGTGCTTACAGAGGCAGCCATCAACGGAAAAGTAGATCATCTCATTGGCTTAAAGGAGAATGTGCTGATTGGAAAACTGATTCCGGCTGGCACTGGTATGAAACGATACCGTTCGGTAAAGCTGGATACAGATTTTGCCATGGAAGATGAGATTGACCTGGGTGACGATGATGAAGTGATCCTGGTAGGTGAGGATGATGATATGATGGATGAAGCTCCGGAAGTTTATGACATTGATGAAAATGAGGAATTAGACGAGCTGGAAGAACTGGATGATTTAGAGGACCTGGAAGATCTGGAAGAGTTGGGAGAATCCGGGGAAGAAGTAGAGCTTACAGACGATGAAGAATAAAGCAGGATTCAAATCCCTTGCAGTCAGATGCTGCGAGGGATTTTTTTACGCTGGATAAAAATGATAATCATTTTCAAAAACTTGACATAGCAGAACATTTCAGTTATAATAGTGTTATGGTTCACAGGACGGGGAAAACTGGACGAAAACAGACGTCCTGTGAACCATACCATAATAGCAAAGACAGAACAGGAAATTTTTGTTGTAGATTGACAGGTAATGGAATAGAATAGAGAGGGAGGATTGAAAAGATGATTGATTGGATTCTTCTAATTGGCATTACAGGGGCAGTAGCGGCGATAGTGGGCAAGAAGATAAAAGACTGGAAGGCTGGGAAAAGTGGATGCGGATGCAGCTGCGGTTGTTCGGGGTGTTCTGGCTGTGAAAAAGAGAGATAACCATTGACAGCAGGCAATAAGAGAAACCGGCATGGCAGGGGCTGTGACGGTTTTTTGGTTTAGGAAAAATTGTTTTTATGTTTTATTTTCCTGTAATGGAAAATTTAAGAAGGAAAATATTTATTTAAGAAAATATTAAGAATTTTTTGATACAACTTCGTTACAGGAGAAGGTTATAATAAGTATATTGGCAGGAGAGGCGAAAAATCTCTCCAAGGAAAGGGGAGGGGGATGGAAATGTTAAGACAGACCGAAGTGACACGGTACGAAGATTCTGTGGAACGGAAAGAATCCTTAAAGCACAGAGAACATATCGAACACAGAACCCGGCAGACGGAAAGGGAGAAGCAGCGGATACAGAGAGAGCGGGTAAAGAAAGGTCTTATGTGTTTCTGTATTTTGATGGTTTGTGTAGGAACTGTGGTGATGGCGATGGATTCTTTACGAATCAGCAAACGGGCCAATGCAGAGGTACCCATGAATCAGACGGCAGAAGTCCGGGTGGATGTAAAAGAGGATAGTGTGCGCCAGACGGCAGAGGTAAAAAGACCAAAGGAAAGGATTCCAATAGAACAGCTTCCAAAGATTGAAGTTCTTTATGGGATTCATGTACAGGACAAAGGATGGAGCCATTATTTTGCGGATAATTCCTATGGCATGGCGCCAGCAGGAAGATATATTACAGCAGTGCGGGCTTTTTTACATAATCTTCCGGAAAATTTGTCTGGAAATTTGGAATATCAGGTGAATTTAAGCGGAAGTGGCTGGCTGGACTGGCAGTCCGATTCCAATGAGGCTGGGGATGCGTCAGGAACGACCCCAGTGGAGTCCGTTCGTATGCGTCTGACCGGCGATCTGGCAGAGTATTATGACATATTATACAGTGCTCTTCAAAATGGCGCCTGGACGGACTGGGCAAAGAACGGTGAGGAGGTAGGACAGGGCGGCGTTGGATTGTGGGTGGATGGGATACGGGTTTCCGTTGTGAGAAAAGATCAGGAAGCTGTATCCTATGCAGGAGAGATTGACCCGTCAAAGCCTATGGTGGCGCTGACTTATGACGATGGTCCTTCGAAAAATGCGACGCCCCGCATTTTGGCGAAACTGCAAGAGTATGGAGGTAAGGCAACATTCTTTATGGTAGGCAACCGGGCGATGTCCTATAAGGATACGATTCGCCAGATGGTGGCTCAGGGGTGTGAGGTGGCCAATCACACCTATGATCATACCTTGATGAATAAAGTAGACCCTGTGGAGCTGGAACGGCAGCTGGAGCTGACCAATCAGGCAGTGGCGGATGTAGGGGGAGTTACGCCTGTATTAATGCGGCCTTGTGGTGGTGTTACCAATGATGCGGGAATGGGGGTAGCCGGGGCTATTTCCATGCCGGCGGTCTTGTGGTCCATTGATACCCTTGACTGGAAAACCAGAGATGCGGCGGCTACGGTTACAGCAGTTTTGGACCATGTGAAAGACGGGGATATTATTTTGATGCATGATTTGTACGATACCACAGCAGATGCCAGTGATATTTTGATTCCCGAACTGATTAACCGGGGCTATCAGCTGGTGACGGTCAGTGAGCTGGCTTCTTACCGGGGAGGAATGATGCCGGGACAGTCTTATTATAAGTTTCGGCCATAATTGGCGTTGGAAATGTTAAGAATAGAAGCAGCATGGGAGGAATCTGGAATGGGAAAGATTCCTCCCATGCTGTTTTTCTTTTGATCTAGTAATTCCCATTACACGGTTTAAATTATCCTTTTCCACAGGAATTTTAAGAACATCATACAGAAGGGCATATTTTAATGACTTCGCTCATATTTTGGAAGTAGCCGGTTAGGTAAATGAGTGGAGGGGTAGGTTTGAACGACAATTATGTGGATGTAATGGAACAATATGAGGGAGAGACCCTGGAGATTCGCCGGGGACGAGGCGCATGGATTTGTGAGCGCTCGGACGGGGTGAAGCTTTTGAAAGAATATCGTGGCAGCTTGAAGCGTCTGGAATTTGAGGAGTCGATTTTAAGAGAGCTGAAGGAGCAGGGAATCTGCTCTGTGGACCAGTATGTGCGAAATAAAGAAGGCGAACTGATCACTGCCGGGGAGGATGGGACAAAATATATTCTCAAGGACTGGTTTTTGGACCGGGAGTGCAATTTAAAGGAGAACCGGGAGATTTTAACTGCAGTTACCTGGATTGCACGATTACACCGGGCTTTGCGCCAGGTGGTTTGGCAGAAAGAATGGGATTTGGGTTCCATGCTGCCGCCCAAATTAAGTGCGGAGATGCAGCGGCATACAAGAGAGATGAAGCGGGTGCGGACTTTTGTCAGCGGAAAGCGGAAAAAGAGTGAATTTGAACTGTGCGTTATGGAGAACTTTTCGGAATTTTATGAGCAGGCGTTGGAGGCACAGAACGGACTTGCGTCCCTGGAGGAAAAGCAAGATGAGAACCGGCTGTTTTTGTGCCATGGAGATTTAAACCAGCATCATGTTCTCATGGGAGCCGGGGAGGTGGCGGTGATTGAATTTAATCAGATGCATCGGGGAAAACAGATGGCGGATTTGTATCATTTTATGCGGAAAGTGATGGAAAAGCATGGATGGGATGAACGGTTGGGCATGGCCATGACAGAGGGATATAACCAGGTGCTGCCTATGGACGAGGAGGACCGGGCCTGTCTTTACTATTTGTTTTTGTATCCGGAAAAGTACTGGAAGCAGCTGAATTATTATTACAATGCCAACAAAGCGTGGACTCCTGCAAAAAATGTGGAGAAACTGCGGAGTCTGAAAGATCAGCAGAAGGCAAGGGGCCGGTTTTTGGAAAAAATAAAAGGATAAGGGACTTTCTTATAGAAACCTTTTGACGGGGGAAGCATCTTATTATATAATAGAGACACCAGAAAGCATATTGGATGCTTCTAAATTAGTAATTCTGCCAGGAAAGTCCTGGCAGAGAGTATACAGGAGGGAGTATTTAGTTTATGAAGGATTACATGAAGATCTATCAGGAGTGGCTGTCCAATCCGTATTTTGATGAAGGGACCAAAGCGGAGCTGAAAGGGATTGCAGGAGATGAGAATGAGATTAAGGAAAGGTTCTATATGGACCTGGAGTTTGGCACCGCAGGTCTGAGGGGGATTATCGGGGCAGGTATTAATCGGATGAACATCTATGTGGTGCGGAGAGCCACACAGGGCCTTGCCAATTACATAATCAAGCAGGGAGGCGCTTCCAAGGGAGTTGCCATCGCCTATGATTCCCGCCGGATGTCTCCGGAGTTTGCAGATGAGGCGGCCCGTACACTGGCTGCCAATGGAATCAAAGCATATAAGTTTGAATCTCTGCGCCCCACCCCTGAGCTGTCCTTTGCTGTGCGGGAGCTGGGCTGTATTGCAGGAATCAATGTGACGGCAAGCCACAATCCTCCAGAGTACAATGGGTACAAGGTATACTGGGAGGATGGCGCACAGTTTACTCCGCCTCACGACAAGGGAGTTACAGAGGAGGTTCTGGCCATTGAGGACCTTTCCACTGTAAAGACCATGAGCGCTTCCGATGCCAAGGCAGCAGGACTTTATGATGTCATTGGCGCAGAGATTGACGACAAATATATTGCGAATGTGAAGGCTCAGGTAGTGAATCAGGATGCCATTGACCAGATGCAGGACAAGATTAAGATTGTATATACGCCTCTTCACGGAACCGGCAATATTCCGGTCCGTCGGGTGTTAAAGGAGATCGGATTTACCCATGTTCATGTGGTGCCGGAACAAGAGCTGCCAGACGGGGAGTTCCCCACAGTCAGCTATCCCAACCCTGAGGCAGAGGAAGCCTTTTTGCTGGGCCTTAAAATGGCAAAGGACATGGATGCAGATTTGGTTCTTGCCACAGATCCAGATGCAGACCGTCTTGGCGTGTATGTAAAGGATAGTAAATCAGGCGAGTACAGATCTCTGACTGGCAATATGTCCGGCTCTTTGCTGTGTGAATATGTGTTAAGCCAGAAGGCAGCCAAAAGAGCCATTCCTGCAGACGGAGAGGTGGTTAAGTCTATTGTCAGCACCAATCTGATCGATGCAGTGGCAGATGCCTATAACTGTAAGCTGGTGGAGTGCCTCACTGGATTTAAGTGGATTGGACAGCAGATTTTAAAAGAGGAAAATACCGGCGTGGGCCATTACATGTTTGGCATGGAGGAAAGCTATGGCTGTCTGATCGGCACATATGCCAGAGATAAGGATGCGGTTTCTGCCAGTGTAGCTCTGTGTGAGGCTGCTGCTTATTATAAGACAAAAAATATGACTTTGTGGGATGCCATGGTGGCAATGTATGACAAGTATGGCTATTACAAAGATGCAGTCAAATCCATCGGACTGTCTGGAATTGAGGGACTGGCAAAGATTCAGTCCATTATGGAGACCTTCCGGAACGACACACCAGCTGGATTCGGGGACTATAAGGTGATTGCTGCCAGAGACTATAAGATGGACACCATCAAGGATATGGCAACGGGAGAAGTGAAACCTACAGGACTGCCCTCTTCCAATGTGCTGTATTATGATATGAATGACAATGCGTGGCTGTGCATCCGTCCGTCTGGCACAGAGCCGAAGATTAAGTTCTATTATGGAATCAAGGGAAGCTCTCTTGAGGATGCAGATGCCAGATCTGCCGCATTGGGGGATGCTTTGATGGAGGTTGTAAATAAGCTGCTGTAAAGAATGGATTGATTTGTCCCAAGAGGGGCAGACAGATGGAATGAAAAAAGAGACCATGCCGCAAGGGAAACCAAAAGGCATGGTCTCTTTTTATTGTGTCAATGCAGCTTGCTGCGCCTTTTTCCTTTGGATAAAATTTCCTTAAATGAAAAAGTGCATTTGACAGATTGAAAAAGCGTTACCGGACTACTCCTGCCTGTATTCGTTTCTGGTAATACCGCACAGTACAGGACAAAGCAAAGCAAATGACAAAGTAGGTCAGGGCGATAAAACCATAGAGGGTAATAATCTCGGCCGGAGTGCGCAGGGGCGCCATGACAATGGAGCAATTTCGCATAAACTCTGCAATATCAACCGCTTTCAGGAAGGAAGTATCTTTAATTACAGTGATTACCTGAGAAAGCATGGCAGGGATAATGCTTTTGTAGGTCTGAGGAAGCACGATGTAAAACATGGTCTGCCAAAAGCTAAAGCCCTGAGAGGCAGCTCCCTCAAACTGGCCTTTGGGAATGCCATTTAAGCCGCCTCGGACGATCTCTGCCATGACAGCTGTGGTGAAAAGGGTGATGGCAAAAATAGCTTTTACCAAAGGGTCTCCTTTCATGGTAAAGCGAATCCACAAAATCCAGAGCACATTTGGGGTACAGCGGAAAAATTCCGTGTAAGCGCTGGCAAGCCAGGAGAGAAATGCCAGCTTTCCATTGCAAAAATGCCGGATCATAGCCAAAATCGTTCCGAAGAACAGGCTAAGTACAATGGAACACAGGGCGATGACAATGGTCAGCCCCAATCCCTGCATCATAAACAGAAAATTGGCTTTTGTAAATATGGTTGCAAGAATCTGTCCCATTCAGGCCACCCCCTTCCGTTTTTTGAGTTTGGGAACCTGCTTGGCGCGGATTTCCAGAAAGCGGGCCAGCTTTGCCAAAGGATAACAGATGGCAAAGTATAAGAGCGCACAGGGAAGGTATGCCTGAATAAAGAAATTCCGGTCTCCACCCCAGGAATCGGCATGGTACATCAGGTCCATACCAGCTACCATGGCAAGAACAGACGTATTTTTCACCAGGTTTAGGGCCTGATTGGTCAAAGGCGGAAGGATGATCTTCATCGTTTGAGGCAGAATGATATACTGCATGGTCTGAAGGTAACTAAAACCCTGAGAATAGGCAGCGTCAAACTGACCTCTTGGCACAGCCTCAATGCCAGTGCGGATGACTTCCGATATGTAGGCTCCGTGGTAGATTCCTACGCCTATGACGCCAAGTACAAACTTAGGAACCCTTCCTCCAATGACAAAGGGAAGACAGTTATAGTAGAAAAAAACCTGAACAACCAGAGGGGTGTTCTGGAAAAATTCCACATAGACTCTGGACAGAAACCGGCACAAGCGGTTTTTCATAGTGGAAAGCATACCAAAGATGATACCAAGCACGAGCGCCAGCAGGAGTCCTGCCAGCGCCACCTTTAATGTCATGATAAAACCTGGTATGTATTCCGTGGGAAGCACTTTAAAAAAAGCTTCCCATCGTTTTACATCAAACAGATCTTTCATCATAAGCTATTCGATTCCCCAATCTTTCAGCATTTGGTCAATCGTGCCGCTGCTCTTTAAGTCTGTGACAACCTCATTGACCAGGGCAGCCAGACCCTTGTTATCCAGTTTGGAAGCTACGCCGTAATCTTGTTCTGCGAAACGGTCTTCCAGGATAATCGTAGTATCGTCATTATAACCAGCCAGAATAGCACGGTCCACGGAAAATACGTCTACATTTTTTGCAGACAGAGCAGCAGCCATAGAAGGATAGCCGTCGAACTCTTCAAATTCCGGTTTTACGTCAATGCCCTGCTCATCTAAATATTCCTGAAATACCTTTTTGGTAGTGGAGCCTTGAGATACAGCGATGATTTTGCCGTCCAGGTCTGCGCAGGAGGTAATTCCAGAATCTTTCAGAACCAGAAGGCCAACTGCGTCTGTGTAGTAGGGGTCAGAGAAATTCCAGCTTTCTTTTCTCTCCTCTGTGATGGTGTAAGTGGCGATGACCAGATCAACCTCCCCATTGTCCAGAAGGGGACCGCGGGTCTTGGCTGTAACGCCCTGGAAAGCAACCAGTTTTTTCTCCTTGGCTTCAGCAGCCGTGCATCCGAAAATTTTACCTGCAATCTCATAGGCCAGATCTACCTCAAAGCCTTCCATCTCCCCGGTTGCAGTGTTTTGAAGACCAAATTTTGGGACATCCACTTTCGTGCCTACTTTTAAGACTCCCGCATCCTTAATTTTCTGGACATCTGCACTGGCATCTCCGGAAGAATCGGAATCTGCCGTTCCATCTGTTTTCGCGTCAGCAGCATCTTTGGCGGTGGTGGCAGCAACGGTAGTCTCTGTTTTGGAATCCGAGCTGCCGCAGCCAGTCAGGGCGGCAGAAAGCGTGAGAGCAGCTGCCATGATAAGAGAGCCTGTTTTTGCAATGTTTTTTTTCATAATCCTTTTCCTCCTCTAAAAAATGAAACAATATATGCAGCACAGCCTAGAGTGTGCAGATGGCGGGAATGAATTTTCAGACACGCTCTAAGGCTGTAAGAAAAACCTCAGTGAAGAATCTTACTTAAAAATGCTTTGGTGCGTTCGTTTTCCGGATTGGTGAAAAAGTGTTCCGGCGTGCCTTCTTCTACAATGGTGCCGTCATCCATAAAAATCACCCGATCTGCCACCTGTCTTGCAAATCCCATCTCATGGGTGACACATACCATGGTGATGTTCTCCGAAGAAAGACCGATCATAACATCCAAAACTTCCTGAACCATCTCCGGGTCCAGAGCGCTGGTCGGTTCATCAAACAAAATCAGTTTTTGCTTGGTACACAAGGCGCGGGCAATGGCTACACGCTGTTGCTGTCCGCCGGACAGATTCTGAGGATAGGCGTCTGCCTTATCGGCAAGACCAACTCGTTCCAGATATTTCATAGCTGTCTCCTCCGCTTCTTTTTTCGGTACTTTCTGCAGTTTAATCGGAGCTAAGGTGAGATTTTGCAAAACCGTCATATGGGGATAAAGGTTAAATTGCTGAAAAACCATGGACGAATAGTTCTTTGCCATCTCTCCCCGGTTCTTTTTTGTCAGCAGGTGATCATTGATGTACACATCTCCGGCAGTCGGCTCTTCCAGATAATTCATACAACGGATCAACGTGCTTTTGCCGCTGCCAGAAGGTCCGATAATAACCAGTTTTTCTCCCTCTTCCACCGTCAGGTTAATATCCTTTAAAACTTCCAGGCTGCCAAAATTCTTTTTCAGATTTTCTACTTTTATCATATTCATACCGCCTTTCCGAATAAAAAAATGCGCCGTCAACGTCCCCTTGGGAAAGGGGATGTGTCCGAGCGCCGTTGCTCACTTTGTCGTAGTGCAGTTTTAAATCGTTTTCTGCATTATATGCCTATGAGAAGGAAAAGTCAATAGGTTTTTTGAAAAAATACAATATTTTTATTGTTTTGACTACAACTATTTAGTTGTGAGTTGGTTTTTTAGACAGATTTCTGCATTCTTCTCCATGGTTGTGTACTTGCGTGAGAAATTAAAGTGTGTTACAATTTACCACGAAAACATCCATGTAAAAAACAAATTATATTATAAAACGAAGAGAGGAATCAAAGATTATGGCAAATCTATCCTATCAAAGTACCAGAGGCGGGGAAAAGGGGCTTACAGCTTCTATGGCCATTTTGAAAGGGCTGGCAGAAGATGGCGGTTTGTATATGCCGACTGAGATACCAAAGCTGGAGGTTTCCTTAGAACAGCTGGCAGGAATGTCCTACCAGGAGACAGCTTATGAAGTAATGCGGCTTTTTTTGACGGATTACACGGAAGAAGAGCTGAAGTATTGTATTAACAGTGCCTATGACAGTAAGTTTGATACAAAAGAGATTGCGCCTCTTCGGGAAGCGGATGGGGTTTCCTATTTGGAGCTGTTTCATGGCAGTACCATTGCTTTTAAGGACATGGCTTTGTCCATATTGCCCTATTTGATGACCACAGCTGGGAAGAAAAATCAGGTGGAGAATGAGATTGTAATTTTGACGGCCACTTCCGGAGATACGGGAAAGGCAGCTATGGCCGGATTTGCAGATGTACCAGGGACACGGATTATTGTGTTTTATCCCAAGGGAGGAGTCAGCCGGGTACAGGAGCTGCAGATGGTGACTCAAAAAGGAGATAACACGGCAGTTGTGGCGATTCACGGCAATTTTGATGACGCTCAGACCGGGGTAAAAAAGATTTTCGGGGATTTGGAATTTGGAAAACGTCTTGGAGCAAAAGGTTTTCAGCTTTCTTCTGCCAATTCCATCAACATAGGAAGACTGGTGCCTCAAGTGGCCTACTATGTATATGCTTATGGAAAGATGATTCAGAATAAGAAAATAAATTGCGGGGATGAGATCAATGTGGCGGTGCCAACAGGCAACTTTGGAAATATTCTGGCGGCATATTTTGCCAAACAGATGGGGCTGCCAATAAAAACCCTCATCTGTGCTTCCAATGACAATAAGGTGCTTTACGATTTCTTCCGGACCGGCGTTTATGATAAGAAAAGAGAATTTATCCTTACCAGCTCTCCCTCTATGGATATTTTGATTTCCAGCAACTTAGAACGGCTGATTTATCTTGGGGCAGACTGTGATGCCCAGGAGAATAAAAAGCGCATGGAACAGCTGGGAGAGACAGGGTACTATACAATCACTGAAAAGATGCAACAGAAGATGGCTGATTTTTGGGGCGGATATGCCACAGAGGAGGAGAACCGGGAAGAGATCAAACGATTGTTTGATCAAACGGGATATTTGATTGATACCCATACAGGAGTGGCTTCCGGAGTGTATCAAAAGTATGTGAAGGAAACAAACGATCTCACTCCGACTGTGATTGCATCCACAGCGAGTCCTTATAAATTTTCCCATAGCGTAATGGCAGCTGTTTTGGGGAATGTGGATGAAAAAGATGAATTTGCATCCATTGATCAGATGAATAAGCTATCCGGAGTGAAGATTCCCCGTGCAGTGGAGGAAATCCGCAATGCCGAGATCCGTCACAGGCGGGAGTGCGACCGGGATGAGATGGAAGCTGTGGTAGCCGAGATTCTTGGACTGTGACAAGCACCGAAAACAGGCAGGAAAGATTGTGAAAAGTTACACTACACAAACTGGAAAAAATGGGGTATAATATTCCATAATGGTACAGGCTGGGGTCTGTGCCTCCCATAAGTGGGGACACATGGGAGTATAAAGGATGAAATGGAGGATTAGGAAATGTTAGTATCTGCAACAGAAATGCTTAAAAAAGCGAAAGCAGGACACTACGCAGTGGGACAGTTCAACATCAATAACCTGGAGTGGACCAAAGCGATTCTGGCCACAGCACAGGAGTTAAATTCCCCTGTGATTCTGGGTGTGTCTGAGGGCGCCGGCAAGTATATGACCGGATTTAAGACCGTAACCGCTATGGTGAAGGCCATGATTGAAGAGATGAATATTACCGTTCCGGTGGCTCTGCATCTGGATCACGGTACGTATGAGGGCTGCTATAAGTGCATTAAAGCAGGCTTTTCTTCCATTATGTTTGACGGCTCTCATTATCCCATTGAAGAGAATGTGGAAAAGACCAGAGAGCTGGTAAAGGTTGCTCATGCCATGGGGCTGTCCATTGAGGCAGAGGTTGGCTCTATCGGCGGCGAGGAAGACGGCGTGGTAGGCGCAGGGGAATGTGCAGATCCCAACGAGTGCAAGGCGATTGCAGACCTGGGCATTGATTTCCTGGCGGCAGGCATTGGCAACATTCATGGCAAATATCCTGAGAACTGGCAGGGACTTAGCTTTGACACTCTGGCAGCCATTCAGGAGAAGACTGGCGATATGCCTCTGGTGCTTCATGGCGGTACCGGGATTCCCGCTGACATGATCAAGAAGGCCATTGACCTTGGCGTGGCAAAGATCAATGTAAATACTGAGTGCCAGCTGTCCTTTGCAGCAGCTACCCGCGAGTACATTGAGGCTGGAAAAGATCAGCAGGGCAAAGGCTTTGATCCCAGAAAGCTTCTGGCTCCCGGCGCAGCGGCAATCAAGGAGACCGTAAAAGAGAAGATGGAGCTGTTTGGTTCTGTTGGAAAGGCATGATTTTATGATAAAATCCGTCTGTTGCCAAAGGCAGCAGGCGGATTTTTTTGCTTTCTCCCAATTTGTTTGGTGAGAGAAGATGGAACGGTTGTTTTTATGGGGGACTGAAACCATCTGGACTATTGTGTTGTGAAGGGATTGTGCGTGTTTTTTTCCTGAATATATTGGTTTGCCTGCAGTTCATACAAATGAGCGTACTGTTTTTTACATTTCATCAATTCCTCATGACTTCCACATTCTGCAACGGTTCCCTGATCTAATAAAATAATTTTATCTGACATTTTTGCGCTGGACAGCCGGTGTGAAATCAGAATGGTTGTTTTTTCTTCAGACAAAGCAATGAATTTTTGATACATCTCATATTCTGCAATTGGGTCCAGATTGGATGCTGGCTCATCAAAAATAATAATCGGAGCGTCATTAAAAAATCCTCTGGCAATGGCTACCTTCTGCCACTGACCACCGGACAAACCGCCGATTCCGTTTTTATCAAAATCTTTTGTTAAGTAGGTGTCACAACCTTTGGGTAACGTAGCTTCCAGCTGATTTACACCGGATTTTTCCATTGCCAGGGACAGGCGTTTTGAATCATGCATATGTTTTCTGTCGCTCATTGCAATATTTTCTTTCAAAGTAAATGCGTATCGGGAATGGTCCTGAAACACAATGCCAAACAGTTGATAGATGTCTTTTAATGCATAGGTTGATGTATCTACCCCATCAAATAATATCTTTCCTTCTGTGGGCCTGTATAAATGGGTGATCAGTTTAATTAATGTAGTTTTTCCTGACCCGTTTAATCCTGCCACAGCGATTTTTTCCCCTTGTTTTATTATCAGGTTAATATGCCGTAACACAAAGTTGTCACAGTCTGGATAGCAGAACCCTACATCTACCAATTCAATGACCTTTGGAACACAAGAAACATAAGAGTCTCCTTTGGAAACATCCACCGTGACGGTTTTTGTGGTAAACTCATGGAGCACATTGGAAAAAAGTTCTTCTTCATAGCTGTTTGCGATAATATTAAATACCACTCCTAAATTGAAACTGATGGAGCTGATGGTTCCGGTGTAAAGTTGCCACTGTCCTAACAGCAGATGTTTCATAAAAACATCATAGGCTATGATCACCTGACAGGCAGCAATGGTTCCAAAAGACAGCATAGACGCAAGGCTTGTGTAGATTAACTCTTTTTTTCGCAGGTGATTTACCTTTTTATGCCGGGAATCCAGTAGATTTTCAAACATGCCAATAAACGGCTGACTGGTTTGAAACAAACGAAGTTCTCCTGCATAGCTGCGGTTGGTCAGTAAATTTTCCAGATAATTGATTTTTCGGTTTTCTTCTAATTGCTGTTCATAAAAATCATTCATCATGCCGCGGGAGCGGATTTGGACCATCACATTTGGGGTAATTCCCCCTATTACCAGGAGGCATACCCAAGTATGATAATTTTTTAAAATTAAAAACAAACCAGTCAGGGTTATCATATGAGCCAGTAAATTGACTGGCGCCAACACAAGGTTGTCCCATCTTCTTCCAAGAGACCTTCTCACATTGTCTAAGGTAACAAAATAATTTTTGCTGTGGACATAGCGCAAATCGGTGGAAGAGGCAATTTCCACAATCAGAACATTAATATGTTTTTCCACAATGCCCACGGCAAAATTGGATAAATAGGTACGAAGTCCGCTGGTGAAATTTCCAAGAAAATTCACCGCTCCGCCCATGATAAGAAGACCTGCCAGCCAATAATAATCCCTGATTTCACCAGAACTGTTTACCAGCTGGTTCAATACCTTTTCCATAAAAAACAACGGTAAAATAGGCAGTATTGCTCCCAACAGGGCAATGACAATCAGCATAATCAGGTATTGAGGCGCAACCATCCACACTTTATGGAGGATAAAACAATAATTTTTTACTGTGCGGGTCAGCCGTTTGGGTATCTTTTTTATGTTGCTTCCCATACTTTGTTTTTATTTCCTTTCCGGATTTACAGAAGATAGTATTCTGCCAGCTTGCGGAATAACTTTTTCTGCATTTCACAGTAAGGATGAGGATGTTTTTCATCCGATTGCTTTATGGAAGTCCCTTTTTCCTGTTCCGGCAGGTCAGAGTATGTCTGGCCTTTTTCTTCTTGCCGGGTTGTCAGATTTGTGGTATACCCGTCAAAATAGCCATGGGATTGATCGGCTTTGCTTACCACGTCAGCAATACACCCGCCGGAACAAAAGCATTCAATTTCGCAGTCTTTGCATCGTATGATATTTCCGGATTTTCTCTGACACAAATTTTTATAAATTTCCGACTGAAAAATTTTCTCAAAGCTATCCACATTTCCAAGTTTAATGTCTAAACCCGAACAGGGAAAAATATCGCCGGACGGAGCGACGGAAAATTCGCTTCCGCTTCCTCCGCAATAACTTCCGATGGAATTATGAAGAAGCTTTTCAAAAACAAAATGGCTTAAACCTCCAAAGCTTTGAACCTTTTTTTCGTCGGCATATTTTAAGGCTTTGATTAGACTATGGATCTTTTCTTCCTCTGACATTTTGCCTTCGTCTTCTGTAATTTGTACAAAATTAAAGCAGACAGGAATGGGGTAATCCGACTCTTTTTGCTTTTCAGAAATATAATCAATGAAATCAGTTAATCTAGTTAAGGTTTGTTCTGTGCAGACTACGGATAAATTGAATTTGCATTTATGGCGGATTAAATGATTCATATTCTGATCGACCACATCAAATGAACCGGTTCCATTGGGATAGATGCGGAATTTATCGTGAATTTCTCTTACTCCGTCCACGCTTAAACTGACAGAGATGGAATGTTCTGCCAGAAATTTTGCCCGCAGATCGTCAATGAGAGTTCCATTGGTGTTAATAATATAGTTGACCTGAATGTCATCTGGCAGGTGGTCTTTTATGTAATCCATGGCTTTTTCAATCAGATTCCAATTCAATAAAGGTTCTCCGCCAAAAAAACGTACCGAAACTTTTTTCTTTTGATTTTTTTGAATGGTAATCAGGAAGGAATCAATGGCTTTTTTTGCCACATCCCAATCCATGACCCGTTTTTGGTTCCATACATCGGATACCCGTTCATAGCAATAAGAACACCGCAAATTACAATTTTCTGTCACATTGAGGCGTAAATGCTCCAGCATTTTTCCTTCTTTAATATATTTTTCATCTGGAATCTTACAGGCTGGGGCAGGCTCTTGCCCTTCCACAAGAAAATGCTTATGAATTAGATGTTCCAGAAATTCCTGCAATTGATCGCCTTCCACTTCCTGACGAATCTTTTCAAGAGAGGTTCCTGCTTTTAACATTTGATACACCTCAACGGCTCCTTCATGGATGACCAGATTATTTCCGTTTTTTGAGTGGTAAAGAAGAGTGCCATGATCCGTGGCGATTTCATGCAAATGTTTTGAAAGATAATATGCCATAATAGTTTGCCTTTCCTATACGTTTTGGGAATATTGCCGGATAAACGATTCCCATTGATCTTGTAATTGAGGTAAAGTGATTTTGCATTCGGTTTCCAGCACATCAAAAAAATCCCTGCGAATACTGGATCGTTTCAGAATGCTCCAAATACGCTTGGCTGTCAGTGTTTGAAATAGAAAATCCATAAAACTGGCGGCCTGAGGGTAAAATACATGTTGTATCTTGTCAAACAGGCTCAGTTGAGAGATATAATTGATTTTCTCAGAATGAATCTTTGGAAACGAAATCAACCTTTCCTTTTTCAGTCCAAAATGCAAATAATCCATCCGATATTTCTGGGAATAATATTCGCACATTCCTTCTTCCACCCAAAAGGGAAGATAGTAAGTGTGCTGGCCGAACAATATATGAATCAGCTCATGGCGGATGGTCGGATAAAAAGATTTTGTATTGTCTGGCTGGAAATAGGATTCATAATCCATAAGGAGCAGCGTCCGGCTGTCAACAAAGGCGCTGATATCTGGCGGAATATGAAATTCTTTCTGAAGGTTTCTGTATTCGTCTGGTGCGAGAAAAAGAATATACAATGGCTCACGGACAGCCAATAATTCTTTATGAAGCTCTTGTCCTATTTTTAAAATTTCAATGAGAATATTCTGGACCGGCTCCTGTGTTCTGGCGGCATAGATGGCCGCCACATCTTGATATTGGAAGAATTTTGTTTCCTTTTCAAATCGGTGTAACCAGTATTTTAAGATGCCGTAAGATTCACTTTCCCCATAAGCTTGATTATGAAGAAAGTGAATCCTGGTCAACAAACCATAAAGCTCTTGTTCGTCCGGGTCTTTTGTATCCGGGGTATGGGGAGTGATACACTGGTCAATGATACGAATTACATCGGATGCAGCTTCAATAACTGTGTGATTTCGTTCGTGAATGATTTGAAAGGTTTCGTCTTCTTTTGATGGCGTCACCTGTAGAAATTTTGACCGTATGATTTTCTCCAAAGAACACCTCACTTTTGTTTGTTTCTCTCAAGGGGCTTTTGTACAGACTGCATACAGCTCCTTAGCCGGGATTGCAGTTACAATTCCCTTCTCCGCAGTTACAATTATATCCGCCTTCGTTGCAATTACAGTTGCCTGTGCCGCAGTTACAGTTGTTTCCGTCTGCGCAGTTCATACCTGATCCACAGTTGATGCCTTCTAAACAGGGACAGTTGCAATTGGTTGCTCCATCTGAACTGCAGTTGCAGTTACAATTCCCGGCGCCGCAATTGCAGTTGTTGAAGGAAAACAGGTTTTTTTGATTTAATGCCTGCTTTGCATCGGAAAAGGATATGTTTGTTACATATTTGTGTTTCATATTGGTCTCCTTTCTGTGTATCATAAAAAATGGCAAGTTATAATTTATATAAGTATTACCACGTTAATATGTTATTTTTACATTAGCACAGGACGAAATGATTGTCAATAAAAGGATAGATATTAACATAAAATTCTATAATGAAAAATCATAGAAAAGCACAGAAAACAGAAGGAGATGGGTATCATAGTTTGATTCTGTAAAATCAAAAGCAAGATGGTGCAAAAAATAAGGCAAACTGACTAAAATAATGGAAAGCAGAAAAAATGCTTGCATTTTTCAGAAAGATGGTTTATTTTAATTAAGGAACAAAGGTGTTCTTTCTCAATGGTGAGAAAGGACACCTTTTCTGCTTCTGTGGACTGGCATGCCCCACAGACAGATGTTTGGAAAAGCTGGCAGGTTTTCGGGAGAGGAAGGAAAAATCATGAGTGAGATTGTAAAAATAACGGAAGTATTTGGAAAGAATGTGTTTAATGAGGCAGTAATGAAAGAGCGTCTGCCTAAAAGTGTATTTAAGAAAATGAAGAAAACCATTGAGGATGGAGCGGAGCTGGACCCGTCCATTGCCAATGTGGTAGCTCATGCCATGAAAGAGTGGGCCATTGAGAGGGGGGCGACTCATTATACCCATTGGTTTCAGCCCCTTACCGGCGTGACGGCAGAGAAACACGATTCGTTTATTTCCGCACCAGATGCAGAGGGCAGGGTAATTATGGAGTTTTCTGGCAAGGAGCTGATTAAGGGAGAACCTGATGCTTCGTCTTTTCCCTCCGGAGGTCTTCGGGCTACTTTTGAGGCCAGAGGATATACGGCCTGGGACTGCACTTCACCGGCATTTTTGAGAGAAGACGCCATTGGAGTGACCCTTTGTATTCCCACTGCATTCTGCTCCTACAAGGGGGAGGCGCTGGACCAGAAGACGCCGCTTTTGCGCTCCATGCAGGCCATTGATGCGCAGGCTCTGCGGATTTTAAGGTTGTTTGGCAATCAGACAGCAAAGCGAGTGTGCCCGTGTGTGGGACCAGAACAGGAGTATTTTCTGGTAGATCGGGCGAAGTATCTTCAGAGAAAAGATTTAATCTATGCAGGCCGTACTTTGTTTGGGTCTATGCCTCCTAAGGGCCAGGAGTTGGAAGATCATTATTTTGGAGCAATCCGGGAGCGGATTGGTTCTTATATGAAGGAAGTGAATGAAGAACTTTGGAAACTGGGGGTGACGGCAAAAACTCAGCATAACGAAGTGGCCCCGGCCCAGCATGAACTGGCCCCGGTTTATGACCAGGCCAATTTGGCAGTAGATCATAACCAGATGGTTATGGAAACGCTGAAAAAGGTAGCAGGACGTCATGGGCTTACTTGTCTGCTCCATGAAAAGCCTTTTGCAGGAGTCAATGGTTCCGGAAAACATAACAACTGGTCTTTGACTTCAGACGATGGGGTAAATCTGTTAAGTCCAGGGGAAACGCCACATGAAAATATTCAGTTTTTGCTGGTTCTGGCTTGTATTTTAAAGGCTGTGGATGTTCATGGGGATTTGCTTCGGGAATCTGCAGCAGATGTGGGAAATGATCATCGTCTGGGAGCCAATGAAGCGCCTCCTGCCATTATCTCGGTATTTTTAGGGGAACAGCTGGAGGATGTGATTGATCAGCTGTGCAGCACAGGAGAGGCGACTCACTCTAAAAAAGGCGGTACATTAAAAACCGGAGTGGCCACTCTCCCGGATTTGGACCAGGATGCCACAGACCGGAACCGTACTTCTCCCTTTGCCTTTACGGGAAATAAATTTGAGTTTCGTATGGTTGGATCTTCCGATTCGGTTGCACCGCCAAATGTGGTACTAAATACCATTGTGGCGGAAGCTTTCAAGGAGGCGGCAGATGAGCTTGAGAAGGCAGATAATTTCGATATGGCTGTCCATGATCTGATTAAGAAACTTCTTCAGGATCACCGAAGAATAATTTTTAATGGCAACGGCTATTCGGACGCATGGGTGGAGGAAGCCAAGAAGAGGCAGCTTCCCAACATTCGTTCCATGGTGGAGGCGATTCCAGCTTTGACTACAGAGAAGGCAGTAAAGCTGTATGAGGAGTTTGGAGTTTTTACCAGAGCAGAGCTGGAGTCCCGTGCCGAGGTGGAGTATGAGGCATATTCCAAGGTAATTAATATAGAAGCAAGGACTATGATTGACATGGCTGGCAAACAGATTATTCCGGCTGCCATTAAATATGCTACACAGCTGGCAGCTTCCATCAATGCAGTAAGAGCTGCATGTCCAGAAGCAGATACTAGTGTGCAGATTGAGCTTCTCACGGAAACCTCAGATAAATTATCAGATATGAAGTTGGCGTTAGCAACTCTAACCGAAGTGACAGAAAACTGCGCAGCCATGGAAGATGGAAAGGCAAAGGCCCATGCTTATTACGACCAGGTAGTGCCAGCGATGGCAGCGCTTCGCGCACCGGCAGACCGTTTGGAGATGATTGTAGATAAAGAATTGTGGCCATTCCCAAGTTATGGAGACTTGATCTTTGAAGTGTAGGACATAGTTTATGCCAAAATCAGGGAGAAAATAAATATAGAATCAGAAATAAGTAAGTATAAGAATTTTTCAGCGAGTGATTGACATAGAATGGTTTTATTCGTATAATACTATTATAAGGGGAAGACAATTCTCCTAAAAATAGTGTTCGCTCCCCGATATGCGGCTTATAAATGTTCGGGATTAAAATGTTTGTAATGCCCTGCCAAAAAGCAGGGCGTTACTTTTATATAATAAAGGAGATCCTCTTATACCACAAGCTCAGTTGTATTTTCTTTCAGATCAGTATTACCAAGATTTTCCAGATGACAAGCTTATGCAAAATAAAGATATTTCACGAAGAGAGTAGAATCTTTTCAAAAGCCGTGGTATAATCTTCAAGTAAGCAATGAGCAGTGCGAAAACAGGTAAGAAATATCCTTCGTCATGCTCGCATGAAAGAAGGATATTTCTTACCTGTTTTCATAGGGCGAAGCCCGTGAGCGAGAAGGAGCGAAGCGGAGTCAAGCGTCACTGCGGGGCAGCAAAGTGGAGAAGCGAGTTCTTCCCCACTTCCCTTAAACAAAAAGAAATGAAACAAAATCAGCGCCACCGCAAAATACAATACAAAACAAACACCAAGGGAGAAACAAATGCAGGCGATTTTACTGGCAGGCGGTCTGGGGACCCGGCTTCGCAGTGTGGTCAGCGACCGGCCCAAGCCAATGGCCCTAATTGAGGACAAGCCTTTTATGGAATATGTAATACATGAGTTGTCCCGCTATGGAATCACAGAGATTATATTTGCCGTGGGATACAAAGGTTCCATGGTAGAAGAATATTTTGGAGACGGAAGTCAGTTTACAGCTTCCGACGGGACCCGGCTGAAGGTGCAGTATGCTTATGAAGAAGAGCTTTTAGGCACAGCAGGAGCCATCAAAAATGCCGGAAAGCTGGTGACAGAGGACTTCTTTTTTGTATTAAACGCAGACACATTCTATCAGATGGACTACCAGCGGCTGATACAAAAGCAGAAGGAGCTAAATCTGGATATGGCGCTGGTGCTGCGGCAGGTGCCGGATGTATCCAGGTATGGGCAGGCAATTTTAAAAGATGGGCTTTTGGTTGGATTTGACGAGAAAACCCATGAAGTAAAACCAGGAACCATTAACGGAGGCGTTTACCGGATGAGCAGGAGTTTGCTGGAAGAGATTCCAGCAGGAAAGGTTTCTCTGGAGAAAGATATGATTCCAAAGTGGCTGTCTGCGGGCAGACGGCTGGGCGGTTTTGTCAATGAAGGATATTTTATTGACATTGGAGTGCCAGAAGATTATTTCCGGTTTATGGAGGATGTGAAGAAGGGAGTTGTGGTATGGTAATCAGAGGAAGAGCGCCTTTGCGGATAAGCTTTGGCGGCGGTGGAACCGACGTAGAGCCTTTCTGTGTGGAGCAGGGAGGGGCCATTATTGGCAGTACCATCAATAAATATGCCTATTGTTCTATCGTCCCCCGAAAGGATGACCAGATTATTGTACATTCCCTTGATTTTGATATGACCGTCAAGTATAATGCCAAAGAGAATTATGTGTATGACGGACGGCTGGACCTGGTGACAGCGGCCTTAAAGGCCATGGAGATTGACCAGGGCTGTGAGGTATATTTACAGTGCGATGCCCCTCCCGGTTCTGGTCTGGGAACGTCCTCCACGGTGATGGTAGCTCTTTTGATTGCCATGGCCCGGTGGAAGGGTGTGGAACTGGACGGTTATGGTCTGGCAGATTTGGCATACGGTGTGGAGCGGAAAGATTTGAAGATTGACGGCGGTTATCAGGACCAGTATGCTTCCACTTTTGGCGGGTTTAATTTTATTGAGTTCCATGGCAGAAATAATGTGGTAGTAAATCCCCTGCGGATAAAAAAGGACATTATCCATGAGCTGCAGTACAATTTGTTATTATGTTATACTGGCCATATCCATGTTTCCGCCAATATTATCAAAGACCAGGTGAAAAATTATGAGAAAAAAGATGCCTTTGACGCCATGTGCGAGGTAAAGGCATTGGCATATGCCATGAAGGATGAATTGTTAAAAGGAAATCTTCACAATTTCGGGAAGCTTTTGGACTATGGATGGCAGAGCAAAAAGCGGATGAGCAACAAGATTACAAATCCCCAAATCGACCAGCTGTATGAAGAAGCAATAAAGGCCGGGGCTTTGGGCGGAAAGCTGTTAGGTGCCGGAGGCGGGGGCTTTTTGCTGGTGTATTGTCCCTATAATGTACGCCATAAAGTGGCGGCCCGGATGGAAAAGGCAGGAGGACAGTTATCCGACTGGAATTTTGAACTGCGGGGCGCACAAGCATGGGTGGCAGATGAACATCGTTGGGACTATGACTTGGTGAAAGTGAAGACCGTAAACGGAGATTATGAATTTCACTTTTAGAAACGGTTCCCAATAACTGGATTGACTTTGGGCATTTAAAACAGTTTTTCAGACGGGAGCAGACAGGAAATGGAACGGGTAATATTTTTGGACCGGGATGGAACTTTAAATGAGGAAGTACATTATTTACACCGGAAAGAGGACTTGAAGATTTTAGAAGGAGTGCCAGAGGCAATCCGTATGCTGAAAGAAGCAGGGTACAAGATTGTGGTGGTGACGAACCAGGCAGGGGTGGCGCGGGGATATTTTCCAGAGTCTGATGTGCAGGAACTTCATCAATATATCAATGAATGCCTAAGCCCTTTGGGTGCAGGCATTGATTATTTTTTTTATTGCCCTCATCATCCTGTCTGCGGACAGGGAATTTACAAAAAAGAATGCAGATGCCGGAAACCAGATACCGGGATGTTTGAGATGGCAGAACAGGTTTTACAGGTAGACAAAAGCCGTTCCTGGATGATCGGAGATAAATGGTCGGATGTGGAAGCCGGAAAAAATTACGGCGTGTACACCATTTTGGTGGGAACTGGCTATGGGTCCCAAATCCGTAAAGAACAGATGGAAAACGGCTGTGAGGAAAGGAGTTTGCCCTATGATTTTTACGCGGAAACACTTATTGACGCCGCCTGTAAAATACTTAAAAGTGAATATGAGAGCAGATCACTCAGGTGAGGAGGAAAAAGTCGAAATTATGCCAAACGACAGACAAAAAAGGATAATGGAGGAACTGATGGACCGCTATCCGGTTTTAAAACCGGTGGAGGAAGCCCTTTGGAGCGCCTATGGAATATTGGAAGCCTGCTACATGGGCGGCGGGAAGCTTTTGGTCGCTGGAAATGGGGGCAGCTGTGCAGATGCAGAGCATATTGTAGGGGAGCTGATGAAGGGATTTGTTAAGCCCAGGAGACTGCCGGAATCTTTCCAGGAGCGGCTCAAAGAAGAAGGCGGCAAACAGGGAGAAATTCTGGCGGAGAAGTTACAGGGCGCACTTGCGGCCATTGCATTAAACGGACATCCGGGACTTTCCACAGCGTTTGCCAATGATGTAGATGGAGATTTGGTGTACGCCCAGCAAGTGTGGGGATATGGCAACCCAGGAGACGTGTTTTTAGGGATCTCCACATCTGGAAACGCAAAAAATGTGGATTATGCGGTGACAGCGGCAAAGGCAAAGGGAATGTCTGTCATTGGACTTACAGGGAAAGATGGGGGTGTGCTGGGAACCCGTGCAGACGTGGCGGTGATTGTGCCGGAGCAGGATACTTTTAAGATTCAGGAACTTCATCTGCCAGTGTATCATACCCTTTGTCTGTTACTGGAAGAACGGTTTTTTTAAAATGGCGCGGCTGAAAATCTGCTTTTTATCATGGCTGATCCCAGCTGTTGTCCATGGGACGCCGCAAAAGGGACAGGAAACGCCGATATATGGAGGAAAGAATGTTAAGCCATACATTTGCAGTCTGTGCATATAAGGATTCTCCTTATTTAGAAGCATGCATCCGGTCTTTAAAAAGACAGACCGTTCCGGGAAATATTATTTTATGTACTTCTACTCCAAGTCTCTATCTGGAAGCAATGGCCCAAAAATACAACATTCCGTTGCTTGTCCGGCAAGGGGAGAGCGACATTTTGGAGGACTGGAATTTCGCGTATCAACAGGCAGACGCTCATCTGGTGACAATCGTACATCAGGATGATGAGTATCACAGAGATTATGGAAAATATGTGCAGAGATGTTGGGAAAAATATCCAGACACATCTGTATTTTCCTCAGACTGTGTTGTACGGAAAAATGGAAAACTTGAAACCGGAGGGGTGGTGCAGCAAGTGAAAAAACTGCTTCGCCTGCCTTTGCGGTTTAAGAGTCTTTCTTGTAAATCTTGGATAAAACAGGCGGCTCTTGTGATGGGCAATCCCATCATCTGTCCGTCCTGTACGTATAACAAAGAAATTTTAGAAATGCCGTTATTTCGGTCTTCTTATAAGTTTGCCCTGGATTGGGATACAATGTGGAGGCTGGCAAAGCTTCCCGGCAGGTTTGTGTGTGAGGAAAAGCCGCTGATCTGTTACCGGATTCATTCCGGGGCAACGACAACAGCCTGTATTCAGAATCACCGGCGTTACGAGGAAGAGCTTGCCATGTATCAGAAGATTTGGCCGAAGCCAGCGGCCCGGATGCTGATGGTATTTTATCAGAAGGCTTACGGCGCATATGAATCATGCGGAGGATACAAAAAGGAATGAGAGAACAGCAGATGGCAGGAGTCCGGGATTCCTGGGATAACAAACATGTAGAGCGGTGGAGAATGGCAGGCAGATGGAAAAATGATCTGGCAGTTATGATTCTTCTGACTGGATTTGCATTGTGGATAAATCAAAGCATTCAGATTCAGGGGCTTTGTACGGAAGATTTAAGGCTGTGGTCCTGTTATGGAGAGCTGCCCTTGTGGAAATACTTGTTTTCTTTGGGAAATACGCGGTTTCTGTATCATCTGGCCGTCTGGCTGGAACTAAAAGCTGTGGGGACTCATATTACATGGATTGTGCCGGTTCATCTGCTTCTGAATGCAGGAATTGCATTTACTTTATATCGAATGGGAAAGCATTTCAGTCATTCCTTTTATGTGGGACTTTTTTGCGGACTGGCTTTTTTGGCTTCCCGAATGTCTCATTACCAGATCGGGCGGTTAAGCGGTCTGATGGAAATTATGGCCCTTTGGATGGCTATAGGAATTTTGTATTTGCTTTGTGTTTTTTCCATGGACCACGGGGGAAAGGATTACCGGACATTTTACGGGGCGTGTGGCCTGTATTTAGGCATCTGTCTGGTCCATGAACGATTTTGGGTGCTGTTTCCTCTGTTTTTGTGGGCATTGTTGTGCCGGAAAGTGAGGAAAGGAAAGCTTTGGGCCATTCCTGTGGGAATTTGCGGAGCATTCCAGATGCTGCAGTTGACAGCAGGCCGATTTATAGCAGAAAGAAGATTTTTGACACCTGGGCAGGAGCCGGATATGGTTTCGGTTTCTTTTGGAGAGCGAATACAAAATGTCATTCGTCAGGGAGCTTATTTATTTGGCATTCACACAGGGCCAGAATATTTGTCCGGTCCCAGTTATCGTCAGGCGCCTCTTGGAATTATGCTGTTAATTGGGGCGGCCGATTTGATGCTTTTGATGTTTTTGGTAGCATTTTTTACAAAGGTCATCCAGGAATGGAAACATTGCGGTGGGTATCTGAGCGGAAGCATTCTATTTATTGGCTTTGTTCTGTTTGGGTTTTCCGGCATGAGCGCAGGTTCCATGGGAGAACTGTATGGTGCTTATGTGTCTTATGGGGCAGGACTTTTGTATCTTTCCTGGATGTATGGGGTTCTTACAGAAAGAATGGTTCAGGAAGGGACCTGGATGCAGGCAGTGGCTTATCTTGCCATGTTGTTTTTCTATGGGATTCTGATGTTTCCGGCAGAACTTTATTATCGGGAGTTTATTCCGAACCTTTCCTGTATGTTACATCAGCAGCAATACAATTCTCTGGCAGAAGAGACCTACGGAACTTATGGAGACCAGATTTTTGGGAAAACCATTTATGTCATTGGCAATGATTTGGATGTAGATGATTTTACCAGGAAGACTTTTTTTAAAGTGTTTGATTCAAAGAAAAAGGCAGAGGGAACCAGCCTGATTCATGTGGATGATATTCGTCAGATTGGTCTGATTTCCGGAGATATGCTGGTACTGCAGGAGGAACCGGAGCGAAACGGATACCAGGATGTGACCCGTGCTATGAGACAGCTGAAATGCCGCGGCATTTATGGATATTATGAGGACGGGTGGATGGATGAACAGGCCAAAGTGCAGGTTATGGCAGGTTCCACTGGTGTCGTTGAGATGGAGTTTTTCTATCCGGGAGAGCTTGAGGAGGATCAGTGGATTACCATTTATGTGAATGGAGAGCCGGAAATCTATCTGGAAATGGAGCAGAATCCGGTGCGCAGATCCATTCAGACTTTGCCTTTTGAAACTTTGACCCTGGAATTTCGGACAAACTTTTATATAAAGAGTGCGAGAGAACAGCGGGGGGAGACCCGTCTGGCGGCAATTCTTGCCATGTGGGCGGATTAGAGCGTTAGAGCGTGTCTGAAGGCTGTATTTAGTCAGTGGTCAGGCATCAGAGGAGAAATATAGAATGAAAGTAGTGATACTGGCAGGAGGGCTGGGGACACGAATCAGTGAGGAAAGCCATCTGAAACCAAAACCAATGATTGAGATCGGCGGCCGTCCGATTTTGTGGCACATTATGAAATACTATTCAGAGTTTGGATTTCATGAGTTTATTATCTGTCTGGGATACAAACAATATGTGGTGAAGGAATTTTTTGCAGATTATTTTCTTCATACGTCGGATGTAACTTTTGATTTAGCAAATAATAAAATGGAGGTTCACAACAATTATTCCGAACCATGGAGAGTGACTTTGGTGGACACAGGTCTGCATACCATGACCGGAGGGCGGGTGAAGCGAATCCAGCCTTATATTGGAGAGGAACCTTTTATGCTCACTTACGGAGATGCGGTGTCTACCGTAGATCTTCATGCTCTGGCAGAGTTTCATAAAGCCCACAAAAAAACAGCCACATTGACTACAATTAACATTGGCCAGCAAAAGGGAGTGCTGGATGTGGGCAAAGATCATGTGGTCCGTTCTTTTCGGGAAAAGTCATATACAGATGGGGCAATCATCAGCGGGGGATTTATGGTGATGAATCCGGAAATTTTCGATTATCTGGAAGGAGATGGAACGGTATTTGAAAAGGGACCGATGGAACAGCTGGTGGCAGAAGGACAGCTGATGTCCTTTTTCCATGATGGATTCTGGCAGTGCATGGATACTCAGAGGGAGATGCAGTTGTTGGAGAAAATGTGGCAGTCAAAAAAGGCGCCTTGGAAAATCTGGAAGGTATAGTTACCAGAGCGTATCCATTTCTCATGGATAAGGGAAAACAGGAGAGTGAAGATGTATCATTTAGAGGAATGCAGACAATTTTATCAGGGACGGCGGGTCTTGGTTACAGGCCACACAGGTTTTAAGGGAACCTGGCTATGCAGGATTTTGACCTTGGCAGGAGCCAAAGTGACTGGATATTCCCTAAAGCCGCCTACAGACCCGTCTCTGTTTCAAATTGCAGGTCTGGAAGATTTGATGGATTCCAGAATTGGCGATATTCGGGATCGGAATCATCTGATGCAGGTGTTTGGGGATGTTTCTCCGGAGCTGGTATTTCATTTGGCGGCACAGCCAATTGTGCGGGACTCGTATAAAGATCCGGTGTATACGTATGAGACAAATGTTATGGGAACTGTAAATTTGTTAGAGTGTGTGCGGCTGTTTCCCTGTGTCCGGTCTGTGCTTAATGTAACCACGGACAAGGTTTATGAGAACCGGGAATGGGAGTACGGGTATCGGGAATGTGATCCCTTAGATGGATATGATCCTTATTCCAACAGCAAGTCCTGTTCCGAATTAGTGACCCACAGCTATAAAAAATCCTTTTTTCAAAACAATCTTTGTGCCGTTTCCACTGCCAGAGCGGGAAATGTGATTGGCGGAGGTGATTTTGCCAATGACCGGATTATACCGGACTGTGTGCGGGCTATGGGAAGGAAACAGGAGATTGTGGTGCGGAATCCGGATTCCATCCGCCCTTATCAGCATGTGCTGGAGCCGCTGTTTGTATATTTGCAGATTGTTCAGAGACAATATGAGGACCGAACGGTGGAAGGGTATTATAATGTAGGACCAGATGACTGTGATTGTGTGACAACTGGTCAGCTGGCGACAGTATTTTGTGAGCTTTGGGGACAGGAGGCCAGGTGGGTCAGCCAAGGAGACGGGGGACCCCATGAAGCAAATTTCCTAAAGCTTGACTGTTCGAAATTAAAACATGTGCTGGGATGGCGTCCCAGATGGAATATTCGGGAAGCCTTGGAACTGACTGTAGAGTGGTCAAAGGCTTATCTTGAGGGAGAGGAAATACTGGCAGTGATGGACCGGCAGATTGGCAGTTATTAAATCTGTGGGGGAAAAGTCAAGGAAAAATGATTTTGGACAGAAGGGAAAGGAGAGCAGACCTTTGGAGAAAACACAGCAGCAGGATCGGCAGGAGATTCTTAATCTGGTTGCCAGATATTATGAGAAGTATCATCAGACACAGGAAAAGCCTTATGTGCCTGGGGAGAGGATTTCCTATGCTTCCCGGGTGTACGATGAAAAAGAGATGGTGAACCTGGTGGACAGCGCCCTAGAGTTCTGGCTCACTTCAGGGCGGTATACGGATGAATTTGAACAGGGGTTGTCAAAATATTTGGGAGTGAAATATTGTTCTCTGGTTAATTCCGGGTCTTCTGCCAATCTATGTGCTTTTATGGCATTGACCTCACCTCTTTTGGGAGAGCGTCAGATTCGGCGGGGGGATGAAGTGATCACAGTGGCAGCTGGATTTCCCACCACTGTGGCGCCTGCCATTCAGTATGGGGCAGTGCCAGTCTTTGTGGATGTGACCCTTCCCCAGTATAATATTGATGTGAGCCAGCTGGAGGCAGCTTATTCAGAGCGGACAAAGGCTGTAATGATAGCCCATACTCTTGGGAATCCGTTTGATTTAAAAGCTGTGAAATCCTTTTGTGACCGCCATGGATTGTGGCTGGTGGAGGATAACTGCGATGCCCTGGGCAGCCGGTATCAGCTGGACCAAAAAGAATATTTTACTGGAACTATAGGAGATCTTGGCACGTCCAGTTTCTATCCCCCTCATCATATGACCATGGGGGAGGGAGGCGCTGTGTACACCAATCATCCCCTTCTTCACCGAATCGTCCGGTCTCTTAGGGACTGGGGCCGGGATTGTTCTTGTCCGCCGGGAATGGACAATACCTGCCGTCATCGGTTTGACCGACAATATGGGGAGCTGCCGGTGGGATATGACCACAAGTATGTGTACTCTCATTTTGGATATAATTTGAAGGCCACGGATATGCAGGCAGCAATTGGGTGCGCTCAGTTAAAGAAATTTCCGGAGTTTGTTAAAAAAAGGCGCAGGAATTTTGAACGCCTAAAAAAAGCCCTGGAAGACTTAAACGAACAGCTGATTTTGCCGGAACCTTGTCCGGATTCCACCCCCAGCTGGTTTGGTTTTCTGATGACCTGCCGGGAGGGCGTGGACCGAAAGGCAGTGGTTCGGTATGTGGAGGAGAAAGGGATTCAGACCCGGATGCTTTTTGCAGGCAATCTCACCCGTCATCCCTGTTTTGATTCCATGCGCCGGGAGAAAACCGGATACCGGATTGCCGGACCCCTTTCCGTTACAGACCGGATTATGCAGGATACTTTCTGGGTGGGAGTGTATCCGGGAATGACAGAGGAAAAGCTGGACTATATGGCGCAGGTAATTCATGAGGCTGTAAAGCAGGAGAGCAGAAAGTAATGACACAATATGACATGACAAAGGTCCATGAGGCCAGCTTAGAGATTTTAAAGGAAATTGACCGAATCTGCAGAAAATATAAGATTCAGTACATGTTGGATTCCGGCTCTCTTTTAGGGGCCGTTCGCCATCAGGGATTTATTCCCTGGGATGATGATGCAGATGTGGCTTTTACCAGAAAGAATTATGAGGCATTTTTAAAAGTTGTTCGGCGGGAACTGCCAGATACGATGGAGCTTTTGATGCCTTGGGATTTTAAGGGAGGACAGCGGTTTTACGACTTTGTGGCGCGGATTTATTATAAAAACAGCCGGATTCACAAAGACAGTCCGGAGGTTCGGTTCTATGAAGGAAAGCTGAATCATCTGTGGGTGGATTTATTTGTGATGGATGTGCTGCCTCAAAACAAGATAAAAGCCGAAACCACAAGGTTTCTTCACAAGATGATCTATGGTATGGCCATGGGCCATCGGTATCATCTTGATTTTGGAAAGTACAGCCTGTTTCACAAATTAGCTGTACGTGGATTGTCCATAGCCGGACGGCTGGTTCCCATGAAGCTTTTATTTGTTCTTCAGCGGAAATTGGCATTAAAAGATCGAAAATGCAAAAGCAGCCTGATGTATTACAGCAACTATCAGCCCGATTATCTCTATGTGACCGTTCAGAGAAAGTGGTGTGAAGAAGTGGTGGATTTGGAATTTTGCGACGTAAATCTGATGGCGCCGAAACACTGGCACGAGATGCTGACCGGAATTTATGGGGATTACCAAAAACTGCCGCCAAAAGAACAGCGGGTTCCGGCCCACTCAACCATAGAAATTCAGGTGAATCAGGAAAAACCATGAGAAAATTATTGTCCGTAGTGGTATCGGTATATAATGAGGAGCAGGCTCTTCCTGCGTTTTATCAGGAAATCAAGCCAGTTTTAGACGGGCTTTCCTGGGATTATGAGCTGTTGTTTGTCAATGATGGAAGTTTGGATGGTAGTTTGGAGATTGTGAGCCAGTTGGCGGAGAAGGACCAACAGGTAAAGGTCATTGGATTGTCCCGAAATTTTGGCCATGAGGCAGCCATGATTGCAGGCATGGATTTTGCTGTGGGAGACGGGATTGTGTGTATGGATGCAGACCTGCAGCATCCCGTAACCTGTTTGCCGGAAATTGTAGGACGGCTGGAAGAAGGATTTGGAGTTATCACCATGACACGTACCCGGAATGTTTCTGCCGGTCTGGTGAAAAATGTAACGTCACGGGCATTTTACTGGTTGATTAACACATTGTCAGATGTGAAGTTTGAATCCAATGCCTCTGACTTTTTTGCCGTGTCCCGTCAGGCGGCTGATGTGCTGCGGAAAAATTACCGGGAACGGGTGCGGTTTTTACGTGGATATGTGCAAAATATCGGATTTCGGAAAACATCCATTCCTTATGAGGCTTCGGAGCGGGTGGCAGGAGAGAGCAAATACAGCATTCGGAAATTGTTTGCATTTTCCATTAATACGATTTTGTGCTTTTCCAATCTGCCCTTAAAACTTGGCATTTATGCAGGACTTTTAGCGGCATTATCAGGAGCGGCAGTGTTGGTTTATACATTGTGTACCCGTCAGGGAGCGCCCAGCGGGTATGCAACTATCGTGATTTTAAATTGCTTTATGTTTGCTGTGTTATTTTTGATTGTGGGAATTATGGGAGAGTACATTGCTATTTTGTTCAGCGAGTTGAAAGACCGGCCGATTTACATTGTGGAAGAACTTAAAAATGTGGACTCACACGAAATTGTTTAAATCATTATTGATCAAATGAAGGAGGGATTGAAAATGTCAGCTACAATCACAAAAAAGTATTCTTATGGCTATGATGCCCATGAGGAAGAAGGAAAGGGACCAGAGGGGATGATTCAGGAAATTCTGGAAGATTTGGAGTTTCCTATGGTTACGGAGCTGATTATTGGAGACTGGGGGCTTTCTTATACGGAATCTTCTCAGCCGATTATTGATGATATTGTTGCAAATGCTGATAAGTTTTCCCATGTGGAAAAACTTTTTATCGGTGATATGGATTATGAGGAGTGTGAAGTTTCCTGGATTATCCAGGGAGATTATGGAAAGCTGTGGGCGGCTCTGCCGAATCTGAAAGAACTGACCATTAAAGGCAGTACGGACCTTGATTTGGGAGAAATCTGCCATGAAAACCTGGAGGCTTTGACGATTATCTGTGGCGGACTTCCCCAATATATCATTGAGCAGATTGAAAAAGCCAAAACGCCTAAGCTTAAAAAGCTGCTTTTGTACATAGGAAGTGATGATTATGGTTTTGACGGAGATTCAAAGACCATTAAAAAACTGTTGGAAAATGCAGATTTTCCGGAGCTTGAATATCTTGGAATTGTGGATAGTGAGATTCAGGATGAACTGGCAAAAGTGGTACTGGAGAGCAAATTTATGAGTCAGATTCACACGCTGGATTTGTCTTGCGGAACGTTGTCGGATGAGGGAGCACAGGAAATTTTGGAGAAGCTTCCTCAGTATCCAAATGTAAAAACTTTAGATGTCCATTATCATTTCATGTCCCAAGATATGGTGAAAAAGTTGGGAGAGCTTTCCATTTCTGTAGATGCCTCAGAACCCAATGTGGAAGATCATTACAATGGCAAAGTTTACAAATATGCCATGTTGACCGAATGAGGCAGGCAGTTTTACTGGGAAAGCCAGATACCAAACGGACGAATTATATGGGACATGCAGCACAAAAAGAAGGGCTGCATGTCCTGTTTTTGGATTGGGATGGGTGGAAGGAGCATTTTCCGCAGGGAAAAGTTTTTCTGAAAATTGATCCGCCGGTGTGGGACAGTTGCAAGCTGGGACAGCTGGAAGCTCTTGTAAAAGACTATGAAAATCAGCTGGGACAACTGGAAAATCAGGCCAAAATACAGGATGTGAAGTTTTTCAATCATCCAGGCGCCATTGGCCTTTTGCTCAATAAACACAAATGCAAAGAGCATCTAGTAAGGGCCGGACTTTCCGTGACCGAAGAGATTGGGGGAGCCAAAAGAAAAGGACCGATGAAACATGTGGAGCAGCTTTTGGAGACTATGCAGAAAAACCGGGTCCATCAGGTCTTTGTCAAGCCAATTTTCGGTTCCGGAGCTGCCGGAGTGTCTGCTTTCCGATGGCAGCCCAATACGGGAAAGATGGTTCTCTATACCTGTATGTGGAAGGAAGATGGGATGCCGGATCTGGTGAATACAAAGAAGCTGCGAAAAGTCACAGATTCCAGACAGGTGCTTTCTCTGATGGAGCAGCTTTTACAGATGGAATGTATGGTGGAACGGTGGTATGCCAAAGAGGAGCATGAGGGGTTTTCTTATGATCTGCGGGCAGTCATTCAGGATAAAACCATGGATTTTTGTCTGGCCCGACTTTCCAAAGGACCTGTGACCAATCTGCATTTGAACAATCGTCCCCTGAAGTTTGACGATTTGGGGCTGCCTAAAACGGTAAAGGAACAGGTGGAAGAATTGTGCATACAGGCAGCGGAATGTTTTCCGGGCCTTAGAAGTGTGGGGGTGGATATTTTGTTGGAGAAAGGTAGCCTGCGTCCAAGAGTGATTGAGATGAACGGGCAGGGGGATTTGATTTATCAGGACATTTACGGAGACAACCGGATATATGAAAAACAGGCAAAGATTATGAAACAGGAGATCTTGGAGTAGGCAAACCGTCGAATATTTCCCCAGAAGACAGTTGATGGGAGGTGTGGAAAATGGAAGATCAAATACAAAAAAACGTCAGAGAGGTGCCGTTTCCATTGCTTATGCCTTTGAGAGATAAAAAGGCTTCTTTTGTGGACATGAAGCAGGTGGTGGGAAAACAGGATATTTTGCTGATTTGTCTGGATACTTTGCGGTATGATGCAGCGGTGATGGAGGAGGAGGCAGGGGGAACGCCAGTGTTAAACCGATATGGAACCTGGGAAAAACGGCAGGCGCCGGGAAATTTTACATACCCGTCTCATCATGCTATGTTTGCCGGATTTCTCCCTTGCCAGTTTGATGCTAAAAGCATTGCTGACCGGGAAATGCTGTTTTTTCCCAAACAAATAGGCATGGGCAACAAAGAGCCAGAGGGAGCTTTTGGGTTTTCGGGAAGTACCATTATGGAAGGACTTGAAAAAAAGGGATATGATACCTGGTGTGTGGGAGGCGTCTCCTTTTTTGACGGACGTTCCGATTTGGGTAAAGTGTTTCCCGGATATTTTCGAAAGAGTTATTGGCATCCGTCCTTTGCCTGCCCGGTAAAGGAGAGTACAAAAAATCAGGTAGATTTTATATTGAAGAAACTTTCCAGAATCAAAACAAGCCAGCGGATTTTTCTGTACCTGAATGTGGATGCCATTCACTATCCCAATTATTTTTATCTGGACGAAGGCAGGCAGGACAGCCTGAAAAGCCATAGGGCGGCGTTACGGTATGTGGACGGGGAACTGGGCAGGTTGTTGGATGCCTGGGGACAACAGCGGGGGAAAAGTTTTGTCATTTGTTGTTCGGACCATGGCACCTGCTATGGAGAGGATGGGTGTCAGTTTCATGGAATGAACCATCCCAAAGTAAATGAAATTCCATATAAGCACTTTTTTATCTCTCCAGAGGAGGAGAGGGTATGATGGAGGTTGGAAATCCATACATTCAATATATGTACAGTTATCCTCACAAGACGGCATATGGTCCGTTGGAGGGGGTTTTTCTTGAGGACTATGTGGGGATGATGGCAGGAAAAGGTCATGGGCTTTACCTGCACATTCCTTTTTGTCAGGGAAAATGTGGATACTGCAATTTGTTTTCCGTTACAGGCCAAAGCAACGAGGCCATGGATCAATATCTGAATGGGGTGGAGCGGCAAAGCAGGCAGTATAAAACCCTTCTTATGCCTTATAAAGCAGAGTTTTCGGAATTTACCATTGGGGGAGGGACCCCATTGCTTCTGACGGAAAGGCAGTTGGAATGGATGTTTCAGATTGCAGAGGACAATTTTGTGTTGCAAAAAGGGCGGGAAATTGGCATTGAGACAGCGCCGAATCAGACGGAGAAAAGGAAGCTGATGATTTTAAAGGAGGCAGGCGTCACCAGAGTCAGCATGGGAGTGCAGAGTTTTCTGGATGGAGAGCTGAAAATTCTCCGGCGCAGCCACAAGGCAGACCGTGCAAGAAAGGCGCTGGAACTTTTGCGGTCTGTGGATTTTCCCTGTATCAATGTGGATTTTATCTATGGGATTCCAGGGCAGACGGTGGATTCTTTGCTGTATTCTCTTTATGAGGCTCTTACCTTTCAACCAGACGAGCTGTTTTTGTATCCTTTGTATGTGAAACATGGAGCTGGTCTGATTCAGGATGGAGTGATACCAGACTGGCAGCTTGCCAGCAGGCAGTACAGGGAAGCATCTCAATTCTTAAAAGCATCTGGTTTCCGTCAGGATTCCATGCGTCGGTTTGTGCGGGTTTTGGGGAAAGACAGAAAGAAGAGCCGGGAGTTTTCTGAATGTGGTTTTGGAACGTCCCTGGCTTTGGGGTGCGGCGGGCGGAGTTATATCGGAAATCTTCATTTTTGTACTCCTTATGCCATTACACAGGAGGGATGTTTGGAACAGTTAAGAAGCTTTGAAAATACCATTGATTTTTCCAGAATTACCCATGGAATTTTTCTTTCCAGGGAAGAGATGAAGCGGCGGTATGTAATTCGCCATCTGTTGATTCGTCCGGGCATTGGGCTGAAACAGTATGAGAAGCATTTTGAAACTTCTGTGTATGAGGATTTTCCGGTTCTGGAAAAATGGAAAAAAGAAGGGATTCTTCAGGCAGGGCAGAAAAGCGGAGCAGAGAGACCAGATGATGAGGGATGGGAAAAAGGGGAAGAGATAATCGATCACATGAAGCAGGATAAGGAAGAGGAATTTCTCACATTGACAGATATGGGAATGGGGCTTTCGGATTACTTGGGTCCTGTGCTGGTTTCAGATCCGGTATTTGCGAAGATGAAAGAGTGGGAGAAAATTCATGAATCGGTTGACAGTGTTGTATCGGGGAAGTCTGAAAAGTTGTAATTATCATTGTACCTATTGTCCATTTTCCAAACATCCTATGGGTGAACGGGAGTTGGAAGAAGATCGTGTCAAGTGGTTTCGTTTTGTGGAAAGTCTGAAAGAGAGGGCTTTTCGGGAAAAGGTCAGGGAGCAGGTTGGCGCTGTGATGGTGGTTCCTTATGGGGAAGCTTTGATTCATCCCTGGTACTGGGAGGGGCTTGGGCAAATGAGCCTTTTGGAAGGAATGGGAGGAGTGGGGTGTCAGACCAACTTGAGTTTTTCGGAAAAGGAAGCTTTGGACTGGTTTGTGTCAGCCGGAGGAAAGGTGGAAAAACTACACCTGTGGGCTACATTTCATCCAGAGATGGTTTCAGCGGAAGCATTTGCAGAAAAATGCAGGAAGCTTTTGGAGCAGGGAGTGTCTTTGTGTGCAGGGGCAGTAGGGGCTCCGGAGCAGATTAAGCAGATTGAAAAATTGAAAATGCTGCTTCCTGGGGAGATCTATCTTTGGGTGAACCAGATGGATGGACGAAAAAGACCCTATACAGACAGGGAAAAGCAGGCTTTTTTGGATATAGACCCATACTTTTGGAGAGAGCTAGAGAAAACGCCGTCAGAAGCCAGCCATTGCGCCAAAAGATGTTTTGTCGAGGCAGACGGAACACTGCGCCTGTGCAATATCAGCCAGAAAATGCCGGGAAACTGGTATGAAGGGGGATTGGAAGAAGCAGGTTTTCTGCAAGTCTGCAGGCGCAGGGAGTGTTCCTGTTATCTGGCGTATGGAGGCAGGGATGATTTTATGAATGATATTTTGTTTGGCCCTTATCCTATTTTTCGCATTCCCCGAAAGCCAAAGGCTGTTTTTCTGGATATTGAAGGCACATTGCTGCCTTATAGGGATGATGTGATCCGGGGATTGGACACGCTGGTTCGTCAGAATACTCAGTTGTTTTTTGCCACAACCCTTCCCCTTGCAGATGCTTTCAAACGATGCAAAGAAATCTGGCATTTGTTTAAAGGCGGAGTTTTTGCAGGAGGGAGCCGGATTCTCCTGAAAGGAGAAAAAAGAGATTGGGAGTATATCTACGAACTGGAGCCGGAATTGTACTTTTCAGCACAGCAATTAAAGAGAAAATATGGAGTTCAGATTCTTGCTTATCTGAAAGAAGAACAGCTCTATAAGCTGACGTTTATTCGTCCGGCGAAAAAGCCTTGGGCCAGGGAAGAGGCTCGACGTTTTATCGCCCTGTTAGGACCAGAACATGTGGAAAAGATTCGCTGGTTTGTGGAAGGAAACTGTCTGCAGGTGGTGGCAAAAGAGGCAGATAAAGCCAATGGGGTCCGGATGATTTTAAAGTGGCTGGACATTCCTCTTACAGAAGCAGCGGCAGCAGGAGACTCTAAGGAAGATGAGGAGATGATGCGCATTACCGGCAAAGATTTCTCCAGTACAGCGTTGCACTAGTATGACCCACACCAATTATCATTATGTTTCGCGCAGGATAAATTTTCATCCTGCAAGGCGGAGGAGGGAGGCGATGCGGTGGCATCGTTGACCGACGACAACGAAGCAGGGGGAAATTTAGACAAGCGAAACATATGGTCAATTGGTGTGGGTCATACTAGTACGCAGCCTTTTTGAAATGAAGAATCGGCAGAAAAATGTTAAGATGGGAGTAGCAAAGGGAAGGGAGTGAACCAAATGTTTGTGATCTATCAGAAAAACATGAAAAAGCCGATTCGGGTGTGGTTGGAAAATGTGGAGCAGATAGAGGAAAGCTGTCTGGAACAGGCTTACCATCTGGCGGATCTGCCGTTTTTGCACAAGTGGGTTTGTCTGATGCCAGATACGCACACAGGAAAAGGGATGCCGATTGGAGGGGTGATTGCCACAAAAGATGTCATTATTCCAAATGCAGTGGGAGTGGATATCGGGTGTGGCATGAATTTTGTCTCAACCAATCTTTTGGTGGAGGAGATACGGAAGGTGGAATCAACGGGCAATGGCACGCTGATTCAGGCAATGATTTCGGATATTATGCGGAATATCCCTGTAGGTTTTCAATCTCATAAAGAGCGTCAGCCATCCAGAGTACTGGATCAGGCCATAAAACAGCGAGAGCTTTATGAGACCAATCCAGAGCTGTTTCCTCTCATTGAGGATGCTTATTATCAGGTTGGAACCTTAGGGGGAGGCAACCATTTTATTGAGCTTCAGGAAGATCAAAATGGTTTTTTAGGTATTATGATTCATTCCGGAAGCCGCCATTTCGGGAAACAGATCTGCGATGTGTATCACAAGAAGGCTCGTGAGTTAAATGATTTGTGGTACAGTCAGGTTCCAGATGAATATCGTTTGGCATTTCTTCCGGTCAACACAAAGGAAGGCAGGGAGTACATTGTCTGGATGAGGCTTGCCCTGGATTATGCGTTTGAGAACAGGGAGAGAATGATGGCGCGGGTGAAGGAGTCTGTGGCAGGAAAGATCGAAAAGTTTCTTGGAAAGCAGGTAACGTTTTCAGAGGAAATTAACTGTCATCACAACTATGCAGCTTTGGAAAATCACTATGATGCCAATGTGTGGGTTCACCGAAAGGGGGCCACACGGGTTTTGAAGGGAGAACTTGCTGTGATTCCCGGCGCTATGGGTTCGTACAGCTATGTAGTCCGGGGAAAGGGAAATCCGGAAAGCTTTAACAGTTCTTCTCATGGGGCTGGGAGAGCTTATTCCAGAAAGGGCGCCATGGAGGCGTTTTCCTGTGAAAAGGTGATTCGGGATTTAAAAGATCAGGGCATTGTGTTGGGAAAGAACAAAAAGGCGGATGTGGCAGAGGAATGCCGGTTTGCCTATAAAGATATTCGGGAAGTTATGAAAGCACAGGAAGATCTGGTGGAGATTGTGACAGAGCTTAAAACGGTCGGAGTCGTTAAGGGATAGGAAGAAGGTTTTGGATTCATAATGAAAATCATGCCCGCATAAGATGTAAAAAACATTCTTAAGGGTAAAACCATGAAGGATTATATCGAAGAGCGGGCAGTGGCAATCGCTAATTACATTATAGACCATAATGCGACGGTGCGTCAGACAGCAAAGCGGTTTGGAATTAGCAAGAGTACAGTGCATACAGTAGTGATAAAATAGAACGGTCTATGTGGGTGATAAGTTAATCGAATATGGAAGATGGAAAGCGGCGGTCTGCCTTAAAAATAAGAAGATTGCCGCTTGCTTTGTGTGTAGGAGGAGAATGTGTATGTCGCAAATGTTCATGTACGGTAAAGAAGCAAGCAACCGAAAACAAGAGATAGACCTCCAGCACCACACTATTCCGAACCAAAGAAACCAAAGACCAAAAAACAAGCATTATGGAAATGTGCATAACAGGCTATGATAAGATAGCAAGTTATACACATTACCACAATGCCGATGACTACGGAATCCCTCTCATTCCTACTGTCTTAAAGGGCTAAAAATGCAAGGAGTAATAAATGACGTTACTATTTTGCAGCAAAAAATTCCTCACGCCCACGATACTCACTTTTTATGACCTCAAACATTTCTTCAGGAGTTTCCTTGCAGCCATTTTGTAACCATAACTTGATTATCCTTGTCAGACCACTTTTGAAAAATTCCATATGGTATTCGATAAGGCAGTCACCAAAATGTTTTTGTGCCAGTTCATAATCGTAAGTCAAAATCTTGTATTTTTCATCATATCCCAATTTGAAATAGGTGCGATAAAAAATTTGATTTTGTGCTATATGTTGAAAAAGCACCAGATAATTATTTGAGTTAAAACCTTGCGTAATTTCATCTTTGTACAATTCCGCAACACGGGCTTCCAGTTTTTCCCTTATTGTGTCGGCTAATTCGTATATATCAACATAGTTTGCATAAAAGGTACTACGATTCAAATTTGCCTTTTTACATATATCGGAAACACTGATTTGAGTTAATTCCTTTGTTTGGAGAAATTCTATCAATACTTGTTCTATTTTCTGCATAGACTCACGTTTCCGCTTATTATTTTTTGTGTTCATAAAAATCCCCTTTATTCCAACACTTGTGCATATATTGTTGATTGTTTTGGAGTGGCAGATTTATTATACTATTCTTACAATAAACAAACAACTGTTGGTCAAAAAAAGGAGGTAAACTTGATGAAAAAAAGTAGTTTTGTGGCAATGCTTATGGGAACGATAAGCGGCGTATTGTTTGCTTTGGGAATGTGCATGGCACTTATCCCGGAATGGGAAGCATTTCAACCGGGAATTGTATTCGGTTGCGTGGGGCTTTTGCTTGGACTGATTACCTTAATCGTTTGGAGAAAAATGGAACACAAGCAGCCAATTCAGATTTCCGGCAAAACAATTCTTACAATTATTGTTGGTGTTATAGGTGCTTTAGCACTGGGTGTAGGAATGTGTTTCTGCATGGTATGGGGCAAAATGGTTATTGGTGTCATAATCGGCTTAGTTGGTATTGTTATTCTGCTTTCGTTAATTCCTCTGATAAAAGGGATAAAAGATTGAATATAAAACAGAGAATCATCAACAAGGTTGAAAGAACGGAAATAGGGAAACAGTTTATCGAGCAACGTTCACGAATCATTTTATTTGCGGTATTGAGCTTTTCCCTAAATCTTTTATATGCTTTTTATAATGGTGCGCTTGGCATAATCAATCATTCAGTATGGTTTATAACTATGTGTGCTTATTATATCGTTTTAAGTACCATACGTTTATCTGCTATTTTGTGCGGACAGAAGAATAAAAGTATTTCTTCCAGTGACACAGAATATTTTGTGATGAAGTTATGCGGAGTATTGCTTGTCTTGTTGAATTTTGTTTTAGTAGGAGCAATTTATATTAGCTTATCACGCAATATTGCCACAAAGCATGGTGAAATTGTTATGATTACGATTGCTGCTTATACGTTTTATAAAATAACTATGACAATTATCAAAGCTGTAAAGCAACGCAAGAATCCCTCACCGTTGCTTTCAATTATCCGTAGCATTAGTTATGCAGAAGCAGCAGCGTCTGTCTTGACCTTACAGCGTTCTATGCTTGTTTCGTTTGGTGGAATGAGCGATACGGATATTCGCACAATGAATATATTAACTGGGAGTGCTGTTTGTTTATTTGTGCTGATACTTGGGATTGTATTGATAACAAGAGGAAAAAGAAAGGATAAATAATTATGGCGAAATCTAAAATCGTAAAAGCAAATGAAAAAATCGCGGAAAAAGTTGTAGGCACATTTGAGAAAATTGAAGAAACAGTTGTTGGCGGCTATTCCAAAATAGAGGACGCTTTTGTTGACCGCTATCTTACAAAAGACGGTGAAACCGTAGCAGACGCAAAAGAACGCTTGAAAAAGGAACAAGAAAAGCGTGAGGCGGAGAACGCAGAATCAACAAAAAACACTTTACCAACGGACACAGGAAAAATGTAACCATGTAAGTCCATTGTGAGAGAAAGGGGGAATTTCCATAACTTGTACAGAAGCATACAAGGAACATATCGAATACACATTTAACGCCTTTTGCAGAGTTGTCATACACTATGCAGCAATCAACGCATGGCGTGACAGGGATAAACGGCGGCTTATCGCTGCCCTGTTCCAGTTCCGCTTTGATGAACAGCCACACCCCAAAACTGAATAACCGCCGCCACATAGAACGGCACACCAAGACAGGAAATCATAAAAAGGTTTCCTGTTTTTTTGCGTTTTTTTTCGGCGTTTTTGAAAAACCGCCGTATTGCCCCACGAAAAGGGAAACTTCCATGAGATATTTTCGCCGGAACGCAACAAACCAGCCGCCAATAGCTGGATAGTAAGCGAATAGACCACACAGTGCAGTTTCTTAGAGCAAGATTCTACCGCAGTACCAAATTTCGCTTATCGGCTCATTTTGTCCTATGGGAATCTTGTTGGGGTTGTCACCCCAAGCCCGCTTTTTGCGGCTTGCGTCGCTTGAAAAAATCCACCCACGAAAGGAGATTCACAGCCATGAAAAAACACAACACGCCCCACCGCCACCGGGTAATCAAAACACGCTTGACCGAGGAAGAATACGCCGAGTTTTCCGAGCGTGTCACCCTCTGCAAAATGAGCCAAGCCGAGTTTATCCGGCAAGCCCTCATTAAGTCAAGCATACGCCCGGTTATTACCGTTTCCCCGGTCAATGATGAATTGCTCTCTGCCGTTGGGAAACTCACAGCCGAGTATGGAAAGATAGGCGGCAACTTGAACCAGATTGCCCGCTGTCTGAACGAGTACGGCGGGTATTTTCTCTCGAAATCCAACCGTGGGAAATACTGCCCCGACTGCGCCGCAAGAGTGCGCCGCCGGAAAGAAGCCGACAGACAGCGAAAGTCTATAACGTGATAGACAGCCGATACCGAGGCGGCAAGCCCTTAATCGTGACAACGAATCATACTCTTGAAGAACTGCAGAACCCGGAGCACACCGCCCACGCTCGTATCTATGACCGCCTTACGGAAATGTGCTGCCCCGTCTGCATTACCGGGGAGAATTTCAGAAAAACAAAAGCGAGGGAGAAAATGGAGAGGTTGAGATTACTTATGAATGGAGCAAAAAATGAGGACTATTTTTCTGTTTTTACTCATAGTTATGGACAAGGGGTTAGGGTAGCAAGATGAAATGGAGGTGGTTTCACTATCGCTAATAAGGTTAAATTAAATTTCCGCTTTCACAATCCTAATACAGCGGAAGAAACTGCCAATTACATACTTAAAATATTTCTTGAAGCAAATCAAGAGAAATTAGATAGGGTATTGCAGGAAAGTGTAAAAGAAGAAATGTTTCAGCCAGCAGAAATCAGGAGCTATTCAGTATGAGTGGTTCCTTTTGCGATTGGTGATTGCGTAATGACTGAATTTTAGCTAAAATAGTATTAAATTAGTTCTAGGAAGTCCTGGTTTAGTCATAGAATTTAGTCATAGAGTGATGAAAGGTGGGCGTGCCAAAATGATTTACACAGATGCACAGCTGAAAGAAAAAATCGTAGCGCTGATAGATTCTTTTGAAAATGAAGTGGCTGAATTCAAAGAGGCCAGAAGTAATTTTTCATTCAATGATATTGGAAAATACTTTTCTGCTTTGAGTAATGAAGCAAATTTGCGCGGCTTATCGGAAGCGTGGCTGATTTTTGGGATATCAGACAGTAAAGAGTTCGTGGGAACAGAGTTTCGAAAGCAGGGTGGACTTCAAAATCTGAAGCGGGAACTTGTAAATGGTACAAATGAGAGATTGACCTTTATGGAAATTTATGAGATGTCTATGAATGAGTGCAGAGTTATCGCATTTCAGATTCCGCCAGCAATAAGGGGAATTCCCACTACATGGCAGGGAGCCGCTTATGCCAGAGAGCACGAATCGGTGTCGCCGCTGCCAATGAATAAAGTGGATTTAATCAGAAGTCAGATTGGAATGGATTGGTCAAAAGAAATCGTGGAGGGCGCTGCTCTGAATGATTTAGATGAGGAAGCCGTGAAACGGGCAAGAGAATTGTTTTCAAAACGGCAGAGCGACCGTAAAAAGGCACAGGAGATTTTGAAAAAACTGTCCGATATAGAGGTGTTGAATAAGGCGGGAATTACAATAAAGGGCAATATTACAAGAACAGCCTTGCTCCTTTTGGGAAAAAGTGAATCTCATTATTTTTTTGACGGTTTTATTCCGAGAATAACATGGACGCTTTATAATGCGGATAATTCGGTAAAGACTTATGAGCATTTTGATATGCCGCTGTTGTTAGCTGTTGATAAGGTATATTCCAGGATTCGAAATGTGAAGTATCGTTATATAGCAGGACAGCAAACCTTGTTTCCAGACGAAGTGGATCAATATGAGCCAGAGATGATTAAAGAGATTCTCAATAATTGTATTGCGCATCAGGATTATCGGCTGAGAGGAAAAATAAATGTAGAAGAATTTGAGGACAAGCTTGTTTTTATCAATGAGGGCGGCTTTATCCCGGAAACAATTGAGCAGGCGTTAGAACCTGGGTATAAACCACCTTACTATCGCAATATGTTCTTGTGTAATGCCATGGTAAATTTGTATATGATTGATACAAATTCTATGGGAATACCTATGATGTATCAGATTCAGAGGGATAAATGCTTTCCGTTACCAACATATAATCTGGATACTATTAATAGGGTCAAAGTTATGGTTTATGGGAAGATATTGGATAAAAACTATACACAGCTATTGTATGCCAATGGAGAACTTGATATACACACAGTATTTTTATTGGATAAGGTTCAAAAGAAAGAAACGATTTCCAAAGAGAACTTTAAAATTTTGAGAAAACAGGGATTAGTAGAGGGAAGATATCCAAATTTGTTTGTGTCTTTTAAGGTGGCAGATACTGTAGGGCAAAAGGCAGATTATATTCGAAATAAGGGATTGGATGATGATATATGCAAACAGTTGATTGTAAAGGCATTGGAGAAGATGGGCGAAGGAAGTAAACAGGATTTGATGGAGATATTGGAAAAAGCACTGCCAGAGGTGCTAAGTGAGAATCAGAAGTCGAAGAAGGTATCGAATCTTTTGCAGGCAATGAAAAAGGATGGGCTGATTGCGGCGAGAGGAACAAATCGGTATGCGAAGTGGTACTTGGTTTGAAAGTAATACATTTTAAATAATTAGAATCAAAAGAGTATATCTATAGAGTGACTCAAAGAGAAATGAAAAGTTTGCTTCAAAATTTAAAAGAAATAAAAAAGGACTTTTAGTATGTATAGAAACCTCTGATGTAAATTGGAGGTTTCTATTGATTTTGAGATATTTCTGTTATAAAATAAAGATGTAACTGAAAGGAATGAAATATAAAGAAAGGCTGTTGCGTATGAATATAGCTGCCTACTGCCGTGTTTCCACGGACAAATCCGACCAACTTAACAGCTTGGAAGCCCAGAAGAAGTTTTTTACCGAGTATACCGAAAAGAACGGTCACAACCTTGTAAGATTATATGCGGACGAGGGGATTTCCGGCACAAAAATCAAAAATCGTAAGGAATTTTTACGCCTTATGCGTGACGCAAAGCATGGTTTATTTGATATGGTAGTGGTAAAGGATATTTCCCGTTTTGCTCGTAATACCGTAGACCTTTTACAAAGTATCCGTACATTAAAGGCGTTAGGCATAGAAACCACATTCTTAACAGCAAATATGACTGTTTTAGGGCAGTCGGAATTTGTCTTGACAATTTTTGGAGCATTGGCACAGGAGGAAAGCGCGAACACTTCCAAACGTGTGAAGTTCGGAAAGAAAATGAACGCAGAAAAGGGCAGAGTGCCAAATATCGTTTACGGATATGACAAGACCATTGGAGATTATTTCAATCTTGCAATCAATGAGGGAGAAGCAAGGATTGTAAAACAGATTTATGACTGGTATTTGAATGAGGGCTACGGTGCGGCAAAAATAGCGAATATGCTCAACGAGAGAGGATTGAAAACAAAGCGTAATTGCAGCTTTAGCCAAAATGCCGTTTGCCGTATTCTAACCAATGAGCTTTATACCGGGAAAATTATCAATGGAAAACAGGAAGTTACCGATTTTCTCACAGGTACAAGGGCAGAAAAGGACGAATCGGAGTGGTTCGTTACCGACCGCCCCGATTTGCGAATCATAGAGCCGGAGCAGTTCGACAGGGCACAGGAAATCCTGCACGGGCGGCATGATACCTTTCGTATCAAACATGAACGCCAAAGCAATAAATATCTGTTCAGTACGCTTATTAAGTGCAAGGAATGTGGCTGGTCATTCAGGCGCACTGTCCGCACCTATAAGAATACTTACGTCCGTTGGGTATGTTCCCGGCATAATGGCAAGGGTGCGGATAGCTGCCCCAATGCGGTGACAGTGGACGAGGACGATCTGATTCGGGCGTTGGAGGAATACTTTGCCGGGCTTTTGAAAGCAAAAAAGAATATTATCAGCTATGTGGTAAAAGAGTTTACAAAGATATATAAGGCAAAGGATGATAACGAGAATTACGAAAAGGGGTTAAACGACCAGCTTGCCAAACTGAAAAAGACCCGTCAAAAATATATGGATATGTATACCGATGATTTGATTAGCCGACAAGAACTGAATGAAAAAATCGGCGGCATGAAATCAGAAATGGAACGGTTGGAAAATGAGTTGAAATTGGTACAATACAACTTAGATAAAGGCGACCAGTTAGAGGACATCATCAAAAAGACATTCCAAAGCATTGAGGATATTACTTCTGTCCGGGACATGACGAATGAGCAGTTAAAGCAGATTATTCAGAAAATCGAAGTGGACAAGGACGGAAATGTGGATATTTACTTGCGTTTGCTCGGCGATTTGGGTTTGGATGAAAACGCTCTAATTATAGACAACCATACATAAAGATGTAACCGACCGCTTAGAACATATTAACCCGTCTCTGGCAGCCCGCGCCCGGATTGTGCTGGATGTAAATAAATCAGAACGGCATATACGAGGCGGACTGGCAACCAGGGAAAAATATCAGCATCGGCTGGCCATTTGCAGCAAAACCGAAGATTAACGGAAAAAACCAAAGAAATCTCTGAAACAGAGAGAAATTTCACAAAAAAGAGCAGACTGCTTTCGGTTCGAAAACAAACTGCTCTTACTTTTTAAAAACCTGTCTGTAAAACTATTGGATGATCTGTTCTCCATCCTTCATTACATAATGTTTCCCAACGCCCATACCAACCATCCAGCGTTTGGTGGTTTGGGTGGCGTACTGACTTTCGTCTCCTTCCCAAAGCCATTTGGGAGTGGGCCACAGACAGATGGAGGGCTGGATTGCCTGATAGACTTCCTCAGATACGCCGTCCTGACCATGGTGGGCCATCTGCACAAGATCTGCCTTTAAGCCAGGGGCACCTACATCTTCCAGAAGCCGTTGACCTCCTTCATAACACATATCACCTAAAATAAGAAGCCGTTTCCCATTGATGGTCAGCATATAAGTAATGCTGGCGTTGTTGCCGGTATAGTGGCTGTCTCCGGTGTTGGTTAAGTCATAACGGTCGTTTAAAACCTGAATGGTGACATCATCCACCTGAATCATCTGGTTTTTGCTGACATAGTGAACCTTGTTTTGGGGAAGCCTTGACAAGGTGTCAATGAAGCGAATGGCCATGTCAGCTGCCGTGGGGTCACTGGCTGTATACCATTCTTTGCTGGCCAGAGAGCAGTAAATGGCGTCAATGGAAATGCCGTTGTTGGCCTGAAGGAGTTTGTTCAATGCGCCTACATGGTCCCCGTGGGGATGAGTGACCAGCCACGCTGCCACCCGGCCGCCGTGGTCCTTAATGTGATTTCTTAAACTGTCTGCATCCTGTTCAAATCCCCCGTCAATTACAATCAGGCTTCCATTGCTGGTTTCCAAAACCATGGATAAGGTCTGTCCTCCGGTTCCGCTGCCTCGGAACGTAAGAGTGGCGCCTCCAAATATCGGTTCGGACCAGTTGTTTTCTTTTTCTCCTTCTGTGACAATGGTGGAAAGAGATGGATAGGTAACTGGACTGGCAACTTGGCCGGACGAATCCGGAGCCATGGCATTGCTATCTATTGGAGGAGGAACTGGGATTGAGTCAGCTGACACAGGGCTGACGCTTCCGGTCAATGGGCTGGGTACTGTAGGGTCGATGTCTGCAAAAGCTGTCATCTGACCAGCGGTCATGGTAAGCATCAGACATGCAGCGGCAAATTTTCCTGAAAAATGTTTCTGTTTTAATTTCATACCGGTTATTCTCCTGTGCTGTTCTAGTATAATCCGATTTAAAAACTTTACCCATTGGCTGGGAAATAAAAAGTATTCAAATTGGATGATTCTGGTTTCCAAATTCCACATGGAAATCATGCTTGTAACACTATACCAGAAATTTTCCCCTTTGAGTAGGCGTTTTATAAAATTGTCAGAAAATCTTCAGAAAGAAAAAGAATGGGAACGGATGTCAGTCAGCAGCAATTTCCAGGAAAATGGCCAGATTTGTTTTGCCTCTCTTTTCGTTGGAACCTGGTATGAAAAAGCTGGTCTGAAAGTCCAGGGTCACAAGCTCATAAGGTTCGGACTCAATGGTAATTTCCTTAATATTTTCCGTTAATCTTACGTTCTGCTCCTGCTGATGGTTCTTGTAAACCATGATTTCATACGTCACATTTGGGTCCATGGCAATGGGATAGGTAAAGGTCAGATCAATTTTCCCCGTCTTGCCGGCCATAACCTGAATCCTTGCCTGCTCATCAATCCAGTTGTCATCATAATAACCGTAAATGGGACGGCATTTAAAATCTTTTGCCAGATTGGTCACGTCATGGAAACGGTTGTTTTTCAAATCTTCCTGAATCACCAGCATATTATCTGTAATCGTTCCAATGTCCCTTATATCTTCCACATGAAGAATCTCAATACAGTTTTCCCGGTTTTCCTTGTCAAAAACCCGGAAAAAATTTTCAGCGCAAAAATCATTTAAGTGAAAATTGTCCCCAATAACATAGATGGTTTTTCCGTAAATGTCATCCCCATAAAGACCATAGGTTTCCTGGGCAAGGGAGTTATACCGATGCTGGTCGCCCCAATAGTACAGCATGGGGAATTTGCTGCGGTAATGGGTTTCCACGGGAACCATCAAAATTCCATAGGCAGCAATCAAAATCAGCAGCAATCTGGATGGGAACGGTTTTTGGTTTTCGGAATAATAGGCAGTCAGCACGCCGTACATCCAGGACATAAACAGCAGGGCAGCTGTGTAGGACACATACACCCACCGCATCTCCACCCGGATGGTCACGCTGGAACAGGCAATGCATGCGCCGATAAAGCAAAAAAACAAAAAGGCGTTTTGCACATATTTCCAAAAGTTTTCCGGACGGCGAAACAGAAATCGGATAAAGGCAAAAACCAGTCCAAGGAGCATAAAATCGGACAAGGCCACCAGAGCTAGAACCCAGACAGGAGAATCGGAAAAATATTCTCCGCTAAACATGGCAGGGCCTGCATTGATGCCAAACACATAGGCAATTTGACTGAAGGCATACTGAAATACAGTGCCAATGGAAAAGGTTTTTACAACTTTTGTGCCTCCGGTTCCGGCAGGAAGCAATGTGCCAATGGTGAGAAAACGAATCACCTGCACCATAAGGAAAACGCCAATGGAGGCGGCCCATAATTTCCGGTTAGATTCTTTGCGGAAAAACAGAACCAGAAGCAGCAGGGGAAACAGGACCATATATCGCTCGTGGACAAAACAAATACATCCATACAAAAAACAGGACCAGAAGAATTTTCCTTGTCCCTGGGAACTTTCTTCATTCAGGTATTCATAAAGGAGATATAAAATGCCAATGGCCATTACCAGAGAGAGAGTTTCCAAAAGTCCCATCATCTGTCCGATCTGGTAGTAGGAGAACCGGGATAATAAATATAAAAACCCACAAAGGCTGCCTACAAATGTGCTGCGGCTGTATTTTCTGGAAATCCGGTATACCAAAAAGGCAATAAGGGCATTTAACAGGATATTAAAAGGCACAATCCACTCTATATGAGTCCCGATCAGATTCAGTTCCAAACGGGAGGCAAGGTTAAAAAGAGACCGAAACCGGGGTCCTCCCAGGGGAAGAATATCTTCCCAAAAGGTCTGTTCTTTATACCAGTACCAACGGTTTAAATCATCCATATAAAGTCCGTAGATCTTCATATCCTGGTTTATAAAAAAGGCAAACCCTAACAGAAAACACCCGATGAGTCCATGGGTTTTCCAGTCGGATAAGAAGAACCGTCTGTTTTGTTTTTCCATGATTCTATTGACCTCGTTTCATCTTAAATAAATGGTATCTATACAGTGTCCGTTTTTAATGTAAAAATCTAGCAATGAGCCATTGATGGATAAAATTGTATGGCTGATACCGCATAGGCAAATCTAACCATGTCTTTTTGTCCACAATGCTTTTGTGGTGGGAAAAGGTATCAAACCCATCTTTTCCATGATAAGCTCCCATTCCGCTTTCGCCAAAGCCGCCAAAGCCCATTTCACTGGTGGCCAGATGAATGATTGTATCATTGATACAGCCGCCCCCAAAGCTACAGCGGGAAAGCACTTTTCGGGCCGCTTTTTTGTCGTTTGTGAAGATATAAAGGGCCAGAGGATGGGGCAGGGTATTTAGTTTATGAATCGCTTCATCCAGAGATTCATAGGTAAGTACCGGCAGGATGGGACCGAATATTTCCTCTTCCATAATCTGGTCCCCAAATGTTACATGGTCCAGGATGGTAGGTTCGATTTGAAGGGTTTGGCTGTTAAAGGCTCCTCCCACAACGGTTTTTCCAGGATGGATTAGGTTGGTTAGCCGGTTAAAATGTTTTTCATTGATGATTTTTCCATAGTTTTTGTTACAAAGCGGATGGTTTCCAAACTGTTTTCCTATCTGCTTTTTGATTTCCCGGATCAGGGACTCTTTGATGGAGCTGTGACAATAAATGTAATCTGGAGCCACACAGGTCTGGCCGCAGTTTAAAAATTTGCCAAATACAATACGTCGGGCGGCAAGGGGGAGGTTGGCCGTGGAGTCTACGATACAGGGACTTTTTCCGCCTAGTTCCAGGGTTACAGGAGTCAGATGAGCAGCGGCATGGGTCATGACTTCCCGGCCAACCGCCTGACTTCCGGTAAAGAAAATATAGTCAAAATGCTGCTGTAAAAGGCAGCTGTTTTCGGCTCGTCCTCCGGTGACAACCGCGATGTGCCTTTCGTCAAAACAGGACTGGAGCATAGTGCGGATGATCTGGCTGGTAGAGGGAGCGTAGGCGCTGGGTTTTACAATGACTGTGTTGCCAGCAGCGATGGCATCAATCAAAGGATTAAGAGTCAGCAGAAATGGATAGTTCCAGGGACTCATAATCAATACCACTCCGTAGGGAGATGGTTTTTTAAAGCTTTTTCCGGGAAACTGGGCCAGAGGAGTAGGGCAGACAATCTCTCTGGCAAATTGGCGGATATGGTTCAACATATAGGTAATCTCGCTTAAAACCAGACCCGTTTCACACATATAGCTTTCAAAGGCGCTTTTGCCAAGATCTTTTTTCAGCGCCTCATGGATAGCGGTTTCCTGCTGTTGGATACAAGTTTTTAAGGCTTTCAATGTCTGGATGCGGCGGTGAATGCTCAAAGTTGCACCGGTGCGAAACCAGGAGCGCTGTCTGTCTACAAGAGACGGAATTTCCTTCTGATTCATAGATGGACTCCTTTTTGAAGAGTAAAAAAGGATCGATTACATCTTGTCCTTTCCTGTGATTCGTTACTATTTTATGCCATAGAAGCGGATTTGACAAGGAAATGTAGAAAATATTTGTATTTTTCCCGCATAGGTACAATCCTGGAAGAATAAACTGGTAGTAGTCAAATTTCATGGAGGTTGTTATGGGCAAACGGGTCAATGGAAAGCTGATATGGGCGGTTTTTTTGCTGTTGTGGGTGGTGCTGGTGCGTTTTCTGACTGGCTGCAGTGTGGAGAAGGAGAATCAGGATAAAGTACGGGACCTGGAATCTACAGTGGTGGGAGAGGCAGAACTTCCAGGTGAGTTAAAAAGTCTGGTAGACGAAAAAAAGACAGCGCCATTTAAACTGACATACAGCAATGATCAGGGGCTTTACATAGCAGTGGGATATGGAGAACAACCTACGGGAGGATACAGCATTTCTGTGAGAGAATTGTATTTGACAGAAAATTCTATAGTATTTGACACAGAACTGCTTGGTCCGGAGAAAGGAGAGACCGTGGGAGTGGAGAAATCCTACCCGTTTTTGGTGGTAAAGACCGAGTATCTGGAAAACCCGGTGATATTTCAGTAAAGAGGAATCCGTGACGTTTCACTTGTCAGAGACGCGGGACATATGATATGATAAAGGGCATGTATTGGAGAGGATATGTGCTTTTAATTTCTTAGGAGAAAAGAGGATAATCGTATGATTTTAAAGGATATCTGGATGGACGTAAAGGCGGTGCAGGAGAGAGATCCCGCAGCCCGCAGCGCGTTGGAGGTGCTTTTATTGTACCAGGGGGTTCATGCGCTTATTTGGCATCGGTTTGCCCATTGGTTTTATAAGCGCCACATGCTGTTTGTGGCAAGGCTGATTTCTCAGATTGCCCGTTTTTTTACACTGATTGAGATTCATCCGGGAGCAGAGCTTGGCAGAGGGATATTGATTGACCACGGATGCGGGGTGGTGATTGGAGAGACAACTGTGGTGGGCGATAACTGCACCATCTATCAGGGTGTGACTTTAGGCGGTGTAGGACTCAATAAAGGAAAGCGGCATCCGACTTTGGGGAATAATGTGACCGTAGGTTCCGGAGCCAAGATTTTAGGCGCTTTTGAGGTGGGAGATAATTGTACCATTGCAGCAAATGCAGTGCTTTTAAAGCCGCTGGAAAATGACACTACGGCAGTGGGGATTCCCGCCCGCCCGGTGAAGGTGGGGGGCGTGCCGGTGCAGAAAAAGCAGATTGCAGCTGCAGTGACTGTGGAACAGTATGCCCGGATGGAAGAGCGGGTGCTGGCTTTGGAGGCGGAACTCAAACGTCTGCAGGGACTGGTAGCCGAGGAAAAGGAAAGGGGCTTAGAAAAGGCGTCGTCCAACCGGGAAGAGCCGACAAAGCTGTAAGGAACCCATACAAACAATCATAAAATGAAAAGCATCCACATACACTTTCTATAAAAGAGGAAAATAGAAAGTAAGGCGGGTGCTTTTTATGTTGGAGCTGGTGAAGCAGAATATACATATGAATCGGTGGAAAAATCAGGTCAATACACAGGTGACTTTGGATGATGATTTTATTGTGCCAGATACCATGAGCGATATTGCCCAGGTGATTCTGGACACGGGGGAGATTCAGATGGAGCCGGTGAAGACCCAAAATGAGCGGGTAGTGGTTCGGGGGAAGCTGGATTTCCATGTGCTGTACCGGAAAGAGGAAGGCGGACTTCAGGTGTTAGGCGGATTAATTCCCTTTGAGGAAACCATCAATGTGCCGGGACTGGAGGAAAAGGATTATGTGGGAGTTGGCTGGCAGCTGGAAGATTTAAACGCAGATATGATCAACTCCCGGAAATTAAGCATTAAAGGGATTGTCACTTTGGAGGTAAAGGTGGAGTCTCTTTTTGACACAGAGGCAGCGGTGGAGCTTGGAACGGTGGAGGATGAGGAAGATGGCATTCCCCAGGTGGAAACCTTAAAACGAACCATTGATGTGGCAGCTATTGCCCTGAGGCGAAAGGACACTTACCGGCTGAAGGAAGAGATCACCTTGTCTGGAACCAAACCAGCCATTGACCGGATTTTATGGACCGAAATGCGTCTGTCCGGGGTGACGGCCCGACCTTTAGATCAGAAAATCCACTTGGAGGGAACCCTCATGGTATTTGTGATCTATGAGGGAGAAGGGGAGAGCGCCATGATTCAGTGGGTGGAAGAGTCCATTCCATTTTCTGGCGAGTTGGAAATGCAGGGGGCAGTGGAGGAAATGATTCCAGCTATCTCTGCAAGATTGATTCACAAAGGAATTGAGGAGAAGCCAGACTATGACGGAGAAATGCGGGAGCTGGATGTGGATGCAGTGATTGAACTGGATATTCGGCTTTATGAAGAACGGCAGCTGGATATTTTAAGCGATATGTATGCCACTAACCGGGAACTGTCCGTGGAAACCGGGGAAGCCTGCTTTGACCATATTCTCACCAAAAACACAGGAAAATGTAAGATTGCGGAAAAAGTATCCGTAAGCGGAGGACCCAGAGCACTGCAGATCTGTCACAGCACAGGAATGGTGAAGCTGGACGAAGTGGAGGCAAAGGACAATATTCTGGTTATGGACGGAGCCTTGGAGGTTCGGATTCTTTATCTGACGGATGATGACAGCCGTCCGGTCCAGTCTGTGACCGAGCTGCTTCCATTCCATTATGAGGCAGAAGTGCCGGACATTCAACAGGACAGCGTGTGGTATCTGGAGACCGATGTGGAGCAGCTGACCGCTGCCATGATCGGCGGGGATACGGTTGAGGTGAAGGCTGTGATTCTCCTGGATATGCTGGTGCTGCAGCCGGTGCGCCAGCTGGTGATTCAAAAGGCGGAGACAGGTCCTTTGGATACAAAAAAGCTTCAGCAGATGCCAGGAATCGTGGGGTATCTGGTCCAGGAGGGAGATTCTTTGTGGGATATAGCAAAACGGTTCCACACGACGGTGGAAAATATTGTCACCACCAACAATCTGGCTTCGGATTCGGTCCGTCCGGGAGATTGTTTGATTCTGGTGAAAGAGATTGTGCGGGCTTAATTGGAAATTGGTAAAATTTGTTTGTGGTATTGAGGAAATTTTGGGAAATAATAGTGTACGTATATCTGGACTGGCACAGTTTCAGCGTGGGCCGTATATACTGTTATGGTAAGGCGGATTGAAAAACCTTACAGGGCGCCGGGGCCGGCAGAAGCCGGAAACGGCGTGCCAGAATGGCAGCCCGCATTCAGCTGGTGCTTCAGATAGATCAGGGAAACCTGGACGGTATGCGTGGACTTGCAAGCACGGATGCCGCCTACATAGCATAGCCGATGGAGGAGCTGGTCTGGGAAAGGGGGTTGTTGCAACTCATTAACGTTGCATCAGCCCTTTTTTGACAGTAAAATTTCCGTCTTGCAAATGGTAACGAAAAAGAAAAACAGACAGACAGGAAATGATTCTGCATGATTGTGTAATGAGAGGAGATGTGGTAAGATAGCATCAGCATGTACAGAGCAGGGAGAAATGCCATGGATACAAATTACACCTATCTGGTCCGGTGTGCTGACGGAAGCCTTTACTGTGGGTGGACCAATCATCTGGAACAGCGGATACAGGCTCACAATGAGGGGCGGGGGGCAAAGTATACCAAGAGCCGGAGACCAGTGTCCCTGGTATATTACGAAGAATTTGCCACCCGGCGGGAAGCCATGCAGCGGGAATCTGCCATAAAAAAGCTGACCCGAAAGGAAAAGCTTCAACTGGTGGAACATCAATAGAAAAAAAGTAAGATTCGTCAAAAGAGAGAATACACAAAGAAAGCAAGAGGATGGATGATTTATGAAGAAATACGATTATGTACTGGTAGGCAGCGGATTGTATGCAGGAGTGTGGGCCAATGAGGCAAGGAAAAAGGGAAAAACCTGCCTGGTGGTGGAAAAGAGAGATCACATTGGAGGGAATGTGTACTGTCAGGACATGGAGGGAATCCATGTACACCGGTATGGCGCTCACATTTTCCACACCAGCAACCGGCAGGTGTGGGATTATGTCAATGGACTGGCGGAATTTAACCGATATACCAACAGCCCTGTAGCCAACTACCGGGGCGAAATATATAATATGCCTTTTAACATGAATACGTTCAGCAAAATGTGGGGAATCTGCACTCCCCAGGAGGCAAGAGAGATTTTGGACCGGCAAAGGGGCGCTGTGACCGGAGAACCGAAGAATCTGGAGGAGCAGGCCATCCGTCTGGTAGGGACGGATCTCTATGAGAAGCTGGTAAAAGGATACACGGAGAAACAGTGGGGAAGAGACTGTAAAGACCTGCCAGCATTTATTATAAAAAGGCTGCCGGTTCGTTTTACTTACGACAACAATTATTTTAACGATTTATATCAGGGGATTCCCATAGGTGGGTACAATGTGATTGTGGACAAGATGTTTGAGGGCTGCACCATTCATACTGGCACAGATTATCTAAAGCATAAGGATTATTATGACAGTTTGGGAGAAACCATTATTTACACCGGAGCGATTGACGCTTATTTCCAGTATCAGTTTGGAAAGCTTGAGTATCGGAGTCTTCGGTTTGAGACAGAAGTTCTGGATATGGAGAACTATCAGGGAGTGGCTGTGGTCAACTATACAGATCGGGAGACGCCCTACACCCGGATTATTGAGCACAAACATTTTGAGTTTGGCACACAGGAAAAGACGGTGATCACCCGGGAATATCCTGCTGACTGGAAAGAAGGCATGGAGGCTTATTATACGGTCAATGATGAGAAAAATCAGGCTCTTTACAGACAGTATGAACAGCTGGCCAAGGAGGAGAAGCATGTAATTTTCGGCGGACGGCTGGCAGAGTATAAGTACTATGATATGGATAAAGTCATTGCCTCGGCCCTGGGGCGTATTGAGGAAATAGGAATTTAATCGAGAGACATACAGACAAGAAAATTTGTGGGAAAAGGATTGGGAGAAGAAGCATCAGGAGGCGTCCATGAACGTTGTTTATGTATCAAATGAGAATTATGTAAAGCATATGGCGGCATCTATGGTTTCCCTTTTTGAGCGAAATCAGGGGGATAAACAGCTGACGGTGTATGTGTTTTCCATAAAGATCAAAAAAGAAACCAAAAGGAAACTTTGCCAGATGGCAGGCCGGTATCACCGGGAAATCAGCTGGGTGGAGCTGGGAGATCTTAGGACGCAGTTTGGTTTTGACCTGGATACAGGAGGCTTTGACGCCAGCATTATGGGACGGTTGTTTGTGGGCAGGCTTTTGCCGGAATCCGTCCGGCGGGTGTTGTATCTGGATTGTGACACAATTATTATGCGGTCTCTTGGGCGTCTGTGGAATACCAATCTCCGGGGCAATGTGATGGGGGCTGTAATGGAGCCTACCATTTATAAGCCGGTGAAACAGGCCATTGGCCTGGGAGAGGAGGATGCCTATGTAAATTCAGGAGTTCTTCTCATTGATCTGGAACGATGGAGAGAGCTTCAGGTGGAGGAGCAGCTGGTGGATTTTTACCAGAAAAGGGTGGGAAACCTGTTTGCCTGTGATCAGGATGTTCTCAACGGCGTGCTAAAAGGGCAGATTTGCTTTCTTTCGCCAGAATACAATTTCTGCACCAACTATCGGTATTTTTCTTACAGAGAACTTTTGCGGTATGGAAAAACCTATGAGACAGTTGGTAAGCAGGCATTTGTCAGGGCAAAGCATCATCCTGCCATTCTTCATTATGCAGGAGATGAAAGGCCATGGATTGCAGGAAACTGGAATCATTACCGGAAAGCCTATGAAAATGCCCTTGCCCTGACGCCCTGGGCAGGAACGCCAAAGGAAAAGGGGCAGGAATGGTATATGGCTGCCTATCATCTGATGAACTACACGACAGCAATTTGTCCTCCCATTCGACGAATCATCAGCCGCAAATTGGGAATGAAGGTAAGGGAAGGCAGAAAAAAAGAAACTCCTGTAAAAAATATAGAATCCATAGCTGTTTTGCTGGCAGCGTATCAAGGGGAGTCTTATGTGAAAGAACAGCTGGATTCTATTTTGGCCCAAACCATACCCAATATTTCCATCGTGATTTCCGACGACGGTTCTTGTGACAAAACCCGTCAGATTCTGGAAACTTATGAGAAAACATATCCAAACCAGATTTTTTTAAGGAATCGGGTCAAGGAGGGAGCATACCAGGACCGGGAACCTTATGTGCCAGCTCCAGCCATGAACTTTTTCTGGCTGATGTCTCAGGTTCAGGCAGACTATATTCTTTTCAGCGACCAGGATGATGTGTGGTATCCCAAAAAGGTGGAGACTTTGCTGAAACGAATGAAGGAGGTGGAAGGGAAAGAGAAGACGCTTCCTGTGTTGGTTTATTCTGATATGGAGGTGACAGATGGAAATTTGAATCCCATTTGCTCCAGCTTTTTCTCCTATAGTAAATCCAGTCCCAGGCGGACTTCATTGCAGGAATTGTTGGTTGAAAATCCCGTTACAGGCGGAGCTGTTATGATAAACCGCCCGCTGGCAGAGCTGGCAGCACCGGTTCCGGAATCCTGTTTTATGCATGACTGGTGGATGGCTTTATGCGCCTCCTGTTTTGGCACGATTTCCTGTATTAAAAAGCCCCTTTCCAAATACCGTCAGCATGGAAATAATGTAATGGGGGCAAGAAATACGGGAAGCATTCAGGATTTGAAAGAGCGGATCGTCCGAGAGAAACAGGTGGAAGAAAATTACTGCCGGATGTTTTTGCAGGGAGAGGCGTTTTTGAAACAGTTTGGAAAGCAGCTGGATGCCAGCCAGAGAATGGCGCTGGAACAGTTTCTTGCCTTGCCTGCCCAAACGCCCATAAGCCGGATTTACAGCATTTTTAAATATGGTTTTATAAAAACCTCCTGGATACAGACAATCGCCCAGGCTGTCACCATACCTGGGAAGGCAAAAGGAAAGCTTTTGGAAGAGGCAGACCGATCTCCAAAGTCTGTTCAAATGAGGGTTTACTGTGTGATTCTTAACTATAAGGATGCAGAGACGGTCCAAAAACTGGTGAAACAGATTGAGAACTATTCCTGTTTGGAGGGAATCGTAATTGTGGACAACCATTCTCCAGATGATTCCTGGGAAAAGCTTCAGACATTGAACAGCCAGAAAGTTTCCCTGATTCAGGCAGACAAGAATGGCGGCTATGGGGCAGGAAATAATTTGGGAGTTTGGTATGCAGTAGAGAAAAAAGGGGCTACCCATGTGATTATCGCAAATCCGGATGTTTCCTTTTCCGAAAGCTGTATTTGCGGCCTGAAGAAAATTTTTGCCAAATACCCGGACGCAGGGGCGGCAGCAGCACGAATGGAAGACAAAGCCTATAAAAATTTCCAAAACGGCTGGAAACATCTTGGGTTTGCGGGCCAGCTTTTGCGCATGGGACCAATCAGCAGAAGGCTGTTTGGATGGTGCCTTTCCTATCCTCATTCTTACTTTAAGAACAAAAAGGCAGTTCCAGTAGATGAGGTACACGGTTCCATGGTGATGGTACATGGAAAAGCATTTCTGGACTGGGGCGGTTATGATGAGGAAATCTTTTTGTATCAGGAAGAATCGGTACTGGGAGACCGCCTGAAAAAAGCAGGTTATTTCACAGCATTGCTTTTAACCGAATCGTACTCTCACAGCCATTCTGTCTCCATAAGTAAGTCCTTTGAAGATGAGCTGCAAAGGCAAAAGCTTCGGGAAACAAGTCTTTTGTATTACATGAAACACTACCTTCACATAGGTCCGGTGCGGGAGAAACTGGCAAAAGCATGGTTTTGGGGGATTCGAATGGAGATATGGATGGTTCAAAACATTCAATCCATTTTACCTTGTAAGTGAATCCATAGTGAAAAACAGCGGCAAGACGATTTAAGTCTTTCCGCTGTTTTTTATGTGGAAAACCAATTGGAGCAGGTTCTCCTCTTTTTGGGTTCTGACCCTCTTTTTAATATCCGTGTTTGGCCAAAATTGCTGCTGTTGCCCGTGCGATTCCCTCAGGAGTAACGTTGGGGTCTGTGGGGTCCCAGGTCTGTGCTTCCGGAATCTCAAAAGAGATAGCAGGACGGTCATAGGGTCCTGGAACCGGGCTGTTGTAAACTTCGACGGTGGTCCCTAAGGGGCAATTATCATAAATCCACTTGGAATCTGCTGTTACAAGGCGAATACATCCGGCAGATTCTGCGATGCTCATGTAGTTGTAGGTGTAAGCTTGAAGCGTATAAGTATCCGGTTTGTCATAAATAATGGAGTGCATCAAAATAGGCAATCCAGCTCCAAGACGGGTAGCATACTGAGTATGCACATCATGAATCATCAGTCTCCAGCGGTATTTTTCCGGAGTCTTAAAGGTTCCAAGGGGAGTGTCTGAACCACAAGAAGTCAGGAAAGACTTCACCGGGATAATATAACCGTTGTCTCCATCCTTGGTATAAATGGTCATACAGTTCATCTCTTTGTTGATACGAATTAAAAACGGACCCTGGTTGCCTACAACAGGCTCTAAGTCGGTGAGCATGACTCCGTCTTCACCAAAATAGTATTTGTAGCCATCTATGTACTGCCATCCGGTTACAGGATAGGAGTCCACAAAGTAATAACGCTGATTTCCAATCCATCCCCATCCAGTGTAATTGGAGCCGTCTCCATGGATGTAACGGAGGATACCGTCCACATATTGAACGCCGTCAGCATGGGCAGAGACAACCGGTGTTCCCAAATCAAAGCTGGGACCCTCGCCCTTTCTAAAGACTGCCATACGGAAACCGCTTAAAGCAAGACCCTGGTTCATGGTTCCTACGGTGAGTCCGTTCTTGTCCCATCCGGTCTCGGTTCCGTCGGTAAGACGTGCTGCATAATAGACGTCATATTCGTTGCCAGCCACGCCGCTTAACCGAATCTGAATGGCTTCAATGGGGGCGCTGTCAGCCGGAATGGCGGTCTGCTGGCCGTTCATTACCCATGGAGTCCATCCATTGGTGGAAGTATAGGCCCGGTAGTGGACGTTACCAATGGAATACTGAAGGAAGATGGAGATGGAAACAAAGTTTCTTCCTTCTGACTCAGCTGGCCATGCATCTGCAATGAACGGCTGGGACCAGGCCATGTTGTCCTTAAAAAGGATGGTGGCCTGTAATCCGGCCGGACGCAGGGGAACCGAAAGAGGATGTCCTTCCGGATAATTGTTCTCCGGAATCTGGAAGGTCTGTTCCGCCGGACGCTGGGGACGAACCGTGGCAGCAGGCTGCTCTGGCTCCGGCTGCTCTCCAGGGCCTGCGCCAGGACCGGCTCCTGGTCCCTGGCTCTGGTCTGGATTGGTTGGCTGCGCCTGCTGGTTATCGTTTTGCCCAGGGGTGGAGGGCTGTTCCTCCTGTTGATTGTTCTCCTGTGCAGGTGCAGAGGGCTGTTCCTGAGAATTGTCATTGAGAACAGGCGGTCCGCTTGGAACGGCAGTCTCCTGTGCATCTGGGTTAAACTTGGGATCAAAGGCAGGACCGCCTTCGGTAGCCCAGGCAGCAAAAGTTAAATTAGCCATAAGGAATCCGGCGAGAATCGTGGTCTGCCAGAATTTCAAATGTCGATTCATGGGTACTAACCTCCTAAGTAGTATGTTTTCATTTCTATAATCTACCACATTTGAACAGAAAATGCTATATAGGATTTACATTTCCTGTGAGATATTGTAAAATGAAAGCGATTAGTAAGAAAAAAGTAAACATATTTTTATAGAACTGGAAAAAATCAGGAGATAAAATAGTGGCGGAAAAAGAAAAGGAAATTATGGTCAGCATATGCTGTCTTACCTACAATCAGGAAGCTTATGTACGGCAGGCCCTGGAAGGGTTTGTTGGTCAGAAGACTTCTTTTTCCTATGAGATTCTGATTCATGACGATGCCTCCACAGACCGGACGGCAAAGATAATCCGGGAATATGCCCTTTTGTACCCGGACCGGGTGAAACCCATTTTACAGACCGAGAACCAGTATGCCAAAGGACTTACCAATGTAAGCGGCACCTATAATTTTCCCAGGGCAAAGGGGCGTTACATTGCCATGTGCGAGGGAGACGATTACTGGACAGACCCCTATAAACTTCAAAAGCAGGTAGATTTTTTAGAATCCCATCCAGGATGCTCCCTAGTGTTTCACAGCGCACGCATTCAGGTTATGGGACGGGCTTTTACCGAACAGAAGATGCGCCCTTATAAGAAGAGCCGGAAAGTGACGCCGGAGGAGATCATCAATAAAACTTCCGGGTATCCTACGGCTTCTCTTATGTTCCGGACAGACATGGTGAAGGATCTGCCGGAGTTTTATGTAAAGGCTCCCTTGGCAGACGTGCCTCTTCAGCTGATGGCAGCGGCGCGGGGATGGGCATACTATATGGACCGGCCTATGTGTGTATATCGTCTGGGAGGAGCCTCTTCCTGGACGACCCTTATGAAACAGGGGGATTATGAGAAAAAGCAAGAACAATACTATAAGGAAATGGGGGATATGTACCGAAGGTACGACCAGGAGACAAAGGGACGTTTTCATAAGGTGGTGGGACAGGCAGCGGCGCGGGTTTATTTTCTCACAAGAGTAAACTTAAAAAAATATCCGGAAGTGCTGGACCCAAAATACCGCAGATTTTACCGGGAGCTGAACCTTCGCGTGCGGTTTTTTATCCGGTTTGAAACTTTGGCGCCGGGACTCTATAAGTGGGCGTTAAAACTTTATCATCACGGCAGTTAAGGAGTGTATTGTGACAGAGACAGAGATGAAGCAGAAGGTAGCCAAAGGGGTGTTCTGGAAGCTTTTGGAGAACGGGGGCGCTCAGGGCATTCAGTTTGTGATTGCCATTCTCTTAGCCCGGATGCTGACGCCGGCAGAATATGGGGTGGTAGGGATTATTATGATTTTCATTACCATTGCCAATGTATTTGTTCAGAGCGGTTTTGGCACGGCGCTGGTTCAGAAAAAGCAGGCGGATGAGATGGATTTCTCGTCGGTCTGTTATTTTGAAATTGTCCTGGCAGCGGGAATGTACGGGATTTTGTATCTGGCGGCGCCGATTATTGCCTCCTATTATGAGATTGAAGAATTAAGGGCCATTGTCCGGGTTTTGGCAGTGGTGTTGTTTCCAGGGGCAGTTATTTCGGTTCAGACGGCTTATGTTTCCAGGAAGATGGAGTTTCGGGGATTGTTTCTCTCCACCCTGGCTGCTTCGGTTGTTTCTGGGGCAGTCAGCATTTGGATGGCTTATAAAGGTTATGGGGTATGGGCCATGGTGGGGCAGCAGGTGATGTATTACGGAGCTTTGATGATGGCGCTGTTTCTGACTGTGTCGTGGAAACCAGCCCGAATGTATTCTATGGAGCGGGTCCGGGAAATGTTTGGTTTTGGATGGAAGCTTCTGTGCGCTTCTTTGCTGGACACCGTTTTTAACAATCTGTACGGGCTGTTTATTGGAAAGATTTATAATGAAGAACTATTGGGAAGTTATAACCGGGGAGAGCAGTTTCCCAAATTAATTGCCACAGATTTGGGAATGGCCATTCAGGCAGTGCTGCTGCCTGCCTTTTCATCCCGACAGGAGGATGTGGCCAGGGTACGGCAGATGGTGCGGCAGGCCATCCGGTTAAGCTCGTTTGTCACACTGCCTATGCTGTTGGGGATGTTTGCAGTGGCAGATACCATGGTGGAAGTGCTTTTAGGAGAAAAGTGGCTGATTTGTGTTCCGTTTTTGCGGATTATGTGTATTTCCTACTGTTTCTGGCCCATTCACATTACCAATCTGCAGGCGATCAACGCCATGGGACGGAGCGATATTTTTCTGCGTCTGGAACTGGTGAAAAAGGGACTAAGCTTGGCAGCCTTAGGGGTGGGAATGTGTTTTTCTGTTTATGGAATGGTGATGATTAAGGCTGTCCAGGATTTTTTGTGTACCTTTGTAAATGCAGCTCCCAACCGGAAACTTTTGGGGTATCGGATTGGGCAGCAGTGGATGGATGTGATGCCGTCGGCAGGTCTTTCTTTTGTCATGTGTATTCTGGTGATGACTGTGGGAAGACTGTTTGGGGAGATGGTTCCCTTAGTAAGGCTGACGGTGCAGATTGGATGCGGCGCTGTCGTCTATACAGGTCTTGCGTGGCTGTTTAAGATGGATAGCTTCTGGTATTTGGCCAGATTGATTATAAGAAAGGAACAGACAGAATGAGAAAGACAATACTGGTTACAGCCATTGGTTCGTTTTCGTCAGCAGCAGTCATTGACCGGTGTAAAAAAGAAAATTACCGGGTTTTGGGATGTGATATTTATCCGGCTCAGTGGATTGTGGCCTCCGGGGAGGTGGAGGAGTTTTTTCAGGCGCCTTTGGCCACAGACCAAAAGGCTTTCTGTGATTTTCTGGAACAGATCTGCAAAGAGGAACATGTGGATTTTGTGATTCCTTTGACAGATGTGGAAGTGGATGCGCTTCAGGAATGGCGGCAGAAGGCAGAAGAGCTGGGAGTGATTCTTTGCATGTCCGGTTATGAAACCATTGAAGTGTGCCGGAATAAAGAGAAGCTGGCGAATTTTTTGGAACCTTTTCAAATATGTCGGATGATACCAGGAAGAAACCTGGCTCAAATGGTCAAGGAGGAGGAAGATACCGGATTTGAACTTCTGGACTATCCGCTGATCTTAAAACCGTCCAGAGGCAGAAGCAGCCAGGGGTTGACAGAAGTGAAAAATGCCGGGGAGATGAGGTATCGGATACAGGGATTTGGAGATGACCTTTTAGATTATCTGGTTCAGCCTAAGATTCCAGGAATTGTAATCACAGTGGATGTGGTGAGAAATCCAGTTACAGAACAGATTCGGTGTCTGCCCCGTCGGGAGTATTTAAGGACAAAGGGGGGCGCTGGAACTTCTGTGTATGTGTTTCAGGACGCAGCGCTGGAGGAACAGTGCATGGCTGTGGCAAAAGCTCTTAACATATGGGGTTGTGTGAATTTTGAGTTTGTGGAAAAGGAAGAACAGGAATGGTATCTTCTGGAATGCAATCCCAGATTTTCCGGAGGGACGGCATTTTCTTCCATGGCAGGGTATGATATGGTGAAAAACCATCTGCGCTGTTTTACTGGGGAAGAGTTAGAACCCATGGGGGAGATTAAGGGACAATATTTGGTAAAGCGGTATCAGGAATACCGCATGGAATCATGAGTACCTGGAAGGGAGAGCGGTTGGAGACGCCTGTGGCTGTGACCCGGTCTTCCCTTCCGCCTCTGGAAGAATATGTGGACATGTTAAAGCCCTTGTGGGAGAGCGCGTGGCTGACCAATATGGGAACGTACCACGAGGAATTTAAGCGACAGCTGAAGGAATACATGGGGGTTCCTAACCTGGAATTATTTGTCAACGGACACATGGCCTTAGAGCTTGCGCTGCAGGCTTTGGAACTAAAGGGGGAGGTGATTACCACCCCATTTACCTTTGCCTCCACCACCCATGCCATTGTGCGAAATGGTCTGGAGCCGGTATTCTGTGACATTCATCCTTCTGACTATACGCTGGATGCAGATCTTTTAGAGGAGCGGATTACAGAAAATACGTGTGCCATTGTGCCGGTTCATGTATATGGAAATTTTTGTGATGTATACAAAATAGAAGAGATTGCCCGCCGTCATGGATTGAAGGTGATTTATGATGCGGCCCATGCTTTTGGGGAAACCATGGATGGAAAAGGAGTGGCAGAATTTGGAGACGCGTCCATGTTCAGTTTTCATGCAACTAAGGTATTTCACAGCATTGAGGGGGGAGCTGTGACATTTCGAAATGAAAAGCTGGCAGGACGGCTGTACGAGCTGAAAAATTTCGGAATAACCGGATATGAGCGGGTGGAGTATGTGGGAGCCAACGGGAAGATGAATGAGTTTCAGGCAGCTATGGGATTGTGCAACCTGCGTCATGTGGACCAAGAGATTGAAAAGCGGCAAAGGCTGGCGCTTCGTTATCGGGAACGTCTGTCCGGGGTGCAGGGAATCCGGCTGTGTCAGGAGAATCCAAAAGTGGAAAGTAATTATGCTTATATGCCGGTGGTGTTTGACGGATATAAGAAAAACCGAGATCAGATATTTCAAGATCTGGCCAAGTACAACATTCATGCACGAAAATATTTTTATCCCTGTGTGAATCATTATGATTGCTATAAGGGACGGTTTGACGAGAAGGATACGCCAGTGGCAGCACAGATTTCCCGACAGGTTTTAACGTTGCCCCTTTATGCGGATTTGGAGCTGGATGTGGTGGATTTGATTTGTGATTTGGTCTTGGAGTAGAGGAATTACAGGCAAGAAAGGACAGACAGATTATGAAACGGCAGGACCGGGTGCTGGCAGTGATTCCGGCATTTAACGAAGAGGCAAATATTGAGCAGGTGGTGGAGGAGCTGACAAAAAGATGCCCGGATTTGGATTATGTGGTGGTGAATGACGGGTCCACAGACAGGACAGAACAGATTTGCAGAGATCGGGGATATTCTCTTTTGAACCTTCCGGTAAATCTGGGGCTGGCGGGATGTTTTCAGGCGGGGATGAAGTATGCCTGGTATAAGGGGTATGGGTGCGCGGTTCAGTTTGATGGGGATGGTCAACACAGGCCGGAATATATTTTGCCTATGAAACAGAAAATAGAAGAAGGCTATGACATTGTGATCGGAAGCCGGTTTCTGAATAAGTCCAAGAATTTTTCCATGCGTATGATCGGAAGCCGTCTTTTGGCGGGAGCCATATGGCTGACTACGGGAGTGCAGGTGGCGGACCCTACTTCTGGAATGCGGATGTTTAACCGGAGAATGATCGGGGAGTTTGCCTGCAACTTAAATTATGGTCCGGAGCCAGATACGATTTCTTACTTGCTAAAGCAGGGGGCGAAAGTGGCGGAGATTCCCGTGGTTATAGGAGAGCGATGGGGCGGGGAAAGCTACTTAAAGCCTACGGTTGCTTGTGGGTATATGGTGAGGATGCTCCTGTCCATTCTTCTGATTCAGAATTTCCGGAAACGGATTTCATAAGGAGCAGAGCATGGACAAAGAGAGACAGAATATTCTCTGGAATATGGCAGGAAGTTTCTGCTATGCCTTTGCCAGTATGGTTCTTTCTTTTCTGGTTATGAGAATGGTGGGAAAGGAAGAGGGAGGTGTTTTTGCTTTTGGATACAGCACCTTTGGACAGCAGATGTTTATTGTGGCGTATTTTGGAATACGTCCTTTCCAGGTAACAGACGGGGCGGGAGAATATCGGTTTGGAGACTATTTTCTCCACCGGTGTCTGACCTGTATGGCGGCTGTGGCGGCGGGCGCTGCGTATTTGCTGTTCTACGGGTATGGGCCTTGGAAAGCAGGAGTTATTTTTCTTCTGGTGTGCTACAAGGTGATGGACGGTTTTGCAGATGTGTACGAATCGGAATTTCAGCGCACCGGAAATCTTCATCTTACCGGAAAATCCAACACGTTTCGCACACTTTTGTCTGTGGGCGTGTTTCTGATCGTCTTGTGGACCGGCGGTTCTTTGCTTTGGGCCTGTGGGGCGGCTGTGGCGGCTCAGGTGGCAGGAGTGCTGATCTTTGATCTTCCGGTGAGCAGAAGATTGCCGTCCATCGATTGGGGAATGGATGGAAGGCGTCTGGTTCCTCTAACTAAGGCCACAGTTCTTTTGTTTGTCTCGGTGTTTTTGGATTTTTATATTTTTTCTGCCGCAAAATATGCCATTGACGCTTATATGGATGATGTGGCATCTGGATATTTTAATGTGATTTTTATGCCAACTTCTGTAATTAATCTGGCGGCAGGATTTGTGATTCGTCCGGTACTTACTCATCTGACCGGATATTGGGAACAAAAGCGATATGAGAGATTTGTCTCTATGTTAGGAAAAATTTCCTGGCTTATTGTGGCATTAAGCATGTTGGCTTTGGTTCTGGCCTGGATTCTTGGAAAACCGGTTCTGACTATTCTGGAACGGATTTTGGGAGCGGCCTATACAGGCAGCCTTACCCCTTATCACAGTGCCTTTGTGGTGGTGGTACTGGGAGGAGGGTTTTATGCCATACTAAATTTGTATTATTATGTGCTGGTGATTTTGCGGCGTCAGACGGTGATTTTTGGAATTTATGTGGTTTTGACGGCGCTGGCATGGATTTTGGCGCCAATGTTTGTAAAGCAGGGAGGCATACTGGGAGCTGCCTGGGCCTATCTGATTTTGATGATTATTATGGCAGCAGGGTTTATTGTGGGGGCATGGGTGTTTTATTTCCGGGAGAAATAAGCCGATTTGACTTTCGCGGGAAATGAGTCAAGGGCTGTGCATGTACAAGAACAGGCAGATACAGCAGGATAAAGCATCCGGCAGGACCGACGATAAGAGAGGTGAATCATGACAGAAATGGGAGAAAAGTTTGATAAAAGGCTAACAGTGGATGTGATTATCCCAACCTACAAACCGGACCGTCGGTTTGCCCGGTTGATTCGACGGCTTGGGCAGCAGACTTATCCAATAAACAAGATCATTGTGGTGAATACTGAGAAACAGGATTGGAAGCCGGAATATTGCAAAAAGGTAAACAATCTGGAAGTTCATCACGTGTCCCGACAGGAGTTTGATCACGGGAGAACAAGAAATTTCGGAGCCAGTTTATCTCAGGGAGATATTATGATTTTTATGACGGATGATGCCATTCCAAAAGGAAGACGGCTGGTGGAACGGCTGGTGGAGGCTTTGGGCTGGAAGGGGAATTTAGGACAGACCGTGGCCGTGGCTTACGGAAGGCAGATGCCGGAGAACGGCTGCCATAGTCTGGAACGGTTTACCAGAATATTTAATTATCCGGACAGAAGCAGTGTTAAGACAAAGGAGGATTTGCCTCGCCTGGGAATAAAAACTTATTTTGCTTCCAATGTTTGCTGTGCCTATCGAAAAGATATTTTTGAAAAGCTGGGGGGTTTTGTGGAACCGGCGATTTTTAATGAGGATATGATTTACGCGGCCAGAGCAGTCCAGGCTGGATATGGAATTGCCTACACGGCAGAGGGGAGGGTGATACATTCTCACAATCTGACGTTTTTACAGCAGTTTCGGCGCAATTTTGATCTGGCTGTGTCTCAGGCAGATCACCCGGAGGTGTTTGAGGGGATCTTGTCAGAGGGAGAGGGAATCCGGCTGATAAAAGAGACCGGGTTCTGGTTGGTAAGACGGGGGAAGATCGGGCAGATTCCAGTATTAATTGCAGGAAGCGCATGGAAATATGCAGGCTATCGGCTGGGGAAAATTTACCGGATACTGCCAAAAGGTCTGGTGCTTCGGTGTACAATGAATCCTGTGTACTGGGAAAGGAACCTATTATGATGACCATGACATTGCGCATGATCCTGATTCTGGCATCTGTGGCCACATTTTTTCAGATGATGCGCAGAATCCGCCAGTCAAAAGTGGAGATCGAAAGCGCGATTTTCTGGATTGTATGGGCGCTGGTGCTGATCGTATTCAGCATTTGTCCGCCTGTGGCAGACTTTATTGCCCATTGTCTGGGAATTTATTCCACTGCCAATTTCCTGTTTTTGTTTGCCATTTTCCTTTTGATTGTGAAGGTTTTTTATATGACCATTCACATATCTCAGCTGGAGACAAAGATTAAGGAGTTGGTGCAGGTAATGGCAATCCGGGAAAAGGAGCAGGAAGAAAGGGAACGAAGCTGTGGCGAAATTATGGACCGTGAAGGGAATGAAAAAGATTGACTGGCTTTGGATTGCCGGATTGGGAGGACTGTTTGTTTTCGGCTTGTGGCATTATGGAGATGTGAAGGCTGGAGCCCAGGCATGTGGGGATACATGGCTGATGGGCAATTATGCAGCCCTTTTGGGGACATCTTTGATTCTCACCGGGCTTTTAGGCTGGCTTTTTCTTGGTAAGCCGGGAGGAAAGCTATGGAAACTGGAGCAGATTTATCCCTTTGCCGGACTTTCTATGGGGGTTTTGTATTTGCTTGTGTTTCCTCCCCTTTCCGGGCCAGATGAAATCAGCCATTATATCAGCGCCTATCAACTGTCCAGCCATATGCTTGGTCAGCCATCCAACAGCAGGGATGGTCATGTGCTGGTGCGTGGACAGGACTGGTTTTTGGAAGACATTTATGGGGAATACCTGTACAGTGAGGAAGATGGATTTTGGACGAAGACAGGAACAAAAGAGGATTCCAGACAGGCTTTGGTTCTTGGACAGGTTTTGACGGAGGAAACCTATCGTCTGGTTTATGAGTCTTTTCAAGATGGTCAGAAACCGGTTCGGGCCGGAGAGACCCAACATCTGGCAGTATCCCCTTATCCTCCTGTGGTGACTACGCCTGCAGCATATATTCCCCAGGCGCTGGGAATCTCCTTGGCACGGATATTGAATCTGAACAGTGTGTGGCTGGCTTATTTGGGAAGACTCGGCAATCTGCTGTTTTTTGTGGCTATGACTGGACTGGCTATAAAAAAAGCGCCTTTTGGCAAAGAAATTCTGGCAGGGGGGGGATTGTTGCCTATGACCCTTCATTTGTCTGCTACATTTTCCTATGATGTTTGGATTTTGGCATGGATGTTTTATTTTACCGCCTATTGTCTGAATCTGGCATTTGCACAGGAACAAGTGAGGGGAAAGGATGTGGCGGTTCTGGCTGTTTCTATGGCTTTGGCAGGTCCCTGTAAAATGGTTTACACTGTGCTTATGGGGCTGTGTCTGCTGATTCCGGTTAAAAAATTTGGCAGCTGGAAGAAATGGACTTTATCTGCAGGGATTGTGTTTGGAGCCTGGGCTGCAGCTATGATATTCATTAACCGCCAGGTGGTAAGCGCTTATGTGGCTCCGGAGACAGAAAATTATATTGGATGGGCAGAAGAGACCGGATACAGCCTGGGAATGCTTTTGGGCCAGCCTCGGCGGACCATACAGCTTTTTTATAATACTTTGGCGCGGCAAAGTGAAGGGTATCATATGTCCATGATTGGGAATTACCTGGGGAATTTAGACCCAGTGTTGGATGTTCCTTATCCTGTGGTGCTGGCTTTTACTGGATGTCTTTTGTGTCTTGCATTCCGTAGGCCGGGAGAGAGCCTGGTGTTTACAGGGGGAAAGAGACTGTGGGTCTGGTTTTTATGCCTGACTTGTATGGGCGCTTTGATGTTTTCCATGTTGATTGCCTGGACGCCAGTAAGTTCAGATGTGATCAACGGGGTTCAGGGACGGTATTTTCTGCCGTTTCTCCCAGTGTTTTTGATGACATTGAAAAATGATGTTCTTGTGATGACCCGATGGGGAGAGCGGGGGATTTTGTATGGGATGTATGGGATGAATGCTTATGTGGTGGTGAGGATTTTCAGCATTGTCAGTATGCGGGTGTAAAAAGGAACCGAATGAAAAAATTATACACAATTTCCGTTAAAAAGCGTGTGTGACGGTGGATGATGTTGTGGGAAAAAGGAGTAAAAAGATGGGAAAGATTCAGGTGACTAGGTGTGACATTGAGGGCTTGTGTGTGATTGAGCCGACAGTTTTTAAAGATGAGCGGGGATATTTTGTGGAAACTTATAATCAGAAGGATTTTGAAGAGGCAGGGCTGAATTTGGTGTTTGTTCAGGATAACCAGTCCATGTCCGTTCGGGGGGTTCTGCGGGGACTTCATTATCAAAAAGAGTATCCTCAGGGAAAGCTGGTCAGGGTTTTGCGGGGATCTGTGTTTGATGTGGCAGTAGATCTGCGGGAAGGCTCCAAAACCTTTGGAAAATGGTTTGGAGTGGAATTAACCGAAGAAAACAAGAAGATGTTTTATATTCCAAAGGGGTTTGCTCACGGATTTTTGGTGCTGTCAGAGGAGGCGGAGTTTGCTTATAAGTGTACCGATTTTTACCATCCGGGAGACGAAGGGGGAATTGCCTGGGATGATCCTCAAATTGGGATTTGCTGGCCTTTACAGGAAGGCGTGGAGCTGATCTTATCCGAGAAGGATAAGAAGTGGGGCGGACTTTCCGACACATTTACATTCCGGCTATAAAGCAAAGGGGAACTTTACAACAAAACAGAACAAGAGAGGACAGGCAGTTATGGCGTATGTAGTTTCGTTGGTAAAGGAGATTGCCAGGAAACGGAGACTGATATGGGACTTATCCAAAGCGGATTTTAAAAAACGGTTTGTAGGTTCCTATTTTGGGGTGGTCTGGATGTTCGTTCAGCCCATGGTAACGGTTTTGATTTATTTTTTTGTTTTTCAGATTGGGTTTAAAAATGAACCGCCGGTTCCCGGAGCGCCGTATGTGCTCTGGTTGGTGCCGGGAATTGTACCCTGGTTTTTTTTCAGTGAAGCTTTAAACAACATGACTGGCTGCCTTCAGGAATACAATTACCTTGTAAAAAAAGTGGTGTTTCAGGTAGAGATTCTGCCGCTCATAAAATTGATTTCCTGTCTGATGGTACATGGATTTTTTGTTCTTATTTTGTTTCTGGTCTTTGTGTGCTACAGATGGACGCCGTTTTTTACCTGGATTCAGATTGCATATTATTCCTTTGCCGCTTCTATGCTGGCTTTGGGAATCGGTTATTTTACCTGTGCAGTTCAGGTGTTTTTTAAAGATATGGCACAGATTGTCAGCATTTGCCTTCAATTCGGCATGTGGCTGACGCCGATTATGTACCATGAAACCATGTTTGAGAAGAGTGCTCCCTGGGCGATTCCCATATTGAAAATGAATCCCTTTTACTATATCTGTGTGGGATACCGGGACAGTATGCTGACTGGAAACTGGTTTTGGGAGCGGCCCAGGCTTACGCTTTTTTTCTGGATTGTGACTTTGGTAGTTTTGCTTATGGGACTTCGGATGTTTAAAAGGTTAAGGCCGCATTTTTCGGATGTATTGTAGTAAAAGAATGTTTGTAGGAACAGGTGGATGTGCAAGTCTGGAAAGGGGACAGAACAGATGCGGGTGGTAATGTTTTATTCAGAAGTAGAATCGTTTAATTTTTTTACAGATCAGCTGGCAGGAGAGTTTACGGCAAAGGGGCATGAAGTTTTTATTTTGGATTCCGTAAATCCCCTTGGCTCTGTGGGACATTCTTACGGGGACTTTGCCCAGTTTCTTTCAGGAGGGGTCCAGGGGGTAATCTGTTTTGACGGATGGGGTCTTAGAGACGACTTTTTCATGGAAATCTGGAATAAATATCAGGCAAAGGCAGTGGATATTCTGATGGACCATCCCCTGCGCTTTCATCCGGCTTTGGAGAAACATCCGGACCATTATTATCTCTTTTGCTGTGACCAAAACCATGTGGAGTATGTAAAAAAATACTTTGGCAGTCAGGTGCCTTTTGTGGAGTTTATGCCCCATGCCGGAGTTTTGCCGCCGTCTGGTACACCGGTGATTCCTTTTGAGAAGAGAAAATATGATCTGTTGTTTACAGGCACTTATTATCGGCCCAATGACAAGTTTATGGAGTTAAAGCAGGTGTTTACGGAAAACAGTGATTTGTACCGGTTTTACCAGGCTATGTACGAACATTTTCTGAAAGACAGCGCTGTGACCACAGAACAGGCAGTACTTGATATTTTGGAACAGTTTGGCTGGACGGTTCCAGATGAGACTTTGAGAAATCTTTTAAGATGTTCTGAGTATGTGGATTGGGCCATTCGAATGTATCAAAGGGAACAGGTGGTGAAGGTTCTTGCTGACAGTGGATTTGAGCTGTACCTTTTGGGGCGGGGCTGGGAAAATCATCCATCGATTCATTGTCCCAACATTCATCGGATTGATGACCGGATTCCTTACGGACAAACTCTGGCCTACATGGCAGACGCAAAAATCAACCTGAATGTTATGCCCTGGTTTAAGGCAGGAACCCATGACCGTATCTTTAATATTTTGCTGCAGCATTCCCTGCCGCTGACCGATTCCAGCAGCTGGATTGATGAGAACTTTACAGATGGCGTGGATATTCAGCTGTATGATTTGAAGGCTCTTGACAGGCTTCCACATATAACCAGACAGCTTTTGTCAGACCCAGCCAGAACCTGGGAGATGATTGAAAGAGGGCATGAAAAGGCGGCGGAAAGGTTTACCTGGAAACAGTGTGCAGAGCAGATATTGAGAGTATTTTCTTAAATGACAAAAGCGGTGGCTGGCATAACAGCAAAGGATAACCGAGGAGTAAGCACAAGAAGAGTAGTATAAAAAGCAGCAAGAGAGTGTGTGGAAATCACCAAACGGCGTTTGTCACACGCTTTTGCTGCTTTTTTCTGCTATTTGCTTTTTTATATTTTTATATCTCCTTAAAGCATTCCCGCAGCCCCAGGAAGTCCCAGGCTGATGCCGGAAACATATGTGACCAGCATAAGTCCGGCAAGAATCGCCCCATAGTACATTAACATATAAGGCATTACTTTTGCCAGGGAGGTTTTTCCGATTTTAATGGCCACAAACAGCGTATTTCCCACCGGAGGGGTAATATTGCCGATGCACAGGTTATATACCAGAATCAGCCCAAATTGAATGGGATTCATGCCAAAAGTTTTTACAACCGGCAAAAACAGGGGTGTGAAAATAAGGATGGCAGGCGTTACATCCATAAAGGTTCCGGCAATAAGAAGAATCACATTCATAATCAGCAAAATCAGCACAGGATTGGAGGTCAGTCCCAAAAGAGCAGCGGAAATGGCCTGCGGAATCTGAGTGAAGGCCATGACCCATCCCATAATATTGGAGACCCCAATGAGAAATACGATCATGCCGCTCATCTTGGCGCTGTCCACCACAATTCTCCAGAAGGATTTCCAGGTAATACTCCGGTAAAAGATACTTAAAATCAGGGCATATACCACAGCAATAGCAGAACCTTCTGTGGCAGTAAAAATACCTGCAATGATGCCGCCGATGACTACTATAATCAGAGAGAGAGCCGGGATTGCCTGAAGGGTTGCTGACAGCAGGTGCTTCCAGCTGAATTTTCCTTGGGTTCCCTGATAACCTTTTTGTTTGGCAATGACCACAGCCACAACAATGCAGCATACAGCCCAAATGATCCCAGGAAGATAACCTGCAAGAAACAGGGCAGCCACAGAGGTTCCGCCAGATACCAAAGAATAGGTAATCAGGGCATTGGAAGGGGGAATTAGAAGGCCGGACGGGGCAGAAGCGCCGTTGGTGGCAGCGCACAAAGCCAGATCATAGCCCTGTTTTTCCTCTCCTTCCCGGACCATACTTCCCACAGCGGCAGCGGCAGCAGCGGCAGAGCCGGAGATGGCTCCAAACAGTGCGTTGGCTCCCACATTCGTTACCAGCAACGAACCAGGCAGTTTTCCCAAAATGGCCAGAACAAAATCCACAAGCCGTCTGGCAATTCCTCCCTGATTCATCAGATTGCCAGCCAGAATAAAAAATGGTATGGCGGTCAGACTGAATTTGCTCATTCCCACAAAAATCCTTTGGGAGGCAGTCAGAACTGACACATCCAAAGGAACCACCTGTAAAATGGCGGCCAGAGAAGATATGCCAATGGCATAGGAGATCGGTACTCCCATAACCAGCAAAACGGCAAGTACAAGTAAGATAATCCACAAAGACTGGACAGCCATGATCATGCCTCCTTTTCGGCTTTTTCAGCAGCCAGAACCGTCTCATTTACCGGGTCCAGGCAAATGGAGCCGTTTAAAATTTCTATAATATTTAAAATGGTATAGCAGATATTTAAAATGCCGCTTAAAGGGAGGACAATGTAAAAAATACCAATGGCCACTCCCAAAGATGAGGTCATCTGTCCCATAGCCAGAGAAGTAATCTGGATACCTCCAAATACCAGAATAACACCAGAAAAGAGACAGGCCACAATTTCTCCAAAAACAGAAAGATATTTTTTGGCATTGAAACCCAGCCGGTCCATGACAAGAGGAATGTTCATATGGCCTCTTTCCCCTGCAACCAGACAAGCGCCGAGAAGAGCCATCCAGGCGAACAGATAAGAGACCAGTTCTTCTGACCAGGAAGAAGGGTTTTTCAGAACATAACGCGTCAGCACCTGCCAGCAGGTCAGTCCAACCATGGCAAGAAAACTGCCTCCTGCCAGAACATTTAAAATTTGATTTAGATACTTTCTAAAATGATTCATACGATTCTCCTATTGAGCAGTAGTGGGATACCAGGCGTTATAATTTTGTATGGCGTCATATATGGGCCGAATGGCAGAATTTTTTTCAAGCACCGACTGATGAAGGGGAAGGCAGGCTTTTACAAAAGGAGCCTGATCTGGATACAAAAACTGGACTTTCTGCTCATTGGCAGCTTTGTCGCGGGCATGATTGACCGCTTTGACCCATTCTTCCCGCTGGACTTGATTGATCAGACGATATCCTTCTTCAAATACAGCCCGCTCCTCTTTGGTCATGTCCTCAATAAAAGCATTGTTTCCAATAAGAATATCCGGGACCATCTGATGCATGTCATAAGAGTAATACTTGCACACATCTCCATGACCATTGTCTGTGAGAGCCATTTCATTGTTTTCTGCGCCGTCAATAATGTGGGACTGAAGAGCTGTATACACATCGCCAAACCCCATGGGCGTGGCAGAACCGCCTAAAAGCCGCATCATCTCAATATTGGTAGGAGATTGTTGGACCCGAATTTTCAATCCTTTAAGATCCGACGGACTTTCAATTGGTTTTTGCACCGTATAAAAATTCCTCGTACCTGCATCCAGCCATGTGACAGCTGTGAATCCGGCTTTCTGAGTGGAAGTGAAAATTGGATTGGTAATAAGAGGATCATCCATGGCATGATGATAGGCTTCGGCGCTGGCAAATAAGTAGGGAAGGTTGAAAATTTCATAGTTTTTACTGAAAGTTTCCAAAATAGCGTTGCTGGCAATGCAGTAATCAATGGCTCCGGTCTGCGTTAGTTGCACCATATCGGTTTGAGAGCCTAAAAGCTCACTGGGATAGACTTCAACCACATACCGGTCTCCCAGCTGTTCATTGATATAATTTTGAAAAGCAGTCAGGGCAATGTGGGTTGGATGGTTGGTGGACTGATTATGGCCGATTCGGACAATTCGCTGATGGCTGGCGCTGGAGCAGCCGGAAAGTAACAAAATAACCGTCAGCAGAGGAAGGAAAAGAAGATGAAAAGGCCGAAAAAATAACGTTTGAATTGATTTCATAAGTGAAAAGCAGCCTCCTTTTACAATGTATCGTCAAATGATTTGCCGTCAGGTTCGAAATATTTGAACCTTGGGGATCACTATACAGTATTGGTTAATTTTTCGATTTTTTACTTCCAAAAAATGGAAGTAAAAATGGAAGAGACTTTATGCTCCGGAAAAAGGTCTTGAAAAGTCTGGATGAAAAAGATATACTGACAGGCAGAAGAGAGACAGAATTTTAAGACAAGGGGCAAAAGACGCCTTCAATGTTTCAGAAATGGGAATGTAAGTGAAGTTTGCATTTGAAATAACTGTATAAAAAAGGAGAAGAACATGAGAGAAAAACTGACGAAAAGTGATGTGAAAAAGATCGAACAAGAGATTGAGCATCGAAAGTTGGTGGTGCGGAAAGAATGTCTGGATGCAGTGAAGGAAGCCCGCGCCCATGGAGATCTCAGTGAAAATTTTGAATATCATGCTGCCAAAAGGGAGAAGAACCAGAATGAAAGCCGGATTCGTTATCTGGAAAATATGCTGAAAAATGCAATTATTATTTCAGAAGAGTCCATGGAAGATGAAGTGGGTCTGAATAATACAGTAACATTGTACATGGAAGATGACGACGAGGAAGAGGTGTACAAGCTGGTTACAAGTATTCGGGGCAATTCCATGCATAATATGATCAGCACAGAATCGCCCCTTGGAAAAGCCATTCTCCGAAGGAAAGTGGGAGAGAGGGTTTTCGTAAAAGCCAATGACACATATAGTTATTATGTGGTGATTCGAAAAATTGAAAATACCGACGGAGCTGAGGATCAAATCCGAAAATTCTGATTCCCCTAAAGATTGCTTTTTAAGCTTACATCCATCCTCCGTCCAGACCGATGATTTGTCCGGTCAGATAGGCATTTTTATAGCCCAGGTGGTAGACCAAGTCTGCCACCTCCTCGGCTTTCCCCAGGCGTCCAGTAGGAATTTCTTCCACCAGGCCGATTAAGTCGTCTTCCTCAATCCATCGGTTCATCTCTGTGTCAATGGCGCCGCAGGCTACTGCATTGACCTGAATGTTGCTGGGCGCCAGTTCCTTTGCAAGAGCTTTGGTGAAAGCATTTACGCCGCCCTTGGTGGCAGAGTAGGCTACCTCACAGGAAGCCCCTGTATTTCCCCATACAGAGGAGATATTGATGATTTTACCATGGCCAGCCTGCAGCATAATCGGAATGGCTAACTTACAACAGTTAAACACAGAGGTCAGATTGGTATTAATAATCCGGTTCCAGTCTGTACTTGTCATGTCCTGTAAAACGCCAATGTAGGCAATGCCTGCGTTGTTGACCAGCACATCTAAAGTGCCATACTGCTTGCGGATGAGGTGGAAAAGCTGCTCGCATATTTCCAGATTGCCCATATCCCCAAGAAAGGCAGTGCAGCTTACCTGATAGCCCTCTATTTCTTTCTGTGCCTGGAGAAGTTCCGATTCCCGGTGCCCGCAGTTAATGATTACATGATACCCTTTTTTTGCAAATTTTACTGCGATAGCTTTCCCGATTCCCCGGGAAGCGCCTGTTACAAGAACTGTTTTTTTTGCCATATGTTATTTTCCTCCTTATCCCCGAAATCGGTTTATACAGGCAAAGATTTCCTGTTTCCGGGGTTTTGCCAGACCACAGGGAACATAGGAACTGCAAAACGGTTCCCATCCCTGTTTGTTTAAGGTGTCAAAAAGAATCTGAACTGCCTGACGGACTGTTTTTCTTCCGTCCACGACCTGCTCCAATCCAAAACGAAGGAGATGGGCCAGAGCATTGGTTTGCTCAGAGTCAGCCAGCTGCTCCACATAACGCATGTCCACGGTCTCCTTGTCCAGGGAAAAAGAATCTTTGCCAAACGTCTTAATTTTCATGTGTTCATGACGGTGGTCTCCCAGGCTGCCTCTGTTCCCCCGCCCGCCGCGCTGGTTATCTCCTGCTCCTTCCCGTCTGCGGTTGGCAGGGCTTAATGTACGGGCAAAATCTGGAAGCGAGAAATCGGGGGCCTGGGTTCTTGGTGCAGTGTGGTCCTTACAGAGAGCCTTCACTTTGTCTGTTATGTCAACTGGATGATAACAGTCCATCTGAAGAATCTTGTCTGCAATGTAGAAAAATGCGCCGGAGCTTCCGGCCACCAGGATGGTGGAGACACCAGCTTTCTCATACAAGTCCCTGGCCCGTTCCAGAAACGGAGTGATCGGTTCTTTTTCCCGGCTGATGACCTGCTGCATAAAGTCGTCTCTCACCATAAAATTTGTGGCAGAGGTGTCCTCGTCAATGAGAAACAGACTGGCGTCAGACTCCACTCCCTCTATAACTCCGGCAGCCTGGGAAGTGCTTCCGCTGGCATCTAAAGTGGAGAAAGAGACAGTGTCTTTTTTGTTGGGAAGGTCTTTGATAAACAGGGAAATGTCCACATTTCGGATGGATCTGCCGTCCTCTGCCCGCAGCTTTACTGCCGTGTCGTCTGTAATGACAAATTCTCTGCCGTCTCCCAATATGTGGTTGTAGACGCCCATCTGCAAGGCTTCCAGCAAGGTGGATTTGCCGTGGTATCCCCCGCCTACAATCAGGGTAATGCCTTTTGGAATGGCCATACCTCGAATTTCTCCTTTGTGGGGAAGGGTGAAAGTCCGTTCCATGGAAGAAGGAGATACAAAGGGGATACTGTCTTTTAACGGCAGATCAGACACACCGCTTTTTCTTGGCAGAATGGAGCCGTTTGCCACAAAAGCCACCAGGTTTTCCTGCTTTAAAAGTTCTCGGACGGCTGTCTGGTCTTCTGAAAGAAACACGGCATGTTCCACTTTCTTTCCGTCCAGACGGGAAAAGAAAAAGCAGCTTTCCACACATTTGGGAAGAAAGTCAAAAAGGATTTTCTCCAGCTCGCCTGCATGGATGGTACGGCCGAAAGCAGGGAAGCCAATGTGAAAACGGGCAATTATTTTTGTACTGGTAATCTGACAGGCGCTGCGCTCCAACACTTCCTGTCCGCAGCGGGTGATGGACATAAGACCGCTTTTGCCGGAGCCTTTCGCTTTGAAATTAAAATCTTCAAATAAGGAAGACAGCTTTCGGGTGAGAAAATCCTCAAGAGCGATTCGGGAACAGTCTTTGTCATAGTAGGCGGCAGGGAAACCAGCGTCTTTGTGGGCGATCTCCACATGAAGGCTGGAGGGAGAGGCAAAGGGGTCTCCCTGCACATGGTCAATGGAAAGAAGAAAGCTGCCAAAATGATAGGCGCCTGCTAAAGATTTGTAGGCAGGATAGCTTTTGTGGTCAATTGAGCGCAACAAAGCGCGCAGTTCATTGGATGATTTCATTAGTTCTGGTTCTCCTTTTGGGTGTTAAAGTAATATCTGAGCTTTCCCTGTTATTTTATCATAAATCATGGATTGACAAAAGGGCTGCCTAAGCTTAGACAGCCCTTTCTTTTGTGAAAATGTTATCCCTTAGGCGAATGATGTTCCTGCACAGAAATCTGCAGAACACATGAATTATCCCGGCAGGAAAATCAAGAGATAAAATCATTGTTTCAAATCAATGGTAACTCCGCCATCTGAAACACACATATTTTGCGTGTAAGCGCTTCGGGCTTTGGCACGCCGTACCTTTTGGGCCTCTGGCGTAAGCTCTGCCTGGATACGGGTTTTCTTTGCGGACATAAGAATTTCTCTGGCTTTGGCAACGTCAGACGCGGTGCCTGAGATTTTGGCAGCATCCGGACTGGCATTTGGAGTTTTGGCAGTTTCTGACTTTGCGTTATCTGTATGTTCTCCGGTGTTTTGGGAGTTGGAAGACTCGTCAAAGTTTTCCACTTCCTGGGTGTTACTGCTGTCCTCATTTTTGTCCGTAACTTCTTCTGATTTGTCTTTTTCATCTGAGACTTTGTCTTTGTCGTCTTTGGTTTCGCCTTTCATCTCGGCTTCTTTTGCTTCTTTCAGGTCTTTTTCTGCTTTTCTCTTTTCTGCTTCCGTGGGCAGGTTCTTGTAATCTCCGCTTTCGGCAAATTCCACGGTGGCATCGGTAATGGATGAAACTTTCTGATGTTCTTCCATGGTAAGTTTTAATTTTTCACCGTCGGGAATATTCGGATTGTTGTTGACATCTCGCACTCGGTCTAATGACGCAGCCATACGAGATGCTTTCAGACGCTGAACCTCCTCCTTTGTCTTGCAGTTTTTCAGCTGTTGTTCAAAGGCTTTCCGCTCCATCTCCATGGCTTTTACATGACGGTAGGTTTCTGGATCGTTTTTTTTCAGATAATCCAGCTCAGCGGAAGAGAGCCGCTTGCCAGCAGTCAACTTCGCCCGGATTCCCCCCATAATGGCAGCGTCGGAACGGTTGCCAGAGGCAGGACTGCCAATGCCGCTTGCCTCCTTTCGAAGTTTTTCAGAGATGGATGTGGCTCCGTCAGCAGTATAATCGCTTTTGGACTGTTTCTGTTCCCATTTCATCTGCATCTTCATGCTGTTAGCATAAGAATGCAGAGAACCAGCTATAACAAAACTCATAATCATACGCCCCCTTTCCTGTTTCTGTTTTCACGGTCTTTCGTTTAAAAATTCTATTAATTTTATATCGGCATTTTTACTGGAATCTTAATGGTCTCTACAATGTTGTATGGGAATCCGGCTTACGGAAAACCTACATTTTCTTACAATGTGTTTAACCATATTGACCAGAGGGATGTTTTCCCGTTACAATGGAATTACAAAAAAGGCAGGAACAGGATTTCGGGAAAGGGGATATTATTATGAAATTGGTAAACAACAGGGTCAAAAGGGCACTGAGTCTGGCTTTGTGTCTGGCAATGCTGCCGGTGCTGCCGGCTTATGGGGCAGATAACCGGGAAAAAATCAGCAGCATAAAGCTGACGGTAACTTGTGAGACAAAACCAGAGGCAGGAAAAGAAATCGGAACCGTGAGTGTTTCCATATCCGATGGCCGGGTGGAAGTGACAGAACCAGCGCATTTTGTGGACACAGATGAGGATGTATGGATTCGGGGAGAGATTCCGACCATTCAGGTGGAGCTATCGGTGAAAGAACCTGCCAAATACCGGTTCACCTCATCCACAAAGGTAACTGCTTCCGGCGCCCGTAGCGAGGTTCACTCCAAGCGGGTTTTGGATAGTGGGGATGGGCTGAGGGTAGAGCTTCGCCTTCCCAAGGTAGCTGGAGATCTGGAAGAAACCGTTGATTTTTACTGGGACGGCCGACGGGCCAGATGGTCCGATGTGGATGGGGCAGACAAGTATGAGGTAAGACTGTACCGGGGAAATACCCTGGTGACAACCATCACCACCACAGGAACCGGCTATAATTTTTATCCGCACATGAACCGGGCAGGAGAGTATACGTTCCGGGTCCGGGGGCTTAGCAGCTCGGACGGAGAGAAAGGTCCCTGGTCAGAACGGTCCGATGAATTTTATTTAAGTTCTGGGGATGTGTATACCGGGGCCACTCCCGGAGATGACAGCAGCAATGGACCAGGCAGCACAGGAACTCCTGGTAATCCTGGAAATTCCGGCGGTCCTGGGTCTGGAAGCACAAATTGGAATGCTGGCTGGAATCAAGATCAGCAGGGGTGGTTTTATCGTCAGGCAGACGGAAACCCAGTGAGAAGCAACTGGATTTATGTGGATAACAACTGGTTTTATTTGGGAGCAGACGGATATATGTGTACCGGATGGATTTATGTAGATAACAACTGGTTTTATTTAAACCCTGTATCCGACGGAACGAGAGGAGCCATGAAGACGGGGGCTGTATGTGTGGATGGTCGTTGGTATTATCTGAATCCTGTGTCAGACGGAACAAGAGGGGCAGTGAAAACCGGATGGGTTTGGATTGACAATCAGCTTTATTATATGGACCCATCGGAGGGACAGCCGGGAGGAGCTATGAAAACCGGTTATCACAGGATTGACGGAGGGCTGTACTATCTGGACCCGGGAAGCGGCATTTTGTGGAGAGGAAGAAACATTCCGGACGGAAGATGGGCAGATGAAAATGGAAGAATCTGGGAATAACTGCCATAGGTGGTTTGTTTGGATGGAATGTAGAAACACCGGCTTTAAGGAATGGTCTTAAAGCCGGTGTTTTATTGTAGGCTTTAGCCTGTTGAGCATGTAGGAGTTTTTCGCTGATCCGAAAAACGGAGACATGCGAAACAAAAAACCACCCGCTATGCGGGTGCGCGACAGAA
>QXWR01000140.1 GCA_009911065.1 Clostridiaceae bacterium | reverse complement strand
GTTCTCTTGCTCCCTCCTTTGTTCTGTCCTGAATAAAAAGGTGTCGGTTTTTCATCTCCTCACTAGCTCATCACTTGCTCCCACTCAAGTTTGTTGCTGAGTTAGACTCCATTGCTCCATCACCATGTCTGCTTCCTCCAGTCGGATCAGCTACTCCTCAGGCAATTCTCTGTATTCCTCAGGAGGAATGGGTGGTAGGAGATCTGCGAGTGTTTATGGAAGTGCAGGCAATGTACGTGTATCCAGTGGTCCAGCACTCCTTGGCTCTGCAGCTGGAGGTGGCTTCAGGGCAGGTGGCTTCGGGTCAGGTGGCTTCGGGTCAGGTGGCTTCGGGTCAGGTGGTTACGGTGCAGGAGCCGGGTTTGGTGCAGGTTTTGGCGGGGCCGGCGGCGGTCTGAACATTGGGGATGCTGTGGATGTCTCAGCCAATGAGAAGCTGACGATGCAGAACCTGAACGAGCGCCTGGCCTCCTACCTGGAGAAGGTGCGCTCGCTGGAGAGGGCCAACGCTGAACTGGAGCTCAAGATCCGCCAGTTCCTTGAGGGCAAGACTTCACCCCAGGCCCGAGACTACTCTGCCTACTTTGCCACCATCAGTGACCTTCAGGACAAGATCCAGGATGCCACACGTGTTAATGGAGGCATTTATCTTAGCATCGACAATGCCAAGCTCGCTGCTGACGACTTCAGAGTCAAGTATGAGAACGAGCTGGCCATGAGACAGTCCGTGGAGGCCGACATCGCCGGGCTGAGGAGAGTTCTGGACGAGATGACAATGGCCAGATCAGATCTGGAGATGCAGATTGAGGGTCTGAAGGAGGAGCTGATCTTCCTCAAGAAGAACCATGAGGAGGACCTCATTGCTGCACGATCTCAGATGAGCGGTCAAGTGCACGTGGAAGTCGACGCCAAACCACAGGAAGACCTCAACAAAATGATTGCTGAAATCCGCGAGCACTATGAAGCCGTCGCTGCTAAAAATAACAGAGAACTTGACGCTTGGTTCCAGTCCAAGAGCGAGTCACTGAGCAAAGAAGTCATCACCAACACAGAAGCGCTCCAGACCAACAAATCAGAGGTCACGGAGCTGAAGCGCACACTGCAGGGACTGGAGATCGAGCTGCAGTCACAACTCAGCATGAAAGCTTCGCTGGAAAACACGCTAGCAGACACGCAGTCTCGCTACTCATCCAAACTAGCAGGCTATCAACAGCAGGTAATGAATCTGGAGGAGCAGCTGGTGCAGCTCCGTGCTGATCTGGAACGTCAGTCTCAGGAGTACCAGATGCTGCTGGACATCAAGACCAGACTGGAGATGGAGATCGCAGAGTACAGGAGACTGATGGATGGAGAAAGTACTGGAAGTACCTCCAGCACCGGCTCCAGCTCCGTCACCAAGCGCCAGGTGGTGACAGTGGTGGAGGAGGTGGTGGACGGCAAAGTCGTCAGCTCCACTTCCAAATCCTTCACCGAGAAAAAGTGAGGAAACATCACAAATCAGAAGAAGAACATGAACATGAATGTCCTCCAAGACAGCTGTGTTATGACAACA
>QXWR01000139.1 GCA_009911065.1 Clostridiaceae bacterium | reverse complement strand
GAGCTTGTGCCGGAGCTCCAGTCTATGGTGAACGAGAAAAAGCTGTCTTTCACCCCCGCCGTGGAAATCTCGTTCATCAAGCCCAAAAACCAGAGGTTTATCGCCGTTTCCATTGAGGGCGAGCAGGCGTCCCCCTCGCTCTTCCAGGCGCAGGAGCTCCGCAAGCTGGATAAGGACGGGAAACTGAACGGCGATGTCATTGACGGCATTTTGAGCCGTGAGAAAAAGGAGGTAGACAAAGTGATTATTTCCGCCGCAGAGCTGAACAAGTATTTCGGTAAGGACGCCACGCCCCGGGAAATGAAAGACCAGATTATGTCCCTGCTGGATGCGTGGAAAGAAAAGCAGCCCCCGGAGCGCACCGCCCCGGAGAAAAAGACCGACCGGGAAAAGTAAGCCTTGAGACATTTTGTCCCGAGGCTTTTCTCTTTCCCGCGCCCCTCCCCCGCGCCTTGCATGGCGTTCTTTTAGAGAGGGGCTCTGGTGGTATATCCCCCGTCGCCGCCTGCTACTGAGCACAGCCGGGAGTGGGCGGTCAAGGGGCGGAACGCCCGCCGCTTGCGGCGGCTTGCCCTTGACGGCCCGCCCCGGCTGTGCCACCCCTCCCGGCGCGGCGGGGGATATATCCTCCAGAGCCGCCCCCTTTCCCATGAATGGGAAAGGGCGGGGGGGATAGGGCTGAACGTCAACTATTAAAATATCGGAGGTAAATGACTATGAAACGACCCCTTGCTTACATCACCGCCGCTTGGTATGGCGGCGATACGGAAAATGCGGAGCTGGCCGCGCAGTACTGCCGGGCGGTCTACGATGCGGGCTTTGCCCCTATCTGTCCGGCCTTGTTCCTGCCCCTTTTCCTCAATGACGCGGTTCCCGAGGAGCACAAGAGCAGCATTGACATTGGCCGCGACCTGCTCCGCCGCTCCCGGGTGCTGGTGGTGTGCGGGCATACCGTCACCGAGTCCATGAAGAACGACATCGCCGTGGCCCAGCGGCTTGGCATCACCGCTACCACCCTTGAGGGCATTTTGACCGTCAAGGGACAGGGCCGCCGCTGACGTGGCCGCGCTGTTCGAGGCGTACATCACCAATCTGGGGAAATACAATGAGGGCGAGCTGGTGGGGGAAACGCTGAAATTCCCCACCAGCCCCCAGGCGGTGGAGGCGCTGTTAAAGAATATCGGCGTGGACGGCATACGCTACGAGGAATTTTTCATCACCAGCTTTGACGGCGATGTGCTGGGGCTCTATGACTATCTGAGCGAGTATGAAAATCTGGACGAGCTGAACCATCTGGCCTGCCTGCTCTCGGAGCTCCCCCAAAGTGAGATCGAGAAATTCGAGGCCGCGCTCCATATGGGGGCGCATACCTCCAGCGTGGCGGACATCATCAACCTTGCGGAAAATCTGGACAGCTTTGAGTTTTACCCGGAGATTGAAAACGAGGAGGATTTAGGCCGTTATTTTGCGGAGGACTTGCCGATCCCCGCCGAGCTGAAAGACTACTTTGACTATGAGGCATACGGGCGGGACATATCCATCAACGAGGACGGCCACCTTGC
>QXWR01000138.1 GCA_009911065.1 Clostridiaceae bacterium | reverse complement strand
TCGTGCATATTGTTTTTTTCAAGGAGCATCTGGATGAGCTCATAGGTGGCTACAAAGGTCAGCACCAGCCCGGCGATGGGTAAAATCACCGTCTCGGAAAGCTGGCGGATGAGGGAGAAAACCCCGGCGTTCCATGCCGCCGGGGTCGTCCCTACCTGCACCGCAATCTCTCCGACTCTGGCGTTGACGGTATCAAAGAGCCCCTCAAGGTTCCCCATGATGCCGCCGATCAGCAGCTCCCGCAGCCAGTCCTCAAGCCAGTCGGTGAGAAAGTCCATAAGCCGCCGCCCTTAAAACAGCCCCGACAGCAGGGGGATAAGGGTCGTGCCGATGACGATGATGCCGCCCCCGGCCATGAGCTGCTTCATGCCTTGACTTTTTGAGCCAGGATTGTCCGAGCCGTAGCCCTCCAGCAGATTGACAACGCCCCAAACACCGAGGCCCGCGCCCAGCGCGATAACAAGGGTCTGCAATGTGGTGATAGCGGATGCGAAAAATGCCATATAGTCCTCCATTTCTCCGGGATGTTCCCGGGTACAAGAAAAGCCGCCATATTCGGCGGCAGGTGACGCTTTGGGACGTTTTGTCCCAAAGTTTATACAAAAGCGTCCGGGTCGTCCAAATCGTCATAGTTGAGGATGTCCTCGTCCTCGTCTATGGGCGTTTCGTCCGGCACGTCCGCCTCGTACACGGTGTACTGCTCGTTGGGATTGAGCTTTTTTATACGGCGGCAGATAAGCCGCTCCAGCGAAAAGGCGTTTTTCTTCTTGTCCGCCTCCGCTGTGTATCGGTAGTTGGGATGCTGTTTCAAATCGTACTTTCTGGAATAGAACGGCGGCAGGCCCCGCAGTTGCAGGATGCACCTGTCGCCGGGCATGGTGGCAAGCTCGGCGGGGGTCATAAGCTCCCGGCCCAGCCGCTGCGTGTTCTGGTTGTAGCTTTCCGACTGCCCACGGGAGCGGCCCTCGGTCTGCATGGAGATGGTGGCCTTGCCCAGCCAGTTCTCCGATATTTCCTTGATGGTGCTGGCCTCCCGGCCCCCGAGGAACACCACGCTGTCCATGTTGCCTAAAATGGTTTCCGCGTTTTTATCATAGATGGCTTTACATTGGGCCAACTGCTGGTAGAACAGCGTCAGGCTCACCTCCCGGGAGCGGATGACCGCCACCAGCTTTTCGAGGTTGGGCACTTGCCCGGTGTTGGCGGCCTCGTCCCACAGCACCCGCACATGATGAGGCAGGCGGCCCCCGTGTACGTTGTCCGCCCGTTCACACAAGAGATTGAACATCTGCGAAAACGCCAGAGCTACAATAAAATTGTAGGTGGTATCGGTATCGCTGATGATGAAGAACGCCGCCGTCCGTCTGTCCCCCAGCTTGTCAAGCTCCATCTCGTCATAGCTCATAATCTCCCGGAGTTGGGGGATGTCAAATGGGGCCAGCCGCGCACCGCATGAAATCAGTATGGAGCGGGCGGTCTTGCCGCTGGCCAGCTTGTACTTTTTGTACTGCTTCACGGCGAAACAGTCCGGTTTGCGCTTTTCCAGCCCGGCGAACATATAGTCCACCGCGTTCATAAAATCGTCATCGTCCTCCTTGACCTCCATGCCGGAAATCATGTCTACAAG
>QXWR01000137.1 GCA_009911065.1 Clostridiaceae bacterium | reverse complement strand
AAAGCCTGCAAATAAAAAGTCAAGCTAAATTTTAAAGAACATCGAAAATTTTATACAGGTTGAAAAATGGGTATTACAATTAGACCGCCAGAATATGCCGGTCTGAAAGAGTGTAGTGTGATGATTAGTTTGACGTGGGAAGAGCGGCGAGATATTCTTTCACTCTCCCATAGTAAATGCGCAGAAACTTGTTAGCTCCCGCTGTCATGTAGACGTAATAAGGTTTGCCTTGTGTCCTTTTCTTGTCCATGAACAGATATACCGCGTCATCCGGTTTGGTCTTGATCAGTACATCCATGATCTGGAACAGGGTTTTGCGTAACGCTGGAGAACCGTGCTTAGAGGCATGTACACTTTTCTGGGAATAATCTCCGGAATCATTCACGCCTGGATCTACTCCGGCAAATGCCGTGATTGCTCCTTTGTGAGTGAAACGTGTCACATCTCCGATTTCAGCCATGAGCTGAGGACCCAAGGACGGCCCTACACCTTTCATCGCCATAACAGCCGGATATTCTGGGAGCTTAGAGGCAGTTTCATTCATAAGCGAGCGCAGCTGTTCAACAGTCTGTGACGCGACGTTCAACTGCCCGACGGCCTGCTTGATGATGTGCTTGGTAAAGCCGTCCTTTGGAAGTACGGGGATGAGCTCCTTGGCCTTTCCGTAGATTTCTTCAGCTTTCGACTTGCTGAAGTTGTACTTCTTACGGCTGTACCACTTCTGATAGTGGTTAATAAAAGCAGTCAGGGACAATTTACGAACACAATCGACATGCCAGTAAGTGTCAATGAAGTCCACCCATTTCTGGCTGCCGTCCTCGCGGGCAGAGCTGTCGAAATAGGCATTGGCGCCTGGATAGGTCTGGTCGATGAGACCGATCAGATTGTTTTTCATGGCGGTTTTGTGTTTCATGTAGAAATCAAACTGGCGGTTCATGGTTTTAAGTTGGGAACGTAATTCATCCATAAGACTATACTGTTTTAGATTTGCCCAGCTGTCAAGAGTATAGCGGGCGATTTTTACGGAATCTGCCTTATCGGTCTTGACTTTGCGGAGAGGATTGTCCTGTCCTTGGAAGTTACGGATGATCTGGGGATTCACAGCGCTTACAAAAAAGCCCGCCTGGGAAAGTTCACGTGCCACCGGTTCATAGTAGCGGCCAGTACATTCCATGACAATGCGAGTTTCACCATCAAGCTCCCGGATCCGCTTTATCAGAGATTGGAAATCTGCGGACAGATGAGGAACATCAAAGGGCTTTCCAACAGCCTTCCCACCAGGACGGAGGATTGCTACCGTGCTTTTTCGTTTGGAAACATCAATACCTACTGCGTTCATGTTCATAAAAATGTCACTCCTAAATAAAGATTGCAATTGGTCAGTGCCAGTTTTACTCATTGCCCATTCAATCTACTGTAGTGTGACGCGAACGCACCGAGAGGGTGGCTCAACCTGCATAAAACGAACGCTACGAATGAGGAGCTGGTTATCAGACTTTCGTACGGACGCGAAGTCCAAGGAGGTTTCCGATATACCGATTGCTCTTATCATTCTAACAGCTTAAGCAACAAGATGGATAATTCCTTACTGGCTGTAAGGGATACTAACCATAAATCTATTGTAGTAGGAGGT
>QXWR01000136.1 GCA_009911065.1 Clostridiaceae bacterium | reverse complement strand
AGGCAGGACTGCTCGCTCTCGTCCTCACACTGTTCGCTGGGAAGGGCCTGTACGCGGTTCTGATAGGTCCGTTGGCTGCAAAACCAGGTCCAGTCATATTCCTTCATGGCCGCGATCTGCCTATCGTCCATACCGGCTGCACGGTATTCCTGTTCCAGCCGGGTCCATTCTGTATCAAACTTCCTTTTTTCGTATCCATAGTGAAATCCCATAGTTTTCCTCCATTTCGATTCAGGCGTGGTTGACGGGTGAATCGAATGGAGGCGGGGACCGGCAGCCGGGTCCCCACAAACAATGAAGTCTATGAAATTGTCGGGCTATGTAGAAAAAGCGCAGGGCAGGGGGAGGTTTGTCGTTTCTCTTTCCCCATACAGTGCGCTTTTTGTCTTTTTTGCCAGAATATCCCTTCTTTTTGCCGAAAAAGGGCAGACAAAAACAGGGCGCAGATGATTGTTGCATCATCTGCGCCCTGAACGTATCGGTTATTCTGTTATTCAAGCCTCTGCCCCATAAGGGCAGAGATAGATCAAAAGGGACGTTTACGCATAGACGGCCTCCATAAAATTAACCGCTATGCGACAAAGAAGGATTGGGTCAGCCGGGATTGCGGCACCTAATTACCTCACAACGGTATTCGGTTGTATCGCTTTAGGAATCTCCAAGGCTGATGCCGCTCCCTTCCCGTCCTATTTTCTGGCCCCGTCCGGGCCGATGGCGTAACCGTCAATGGTGGTATTGACCGCCATTGAACCGTCCGAATGGAAATAGTACCATTTACCGTCAATCTGTTTCCAGCCGCCAGTAAACATCCAGCCGTTACTGTCCAGCCAGTACCATTTTTTATCGTCTTGCAGCCAGCCGGTGGCAGGTTTCCCGTTTTTCATGTACTGCCAGGAACCGCTGTGGTTCTGCATCCAGCCCTGGGCGGTCTGCGGGTCAATGACAATCTCCACAAACCGCCGCAGGACGGTAGCGACCTCGGCGCGGGTGGCGGTTCCTTTCGGGTCAAAGCGGTTGCCGCCTTTCCCTGCCAGGATGCCCGCCTGCTGCATGGCTTTGACTTCCTTTGCCGCCCATCCGCTGATCTGCGCGTTGTCCGCAAAGGTCACAGCTTCATGGGCAGCCGGCAGGTCATAGCCCAGCTTTTTCGCGTAATTTGCCATAATGACCGCCATCTGTTCCCTGGTGATATTGGTGTCCGGGGAAAAGGTGGTGGCGGAGGTGCCGTTTACAATGCCTTTTTCTGCCGCCCAGTTCACATAAGGGGCGTAGTAGGCATCTGCTTTCACATCGGTAAATTTCCCGGTTTTGTAGCTGTTCGGGTCGATGTCCGCCAGCCGCCCCAGAGCGGTGACGAACATTCCCCGCGTCATGCCGATGTTGGGGCTGAATTGGTTGTTTCCAGTACCGGCGAGCAGCCCCCGGCTGGCTACGAAGATGATGTTATCCTCCGCCCAATGGTTCTTAATGTCTGTAAAGGCCGGGGCAGGGTTCTTATAGCCAATGCCGTAGATGCTGAAATGCCCGGTTTCAAAAACAACCGTACCCAGGTCAGGGTCATAGCTGGATTTTGTCAGCCATTCCACCTTGCCCTTGCCATCTACATAGACCGCATAGAGATTTCCGGTCTTTTCGTCCTTT
>QXWR01000135.1 GCA_009911065.1 Clostridiaceae bacterium | reverse complement strand
AGAAGATGTTAAAGGCAGATGTTTATTGCAGAGTCAGCACACAGAAGGAAGCACAGCAGGATTCCATAATCCATCAACAGGAAAAGGGGGAAATGGTAGCACAGGAATTAGGCGCTGCCATAAACAGGGTTTGTGTTGATGAAGGGAAAAGTGGAACAACCACAAAAAAGAGAACGGCATACCAACAAATGGTTGATGATATTAAGGGTAAAAAGGTCAATCTCATCATAACAAAGGATGTGGAACGGCTAAACAGAGATTTATTGGAGTTTTGTAAATTTCTAAATTTGACTGTGCAGAATAATGTTAAAATCTATTTTTATCTGACGAATGAGTATTACGACATAAATCAGGATACCCTGATAAAAATAAGGGCTGTGCTTGCTGAAGATTACAGCAAAAGTTTAAGTGCAAAAGCAAGGGAAGCCCATATAAGCAGGCAGGAAAATGGGAGAAGTGTTATTTTTACAAATAAAGTATGGGGGTATAATACAGTTTTTCTTCCGGATGGAACCAAGAAATTAATTATTAATGAAACAGAAGCCGAGATGATAAAGATTATTTTTAATCTCTGTATTCAAGGGTTCGGTGTACATAGAATTGCAAAGAAACTATATGATTTGGGCTACTTAAACCATAATGGAAATATGATAGGGAAAGGGGTGATAATGGGGATTTTAAGAAATCCAAAGGTCATGGGAACGGCTATTTATAATAAGCGTTTCTTTGATTTTGGAAAGAAGCAAATGATAAAGAATCCAGAAAGCAAATGGATTATTAAAGAAGGCATTGTGCCTGAAATTATTAGCCCTGAAACATTTATGTTAGCAAATTATTTCATGGACAGCAGAACAATAAAAGGGGATGGTGCTTTTGATGAAAGAAAGGTGATCGGATACTTTACAGGCTGTTCTAAATTAAGCGGTAAACTGATATGCGGAGAGTGTGGGGCAACTTATACCAGACAGGCGAGGAAACTAACCAATGGGGAAAGGGTTTATGACTGGCTGTGTGGTCGTTATCTCAATTACGGCAGAAAGACAGAGAACCCATACAAAAGAAAAAACAGCCAAAAAGCAAATGTACGTTTAAAGGATGGCTGTGATAACCCAAATGTAAAACAGGAAGTTATTTTCAATATCATAAAAAAGATTACAGAAGAATACTTCTCTTTTGACAAAAAGCTGGTAGTAAAATCGTTGGGACTGTTAAAAAGCAGTATGGAAAAGTCAATGGAAAATGACACTTCCAAAGCAGAAATGGAACAGCTGGAAAACCAGATCGGAAGTTTAAATGTAAAAATTAATGGTTTGACCGATAAGCTTATGGAGGGTATCATAACGAATGATACCTATAAAAATATGGTAGAAAAATATGAGAAAGAAAGAGAACAATTAAAATACAGGCTATTCAAACTCAATGAAAAATATATGCAGATACAGACAATAGAAAACCGCATAAAAGAAATCAAAAGCCTGCTAAACAATGGGGGGACAGAAGAAGCCGGTATTAACACAACCTTGGAATATATTGATAAAATTTATATATTCAGTAACAGGTTTGAAATAACCTTCCACATGGATCAGTTATTGGGTATAGAAAACAAGGAACTATGTGAAACGGTTGCAAAAGAGGGGAAATTAGTTTATCATATAGATAAAAG
>QXWR01000134.1 GCA_009911065.1 Clostridiaceae bacterium | reverse complement strand
CAATATATCCATTCGCTTCTTTTGTTATGTAATAGATTTCCCAAGTTCATAAGCGGCAGATACTTCGGGTTTTCCCTCAATATCTCCTACGTCTCCATTTCCTCCGGCAAGAACATGGCCGAGATTATCCCACTTCAAATGCTCCATCAAGTGATTATAGTAAAGAAGAATATCATCAAAGCCACAGCCCTCCGCAGCCATCAGCAGAGCAGAAGCCCTGCTATGTCCCCGCAGAAGATTGCCGTCCCCCTCTTCCAAAGCAAACAGGCGGTCAATAGCAGTTCTGATTTGACCGCTCATGTTCCAGTAATAGAGCGGACTTGCCAGCACGATCACATCGCACTCCCGCACCGCCGGATAAATTTTGTCCATGTCATCCCGCTGAACACAGGGACACTCTCTACTGCTATGTCCGCCAAAGCAGCCTTTGCAGCCGTGAATGCTCATGCCATCCAGGAAAAATTCTGTTACAGTATGGCCGACGCTCTCCGCGCCATTGGTAAACGCTTTAACCAGCGCGGAGGTGTTTCCGTTTCTGCGGGGACTGCCATTGAGAATGACAATTTTCTTGGGCATGGTGTTTTTCCTCCTTAAAACTTCTCTGCCAGAGCCGCCGCCTGTTTACAGCCGTCTGTCTTAGCAATATCACCGACATTCAGCACGCCCGGAACTAGAACCTCACCCACCATCTTCCACTTCATCAGTGCGGCAGAGCGTTCTATGGGGACGCGCACACCGTCAAAGACGGACATATCATCTTCTTCACAGCAGGCAATCACAGAACACTCCTTGCCCGCAATATCCTTGCCGCCCACCACAAAAGAGAACAGGCGGTCAATGACGCCCTTAATCTGTGCGGGGACGGAATACCAGTAGACGGGCATGGAGAAAACCACTGCGTCGGCCTCCAGAATAGCGGGGGCAATCGTGTTGAAGTCGTCGTCAAAGGAGCAGGCTTTTCCAGTCTTAAAGCAGGTTTCGCAAGCCCGACAGCCGCCCACATTTTTCAGCGCGGCATCAAAGCGGGTAACAGTATGGCCTTTCGCCTCTACCGCCTGGATGAACGCCTCCGTCATGGCAAAGCTGTTGCCCTTCTTACGAGGACTGCCAGTAATAACAACAATTTTTTTGCTCATGCAAAATACCTCCTGATTTTGTGGGCTTGACTTTACCCACATCTGATAGTATGATTGTAGCAAGAATTAAACTAAAATCAAGTACGCACATATAAGTGCGATACTTACCTGGAGGAAAGTGTACTATGGGCGAACGCTGCATTTCAAAAGAGTGTCTTAACGATACGGGTTTCAGCTATACCCTGTCTTTAATCAATGGCAAATACAAAATGACAATCCTTTATACCTTGATGGAATTCAAGGTCGTGCGATTTAACGAAATGAAAAAATATATTGGGGAAATTTCCTATAAGACGCTGAGTTCCACACTGAAAGAGTTGGAAAATGACCAATTGGTACATAGGGAGGAATACCCGCAAATTCCACCTAAAGTTGAGTATAGTTTAACAGAGCGTGGGAAGTCCCTTATGCCCATTTTGGATGGAATGTGCGAATGGGGCGAAAAAAACAGACTTCCGACCGCATGATTAGCGGCAAGCAGGGCAAGTGTATAACACTTGCAATTTTCGCTTTGCGAAAATGCTTGTTGGGGTGCCCCCAAACCCGCC
>QXWR01000133.1 GCA_009911065.1 Clostridiaceae bacterium | reverse complement strand
AAAGGGGCTGTGAAAAAAAGGAGTTGAAAACTCCAAACTTCACAGCCCCTTTATTTTGTAGAATAATTTAAGCGAAAAATCCCCAAAAAGGATATAATTCCCCTTACCCCATATGAATGCATTTTAGGGAATCATGCAGTTTCTATGAGTCTCATTTGTTTATTGTGAAATTTGTAAAGATTATGACCTATAGATACCAGAAAAAGCTCTAATCGTACAGAATCAAGGCCTCTTCTTACAATTCTCTTATACCAACGGTCATATTTTATAATGCCGAAAGTCCCCTCTGCCTGGATCGACCGGTTCATCCGGAGCAAAGCCCCGTGTATGCTTTCCAGGTTATCAAGAACCTCTTCATGCATTGCACTTAGTTCCTCGTTAACCCTGACTGTTCTGTTCTTATCCGTCTTCTTACATTTCTCCGCATATGGGCATCCACTGCAGTCTTCGCAGGTATAGTATTCCTCCTGGCGCCCGTATCGGTTCCCCTTTACTGGTTTTCTATAGGCAAAACGGAATACTTTGTCGTTTGGACAGACGAGCTGCCCCTTTTCATTCGTCTTGAAGTTTACAGCCCTGAACGGATCATTGTGATAACTTTTATCCTTTGTTTCCTTCTTATACATAGGGAATTTCATGAACTTTTCCATCCCATGCTCCTGGCAGAAAAGATAATTGTTAAAAGATCCATATCCGGCGTCTGCGATCGGATATCTGGGATAGAATCCGTATATCCCATAAAATTTTTTCATTAACGGAACAAAACAGTCCATATCTGACCGGTGCTGCATGACTTCTGCCACCGCAATATATTCATCAGCAACCCCGATCTGAATGTTATAAGCCGGTAATAGCTGGTCATTTCCCATGTAATCTTTTTTCATCCTCATAAACGTGGCATCATGATCCGTTTTGGAATAACTATTTCGATCGGTACCGCATGTTTTAAGCTTAACCACATATTCCTTCAGTTTTTCCGTGTATCCTTTTAATTTCTCATAATAACGCTGCTCACGGCTTTTCCTGTGTCCTCTTCCGGATACGAATTCTTTTTCATCTATATGGCAGAAAAAAACATATCCGGACATAACGGCTTCCAGACTCTCAGGCGTGTATTCGGTATTTGTTTCGATCTTCAGTCCCGTATATGCCAGTGTTTCATTCATATCTGTCAGCAGCTCTGTAATTTTTGCAAACAGACGATACCTGGACTTCTCCGTTGCCTTTTTCCATACCCAGGTATATTTATTTGCATTCGCTTCAAATTTTGAGCCGTCAATGTACAAATGCTGCAGGTCTACCCCGTCTGTAGTTTCAATATAAGCCATAATGGCCTTGAAAATATCCTGGACAGAACCCTTGATTTCTTTATTAATGAAGTAGCTGAAGGCACGGTAACTTGGCGTTTCGTAATCCATCAGATACATATATCGGATATTTGTTCTGCATCGATCTTCCAATTCTCTCAGGGATGCATACCCTGTGTCCATAAAACCGAATAAGACTGTCTTTAGCATGTTGACACGATTATATCCCGGCCTGCCAAGTTTAAATATCGGTTGAGGCTTCAGATATTTTTCTATTTCAATCTCCTCCATGATTTTGTCAAATGCTAATACCGGATCACAGATATCAAGAAAATCTGTAATAAACAGTGGTAATCTTCCCTGTTTTGGACTATAATATTTATCGGTATTATTCATAGCAGAATTATTATACCAAACAAAGAAGAACGCTTCCAGGTATGATGCCTAAAAGCGTTCTTTTTTCATAGGACTTTTTTCACAGCCCC
>QXWR01000132.1 GCA_009911065.1 Clostridiaceae bacterium | reverse complement strand
CTGTTTGTGACCTGCCGGCTGACCACCCCTGCAAGGCCGCCTGCCATGAACCCGCCCGGGCTGCCGGGGGTTCCGGGTGAGCCGGAGCCTGTATTCACATGGGAAGAGCGGCTGCTGTGGCCGCCGCCGAAGTGCTGGCGGGAGAAGTTGCGGACAGCGCCCACGCCCCTTGCAGCGATCATGGCCTCCGCGATCATGGAGCCGCCCGTATGCCCTACGTTTACCCCTAAGCTGGACATGAAGGAGTCGATCTTCTGGGATACCTTTAAAAACGCAATGGCGCACAGGAACCAGACCAGGACGTTGCCCGATACCGCCTCCCGCCCTGCCGCATCCACCTGGGCCTGGGCATCGCCCTCCGAAAAGGCAAAAGCCGTCTGGCTGGACAGGCAGAAAAGGAGCGCCATCAGAAAGGCCGCAGTAAGTACCTTTTTATATTTTTTCATGGTTATCGCCATTCCTTTCTTGATTTTTCATAGTGAGAGCGGGTTTGCGATGAACGCCCCGACCATGCTTGTGAACAGCCGCAGGCACCAGGCGTTCATGAGCAGGAGGAACACCTGCCCGCCGAACATCCGGCACCAGGACTTAAAAATGTTAGAGGTGGACTGGGATGCCCCCATGGAAAAGGCCACGGGAGCCGTGTAGACCAGAACCCCTAAGAGGACATACCGCTCTGCCGCTTCAAAAAGGAGTTTCAGGTAGTTCCATGCCAGGATCAGAACGATGATCAGCGTAATCAGTGCCACCGCACCGTTGGCGCAGACGCCGATGATGGCTAACATCACCGAATTAAAGTCTGCGAAACTTAGAGCAGGCAGGTCGGAATCCATGATCCAGTGGTACGGGGTTCCGCCAATCTTTAAGATAGTATCCACGATCCCGTCCGAGAAATAGGCCAGCAGGATGAAGAGGACGGAGCGGATGCTCAGGCGCACCGGGTCCTCTGCCTCAATGCCGATGCCTAAACCGAAGTTCTTGAACAGCTGCCATACCCAGTTTAAGAGGATGATGCCGATAGCCAGCGCCACAAAGACCTTATACATGGTCTCGGCGGCGGGGAAGTAGCGGAGGAACACGGCCATGTCACAGCCAAGCGCCCCCAGGACCGAGGTGGTCACAAGGTCAAGGCCGTTCATCACCTGTTCGGCGATCCATTCCACAATGCCGTCTAAAATACCCATAAATGCTCACTCCTTTCCGGCGGTCAGCCATTCCACTTGCCATCCGCAAAGAACGGGGTGATGTAGGCCATGATGAACCCCAGGCCGTTTAAGATCGCCCAGGTGATGCAGATGCGCTTCAGCCATGCGCGGCTCTCGTCCACCGTGCGGCCGGAGCGGGAGAAGTTCATCATCAAAAGGGCCACCGAAGCGGTGACGATGGCGGCCACGGTGGAGATGAGCACGATTTGGTTGTAGACGTCCTTCATGATCTCCGTGGCCTTCGTCCATACATCCGAGGCATAGACCGGCTGCGTGGCCATCAGGAACATCATAAAACTCAGGAATACATAGTAGGCGGCCTTCGCAGGGGAGAACCTGGCTTTGGGCTTTTGGCCTGCCGGGGCAGGTGTCTGCAGTTTGTTTTTCAGTCTCAATTTGTGGACCTCCTTTAAATAAGATTTGGTTGTGAAAGAAAAACCATGCCACGGTAACGGGCATGGTCTTCTTTCTTCCGGACGGGAGGCAGGGAAAAATCGGCTCTGCGGTCAGAGACGCAAAAAAAGCACCTCTTTGGAAAGGTGCCATGCCAGCCCGGATTGCTTCTGGATACAGTTTTAAGCATATTTAGTGTAGCATATCCCTATTTACGGGGAAAGAGCAGAACCGTGCCAATTTTGTGCGGAATTGTGCCAATTTCGTGCCAG
>QXWR01000131.1 GCA_009911065.1 Clostridiaceae bacterium | reverse complement strand
TCCTCGTATAATAAGTTTATAGCCAGTCAGAACAGGCTATAGACTTATTCTTTTTTGATATAGATGCAGGATGATTTCTAAGAGGGCTCCCTCTCCATCCCTTCCCATCTATACAGTTAATAGTTACCAGTCTCAGTTCTTTCTACATAGATGTGAGGATATTCTGATGGAGGTCTGGCGGGGTTCTCCCTTTCTCCCATAATGCTGGTTCATCCTGTCCCATCTAATGTTTTGTTGTTTACTACTTTTTACCAGAGCCTCCCGGTGCTATAATGGTTCCCAGTGGAACCTGGGCTAAGGTACTGCTTCGTTCCTCCTGCAAAGCACCCGCTATTGCTCAGAAAGCATGCAGCCCGCACCGCCGTACCTTGACTGCTTACACAAATGCTGCACCGCCAGGTCTAGCCTCCAGCAGGGTATTTCTCCTGGACCAGTGCTGATAACGCGAGGTTGCAGCTGGTACCCCGGGCCGGGATAAGCTTTGGCCCCTGTTCCCCATCCTTATCGGAAAGGTGGTGATTACACATGAAGAAGATAAAAATTGATTACCTGTCAACGCTTTTTGTGGGAATCGACATCGGTTCCCGCACCAACGTCATCTCTGCCCTCAACTTTGACCAGGACTTCCTGATCAGGATGGTTCCCGTGGCCAATGCACAGGGCGGCGCAGAGCAGATGGAGGGGATGGTTGCCCAGGTGCTTTCACAGCACCATGAGTTCCGGGCTGTCATCATCGGGTTGGAATCCACTGGTTTTTACGGCGTACATATCGCCAACTACCTGTCCACCTCCGAAAAGCTGGCTCCTTTTTCTACAAAGGTCTACTGCCTCAACCCCAATGAGGTAAAGCAGTATAAGAAATCCTTTAACTCCCTTGACAAGAACGACGGCATTGACTCCTTTGTCATTGCTGATTTTGCAAGGGTAGGGCGCATCCATACGGAACCCTGGAGGGGCGCACAGTACCTCGCCCTCCAACGGCTTACCAGGCACAGGCTCCATATCACGGAATGCATCGCCAGGGAGAAGACCTACATGCTGAACAACATTTTCCTTAAGTTCAGCGAATTTGCCATGCTCAAGAAAGACGAGCATCCTTTCTCTGACAAGTATGGCGCCACGGCCGAAGCAGTCCTGACGGACTACCTTTCCACAGAAGACATCGTGGACGCATCCGTAGATGAGCTGGTTGCTTTCATCAGCTCCAAAAGCCGTGGGCGGATCGCCGACCCGGAACAGGCCACTTATCTGCTCCAGAAGGCCGCACAGGACTCCTACCGGCTGGACCAGTGCCTTTACGAGCCACTGACCGTTTCGATTGGCTGTTCCTTCAACTGCATCAGCGCCTTCGAAAAAGAACTTAAGGCCATAAACGCCGCAATCCAGAGGGCCGTAAAGGGCCTTAACCCCACGGAGTACCAGATACTGACCTCCGTCCCCGGCATCGGCCCGGTCTACGCCAGCGGCATACTTGCTGAGCTTGGCACCATCAAGTGCTTTAAGAGCAACGATGCCCTTGCCAAATACTGCGGCATTGTCTGGAGGGAGAACCAGTCCGGGGAGTTCGAGGCAGAAGATACGCCCATGAACAAAGCCGGCAACCGCTACCTGCGGTATTACATGATCGAAGCTGCCGGGAGCGTGATGCAGCACTGCCCGGAGTACAAAGCCTTTTATGACAAGAAATTTGCTGAGGTGAGAACCCATCAGCACAAACGTGCACTCGCGTTGACTTCCCGTAAACTGATACGTATGCTTTTTGGACTGCTGGCCAATGGCAGACTCTACTCTGTGGAAAAGAGTAGGTAATCCATAACGAATGCAGAACTTACGTTCTTTTTGGACAGTAGGTCTATTAAAGTTACCCTTCTTCCAGAAAATCTTTTTTATTTTCCTCTTGACATTTCACCAAATTGCTT
>QXWR01000012.1 GCA_009911065.1 Clostridiaceae bacterium | reverse complement strand
TTCTGTCGCGCACCCGCATAGCGGGTGGTTTTTTGTTTCGCATGTCTCCGTTTTTCGGATCAGCGAAAAACTCCTACATGCTCAACAGGCTAAAGCCTACAATCAAAATAGGCGATTTAACGATAAAAAATCGCCTTGTCATGCCGCCTATGGCTACGGCAAAGGCAACCGATGACGGACAGGTAACAAAGCAAATTTGTGATTATTACCACGAAAAATCCTTTGGTGGATATATTGGACTAATTATCACAGAACATTCCTATGTTAATCTCGAAGGAAAAGCTGGAAAAGGACAAATTTCCATAGCAGATGACACCAGCATCACCAGATTAAAAGAACTTACAACAGTGATACATGAAAACGGCACAAAAGTTATGGCACAAATCAGTCATGCGGGAGGCGCCGCCAACAGTGAAACTACTGGAAAGGCTGTTTATGGAGCAAGTGCATATCCAATGCCGAAAACAGGCTTTATCCCATTGGAAATGTCCTTGGCTGATATTCACAAAGTAATCCATGATTTTACCAATGCAGCCATACGGGCAAAACAAGCTGGATTTGACGGAGTAGAAATTCATTCTGCACACGGATATTTGTTAAATCAATTCTATTCTCCATTAACCAACAAACGTACAGACGAATATAATGCACAAACGCTTAATGGACGGCTAAAATTACACAAGGAGATTATAAAGTCAGTCCGTAATGCAGTTGGTGATAATTTTCCTATTGCTATCAGATTGGGGGCTTGTGATTACATGGACGGCGGCTCTACTTTACAAGACAGTATCGCGGCGGCAAAATTATTGGAACATGCAGGAGTTGACCTGTTGGATATTTCCGGCGGTTTTTGCGGATTTGTAAGACCTGATTATAAAGAACAGGGGTATTTCAGTGAGATTACACAAGCTGCAAAAGCAGTTGTAAATATACCTGTTATATTAACCGGGGGAATTACAGAAGCTGATATGGCAGAATTATTATTAAAAAATGGTGAAGCTGATTTAATTGGCGTAGGACGAGCAATTATGAAAAACTCTTTATGGGCAAAAGAAGCAATAACAAAAATTGGCTAATACAATAATGTTATTTGAAATACACATTTAACGCCTTTTGCAGAGTTGTCATACACTATGCAGCAATCAACGCATGGCGTGATAGGGATAAACGGCGGCAAAGGGAAATATCCTTTGAATACCTCACAGAAGAAAAGTTTTTCAAGAAAAGGTTTCCTGTTTTTTGCGCCCAAAACCAAGCCGGATTTTGCACCGCAATAAAATAATTCAAATACTTTCGGAAAACATTGCCAAAATTTCCTTTTTTCCCGTAGTAGGTAGTAAGGGGAAAAGTAATTGCCGGGAAGTTTGGCATTTTTTGAAACCGTTCGTATATCACTGCAAAACGGAGCTGATTTTTCCGTTTTTGTCAAATTCTGTTACGAAAACACGAAAAGAAATTCCGGGGAACCAGCGCGTCTCCACAGAGTTCATCCTCTTCTTCGCCCGCAGTAAGCATTCCTTTCAGCGGACTGTACAGGCAGAACTTTTCATAACAGTCCCCGTCCTTTTCCAGCCGTTCCGCAAACTCCCCTTTATATCCGAGAAACTCCTGTATTCCTTTTTCCACACCCACGAATCCTCCCGGGACATACCCGCTCTCCCCGAGTGTCCCGCTTCTCTTGTCAGCAGCAAATCCGGCATAATCAATGTGGGGAAGCAGAAGCTCATCCACTTCAAACAGTCCTGACTGCGTCACAAGAAATTTTCCATACTCCTCATCATTATGCACGGACGGCGTAATGTCAAACTCATTCAGGCATTTCGCCACATATGTGATGTCCGTATACTTTTTTGCACCGACAAATTCAGCTGCCATAGCAAGCCGCTTCATCTCTTCCTCATCGAACCGGCATACATTCTGGCACATCTCATTGAAATAGGCCAGCTCTTCGGCGCACCCGAGCTTCCCCGGCTTTGGCACAAGGCTTTCAGGCAGCCTGACGTTATGGATGTCTTCCACGCTGCACTCCCGTAAATCCAGTATCTTAAGCCTTTCCTTCATCATGTTTACGCCGGAGAGATCCGTGGGCATGTACAGGTAATCCCTGTCCCCTGCCTTATTTTTCATTTCCAGAACCGCCACTGTCTTATCCGCATCATACAGGTACTCGTGAAAAGTCCTGCCGTTATATATCTGCTGCATTTCAAAACCATGCACTACAAGAACGCCATAGGGCAGGATTCTGCACCCACCTTCCGCAAGCGCCTTTTCACCATACTCCGCAAAATTTATATGCTTGCTTTCCTCCTCTGATACTGCGGTGTTTTCATCCATGTAAAGACGTTTCCCGACCTGCTGCGCATCGGAAAAGTCCGTGATAAGGGAGAGTCCTTTCATGCTGTATGTAAGGTTGATAAGGTCTTTGATTTCCTCCCCTGTTCCCGGAAAGATTTCCCGCACCCTTCTTTTTAAATGCTCCATCTGCATCCGGCTGATGACGCAGTCCACAATCTCCGAATAGTTTCCCCTGCTTTTCCTCTCCGCCTCGTTCATGACGCTGATTCCTCCTCCCCGCGGCCGGTAGCCCGGCGGCTGCTGCATCTGCATCTCCAGCATGCACAGATGCAGGCTGCTGCAAAATAATACTGACATCCTGTTTCCTCCCTGTCTTTTTTCTGCTCTTTCCAATAAAAAAGCGGCGCCTATTCTTTTTCTAAAATAAACGCCGCCTTACAGATTCATCTGCATTTTCCGTCTTTGTCATCAGATGCTGCCTTTTAATTCATGCTCTGTGCGATCAAAGAATTTATATGCTCTTCCTGCACAAGCCTGCAGTTCTCCTTTGCTTCCTCTACCAGTTCCAGTGATTTCTTCAACGCTTCTTTCTCCGTTTCCGTAATGCATTCTGACTTCATGAATAAACTTATGCTTTTTTGAGCCTGCGTCAGGTCATCATATACCTGTTCATAGTCCACCATCTCTCCTGTCTTTATCTTTAATCCATGTTTTAAGGGCGGCGCTTTATTCCAAAAATAAGCACCGCCCTCAGATAACAGTCTGTATTCCATCCCGTCTTGTTCCTCCTCCATTATTAATCTGTCCCGTATCCATTCGCAGGTATTTCCCTGCTGTGAATATTTCTCTTTTTTACTCTGCATTTGGTTCCATATTTTGCTACAGGTCCCTTTCCCCATACCCTCCTTTTCTGCCTGCCATTTTTCTCCAAATCTTCTCCAAAACCGTTTTTCACCCCTATGCATCTATAAAATCGGGCAAAAAAATAGGGCAAAAATTGGTTGATTTTTTTGCCAATTTTTGCCCTCAAACCACAAGATGTTGTGGTTTAGAGTGTCAATTTCTTCATTTTTCCACTAGTTGCATCATTATTATTACCTCAACGTGCCGAGTAAAAGGAAACAAATCATACCCCCAGGCCCCTTCCGCCTGATACCCCATCCGCTGAAATTCCTTCAAATCTCTTGCCAATGTATCCGGACCGCAAGACACATACACCACCCGCTTTGCCTTCACAGCCCTCACAGCCTGAATAAACTCCTCTGTACTTCCAGTACGAGGCGGGTCCATCAATACCACATCCACCTGCTGCCCTTTTGCTGCCATTTGCATCATAAATTTTGTAGCATCCTTACAGTAAAACCGAATATTAGAAATGTGATTGCATCTGGCATTTATCACTGCATCCTCCACCGCATCCTGATTCAGTTCCACCCCTATTACCTGCCCCGCATTTGGAGCCGCAATAATCCCCATAGTACCGATTCCACAATAAGCATCCAGTAAAGTCTCCTGACCGGCCAATCCAGCAAGCTCCATAACTTTTTTATACAATTTGTCTGTCTGTATCGGATTGATCTGATAAAAAGATCTGGATGAAATACGAAAACGACATCCACACAATTCATCTTCTATATAACCTTTCCCAAACCATACCTGTTCCCGTTCTCCCAAAACCATGCTGGTATCCCGGCCGTTAATATTCTGCACAATCGTTGTAATTTCAGGATGTCTTTTGAGAAGAGCTTTTGAAAAATGATTCTTGGAAGGGAACATCTGGGAAGCCGTCACCAAAACCACCATCAGCTCTCCTGTTGAAAATCCCCGGCGAATCAGAACATGACGCAAAAGTCCAACTCCCCGGTCCTCATCATAAGTGCGGATTTTAAAAGACTTCACCAATTCCCGAATCGTGCGAATAACTTCTGCTGCCTTTTTATCTTCTATTCTGCATTCCTCCACAGGAAGCAGATTATGGGTCCCTTCCTGGTAAACACCGGTTACTGGTTGTCCCTTCTGATAGCCAAACACTGCATGAACTTTATTCCGGTAATGAAACGGAACCTCCATTCCCACAATCGGATACACCCTGCAATAATGTCCCAGTAATTTCTGAAGCTGATTTTGCTTCATCTTCAGTTGTTCTTCATAAGAAAGGTTCAAATACTGACAACCTCCACAAAGAGGAAATATTGAACACAAATCACTTTGCTTTTGATCTGCTCCAACTTTTCCTATAACCGCCTTATTTTTTTCTCTATCTGGCCTGTTCTTTTCTCTAACGATTCCACGCTTTTCTTTGTCTGATTTGCTCTTTTCTCTAACGGTTTCACCTTTTTTTGTGTCTAATCTGCTCTTTCCTCTAATGATTTCACTTTTTTCTTTATCCGATCTGCTCTTTCCTTTAACGATTCCTCTTTTTTCTTTATCCAATCTATTTTTTTCTCTAATAATCTCATCTTTTTCTTGAACCATTCTTCCCTTTCCTCTAACTGCCACCCTTTTCTCTTTACCTGGACCACTTTTTCCTATCACTTCCTCTTGTTTTCTTTTGTTCTCAAATCTCTGCCCTTCTGCCATGTTCATATCTGCCTCCCGCTCTTCACACTTTTCCACAAAATCTCTCTTTACTTATTCTCAATCCCAACGCCCAAACCACATAAGTCAACCTAAAACTTTGCCAGACTTTCATTCCATAGTAATTTAATTCAACTACAATCTCCCTATCCATTCCAACCCCTATCAGTTCCACTTCCAGCCATTGCATCCCCAGCTCTTCCACTCTCTATCTATATCCATATCCATCCCATCTCCCCCGCCATCAAAAATCACAAAAATCCCTTGCAATTCCCCCCGCACCAGCTATAATATAATTCCATATCCATTTATCATTCAACAAAAACATCAGGAGGACCCGTTTATGAACACAACTGCCGCTTCTTTTTTCATAGATCCCAATTTATATACCAACAGGCCCCAGGACCCTGCTGGCCGTCTGCCAAAAGAGCTGCGTACATATGATCTTTTAGACCAGTTAGGAATCTCTTACCAGAGGATTGACCATTCCCCCACTGCCACCATTCAGGACTGTCAGGATATTGATAAACGTCTGGGAATTGAGATTTGTAAAAATCTCTTTCTGTGTAATGGACAGAAAACAAAATTTTACCTTCTCATGCTTCCTGGAACAAAAAAATTCAGGACAGCCGTCCTTTCCAAACAAATTGGCAGTTCACGGCTGTCCTTTGCAGAACCAGAACCTATGCAACAATTTTTAGATATTACTCCAGGTTCGGTTAGTGTTTTGGGGTTAATGAACGATTGGGAAAATCGGGTACAGCTGCTCATTGACAAATCCGTAATTGACTGCCATGAATGGATTGGCTGCCATCCCTGCATCAATACCTCCAGCTTAAAAATCGCCACTTCCGATCTGCTGGAAAAATTCCTTCCTGCAATTCATCATTCCTACATTTTGGTAGACCTTCCATAAAACTGATCTAGTACATCATTGCACTAATTCCCGAGTAAATAGCACTCGCTATCCGCGCCATCTGCACGCCTGCGAAGCTAGCCGTAGGCCCCACTACGCCATCGCTTCGCAGACGCACAGCTGACACGAATATCAAGCACTATTTACTTCAGGATTAATGCAACGATGTACTAGTATAACCCATCCACCCAGTAATTAGAGTGTGTCTCTACCAAACCAATGGCTGCGTCACCTCCCGCAGCCACCGGGACTCTTCCTCATTAAGATGGGGAGCGATTTTTTCATACACCTGACTATGATACTCATTCAAATAAACAATATCCCGGTCTTCCATCAAAGACACATCCACTGGCCCCAAATCAATGGGAACCATCGTCAGGTACTCAAAGGAAAAGAACCGCCCATATTGAGTTGTTTCCTCCTCCTTGCAAAACAGAAGATTCTCTGTGCGAATGCCATGGCTTCCCTCAATATAGATTCCCGGCTCATCGGAACAGACCATCCCCGGCGCAAAAGCCGCCCCATCCTGCCGCTCCGGAACCGTTTTAAACCGAATCCCCACAGGTCTCTCATGGACATTTAAAAGATAGCCGATTCCATGACCTGTTCCATGATTATAGTTCAGCCCTCTCTTCCACATCAGCTCTCTGGCCACATAGTCCAGACTAAGCCCGCTGCACCCTTCCAAGAACTTTACATGTCCCAGCCGCAGCATACTCATAAGCACCAACGTATAATGCTCCCGCTCCTCATCCGTCACTGGTCCCAGGGCCATGGTCCGGGTAATATCCGTAGTTCCCTCCAAATATTGTCCGCCGGAATCAATCAGATACAATCCTGACGGCTGTAATGTGGCGCAGCTTTCCTTCACAGCATGATAATGACACATAGCAGCATTGGCTCCATAAGCCGATATGGTTGTAAAGCTCTCATCTAATGCTCCCTGTTCTCTGCGAAGTTGTCTCAAATGGTCTGCCACACTACACTCAGTCATAGGAATCTTCCCAATATTGTGTTTCATCCAGTAGATGAATTTTGTCATGGCAACCCCGTCCCGAATATGAGCCTTCTTGAGATTCTCAATCTCCACAGCCGTCTTTTGAGCTTTTTTCATAACTGTAGGATTCATCTTGTCAATCAAACGATTATTCTCCGCCAAATAATTGACAATCCCATAATTCACCTTTCCCTTTTCCAGAAGCACCCGCTCATGGCACAAATCCTGAGCATAAGTATAAATATCCTGATAAGGAGAAAGGGTCACTCCCAGCTCTTCCAGATACGTCCGCACATTCTCCGGCACAGCCTCCAGACTGATAAACAGAAAAATCTCCTTTTCTGTCACTGCTGCATAAGAAAGAGCCACCGGATTATGAGGAATATCATTTCCACGAATATTAAACAGCCATGCAATATCATCCAGAGTGGTGAGAATATGAACCGTGGCATGTTCCTTTTTTATCTCCTGACGAAGTTCGGCAATTTTTTCCCTGGCAGACCGGCCTGCATAAGAATCCTCCAAAATCCATACCTTCTCCTTGGGAAGTTCCGGACGATCTTCCCATAAAGACCCAATCAAAGCCTCTGTGCTGGCAAAAGAAATATTTTTATCCTCCAAACGCTTCTGAAGATCTTCACACATCCGGGCATTCATCACCCTTCCGTCAAATCCCAAGATTCCTCCAAAGGGAAGATTCTGCTCCAGATATTCCTCCAAAGTCGGCACCCCTGGCTCTCCCATCTTCATCAGTTCCACGCCAGTTCCTTCAAGTTCTGCTGCTGCCTGCACAAAATACCGCCCGTCCGTCCAAAGCTTTGCCTTATTTTTCTCAATCAATGCAGTGCCGGAAGAACCAGTAAAACCTGTAATATACTCCCGACAGGCAAAATGCGCCCCCACATATTCCGACTCATGGTAATCTGAGGTGGGTACCAGATAAGCGTCGATTCTCCGTTCCCTTATCATCTTTTGCAGCTGTCCGATTCTCTTTGCAATTCTGTTCATCATCCCTGCTCCTTCTCCCTCATAGCATCTTCAATGGCGGCTGCAATTCCTTCACTGTATGTAGGATGAGCACGCATAGCCAGAGACAGCTGCTTTGCAGTCAACCCATTGGCAATAGCTGTAGCCATCTCTCCAATCATATCCGTAGCCCGCGGACAAACAATCTGTGCTCCCACAATGGTATTGGAATAAGCCTCAAAAATCATTCGGATAAACCCATCCCCCTTGTGGGTAATGATCGATTTTCCGTTGTCATTCATATTGTAAATGCCGCAGCGCACCTTCATGCCCAAAGCCGTGGCAGCCTGTTCCGTAATCCCTACAGTGGCAATCTCCGGAACAGTATAGATACAGCTGGGTACTATAGGCAAAGACACATACATGCCGTTGGGCACTGCCTCCAGCTGAATGCTGTGGGGTTTTCCCGCCAGTTTCTCCACCACATAAGTTCCCTGAGCCATGGATACATGAGCCAGCTGAGTCTTGGAAATTACATCACCAATGGCATAAATATTCTTCTCGCTGGTCATAAAATCTCCGTCTACCACTAATCGGCCATCTTCCATATCCAGAGAAACATCTTCCCCCAAAAGCCGATCCATATACGGTCTGCGTCCGATTGCCACAATCACCTGTGTTGCGCGAATCCGGGACGTTTCTTTTGTCTTCTCATTTGTCACCTGACAAGCCAGACCATCCTCATCCCCCATCTCCTCAATCTTCTCAATTACAGAATTACACAAAACTGTAATGCCCTTTTCCTCAAGCTGATTCTGCAGCGCCAGCGCCACCTCAGTGTCCATCGGACCAAGAAGATGAGAGCCTTTTTCCACAATGGTGACACTAGAGCACAACGCCTGGAAAATCGTGGCAAATTCTACCCCGATCACTCCCCCTCCCATAATAACTACCCGGTCATAATTCCAGTTTTGCGCAGCTAAAATCCGGTCGCTGTTACTGACTCCCTGTAGATCAATACCAGGAATATCCGGAATCACCGGACGGGCGCCTGTGGCAATGATAATATATTTCCCCTTCAGATATTCTCTGCCCTCTTCCCCTGTCACCTCCACCGTATTCTGCCTGCGAATCGTTGCCGTTCCTTTTATAAACTCAATATGATTGTCTTCAAACAGCTTCTCAATTCCTCGCCGGTACTGATGAACCGAATGCCTCTTATATTCCTGCATTTTTGTAAAATCAAAAGAAATAAAATCCGTGGACACGCCAAACACATCACAATGCTGCATGGTAGCAAAAATATTGGAGGCATGTAAAAGAGCTTTTGTGGGAATGCATCCCCGATTTACACAAACCCCTCCTAACTTCTCCTCATCCACCACAACCACCTTCATGCCAAATCCCGCCGCCTTCAGCGCAGCCGTATAACCGCCCGGACCGGCTCCAATTACAATCAGATCATAATTTTGTGCCATAACACATTCCATCCTTCCCCATTGTTTGGTAATATTTTATATCCAGCCATTCCCACGATTTTCTGTATACGGCCTTGCAAATACTTATAAAATGCTCCCTGCAAGCACAATCCATTTCCAATCAATCCAAAACCGTATTGCAAAAAATCCGGCAACAGCAAGCTTTAAAATTTAAAACAATCCAAAATGTTCGCAAGCGCTCCATATCCCATCTTCTCCGATGGAACTGGTCACATAATCCGCCGCCTCCTTTAGTTTCCCCACACTGTTTCCCATGGCAATCCCAATCTTTGCCATCTGAATCATCTCATAATCATTCATGCTGTCCCCAAATGCCACCGTGCAGGAAAGAGGCACCCCAAAATAGCTGCACAGCTGCTTCATTCCCTCTGCCTTGGAAACCGACTTTTCCACCACGTCCGCTCCTTTCCGGCTGGAAAACATCGGCAGCTTCAGCTCTGGAAATGCTTCCTCCATCCGCTTTGCACCTGGCTCTTCCCCAATATAGGCCATCGTCCGCACCGGGATATCAAGAAGCTTCCATGGGGCCCGGAAACACCGATTGGATTGTCCCCAGCGAATTATATCATGGCGGGTCACATATTCCGGATTCATAAAATAATCCTCCGCTCCCACACTGATACCTACGGCAAAATCCTGTCCCTGGGAAAACTTTAAAATCCGCTCCACCAAATCCCGGCTCATCCGATGTTCGTAGATCATTTCCCCATCCACAGTAACCTTTGTCCCGTTTAAATGGATGATTCCATCTGGCTGTACCTGTTCGGAAAGCCCTTCACTGTATTTGGCATCCATATCCCGCCCAGTGGCAATGGCAATGTAATAGTTTCCCCGCAGCAATTCTACTGCCTTTCTGGCACTGTCCGGAATCTTCCAGTCCCTGTGGTCCAAAAGAGTCATATCCATATCAAAACAAACCAGACCCTTTCCTGTGTAATTCATCCTCTTCCCTCCTGCCAGTATCTGTTGTCGTCCAAAATTCATGTCCCGTTCTATCGAGTTTCTTCCATGCTATGTCATTTTATACGAAAAATCAAGCCGCAATTGGGTTCATCCCAACTTCTTTTTGTAAAATTTATTCAGAATGCACAAATTTTCCCCCAGTCTTTTCGACATTTTTTTCAAACTCTCAACAAGACGCGTGTGAACTGTTACCAATAATATGATAACAAATAAAAAATCTGTTGTAAACCTCTTTTCAAAATGAAAAATATCTGTTATAATAGCAAAGTCGGTTGAAACGCATTCGTTTCAGAAGATAAACGGGGTATGGCGTAGCTTGGTAGCGCGCTCGGCTGGGGGCCGAGAGGTCGCAGGTTCAAATCCTGTTGCCCCGATTTTCAAAAAACCCTTGAGTCCAGTGGATTCAAGGGTTTTTTCATTCTTGTTCAGTCATTCTTATATCCGTATTTTGATTCCTTCACTCTGTCTCTCATTTAACACTTCTCAAAAAGAAACCATAAGCTGCATTTTAAACCGCTCTTCCCCATACACAGCATGAGGAATATCTTTAGGCATGATCAAAGTTTCCCCTTCTTTTAGGAGAAATACCTGACCATCCACTGTAAATCTTCCCACGCCTTCCAGCACAGTTACCATCGCATCCCCGCCAGAAGCATGAGTAGAAATTTCCTCACCTTTATCAAAGGAAAAAAGAGTCATACTTACCTTGTCATTCTGCACCAGAGTTTTGCTCACCACCTGGCCGTCCTGGTAGGCAACCAGATCCTTTAACAACAGTTTGGTCTGTTTTGCAATATTTTTATACATTTTCTCTCCTTATCTAATCTAGTATTACCATTCATTATACCCCAAAGTCCAATAAAAGCAAGCAAATCCCAGTTCCAAACCATTCCTTAATATCCATACTTCTTCTTATACTTATAAAACATATACCCGGACAAGAAAAGGGCCATAAGCTCTGCCACAGGGGTTGCCAGCCAAATACCATTCAATCCCAGCACTGCAGGCAGCGCCAGCATGGTAATCATCATAAACACAAAAGATCGGGAGAAGGCAAGTACAGCCGACACGATTCCATTGGATAATGCAGTAAACAGCCCGCTGGCAAAAATATTAAAACCAATAAAAAACAAAGCTATAGTACAAATTCGGTTTCCGGTCACTGCCAGATCATATACCGGATGTTCTGGACGGGCAAAGATGGATACAAGAGGCTTTGTAAGAAAAAAGGACCCTGCAACCGTCAGCAGTGAAATCATTCCAATCACCCGCAAGCTGACCCCAATTACTTTTTTCAACTTCTCACCATTCTTTTCCCCATGATAAAAACTAATCATAGGCGCAACCCCATAAGAATACCCTGTGTAAAGAGAGCTTGCAAACATCAGCACATACATAATAATCGTAACCGATGCAACCCCATCCTCCCCGGCATACCGGAGCATGGTCCAGTTAAACATCATGGTGATTATTCCAGTCACAAGAGCTGTAGCCATCTCAGAACTTCCGTTTGCAGCTGCCTGAAAAAGAACTTTCCACCGAAATACCGGCTTTTTAAAATGCAAAAGACTTTTCTTTTGACCAAAAACCACAAGCCCCACAACAGCTGTCACCGAATACCCAAGCCCTGTAGCAATGGCTGCGCCGCTAATTCCCATGGAAAACACGGCAAGAAACACATAGTCAAGAATCATATTCAAGACACCCCCTGCCACAGAACAGACCAGAGAAAGCGCCGCCTTCTCACTAGCAATCATATAAAGGGTAAAATTGTTCATCAGCAAAATGGGAACCGTAAACAACAGATAACGGCTTAAATAGGCTACGCAATACCCATATACTTCCGGGGAAAGATTCATTCCTGAAAACACCGGACCCATTACCACATATCCCAAACCACACATAACAATCCCAACAAACACATTTACAAGAATCAGAAAAGTAAAATCCTCTCTGGCTTCCTCCTCCTTTTTTTCACCCATTTTTCTCATAATCACAGCGCTTCCCCCAGTGGCAAGCATGGTAGATATGGCCGTGACCAGCTGAATCACAGGTGCAGTCAGATTAATGGCAGACAGCCCATTTGTCCCGATCAGATTTGACACAAACAAACCATCCACCATGGTGTAAAAAGACATAAACACCGTCATGGCAATGGTTGGGACAGCAAACTTTAAAATATTCTTCAGAGTAACCGGTTTCCAATACACATTTTGATTTTCCATATTCTCCTCTTTTCTGACACGCTCTGGCAGTTTTTCTTCCGGCGTCCTTGTATTTTTTTGTGATATGTAGTATCATAAACCATACAGTAACTGTACAGTCAATAAATAAATTTTCAAAAATACTTCCATTTTTAAGTGAAAACTTCAGGAGATACCATCACTATGGAAAAGAATGTTAAACTGCTCACCATCGGTCAATTTGCAGCACTTCATGGAATCAACAAAAAGACACTTATGTGGTATGATGAGATTGGTTTGTTTCATCCAGCCTTCATAAATCCAGAAAACGGCTACCGCTATTACAATTACCATCAAAGCCCCATTTTAGAAACCATTCTTTTGCTGCGGGAGTTGGATGTGTCCATCCATGAGATTCAAACATTTATGAAAAATCGCTCAGCGCAAAATCTCAAACGTCTCTTAGAAGAAAAGTCAGCAGACTTAAAGTTACAGATTCTTCACCTTCAGGCCCTTGAGAAAACCATAACCAATCATTGTAAAAATATGGATACCTTGCTGACTATAGATTTGTCAGAAATTACAATCGTTGAAAAAGAGAAACAATATCTGATAACCGTAGACATTGACAAAAACACCCCTTTTGAAAAAGAAGTAGAAATGGTCACAGCCGAAACCGCCCGGTATCACTTAGAACGCCTTCATGATGCCTCTTATGGCTCCATGATACCAGTTGATTCCCTGAAAAAAGGCAATTTTGACCATTACACCAAACTGTTTATCCAAATACCCTCACTTACCAATAAAAAAGGGCTGCATATACAGCCCAAAGGAAACTATATAAGAGCCTTTCACAAAGGCAGATGGGACCAGCTTCCTCTGCGGTATGAAGCTATCCTTACCTATGCCCGCAGCCAAAATCTAACCCTGACCGGCTTTTCCTATGAAAAAGGAATCAATGAAATTGTCATTGACCAGGTGGAAGATTACATTGTTCAGATTGAGATACCAATTTTAGAGGGTATTTAACATTCTTATTTGGACCGTTGTGCTGTAAGATTCAAATCCCCCGCTGCAAACACGGCACTTGGCTCATTGATCGCGGAAATAAAATCATTCCTCTTTGCTGTTGCCTCCACCCACCCTGGTCTAAAACCGCTTCGGATTGCATTTTTCACAGACTTCACATTGGACCAAGCGGCACAGTAAAAGGGAATGTATCCCCGGTCAAAAGTCTCTCTGGCAAGCCGGTTTGTAAGAGCAGACGCAATCCCTTTCCTTCTATATTCTGGAAGGACATCCACACCAATCTGCCACATAGTATCACAATCTGCAGAACAACCTGCCAGTCCCACCAGCTTTCCCTGATCAAAAGCGCCCACGCCTAACCGGTCCAGATGCTTTCGGTCCGCACACAAAGCATTCTTCCATTCTGGAATATACAACTCCTCAAATTCAGCGGCTTCCATCACCTTTAGCTCATATGTGCAGGGAAGATCAAGGCGAAACACCTGATCCAGATCCGGAAGAAAATAATCTGCCATAAAGCAGATCCTCCCGTCCGCCTTTTCCAGGATCTTATTGATCAAATACAATACTGGTGTCTCAAAACATTTTTCAATGTCAGTGACAGAATGGAGAAACCGCTCCATTTCCGGAAGAAGTTCCTCCTGCCCTGCAGCCACAATATTGGTACCATAGGATACAAAATTACAGATATGGGGAAGTTCCAGATATTTCCTGGCCTTATCTGTGGCAACCGATAGATGAACGTTGTTTTCATCTGATAAAAAATCCTCCCATGTGCAGTTACATTCATAAGCAGACTGCTCCATAGCAATTCTTCGTATTGTGTTGTTATCCATTTTGCTTTTATCCTTTCCGCCTTGCATTAATTCTCCAGTAAATCCCACCTGCTATCCACGTCATCTTTCCCCAATCAAAACCTTTTTCCCACAAAACGCAAATCCATACTTACGTATCTTCTCCCTGGCAACCCCTTTTTCCAAAAGCATAATATCATATCTCTTCTCGTCAATCTGATCAAGGGCCGCCTCCACAGTATCCCTTAGTTCCTTTTCCTCAGAATCCTGCACCTTAAATTCCAGAATCATTCCACCATCCTTTATGTTTCTTGGTTCCAGCATCACATCATACCTGCCAAACCCGCTCTCCCGGTTGGATGTCAAAACATACCGATCTGACAATTCCACCATCAAACCCAAAATAAAACCATGATAAAAGCGCTCTGGTTCCTCCCAGGACGGCTTTTTTCCTGTATCAAAATAACGAAACATTGTCAATGTTATTTTATTCATATACATATTCATGGCTTTCACATCTCCAGACAACAGCGCTTTCACAAAATCATTATAATCATCATCTGTCTGGGCAAACCAGTCATGTATCATGGACCGAAACATCAGACGCACTTCCAGATTTGTCAACATCAGTTCATATTCCTGCTTCCATTCACCACACTCCGTCATCCAGGTCTGATATCGATGCACTTTCAAATATCCGCTGGCAAGCAGCAAACTCCAAATCCCGTTTTTCTTTCCTGACAGCTGGTTATAAATGATCTGCTCATCCATTTCCACCTTTATGGACGTTCCCCTCATCAATTGTTCAAAATCCTGTTTGATCCCTTTCCCGCCTTCCCGAAGCTGCTTGCTTACCAGACTGTTGGAACTGGAATTAGCCCAGTAAGTCCCAAACTCTCTCTTATCCAAAAAATTCAAAATGGACCATGGATTATAAATTTCCCTCTGATTTCCAAAAGTGAAACCATCATACCAGCTTTTTACATCCTGCTTCTTATCAGACAAGCAGTATTCATCCAGAGCCGCAAATACCTCCTCCTCTGTAAATCCAAAGCAGTCCACGTATTTTCCAGAAGTTGTAGTCACCACTTCCAGATTATTCAAATCCGAAAAGATCGATTCTTTACTCACTCTTGTAATTCCCGTCATTATCGCCCGCTCTAAGTAGGGATTGGTCTTAAAAGTGGAATTAAACAGGTTCCTGATAAAAACAGACAATTCTTCCCAATATCCGTTTACATATGCCTCCTGCATAGGAGTGTCATATTCGTCTAATAAAATGATTACTTTTTTATTGTAATAGCGAGACAAATAGATTGACAGTTGATGGAGAGCCATAGTAGCTGTCATATCATCCATTTCTTCCGATACCGATTGAAAAAAACCCTTTCCTCTATCTCCAAGAATTTCCGTATTCAGCAAAAATTCACATTCCTGATACAGATTGGCCAAAGTTTGACAAATTTTTCTGTGTGCCATATCATAATTTGTTTCTTTTATGTTGGCAAAGGAAAGATTGATCACCGGATACTTTCCCTGCATCTTTTGAAACTTCTCACTCTTCCATATACCAAGCCCCTGAAACAAATCCTCTCTTCCCTCATACCGGACAGAAAAAAATGCCTCTGTCATACTCATGGTCAATGTTTTCCCAAATCTTCTCGGACGGGCAATCAGCGTTACCTGATCTCCTCCCTCCCACCATTCCTTTATAAAATGGGTTTTGTCAATATAAAAATAGTCTTCCCTTCGAACCGTTTCAAAATCCTGATAACCAATACCCACTGTTCTTGCCATAGTCTCACTTCCCTTCTTTCCCCATTCATTGCCCAAACCTTTTCCTAAAATACATTTTAACACGAAAATTTTTTCCCTTCAATAAAGTTCCCTGCTTTATTCAGAATCCTTCGCTACAGTAACAATCTTTCTGTAACAACATCACAGACAATTTTCTCCCAGCATTTATAATAAAATGGAACTGTTTTAGGAGGAATACATATGGAAACCAAAAAAAGGAAAAAAAGAAAGGCACTGGTAGATGAAAACTTCTGCGTAGCCTGCGGCTGCTGTGTCAAAGTATGTCCCATGGCTGCAATCCAGGTCCCAAAAGGCATTGCAGCAAAAGTAGATTTTAACAAATGTGTGGGATGCGGCAAATGTGCCAAAGAATGTCCTGCATCTGTGATTGTCATTCAGGAGGTGGAAGATGAAAAAGAAATGGTATGATTATTTATGGGTGGTATCTATGACCTACCTTATCCTGGGATTTTTCAACATCCTTTTTGCGTGGCTGGGTTTACTTTGCTTTTTCATCCCTCTGATCATCTCTCTGACAAAAGGAAACAAAGGATACTGCAACCGCTATTGCGGCAGGGGACAGCTGTTTGGACTGTTGGGAGGTTCCTTTGGACTGTCCCGAAAAAAAGACATTCCCAAATGGATGAAAAGTAAATGGTTCCGCTACGGATTTCTGTCCTTTTTCCTTGTTATGTTTCTGCAAATGCTCTGGAACACGTATCTGGTCTTTACAGATGCCAGAAGTCTGAAACAGGTAGTCACGCTTTTGTGGACCTTTAAACTGCCTTGGCACTGGGCCTATCACGAAACACGGTTTCACCCAGGTGTGGCTCAGTTTGCATTTGGCTTTTACAGTGTAATGTTGACCTCCACAGTCCTTGGTCTGATCACCATGGCATTGTTTAAGCCTCGAAGCTGGTGTGTCTATTGTCCCATGGGTACCATGACCCAGTTAATCTGCAAGGCCCATCCTCACCGAAAATCCTGATTTTTATTCCTCATGAAGCTGTTGCACCCGTTTGGAATCCAGCACCTCCACCATACCGCGGGCCAGCTTCACCATGCCTTCATCCTGAAAATAGCGAAGCATCCGGGTAATGACTTCCCGATGGGTTCCCAAGTGGTTGGCAATGGCTTCATGAGTCAGGTTGAGTTTCATTGTCCCCTCCAAAACCATCTCTTCCATCAGAAACCCTGCCACCCGTTTGTCCAGACTCTTCCACATAATCTGTTCTATCAACCACATGACATCCGAAAAGCGGCTGGCCATAATTTCATTGGTATAATTTGCCACCACAGCTGACTCTTCCATGATTTCCTTATAAACTTTGGCAGGAATAATAAAAACCCTGGTATCTTTCTCTGCCTTCACCATCACATCAAACTGGATGCTGTTCATCATACAGGATGCGGAAAACAGACACAAATCCATGTCCAGAAGACGGTAAATCGTTATCTCCCGCCCTCCTTCAGAAAGAATGTACACTCGAAGCCGGCCAGTCTGAATCAACAAAAGACCGTTGCAATCCCCCTCTCTATGCAGCACAGACTCTCCTTTTTTGAACCATTTGTCAATCACACAGCCATTCAGTTTGTCCTGCTGGGCAGATGTCAGTTTCTCCCATATGGGAAAATAATTTTCAAGAGACATGGTAATTCTCCCCTCTTTGCTGAATTTCACACCATAAGATCCATCGGTTCATCTGCTCTTTGTTCTTTCTATCTGAAATGCTTCTCTCTTCAATATATCATTTTTTAACCGCAATGAAAAGTAATTTTTTTATCTTGTACATGTTATAGAAATATGCTAAACTGAATTTACTTTCTGCCAATAAAGGCTGTGTTGCCTTTTATAAACAACTGGCAAATTTCCATATCCCATTGCAGCAGGTTAAGCTGCCCAAAAGAGGAGGATTTCTATGACCACAACCAAAAAATATCTGAATCTATTAAGAGAGCGTGAACCACATTTGTGGAAAAATCCTTTGGAAGAATCCACATTCACTGATCAGGATTTGTCGGTAATTGAACAGGGACTTGGGTATTGTCTGCCCACCCCATACCGCGAATTTCTGTTAAGCTATAAAATGCCGGAAGACATTACTGTCCTTGTCTCTTTCTGCGGCGATTCTTTTGCCAACTCCTGGGGGCAAACCTTCTCCCGCGAGCAAAATGCCTATGTCTCACGGCCAGAATTTGATATTGGTCCGACCGTTGAATTTGAATGGCACAATATAACCGGAGATAGCGGAAAAGAATTTCTGGAAAATCTTATACAACAGCAAGGGGTACAGCAAGATGAATGTCCTTGCTTTTTAAAAGCTGGTTTTATTCAACTTGGCAATGTATATGGTTATCTCACATTTCTGGATTTGGTGAATGGCGGCATTGTCACCATACATGAAGAAGGGGTATACGATATGCTGATTGACGATGGGGTGAGCTGGGAAAGTGCAGAGGAAATAAGAGAATACATGGAATCCAGGTTGTATATCTGCAAGGATTTTGGCGATTTCCTCCGCTTTGTATGTACCGGTGATTTTCTGGATGAGGACGAGGCAAAATTCCCAACAGAAGAAGAGCTGGAACGAGATTACTCTTATTAAGGAGGAGCTATGGCCATTGAACTGTCCATTGAGGAGTTGGAAAAATACTCTGGCTTTGCATCCTGGGTTGATGTATGCAAATTATAATTTGCTCCTGTTGAGGTAACGATATGATAATGACCTATGATTTTTTACTACTAGCAAAGGGCAATAAAAATTTTCGTGATCATTTGAATCAAGCTATTTTAAGTGAATCGGATTGTGAAATTTATACAGACATACACAAACTAACCTTTTCGCCCAAATCCCAAACCATAATGATCACAGCCAAATCAGATACCAGCCCTTTTCGCCATAAAATCGCACCTAAAAAAATCACCTATTCAGCGCTGATGAAAATGCTTGATGATAACTGGGAATCCATCGCCTCTGATGAAATTACGGATTTGTGACAATTTTTGAATATTGCAAGAGTACAAAGTACAGAGCATCATATATTTTCCATCAAACTCATATAACCGATTCATCTCACCCCTAAGTTTGCAAGATGAATCGGTTATATTCCTTCCTACTTCCCGTTATTCTTCCTCTCCTGAATTTCCTGAACGATTTTATTGTAGGATTTTCTGTTCAGGCGGTAAAAATATAAGACCCCTGCTGTAACCATCCACAATATACCTGGAATTGTTGTAAATGAGTGTTTCATCACCGCCACCACAGCCGGATTTTGCTGCTGGTTTGCCATGTATCCCAAACTTCCTAAAACTGCTGCCAAAGCAGAAGTGCCGATAGCCATCCCGATCTTATTTCCCAATGAAATAAACGCATACTGGAAACCATCATTGCGAAGCCCTGTTTTCCATTCCCCATACTCCACACAATCCGGCACTATCGCATAAATCGCTGTGTTAAATCCAGAAAAGAAAAATTGTGCCAAACAGGAAAACAGATAAAATGGAACCGGAGCCTCTCCGGCCGTAAAAAAGTACATACAAAACATACTGATTCCAGTAAGCAATGCAAATATGGATGCGGAACGCCCCTTATTGTTTGTCAGCCGGAATACAATCGGAAAACAAGCTGCGCCAATAATCGAAGGAAGGATAATGCAAAGGGAATATGTACTGAACAACGCCTGGTTTCCTTCCACATAGGTAAAATAGTAAAGTGCATCTGCATTTCTTCCGTAAAGGGTAACTCCAAACAGAAATTGTCCTGCCACTGCAATCAGATACGGCTTGTTTTTCGCCACAGATGTAAGCTGCACTTTCAGAGAAATTTTTTCCTTCTCAGGAACTTCCACCACTTCCTTTGTTTTGGCAAAACAGAAAATATGGCAAAGAGCAAAAATACATCCATAAATAACAGCAACCAAAAGGTATCCCTGTCTGTCATCCCCTTTTCCCAGTGTCCCAATCAAAGGAACCGTTATAATATTAATAATACCGATGGCAATCATTGCACTTACTGACCGAAAGGTATTAATTTTTGCCCGTTCTTCTATGTTCTGGGTCATCGCGCCGCACAGCGTTCCATAAGGAATATTCACACAGGTATAGCCTAACACTAAGATACAGTAAGTAATTGCCATATAAACAATCTTTACTGTGGACGGCCAATTTGGATGCGCCCAAAAGGTCAGCATCAACACAAGAGCAGTAAGGGGCGCTGCAATCAGAAGCCAGGGACGGTATCTTCCCCATCTTGTATGGGTCTTATCACTGAAACCTCCAATCACCGGATCGTTGATGGCATCCCAGAATCTGGAAAACAGCATCAGCCCTGCCACTGCCCCCATTCCAATTCCAAAAACATCCGTATAAAAAATCATCAGAAAATTTCCCACAAACATCCAGCTGAAATTACACCCCACATCCCCCATACCATAAGCAATCTTACTGATCATCGGCACTTTTACATCTACATTTTTCTGCTCCATTGCCATCCTCCTCATAATATTGGTTAAGTTTAACCTTCTCCCGGTTTGTCTGTAAAATTGATCATATCAGTAAACTCTTTCATTGGGTTATTCACCAATACGAATAACGGCCTTCACAATATCCGCTTTATTGTTTACGCTGTAATCCATAGCTTTCTGCGCCTCGTCCAGACCAAATACGTCTGTCACAATCCCTTTTAAGTTTACTTTACCTGCCGCAACTGCATCAATCGCCATTGGATAAATATGGCGGTAACGAAATACGGTCTTAAAGGTCAGTTCTTTATCCAGGGCAAGGCTCATAGGCAGTGTCATTTCACCGCTCTTACTGTATCCAACCAATACAATGACAGCGCCTTTTTTTGTCATATGTATGGTCTGAACTGTCGTTAATTGTGTACCTGCCGTTTCCACTGCCAGATCACAGCCGTTTCCATCTGTAAGTCTCCTTACCTCTTTCACTGCATCGGTCTGACTCCCGTTGATTACTCCGTCCGCACCCAATTCCAACGCTTTCTGAAGCCGTTTTTCCATAATATCCACCACATATACCTTGGATACTCCCATTGCTTTTAATGCCATCATTGTCACAAGGCCAATGCATCCTGCTCCCATGACCACTGCAGTCTGGCCTGCTCTTGCCCCACCCTGCATCGCTGCATGGAAGCCCACTGCCAAAGGCTCAATCAAAGCGCCTTCCAATGTGCTTACATTATCTGGCAGTTTAAAGCACAAGTCTGCTTCATGTGCCACATATTCCTGAAATACACCGTCCACTGGAGGGGTTGCAAAAAACACCACATCCGGACAAAGATTGTAATTCCCGGTTTTACAAAACTCACAGTGACCACAGGTCTTTCCTGGTTCCAATGCAACCCGGTCCCCAACCTTTAAATGCTTCACATTCTTTCCCACTTCCACAACCGTCCCACCTGGCTCATGTCCCAGCACAAAGGGCGGCTTTACCACATAATCCCCGATTGCCCCTGTTTCATAATAATGAAGGTCACTGCCGCAAATGCCCACATACTCTAATTTTACTAAAACCTCATTGTCCTTGGGGGATGGAATGTCCCTCTCTTCAAACCCCATCTTACCAATTCCCAGCATCACCGCAGTTTTCATTGTTCCTTTCATCGTTCATACCTCTTCTTTCTTTTATAATTTATTTAATACTTTATTAAATAGTTTTATTATGTGTATTATTTTATTTCCCAAATGGCTTTTTGTCAAGATTAAATTGGCATTTTACCGACTTTCGTCACTTCATCTAAAATCCAAATCTAATTTTTAGTAAAAATGCAATAAAAAAAGAGATTCCATTTCTGAAATCTCAAACGCCAATGTTGTTTATATCTTATACTTGTTCCATAAACATCTCAATCACCTTGAAAGACGCCCCTAATGCAGCTGCTCCCGTTTTATGCCTGCAGGTTCTGATAAAAGAGCCATCTTCTGCAAATGTATTCCTTCCCAACACGTTATCCCGAATCTTCTGAATTGACTCCCCCATACAGCTTCCCACATATCCTCCCAAAACCACATCGCAATCCAAAACCATATGAATATTATTCACTGCTATAGCCAGATAGGAGGCATATTGTTCCCATAAGGCCATTGCTTCTTGTTCCCCTTCATGCAACCGCTCAAAAAAATCTTCCACTCTCCCGTCAGTCAGACACTTTGCAGAACAATAGGCATCCAAACATCCATACTTTCCACAATAACAGATTTTCCCATCTGGAACAACCGTCATATGACCTACTTCCCCACAGCGGAAATTGCTCCCCTGTTCCAGCATTCCATTGCTGTAAACCGCACCCCCTACCGTATTACTCAGAGACAAATAAAAAAACCGATGGATGCTTTCTGACTGGATTCCTTCTGCATATGCCCCGGCATTTGCATCATTTAAAAAATGGCAGGGATAGGGAAAAAAACGTCTTACCGCAGAAAACGGCAGGTCATTTACTCCAAGAATATGAGAGTCTGCAACCATTTCCCGGTCCAAATCTATAATTCCCGGAAATGATATTCCAATTCCCAGTACCCTTTCCTTGCTGCATCCATTATTCTTCAAAAACCATTCTGTCTTTTGACTCGCCTCCCGATAATAATCCTCTCCCTTGTCATAGGGCAAAAAAATCCGTTCGTATTTTATAATCTTACCAGTCAGTTCTGTAAGAACCAGACTGATATGGTTTTTCGTAATATCCATCCCAACAGCTTTCCCTGCATTCCCAGACACAGCTAAGGCTTTTGCTCTTCTGCCCCCTGTTGATTCCATCTCTCCCATCTCTTCCACAAGCCCTCGTTCAATCAATTCTTTCGTAATCTGTGTCGCTGTCGGCAGGCTTAATTTCAGCCCATAAGCAATATCCGGATTGGATACCATCCCATTGCTGCATATGTAGCGAAAAACATCATTCCGGTTCTTCTTTTTTACTTCCATATTGGTAATTTTCTTTTTATCCATTTTATCTCCTATACTTTCTAAAAGTATCTTTTTAAGTATAACATATCATAAAAAGTTCTGCTTTTCCACAAAAACATCTTTTGAACCATCAAAAAATCAAATGCACAAAAAATCCGGCCCGCCTACGTCTCTGTAAACGGACCGGATAAAAAGGGGAGGATAAGTATTTCTTTTTTCTTTGGTACTAATCTCATTATCCCCCTTTTCTGGCAGCTTATACACAAAAAACAAAAGTTCTCAAACATCAAACAGATTTTCTACATGGGTTTCGTTTTCTTTGTAATCCCTGCATATCCGCGCAACGGCATCCGATATCTCACCGCAGGATACCGCCCGCTGCTGAAGCTGAAAGGCAAGCACATCAAAAGAAGCACGGACCTGACTGTACAGAGTTCCTTTCAGCTCCATTTTCATGGCGCGGATTCTCTCTGCCATGGACTCCAGCATGTTTCTGTGACGTTCCATACATTCCTGTAAAAAGGAAAACTCCCGAAGATCAATGGAAAAATAAGTCAGATCATAATAGGAGGATGGTGAGAAAAGTCGGGTGCTATCCCGAAGAAGCTGGGCTAAAAGCCGGGAAAGCAACCCAAACCACTGTGTCTGTTCGGTCATCCATGCCAGCCAATATCCGCCGGCAGTCAGTACACTGTACATTCGGTTATAGGCGCTTTCTTCACTGTCCTTTCCCTCCAAAAGTCCCATAACCCCGTCAATCACATAAGACCGCTGAGGTTCTGGCATAAGATCCAGAATCTCCTGAAAATAGCTGTGCAGCCCTTTTGTCCATTCAGCCTGCCTGCCTTCTTCCCGAAAATCTCCCTTTTGTGTTAAAATAAGATTGGGCTTGTGGTAGAGAAAGGGATTGATCTGAAATTCCGTCTTAATGTAAATGGATGCTCCGGCAATGGCATTGGCAATTACATTGACATAATCATTTTCTGCACAATAGTTTTTGATTCTATTTTTTCGGTCTTCTATTACCATATGGTACTGGCGGCAAAATTCATTGGAAAAACCCTGTCCGTCTTCTGCAACGCATCGAGCCACCCGATTGGTAGTGATGGTAACATACTGGGCTTTATTTCCTCCCTTGGAATGTCCGGAAACCGTAAGATGGTTTCCGTATTCTTCCGGAAGACGATCGATATAATCAGCGGCAGCCCTCTGACAATCCGATTCCATCAAATAAGCCCCTTCCCCATTGTCATCCCACTCATATCCGTTTTGGGTTCCCTTAAATATCACATTTACATCCAAAGGATGACTGATGTCATCTACAAAGCAAACGATTGTGCCAGTATTTTGGCTGCCAAAAGGCATGGTTTTATTGGTCACTTTGTAATGCAGAAGTTTCTGGTTGCTTTGGAGGACAGAAACCAGTTCCATCCATTCTTGTGCCTGCATTTGGGCATATTTTAAATTTGGATTTTTCTCAAGCTGATAGATGATTTTATCTATAATCTGTGCAACCGAATCCCCTTCCCAAAAGACGTCTTGAAAATAGATGAGATTGTCCAGCAAGATTAATTCCTGATCGGAAAGCATTGTGGTTTCCTCCTGCTAATGATAGTCCCGAATATCATCATTGCCGTCCACCCCATAGCGATGACAGGATGAATGAGACTGAAAAATAACATTACATTGAAATTTTTCTTCTGCCAGAATTTCCATAAAGGACAGTTGCTCTTCCCGTTTTAGCTCCTTTGGAGTCGTCAAAGTAATATAACAAAAAGGGGAACCGCCCATGTTTAAATAATCTTGAAAGCAAGCATTTGATTGCAGGGTTTTGGGAAGTTCCCCTTCCGTAAAGTCTACCCTTATCTCTGCATTTAAAGAGATTCGGTCAGCAATGCGTTTGACGTACTGATTTGCATCTGCTGCCATATATAAGGTGAAATAGTTATCCGTAAAGGTAACGGCTGTATTTTCATATATTCGTCTGACGAAAAACGTTTTACCAGAATATTTTTCAGAAGATACAATGAGTGTTTCATAGTTTTCTGCCCAATTTATGGTTGTGGCTGACTGGACGGTAAAAGAATCTTCATAATGTGCATGTAAGTAATTTAGCGCCTGGTTCCGAACGGTTTTCAAATCTTTTCCTGGTTCATAATTCTCTGCATATTTTTTAAATTTCATAAAATTCTCCTGGGGAAGTCAAATCCCCCGCTGCAAGCACAGCCCTTGACTCATTGCCCGCGGCAATAAAATCGGCACATTCCCTGGCCTTTTTGGCATCCTTTTCTAATTTTTCCTGAATCTTCTCAATTTTTTTCCATAATATCTTCCCATTATCCCCCTTCCAGACATCCATGGCATGTTCCAGCTCGGTTGGAAGCATCCGATTTGCCAGATGTTCCAGTTGATCTGCCGCTTCATACAAATCGTTTGCCGTGGATTTAGCGTTTTGAAAATCCGGGTCTGTTATTTTCAAAAAAATTCCCCCTTTCTCAGACAGACAGCCAAAAAACCGTGTCATGAATAGAGGTTTCATTGCCTTCATAATATTCCATTGCCAGTTTCATGTTTTCACAATCTTTTTCCAGAACATCACAAAATCGGGATAATTGGAAGCGATTTTCCTGAACCAAATCGTAAAATGGACTGACAAGCTTAGTCTGTTCCATTTCATTCTGTTTTTGCTCCCAATCTTTTGCTATTTTTTCTGCGTTGTGGAGTTCATCTCGAATTTTTTTCATATACGCCTTCAAATTTTCTGCAGTTTTTCTCATGCGTTTTGTGTCTGTTGTGATGAAAAGACTTTGAGATTCTTGTGTAGTTTTGAAAACAGAATCAGATTCCTGCTGGTTGTGTGCAGATTCCGAAAATAAACCTGTAAAATTGCTGACCTGATTTCTGTGTTGGATGTAGTGTTGTAAAAATGCTTCATTTCCCTTCCCCTTCCAAAAACCGGATGTAGCATAGATCTCGTCATCCACTTTCTTCAGCAGATGTTCCATTTGAATTGTAACGTTCTTTATTTCTTCTTGGTATATCCAGCGGTCGTTGTTTGCAAAATCTTTGGCTGGTACTGGGATTTCCAATTGTTTGTGATTCCTTTCTGGCGGGACGGCGTTTTCCTTATACCTTATGTGTCAGATTCCAGGAGTATTATTATTTTTATTCATCAATTTCTCTGATATTGCTGATTTGCTGAATATTTAGCCAAAAGTAAGCAGCGCCATCTGCACGACTACACAAAGCTTTCTCTGTATTGCCAATTGTCAGGCGGACATCCGGAAATCTTGATTGGAACAAGAGGATATGATATGATAGAATCGAAAAAAGAAAATGTCAGGAAAGAGGGAAACATGTTGAAAAAAAATGCAATTGTGGGTCAGTCAGGAGGCCCTACCGGGGTGATCAACGCCAGTTTGTATGGGGTTATTCAGGAAGGAATTGCCAGAGATCGTCAAATCGGCACTGTCTATGGCATGATTCATGGAATCGAAGGTTTTTTGGAAGGTTGGTATATGGATCTAAAAGCAGAGTTATCCAAAGAGGAGCAAGACCGGCTGCGTCTTACCCCAGCGGCTTATCTTGGCTCTTGCCGGTACAAGCTTCCAGAGGATTTGACGGCAGATGTATACCCTTTGCTTTTTACCAAACTGGAAGAACTAAACATAGGATATTTTTTCTATATTGGCGGCAACGATTCTATGGATACCGTCAGCAAGTTATCCCGTTATGGACGTCAGATTGACTCTCCCATTCGGTTTGTGGGAATCCCAAAGACAATTGACAATGATCTGATTTTAACGGACCACACGCCAGGATTTGGAAGCGCTGCAAAATATGTGGCAACCACAGTGAGGGAAATTGTGTTGGATTCTTCCGTTTACCGGCAGAAATCCATAACGATTATTGAACTTATGGGGCGCCATGCCGGATGGCTGACTGCTGCTTCTGTGCTGGCACGGTTTGAAAAGGGAGACAATCCAGCTTTGATTTATTTGCCGGAGCGGCCTTTTTCTCTGGAACAGTTTGCTTGTGATGTGGAAAGAGAATTTGAAAAAAGGCGGGGTGTGGTGGTTTGCGTGTCAGAAGGGATTCAGGATTTGGAGGGAACATTTCTTTGTGAATATGGAGAAGAGAAGCTGGCCGCCTGTATAGGGAAAGAAACAAAGGCAGTAAACGACCATGAAAAAGAAGAATCCTTGCTTGATAATTTTGGCCATAAAATGCTTACTGGCTGCGGCAAGATTCTGGAACGGTTTGCAAGAGAACGGTTTGGAGTGAAAGTCCGTTCCATTGAGTTGAATGTAAGTCAGCGTTGTTCCGGAATGCTGGCATCCATGACAGATATTGAGGAAGCGCAGAAAGCCGGACAGATGGGGGTAACTTATGCCTTGGATGGGGAAAATGGCGTGATGGTTGCTTTTGTCCGCAGCAGCAAAGAAGTCTATGAACTTGACTTTTCTCCTGTGGATGTTGACCAGGTTTGTAATCAGGAAAAAACCGTGCCATTGTCCTGGATTTCCCAAGATGGGAACGATATCACCGATGCGTATGTAAACTACGTAATGCCGCTGATTCAGGGAACTGCCTATCCTCCCATGAAAAATGGAATGCCAGAATATCTGACCCGCCGCCAAAAATAAATAATTTTTTCAAACGGATGTATAAAGAGGGAGATTATGGTGATAATGAAAATGTATCGATGCTCTTTTCATAATAGAAGAGTAGAAATACTTATCCTCCCCTTTTTATCCGGTCTTTTTGTCTTTGTGACAAGGAGACCGGATTTTTTTGTTCCTCAAATTAGGGTCTGTTTGAAAATCGACCATTGCTTTTTGTCAAGCCATGACCAAATCTTCCGGATGTTCCGCCAAATGGTGAAGCAAATCCATATCCCGAATGATCGTCTGATGCCCTTCCTTTTCAATCGCTCCCATTTTCTTTAACATCAGCATGATTTTTGACACCGTAACCGAATGGACGCCTAAATAGCGTGCAAGTTCTGTGTAAGTAAAATATTTCTGCAGCTCATATCTGCCGTTTTTCTTGTCTGATAACTCGATTAATGTTCTGCACAATCGGCCTGACGTGTGGTCTTCCTTGGAAGAGTGGATGTGGGAAATAACCTCCATAAAATGTCTGGAAATCCCTTCGCTGATCCAATATCCAATCTCCGGCTCTTCCTTTATTTTTTGCTCAATTACAGAAAAAGGAATTTTATATAATTCACACCGGGTTTTTGTATACAAAGAACAGAAACTATAAAGGGAATGAATACCAGAAGCTCCTTTGTGGGATAAAAAAAGAGGAACACCGCCAATGACATCCTTTTCCTTAAAATAGTGATAAATAATTTCCTCCCCATTCTGAGTAAAACGAAGAAGAGCACAGACTCCCGATATAAGGCAATAGGCTGTATTTTCATGGTTATTAATGGAGGAAAAATACTGATTTTTATCTAAATATATTTTGATGGCATCCTTACACAAGAAATCTAAAAATCGGTCCCGGTCCATTTTCTTCACCCTTTCTTTGATGAAAATGTATATTTTCTTAGTTTTTTCACTCATGTTTTCGTCAATTTATAGTAATTGCTATTTTTTTAACGCATAGTATATGTTACTATATTAACAGAGTACTCGAATAATTTCAACCGATAAACATTTCAACATAAAAGGAGAAATACCATGAAATCAAAATCCACGTATTATCTCAACTGCCTGATTGGTATTTTCATTATGATCGTTTTCTGTTTTATTCCACCTTTTGGACCGGTTACAGAAACAGGCGTCAAGGTGCTGGGAGTATTTCTGGGTACAATGTATCTGTGGACCTTTGTGGATACTTTATGGCCCAGCCTTCTTGGAGTCATTATGTTAGGCTTTACTGGGTTTAACTCTTTTAACGCCTTGCTTAGTTCCACCTTTGGCAGTCCCATTGTGGTTATGCTGTTTTTTGTCATTCTGCTGACAGGAGCCATTACAGAGGAGGGAGTCTGCGAATATATTTCCAGATGGTTCATCACCCGCAAAATCAACAACGGCCGGCCCTGGGTCTTTACTGCCATGCTGCTGTTGGGTGTGTATCTTTTGTCTGTGCTTACCGCTCCCAGCCCCACCATATTTATTTTCTGGCCCATTCTTTACAGCCTGTTTGCATCGTTAGGATACCAGGAAGGAGACCGCTATGCCTCTCTCATGCTGATCTCCGTGGTGATGGCCGCCTCCTACGGTTTTGCCACCACCCCCTTTAAAGGCGCTTTGCCAGGACTTTTGGGCAATTATGCCAAAATAACCGGAGAGCCCATTGCCTACCTGCCTTATATGGCGACCGCAATCCTAATATCCCTTGCCTCTTTGGCAGCCATCCTGCTGCTGATGAGATTTGTGTTAAAACCCGATGTCACCAAGTTAAAACAGATCGATATTGGCATATTCAACCAGACTCCTCTGCCCCCTATGAACCTTCGGCAGAAAGCTCTTAGCTTTGCCCTAGCTTTTTTTATCGCCTGGGTCCTAGCTCCCTCTCTCCTTCCCAAAGGATTGGTGCGGCAGCTTTTAAGCGATACGCAAAATGCCATTCCAGTGTTGATTATTGCAGTATGTTGTATGATACACATTGACCAAAAGCCTTTGGTCGCCTTTAAAAGTATCACGTCCAAATATATGATTTGGCCGGTAATCCTGATTGTTGGTTCTGCCCTGACCATTGGCAATGCCCTTACCGACGAGTCCACTGGCATTACACTTTTGTTAAAGGAGATTCTGACCCCGGTTTTTGAGGGACAAAACCCTTTAATTTTCACTATCCTCATGGTAAGCATTGCTTGTATCCTGACCAATGTCTGCAATAACATGGTAGTTGGAATGCTGCTGATACCGATTATCTGTGTCTTTTCACAACAGATGGGTATTGCTCCTCCATCCATCACAAGCCTGTCCATGTACATGGTCTGTATTGCAGTGGTGACACCTGCCGCTTCCACCACCTCAGCCATTCTCCACGGAAACACCAAATGGCTGAAAACCGGCGAAGTATACCGATACGGCATATTTATGACCCTGGTCAGCCTCATTGCCGCTTTGGTCGTTGGTATTCCCGTTTCCCATATTTTCTTTTAGAACGAAAGGAGTTCTTATGAATAAACATATTATAGATCAGCAGTTTGCTGCGGAACAGTCCTTCCTGGAAGAAATCCGTTGGAAACGCCCTTCCCTGAAAATGCCTTTTGTCCGGCTGAACCCGTATCTGATTGCTCCTCTCACTGGAATCGTTGCATTTTACACAGAAACAAAGGTTCCTGTCACCATGACGGTTGCTGGATTAGAACCAGACGGAGCAATCACAAAAACCTTTCCGCCAGCCACAGAACATATACTGCCTGTGCTGGGACTCTATCCGGGACGGGACAATCTGGTAACGTTAAGCCTTCCTGACAAAAGCACACAGTCCATCACCATTACCACTGCCCCTTTGGACCCTGCCGTGAAAGTGCCAGAGTCCATTATGACAACCGCAGCGTATATGGACGGACAGCTTATGTTTGTTGTTCCCGCTATGGGCGCTCTTCCTGCTGCTTACGATTACCGGGGAGACTGCCGCTGGTATTGTACGGAAAACCTTACCTTTGCCATGAAAAATCTGCAAAATGGAAGACTTTCCATCGGCTCTTTTCGTCTGATGGAAAAACCTTATTACACCACCGGACTTTTAGAAATGGATTTGGTTGGAAAAATCTATGCAGAATACCGCCTTCCTGGAGGTTATCACCACGATCAGTTTGAGATGGAAGACGGCAGCCTTCTTGTTCTGACCGAATGCTTTTCATCTGGTACCGTGGAGGATATGTGTGTATTAATCGACCGAAAGGACGGCCGTATCTTAAAAACATGGGATTTTAAAGAAATTCTGCCCCAAGATGCTTCCCCGTCAGGCAGCTGGAGCGCTCATGACTGGTTTCATAACAATGCCCTGTGGTATGACAAACAAACCGACTCCATCACCCTTTCCGGCCGCCACCAGGATGTTCTGATTAACATAGACTTTCAGACCGGAAACTTAAATTGGATTTTGGGAGATCCAGAAGGATGGCCAGAAGATCTGGTTGCCAATTATTTTCTTACCCCCATAGGCGATCTGGAATGGCAGTATGAACAACATGCCTGTATCGTCACCCCTAACGGAGATGTGATGACCTTTGACAATGGACACTACCGCTCTAAAAATCCCCATCATTACCGTTTGGGAAAAGACAACTATTCCAGAGGCGTTCGGTACCGCATTGACCGGAAGAACCGGACCGTAGAGCAGGTGTGGCAGTATGGCAAGGAAAGGGGCAGCGAATTTTTCTCCCCTTATATTTCCAATGTAGATTATTACAAAGAAGGACATTATCTGATTCATTCCGGAGGAATCGCCACATTAGACGGAGTGACCTGCGAAGGGGTCGGTTCCCGAAGATATTTTGAAAACAAAAACGTCCGCTTAGAATCCAAAACCGTTGAGCTTTTCCAGGACAAAGTGGTTTATGAAATGTGTCTGAATGCCAATTATTACAGGGCAAAAAAACGTCCGCTGTACACAGAAGGCTCAAATCTGACTTTGGGTGAAGGCAAACTTTTGGGAACTTTGGGAGTTACACCGGAATTTTCCACCGTTGCCGAGACTTCCTGTGTATCCGATTCCCTTCCGGAAAAGTTTCAGATTCAAATCATTGAAGAAAGAGACCGATATACCTTTCAGGGTACCTTTGAAAAAGGGCAGCTTGTCATGTTGGTGTTGGATGGCGGCCCAGGCAATCAGCATCACTATTTTATCTCCACCTCTGCCCAATCCTTTACTGCCATGTGTGTGGGAACCTTCCAGTCTTCGGAACGTATGGTGGATTTTAAGGTAAATAAATGCAGACTCCAAGGTACTTATCAGGTATCCCTCATTGTGGATGACACCATGTACCCAATAAACCTTACCCTTACGGTTGAGGAATAATCGTTTTACATACTAGTGTTCCATAAAGATTTGGGTCAAATGAAACAAATGCCAAAAACTGCATTTCCCTCATTTGACCCAAATCCATCCTTTTACAAGATTACTCTTTTTCCCCCTCCTGGGAAATCGTCTCCACCGTCACCCCTTCATAGAAAAACTTTAAAATCTCCTCATACCCCATTCCATCCTTTGCCATACCCTGTGCTCCGTTCTGGCTCATTCCCACCCCATGTCCGTAACCTCCCCCATAGATTTCAAAAAGCCGGGTCCCGGTTTCATCCTTGCCTCCTGGTTCCACAATCAAAAATCCACTGGGCAGAGACTTCCAGCCAGTTGCCGTTTTTCCGCTTTTCTGGTAAATGGTCAACCTTTCATCCCCCAAGGCCGCCCGAATCCGATCCTGCCCCAAAATCCGCGTCTCTCCCTCACTGCCCTTTACCAGCAGCTCCTGAGCCACGCCTCCCGCTCCTCGCTTTACCACTTGAACTGACTCCACCGTTCCCACCCCGGAAATATTGTCTGACAAAATTTGTGCGTTGGTAGTCACATTCCACCGGTAATAGGGAAAGGAAGAATCATAAGCCGGATAATTCTTATTTTTGATAAACGCGGCAAAATCCTCATTGGAAGTCAGTTCCAGGCTTTTTTGTCCAGGCTGTAAAGATATGCTTTTCAAATAGGGGGTAAGCTCCGGGTCACTGCCCCACACACTGCTGTCTGCCGTATGCCCGCAGGAAGTGGAAAAGTAATACGTGGTAATTGGTTTCCCCTCATAGAGCAGCATTTTTCCATAGGTTTCCTCCACTGCCGCCCTGGTTCGCTCATCGGTGCCGGAATTGTTATACACCTGAAAATTGGTGCTGTCATCTACATGAGCGCCAAATCTCTGATACGTGTTGCTTTGAATCTGCATGTAAGCATAAGTCCGGGCACACACTGCCTGCGCCTTCAAAGCTTCCTTTTCATAGCTGGAAGGCATCTCACTGGGAATGACCTTTTTTAAATAATCCTCCAAATACAATTCATTAATAAGCACCAGCCCTTCCTCTGTGTCCACCAGTTCCAGACGGCCTCCATAACAGGGATTGGCATCCTGACGCTTCATTGAACAGACCCGAATCTCTCCGCCCTCCCCGGCAGTAACAATCAATCTTCCCTCTGACAGCCGCTCATCTCCTGGCGCAAAAGCCACTTCCTCTCCTGCCGCCGTTTCCGTCACCTGATCTCCCACAGTAAAGGTAAGAGGCGTATCTCCAGACAGGGTAATGCCAGAGTGATACAAGCCGCCAAACCCTTCGTTCATAATCAAAACCCGAATGGTCTTTGCCTCAAACTCCCGCACAGTCAGAACCGCACAGATCTTTCCCTTGGCCACCACAAACTCCTGGTTCTCATATCCTACCAGCACATCCTCAAGGTTCTGTTTGGTCAGTCCTCCATAAGTTTTTAAAACTTTATATTCCTCGTCAAAAGGTACCAGTCCGTACCCTTCAATCTCCACCCCATCCTGCTGAACCGACAAAAGTTTTCCGGTAATCCGCTGGTTTTTCACCAAAACCCGCGTTACCTTTCCGTGGTCCAATTCAATATCTGCCAGATTATGTAAATATTTTTCCGTCTTTTTCGATTTTTTCGCAAAAGGAATCCGCCGCTCAATCTCCCCTACATACACCAGCAGCTCTTCCTCGTCTCCGTCCACCAGCCAGACATTCCGATAAGTAACCTGCTCCCCATTGTCAGACAACACATGAATCATCTCATTGTCCCGCACATATACATTTAACTCATGATCTATGTATCCGTCCAGAGCCAGACCTGCAAATCCGGTCTCTCCCAAGCTGGTATGAGCCACCCAGGACGGAGTCCCCGGCACATTTTCCACTGTCCCGTAAATGCAGATGCTTCTCTGTTCCACCTGCCCGGTCTCATCTGCTGCCTTTAACAAAGAATCATAAAGCAGCCACCACATTTCCTCCGGAAAAGGCTTCTCCCGGTTCTTTCGGTTTGCCCCAACCCGCTCTGCCAGCTCCGGGGAAATCATGGATGCAATCTTCTCTGCCTCTTTGTAGGTCAAAAACTCCTTCTCACAATCTTTAGGCGGCGTCTCCTTGTCTGATAAATATCCATGTTCATACAGATAATCCATATACGGCACATACCACTGTTCCAGATCTTTTGCAGAAAAATGAGACGCCCCATACTCCTTTTGCCATTCTTTAAGGTCCTCTGGCGACTGGAAGGCCAAAACCACAGATTTTGCCGCCAATGCCCTGGATATTCCCTGTCCCTCTTTCTCATGGAAAAGAATGACCCCCACAAGAAAAACAATCACCAAAGGAATCCCAATCACCCAACAAATCAATCTTATTCTTTTTACCTGACGCTTTCTACTTTTCAATGTAGGTCCTGTTCTCCTCATCGATATAATTCAAATGATCATACTTTTCAATATCTGTGGAAAGCTGCCGTTTGGCCAGCAGCCAGGTAACAAGCTCTGTAACCAATTTATAAAACACGGCAAAGGTCGGCACGCCGATGATCATGCCGACAAATCCGAACCATCCTCCAAACAGCAAAATGGAAAACAGCACCCAAAAGCTGGATAATCCGGTGGAATCTCCCAAAATCTTCGGCCCTAAAATATTGCCGTCAAATTGCTGCAGCAAAAGGATAAATCCTAAAAACCAAAAGCATTTTACCGGGCTGACCAGCAAAATCAAAAACGCGCTGGGAATCGCCCCGATAAATGGCCCGAAAAACGGGATTACATTGGTCACGCCCACAATCACGCTGATTAACAGCACATAGGGCATTTTCATAAAATTCAACAGCACAAAACACAAAATCCCGATAATCAGCGAATCCAGAAGCTTTCCAATAATAAATCCGCCAAACACCTGATGCACATATCTTCCTTCTTCCAATACTTTATTCGCAATCTTTAAAGGGAATGCCCCATAAAGAATCATTTTCAGCTGAGTCAGCAGCTTTTCTTTCATATTCAGAAGATATACCATCACAATGATTCCGATCAAAATGTTCTTCAAAACATTTATTACCGTAAAAATCCCACTGGACAGACCGCTGATAAAGCTGTAAATCTTGTCCATATTGGGAATTACATCATTGTTCAGCCAGGTCTGCAGTTGAAATACCCCCATGTCATAGTACTCCATGACAATCATTTCCAAATCCGGGTCATCTGCCAAAATCTGTTCCAGACGAAGCTGGAGATTATAAATGCTGGTGGGAAGCGCCTCAATAATTCCCACAATGCTGTCCCGAAGCTGTGGAATCAACATGGAAGCCAGTCCCACTACCACTGCAATCAGCACCGCCACACTGAAAAATGTAGCCAGAGAACTTCCCAAAGCCTCCCGGTTCTTTTGGGACAGACTGCTTTTCTTTAGACCAGAGACCGTCAAATCCCGGACCCAATTATAGATCGGCGCCAGCAGATAGGCCAGAACCGCTCCGTAAGTAATGGGCGATAAAATTCCGAAAAACATCTGTACTGCTGCTTTTACCTTCTCCATCTCTATAATGAAAAAAATCAGGGCAATCAACAATGACAGCACCACAAATCCTGTGATCCCCCAGTAAATATATGGCTGGTATTTCTTATTCTTCATAGTTTCTCCTTCCTGTTTCCGAATCATTTTTAAAAACTGCCCATAATAACGAAAAAAAACACAAGTAATTCCATCGGTTCGGTTGGAACCGTTCCCTGAAAATCGGGAAAACCCAGGCTGTCCCATATAGATTACCACAAAATGGCAAAAAGATAAAGCAGCGATTTCTCGCTGCTTTTTCTTCCTTAGTAATCCCAGAAAAGCCGTTCTTACTTATTGACGCCTAGCCGTTGCTAGGTGGGCAACCTCACGTAAGTTTCTGCCTTCCACTCTATGGAGGCCTGACATCCACTTACAAATATTGGAATCCCTGTGTCACAGATGTAGGTTCAAAATTGGTAAGGTTGTCGAGCATTCCCAGGAATTACTTCCTTCTGTCTTATGGAATGATTATACTACAGACAGGCGAGTTTTTCAAGTTCCTTTTCTTGCCATTGTGAAAAAAATTTGATACACTGTTACCATTGGCAAACCGTATCGTTTTATCAAAAAATAAATTTATGGGACGGAAAAGATACATGGAAAGGAAGGAACCATTCATGGAACATCCTGTTGAAATTTTCTCAGATAAATGGTTGACCTGCTGCAGTTTGTGTCCAAGAATGTGCAGGGCGAACCGAAGCGCGGCAACCGGTTTTTGCGGCTGTGGTGTGGACATCCAGGCAGCGCGGGCAGCTCTTCATAAATGGGAAGAGCCTTGTATCAGCGGAATCCGCGGCAGCGGTACCGTCTTTTTCACTGGATGCACGCTGCGCTGCTGTTTTTGTCAAAATCACGCCATCAGCCGAAAACCTACCGGCAAAATTCTGCCCCCACGACAACTGGCAGACATTTTCCTTTGGCTTCAGGAAGAAGGCGCTCACAACATCAATCTAGTAACCCCCACTCAGTATCTTCCCAAAATCTGTCAGGCTCTGGATTTGGTGCGCAGTCAGCTCACAATTCCAGTTGTGTACAACTGCGGCGGATATGAGCGGGTGGAAACAATCGCTGCTTTGAAAGATTATGTAGATATCTGGCTCCCGGATTTCAAATACCAGGATTCTCATTTGTCAATGAGTTTTTCGGGAGCTTCCGATTATTTTGACTGTGCTTCCAAAGCCATTGTTCAGATGATTGCCCAAACCGGCCCGCCAAAGTTTGACACGGAAACTGCTTCTTTCTCACCAGCCCAGTCAGAACCTGTTTCCATCTTAAAAAAAGGTGTCATAATCCGACATATGGTTCTTCCCGGACACAAAGATGACTCCATCCGGCTCCTTCACTGGATGGCCGAAAACCTTCCAAAAGACAGCTTTCTCATCAGCCTTTTAAGCCAATATACGCCTATACAAAAAAACAGCCCCCATCCTGAGCTGAATCGTACGGTTACTTCTTATGAGTACAAAAAAGTAGCGGACACCGCTTTAAACCTTGGACTGGACCAGGGATTTATTCAGAAAAAAAGCAGCGCCAGAGAAGAGTATACACCGCTCTTTCACTGCCAGGGCCTTTCCCCTCAAGAGTATGGAAAAAAAATCTGATTTTCCAAAAAAATCCGTTATATACACCACAAAGCCGGACATCAACGATTCTTCTTCATTGACATCCGGCTTTACCGAACTTCGTCCATTGGACTGTACCTCTCTTTCCTTCTCCTGACAGCATCCTTCTGACTTTCTGAATAGGCGCTTTGCTGTCTTTGTACATGCCTTTATGTACCTCTATATAAAATTGTTCCCTCTGCTTTGGCTACTCCACCTGGCTCCTCTTCTGCCTTTTATATCAGGTCTTATTATCTGTACCTGAATCAAATCCTCTCTGCTCTACTTTCTCGTCATAAAGCAAAATCGATTCTCTTCCGTCTAGCGATAACATCTCATCAGGGTATCTTTTGGTGTTTCTCCTTGCAGATTCGTTGTCCTATGTTTCTGTCTGTCAGGCGACATCAGAAACGAAATTTAAGTTTTCGGTGGTCCGTACCTCCTTTCTGCAGATTTTCAAGTTCCCCCTCCTGGAAAATTCTTTCGATGAATTTTCCAACGGTGTTACAGTCCCAAAAAATATTTACTGTAACTTTTCTTCCTATGACTCTCTCTTTTTGATAGATTTATCATAACAGATCCGCTTTGATTTGTCAACACGTTTTTCAATAAATTTTAAAGTTTTTAAAATATTTTCTTATTGTATGGAATAATTCGAATATTTTTGCCAATGGCCCCAAAACTTATCAGGAAAATTCTTACGGTTTTCTGATATTTTATAGTCATCTCTTGCAAAATCAAAGAATCTGCGATAAAATATACCTTAAATATATTTTCTATGAGTCTTGTTTCACGAAAGGAGAAACTTATGTTAGCGTATCTGTCCGACATTCCTTTAACCATTCCCCTTATTGGCTTAGGGGTGATTATTTTCCTGTTGATCTTATTCAGCGGTTATGTAAAAGCTCCGCCGGATCAGGCATACATTATCTCTGGTCTCAAGAAAGATTCCCGGATTCTTGTGGGACGGGCGGGAATTAAGATTCCTTATCTGGAGCGTCTGGACCGTCTGTATCTGGGCCAGATGACTGTGGACATTAAAACCGAGCAGTCGGTTCCCACCAATGACTTTATCAATGTCAATGTGGACGCGGTTGCCAAAGTACGGATTTCCCCCAGTCCCGACGGCATCAAGCTGGCTGCCAAGAACTTTCTGAACAAAAAGGCCGTTGATATTACCATGGACCTTCAGGACTCTTTACAAGGTAATATGCGTGAGATCATTGGCACTCTGTCCTTAAAGGAGATCAACACGGACCGGGATTCTTTTTCCGACCAGGTTATGTCCAAAGCTTCCAAGGATATGGATAAACTGGGAATCGAGATTCTTTCCTGTAACATTCAAAACGTTACTGACGAGAACGGTCTGATCAAGGACCTGGGCGCTGACAACACCTCCCGCATTAAAAAGGATGCTGCCATTGCCAAGGCGCAGGCAGACCGGGACATTGCCATCGCACAGGCAGAAGCCGACAAATCTGCCAACGATGCACGGGTAATCGCCCAGACTGAGATCGCCCAAAAGAACAATGAGTTAGCCATCAAAAAGTCCGAGCTTCAGAAAAATGCAGACACAAAAAAGGCGGAAGCTGACGCTGCCTATGAGATTCAGAAGCAGGAACAGCAGAAAACCATCCAGACTGCCACAGTCAATGCCCAGATTGCCAAAGCGGAAAGAGAAGCTGAGCTTCGCAAACAGCAAGTAGCCATTCAGCAGCAGTTTTTGGAAGCTGAGATCAATAAAAAGGCAGATGCAGAGCGGTATAAGGTTGAGCAGGAAGCTGCCGCTACCCTTGCCAAGCGCCAGCGGGAAGCAGAGGCAAAGAAGTATGAACAAGAAAAAGAGGCAGAGGCCATGAAAGCCAAGGCACAGGCAGAAGCGGACGCCATGAAAGCGAAAGCCCTGGCAGAGGCAGAGGCTTTAAAGGCCAAGGCAGAAGCCACCCGGTTTGCCGCTGAGCAGGAAGCCACTGGTATCCGGGCCAAAGGTGAGGCAGAAGCCGCCTCCATTCAGGCCAAAGCCCTGGCAGAGGCAGAAGGTATGGAAAAGAAGGCAGAGGCCTACTCCAAGTATGACAATGCCGCTATTTTGGAAATGCTCCTAAGCATTATGCCTCAGATGGCTGCGGAGATTGCAAAGCCTTTGGCCAGCATCAGCAAGGTCAATATCTACGGCGGAGGCGGGGATTCCGGCTCTGGCATCAGTCAGGTTTCCGGCAATGCCGCCACTGTGATGCAGCAGGTTTTTGACACCATGTCCGAAGCCACTGGCGTAGACTTCCGGGAGATTTTAAAGGCACAGACTTATGATGCAAAAGTGACCCGCAATCTGAATTTCACCGGACTTCCAGATACAAAGCAGGCAGACTCCAGGGCTTCCAGTTCCCCGGACACACAAACCAATCTGTCCCAAAACAATCCGGCCTCTCCGGATAAGGGTAACACGGATTCTGCTCCGGCTACTCCGTAAGGAACAAAGGGATCGTTTTTATTCATGGATGATTTTGTTCCATAAGAAAATACATAAAACCCCTGCCCCTTGTGTAAGACAAGGAGCAGGGGTTTCCTTATAACCGTCATCTAAGCCTTAATCCCAATGACCAGTATCCTGTATTTCCAGACAGCCAGCAGTATCCCCCCCATGTCAAGTTTTACTTCAAAAAACCATTCACAATCTGATTCTCTGCCTCCTCCTCTGTAAGCCCCAAAGTCATCAGCTTGATAATCTGCTCTCCGGCAATCTTTCCAATGGCCGCCTCATGAATCAGGGCTGCATCCAGATCATTGGCTTCCAGCTGGGGAACTGCAAGAATCCTTGCATTCCCCATAATGATGGCGTCGCACTCGGTATGGCCGCTGCACGGCGCATTTCCCACAATCCGGGAATCAAATTTCTGGTAAGATTGATCCTTTGCCACAGACCGGGACACCACATCTGCGCTGGCCTCCTCTCCGTTTAGCTCCACCACATAGTCGCTGACCGCATACTGGCTTCCATGAGTCATAAGCCGCTCCCGCACCACAAGCTTTGCCCCTGCTGCCAGCTGGGCCTTTGTCTTCCGGTTCGTGGAATCCACGCCCTTGATCTGTACCATCTCCATCTCCATGGAGCTGCCCTCTTCCATGTAAACCTCTGTCACAGGATTCAGAATCCGTTTTCCCTGGCCGTCTCCTTCTCCATAATGCTTTTCCACATACTTCACCTTGGCATTTTTGCCCACATGGAAACGATGAATCCCGTCATGCTGGGAATCCTGGTCCCCGCAGTTATGAATCCCGCATCCAGCCACAATCACCACATCGCTGTCCTCGCCAATGTAAAAGTCATTGTACACCAGATCCTTCATTCCGCTCTGGCTAAGCACCACCGGAATGTGTACGCTCTCATGTCTGGTTCCCGGATGAATCCGAATATCAATGCCGCTGACCTCTGTCTTGGATATAATATCAATATTCGCTGTAGTGTTCCGCCCTGCCATCTGGCCGTTGGCGCGGATGTTGTAGGCCCCCTCCGGCACCTCATGGAGATCCGCCACTTCCTCCAGTATTCGCTGCTGAATCTGGTCCATCATTTCCTGTCCCCTCCCTTAAAAAATTTTGCACAGGCATCCACTGCAGAGGCGGTTCCCAAAAGCTCTGGAAGCACTTCCTCTTTGGGTCCCTGTCTGGTAATCTGCCCTTCTGCAATCACCACAATCTCATCTGCAATATTAAGAATCCTCTCCTGATGGGAGATAATCAGGATAGAGCCGTCCGTACTCTCCCGCATCCGCTCAAACACCTGAATCAGATTCTGAAAGCTCCACAGATCAATCCCTGCCTCCGGCTCGTCAAACACAGACATTTTTGTATTCCTTGCCAAAACCGTGGCAATCTCAATCCGCTTCAGCTCTCCCCCGGACAGACTGGCATTGACCTCACGGTTAATATAATCCTTTGCACATAAGCCCACCTCTGACAAATACTGACAGGCATCTGCCGCGCTAAGCTTCTTCCTGGCTGCCAGACGAATCAGATCCAGCACCTGAATCCCCTTAAACCGCACTGGCTGCTGAAAGGCAAAGCTGATTCCTAAGTTGGCCCGTTTTGTGATGCTCATATCCGTAATATCGGTTTCCTGAAAATAAATCCGTCCGGCTGTGGGCTTCTCAATTCCTGCAATCAGCTTTGCCAGGGTAGACTTTCCTCCGCCGTTCGGACCTGTGATCACCACAAATTTATGATCATCAATGGTCAGATTCATATTTCGGATAATTTCTTTCTGCCCTTTTTCCTCCTGTACCTCAAAAGATACATTTTCTAATGTCAGCATAATTTCCTCCAAGCTTTGTATTCGCTCTTTTATCAACCGAAACGACGCAAAAGCTTGCGCCTTATTCTGGGAGCAAAAGCATTTTCAAACACGCTATGATATATTATATAACACTTCTTCCTTAATTACCAGAATTATTTCCTCCTTCCAAAAACTCCAATATCCAGTCTGGATTAGACTTATAATATAAATGAGGAAATCCAGCGATCATCCTTTCCTCTACATGCATACAATCCCAGCTTCTCGTGCTAAGGGGCTTTACTGCCTTTAAACAGCTGCCAGGGCAGGTGCTGTCCCAATAATGAAACTCATGTCCCTTTGCCACCCTCCTGCCCTTCCTGTCATACAAAACCACATACCCGAACCGGGACAGTTTTTCTGTCCGGTATGCCTCTGCCTCAATCAGGCCAGCCATGGGATAAACACTGCCGTCCATGGACTCCAGCTTTTGGTGCAAATAGAGGAAACCGCCGCATTCTGCCAGGATTTTCACGCCCTGTCTTCTGGCCTTTCGGATTTCCTCCAGCATAGAAGTATTTTCCGACAATTCTCTGGCATAAAGCTCCGGATATCCGCCCCCCAGCAGAATTGCCGAAAGCCCGCAGGGCAGCCACGAATCATGAAGAGGGCTGAAATCTATAAGCTCCCATCCTTCTCTTTCCAGCCATTCCAGATTTTCCTGATAATAAAAGCAGAATGCCTCATCTCTTGCAATGGCAATGCGCCGGATGATCTTTGTCCCTGATTGCTCTTTTGTCTCTGGCTGCCCCTCCCGCCCCTGCTGCCTTCCACCCCCTACTGGCAGCAAAGCCGCGCTCTTTGCCAGCTCCACCAGCCCATCCACATCCAGGCATGATTCCAGACGGTCTGCCAGAGCCTCTATGTTCTCCTGAAGCCTTTTTTGTTCTCCTGGCAGGGTCAGCCCCAGGTGGCGGCTTTCCAGCTCTGCCTCCGGACAGACGGGAATTGCCCCATACACACGCACTCCAAGCCGTTCCACCAAAGGTCCAAGCCTTTCGGCCATAACGGAAGATGTGCGGTTAAAAATCACGCCGCAAATATGGCTGTCTCTTTCATATTCCAGAAATCCCTGAATGACAGCTACCAGAGACAGACTGCTTTTCTTCCCGTCCACAATCAAAACCACTGGTGTATCCGTAATCCGCGCCACCTCATAAGCGCTGGCATGGGAAGTGCTTCCAGCCACCCCGTCATAATACCCCATGGCCCCTTCCATCACTGCCATCTTTTGTCTGCCGGCTTTTTCTGCCAGCAGCCTTCTCACCTCATCCGGGTCCAGAAAAAAACTGTCCAGATTATAGCCCGGTATTCCCAGCACATAGCGGTGAAACATCGGATCAATATAATCTGGACCACATTTATAGGACACACAGGAAATCTCCCGTCTTTTCAAAAGCTCCAACACCCCGCAGGTCACTACCGTCTTCCCGCTGCCGCTTGCGGGAGCGGCAAACAGGATACGTGGAACATTCTTTTCTTTTTTCATAGGATTTTACGCCGCCGCATTGTGGGCTGAGACCATGCGGATCTTTATGATCTGCACAGCCAGCACTACTGCCAGACAGAGAACCCCAAGCAAATCGGTCATTCCGCCGCCGTCAATCAAAAGCAAAGCGCCAATGGCCGCCACAACACGAAGGGCGATGTGAAGCTTCCCTTTTAAATATCCCTCTACTGCCGCTGCAATCAAAAGGACTCCCACACAGGAAGTAATCACCACCTGAAGCCCGCTTGCCACCGTCACATTTTCCAGAAGCAGCTGGGGGTTATACACAAACATAAACGGCACAATGAAACCTGCCAGAGCCAGTTTTACTGACTGCCAGCCCGTCTTCATAGGACTTCCTCCCGAAAGCCCTGCCGCTGCAAAAGCAGCCAAAGCCACGGGCGGCGTCAAATTGGCAAACATTGCAAAATAGAAACAGAACATGTGGGCTGCAATCTCCGCCTGACCAAGCTCCACCAATGCGGGAGCCGCGATAGTGGCTGTAATCAGATAAGACGGAATGGATGGAAGTCCCATTCCCAAAATCATACAAGTCACCATGGTAAACAAAAGGGTTAAGAACAAACTAGCTGCCGCACTTCCCGGAATGGCGTGCTGGCCGATGCTGATAATGGCATGAGCCACATTCAAGGCAAATCCAGTCAAACCACATACTCCTACAATAATTCCCACACAGGCACAGGCAATGGCCACAGATACCGTGGACTTTGCCCCGGACACAAAGGCATCTCCAATATCCTTTACGCTCATTCGGCTGACCGGACGCAACTCTGCCACAACAATGGTCACAAGAATTGTCCAGAATGCGCTGAAAATCACCGTCTTTCCACTGAAAATCAACATGTACAGCAAAAATACAATGGGAATCAGCAAATGTCCCCGCTCTTTCATCACCTCAATTACTTTGGGCATCTGATCTTTCGGAAGGCCCTTAAGTCCGTCCTTTTCCGCTCTCATCTGCACCTGAAGAATGATTCCCAAATAATAAATCAGCGCAGGCAATACAGCAGCCCGAATAATCACTCCATATTTTACCCCTAAGGTCTCTGCCATGACAAAGGCGGCCGCGCCCATAATCGGCGGAAGAAGCTGTCCCCCCACAGAAGCCGTGGCCTCCACTGCTCCGGCAAACTCCTTGGAATATCCGGTTTTTTTCATCAGAGGAATGGTAAATGTTCCTGTTGTCACCACATTTGCCACAGCAGAACCATTGATGGAACCTAAAAAGCCCGATGCCAATACAGCTACTTTTGCAGGGCCTCCCTTGGTATGTCCGGCCAGAGCATTGGCAATGTCATTAAAAAACTGCCCCATACCGCATTTGTTCATCACATCGCCAAAAATAATAAACAACACAATATAGGTGGCGGACACCTTGATGGATGTTCCGTAAATGCCATAAATATCTGTGGTCAGATAAGTGACCACCCGATGCCAGCTATAGCCCCGATGGCGGAATATTCCAGGAAACGAACGGCCTAACAGAGCATAAACCAGAAAAACTGCCGAGAGAATGGTCAGAGCTGGACCGGAAATGCGCCGGGAGCATTCCATCACCAGAATAATCAGCAAAGTTCCCATAATAATATCAATGGTTTCCCCAGAAAATCCCGTGGAGATAAACACCGGATACCGGACAAACACATAGACTGGCATAATGGCACACAGGGCAATCAAAATCCAGTCATACCACACGATTTTCTTCCGGCTGCTTTTGCGAAAAGCTGGATACAGGGCAAAGCCCAAAACCAAAATCATTCCCACATGAATGGCATGATGCTTGATGTTCACCATTTGAAGCAGCCGGATTCCAGACGCGTAAGCCAGGTGATACAGGGTAAACAAAAGACACAGCACATAGACGGCTCCATTTACCGGCCCGCCTGCAAATTTTCTGGTGCGGGATTCTTTTTCAAATTTTTCTATGATCTCAGAGCCATTGACACTCTTGTTGTTTTCATCCGACACGAGACAGATACCCCCTTTTCTTAATAATTTCCCCCCGGATTTTGCTTGCGTCCGGAAGGGAGCGAAAATCAAAAATTTCTTCCTCATTCAGTGTAAAAACCTTCATATATTTGTCTGATGTAATCCAGCTGAACTTCGGAAATACACTGTTAATCTCCTCCATCCAGACAAGTCCGTCCTCAATGCGGGTAGGCACATCCATCTCTGCCGGAATCCCAGCTCCATAGCCAGCCACCGCAATGGCATCCAGATTAAACTGAAAATCTTCCGTAATGGTATAATACTCATACCAGGGAATGTGTTCAAAGGAATGTTCGATTTCCAGGCTCAGCTTATCTCCCGCCTTTACCGGAACCGAGAGCACCACCTGGTCTCTTCCCCGGTCATAAAGCACAAGCATGGTTCCCGCAGGAGCCGCAAACGCCCACCAGAAAAAACATGCGGCCAGACACAACGCCGCGGCCGCCGCCAGATACTTTGTCTTTTTTCTCATGGCAGTTTATGACCTCAAAAGGGCGCGGACGCAGTATATTCCTGCGCCGCACCCTTCTGCCTTCCATTCTTATTTAATATAACCGTTGTCCTTCCAGAAGGCTTCCGCACCCGGATGAAGGGGAAGCTGAATGTCATCTACACCAAAGGAAATATCAATGTTCTTGTCAGCAGCATTGTGGGATGCTTTGATGGTGCTGATGTTTTCAAACACGCCGTTTAAAATATCATAAACCATCTCATCGCTTAAATCTTCCCGTACCAGCATAATGTTATAAACAAAAACACCTTCCACATCTTCCGTATTGTTATAGGTATTGGCAGGAATCACAGATTCCGCATAATAAGGATAATTATTCACCAGATTCTCACGGCCTTCTCCGTCAATGGGAATAACCACCATATCATAAGATACACCTAAATCCATAACCGTTGCATTGGGAAGACCAGATGTAACAAACACAGCGTCACACTGCCCGTTCTTCATATTGTCAATGGCCTCGCCATATGCCAGATAATCTGGAGTAATATCATCGTATGTAATGCCATAAGCGTCAAGAATCATCCGGGCATTGATCTCCACACCAGAGTTGGCAGCTCCTACGCCCACACGCTTTCCTTTCAAATCTTCCACAGAAGTAATCCCTGTGTCAGCAGTCGTTACCAGCTGCACATAGTTGGGCCACAGACGCATTAAAGCTTTCAATCCGGTTGCCGGCTCCTTCCCCTCATAAGCGCCGGTTGCTGTATATGCCTGCATAACCGCATCCTGCATGGCAATGGCAATCTCAGAATCTCCGTTTAAAATGTTCTGAATGTTTTGTCCTGTGGCATTGGTAGCCTCCGCAGAGGTCTGATAGCCATAGTTGCTAAGAGCGGTGGCAAACGCTCCTCCAATGGGAAAATAGATTCCAGAAGTTGGACCGGTTCCCACTGTGATAAACTCCTTTGCCCGTGCTTCCGGAGTCAGCCCTTTGGAAGAATCCCCTGCGGGCGCTGCTTCACTGCTCCCATCTGCCTCTGCCGCCGTGGTGTCAGAAGCTGCTGCTTTGTCTGCTGTTGTAGTCGCTGCGGTTGTGTTCGTATCACCGGAACCACCGCAGGCTGTTGCGGATACCGCAAAACAAGCGGCTAAGGTAAGTGCCATAATTTTTTTCAGTTTCATAGATTTTTCCTCTTTTCTCCTCTTTCTCAAGTGATCTGACTCCACACATTTTTCCTTGTGGAATCCACAATCATTTGTATGTATTATAGTGTTAAAGTATTAAAATGTCAAGTTGTTTATCTCTCATTCCCCTCTGACATCTACGCCGGGATTACTGCCCTCTGCCCACTACCAAACGAAAATCCACCTGCCCCATACAATCCAAGGTCTCTTTATATTCCAGCTGACACCGCCGCAAATCTGCCTTCTTTAAACTTGTCATTTGCCCAAGCAGCCGGCAGTCGGAAAAATTTGTATTGTATAATGAAAGAGTTTCCACTTTGCTGCATTTGGCCAGAAAGGAAAAATCGTCCACACAAATCCGCTCAATTACCAATGTTTTCAGATTCTTCATCCGTCCGATCACAGACCAGTCATGAAGATCATAATAGTACGGCTCAGGCAAAGGAGAACATGGCGTTGGGGGAACCATATAAATCCAATGACTGCTCCCGCCGCTGCACCAATATCGTTCCTCTGGCTTTAGGGTCAGCGTTTCTATAGTCTCAAGAACCTTATCCCACTGGGAGGCTGTCATAGGGAATTTCCCGGACATTTCTTTTATCACCACTGCAATCAGAGGATGTACGCCAATTCCACCTTCCTGGTGAGGATGATCAATTCCCATATCATGTCTGGCTCCCACCTGCAGCAGCATACGGCGGGGCCTGGGCGTTCCTAAAACCTTTGGATTCATAAAGGTTTCTCTCACCTTTTCCAAAACAAGATCTGCATTGTGGCAAATCGTCCACTCCTCACTCCTTCTGTCCCAGCGGGCCACCTGCTCTTCATCCTTCCAGTCTGTCACCTCCACCTGTCCCATGGTATAGGGAAAATCCTGACAGATACGTTCCATAGAAGCCAGCAGCAACTCATCTCTCACAACCGGAACTCCAAGGATCGCCCCATTCAGCAGTTTTAAATCTTCTCTCTCCTCCAAAGCCTTCAAAAACAGTTCCATATTTTCACTGGCATCGGGAAACGCTCCAAATGAACGGATGAGCTGAGGCTTACTCTCCTTCTCTGCCGCATCCCAAAGCCCCTTCACATCCTTTAAGGTAAGCCAGGAACACTGACGCAGCAGATCAAACGCCAAATACCACTGAACTTGCGGCACCTTAGGCAAGATTTCCAAAATCCGCCTCCCCCAATGGTCCAGAACCTCTTTTTTATCCTGATTCAGATGATGAATGGAAAAATAGACTTCATGAATAATTTCTTCATACATACCTTCCTTCCAGCGCTGCTCCATAAAATCGTCTTTCTTTTTGGGACTGACACGCCAGAGAAGCTTCAGAATATCATTGACTTCCGACTCACAAATGTATTCCAAAGACATATCCGAAATCCATTTTTTCGACTCCGAAGACAAAACCGGAAATTTTCCCATGCTGGAAATAATCTGTCTTCTCTCATTTTCTTCTTTGGTTTCTTCATAAAGCTTTCGCAAACACGCTTCATCTCCGTCTAAATTGGTGCCAAACCAGAAAATGTGATAGTTTGCGGCAACCTCACGAAGCCATCTTGTATACCAGGCCAAAAATCCTGGCTCCCTTGGAAAAAAGATATAGGATATTTCATTTTCCACATAAACCACTCTTCCCTGATTTGGCCCTGTCACCATCAGATACATAAAATAGGAATCCCCTTGAGACCCAATGGGAATGCAGCCCCGCAGGTAACTGTCCCCTACTTCTTCCGGTTCCTCATCGGTTTCCGTTGACAAAATTTCTTCTTCCTCGTCTTCTTCTTCAAAATCATCCCCATTCAAAGCTTCCCTGCCGGGATAGAGCCAGGGTTCTTTTTCTGGTTCTATCTTCCAGGACAGCCATCCTCTCACCTCATCTAAAGAAAACAAGCCATAATAAGGCCCTGCCCCGCCGTTTCCTGCAAGCAGCAAAAAATCCCGGTATTCTTGTGGAAGCGGGATTCCCATGTCTTTTTCAAAAGCTTCCACCTCTTTAAGGGAAGCTGGCTCGTTCCACTGGTATTTGTGATGGTCTGCCCCAAATTGCTTACAGTCTGAATCTGCCTGTCTGGCTTTCTCCAGCATAATTTTTAATTGATTTATTGGGAATTTATCTGACATAAAAACCTTCTTTCCTTTTCCATTCCTTGATCTTCCGATTTTATAGGAATTGGAATGCCATACACTACCTCAGTTACTCGATCTGCCTTCTCTGCCAGCTCCCGGTTTATTTGGGCCAGCAGGCGAAGATAATTCATGGTATCTTCCTCATAGACCACCCCATCCATGAACACGTTATTTGTCACCACAATCACATCTTTGGCACAATCCTGCAGATGCTGGATTCCTTTGTGGATTCGTTTTAGAATCTCCTTTCTAAAACCTCCCACATCAAAAAGCTCATTGGCAACCAAATTAGACATACATTCCAACAAAACAGCCGTATGCTCCCAATCATTGGAAGGGATTGTTGCCAACTCCAGATGGTCATAAACTTCCAGGGTCTCAAATCCCTTTCCTTCCCGTTGTTTTTGATGCCTTTGTACCCGTTCCTCCCCCTCTTTTCCCCAGGGATGCATGGTTGCCACATAATACCGATGAAACGCCTTGGAATCCAGAATCAATTTTTCACCGTACATGGATTTCCCGCTTCCGCTGCCTCCGGTTATCAGATGAAGCATCCTTCTTCCCCTTCCTTTTCCCATTTTCCACAACACTCAAATCACATTGCCCGCCAAAATCAACCCTATTCTGGTTCAATCGTCACAATATAAACTGGATTCTGCCCCTGCATCAGATGATAACTGCCAAGGGTTTGGGCCTTTGCCACCTGAATGCTGACAATCTCCCCTTCCAGATTTTTTTCTTTCAGATAATTGCCTACTACAGACAAGGTTTCCAGAGCTGCCACATTGATCACAATCTGCACCAAAGGATTTCTCTCCCGGACAAAATCCAGAATTTCTGCCATCCTTCCTCCGCTTCCTCCCACAAAAACCCGGTCCGGAACCGGAAGTCCTTTTAACGCATCCGGCGCCTTTCCACATACCACAGTAACGTTCTCAAGATGAAATTTTTCCACATTTTGCCCAATCAGCTGACAGCCTTCCTCCTTCTCCTCAATGGCATACACATGCCCCTGCCTTATGACAAGAGCCGCTTCCACTGCAACTGACCCGGTACCCGCCCCAATATCATACACAATGCTGTCATCCCGCAAATTCAGTTTTGACAAAGAGACCGCCCGGACCTCACTTTTTGTCATGGGAATTTTTCCCCGGATAAAAGCTGAATCCTTCATAATTCCATTCGCTTCCTTTCTTGACAAAAATAACTGTTATTTTAGAGCGTTCACATGCCAGGAATACATTTCCGCAAGGCAGTACTAGTGTTCCTTCCACTCCAAAATTACCGACGCCAGACCATCTCCCTGCCAATCTGCCAGGTCACTTCCGGTTCCGGTCACAATCTGTTCATCGGAATATCCCATTCGAATCCCTGCTGCCACCTGCACGCTTCCCATTCCAGATAATACCAGCCGACGGCACAATTTTCCCAGTCCGTCCTTTTCTCCTAAAAGCAAAAAAACTTGTCTGTGTTCATGTAAAATTCCTTCAATATCACAATCTTTTCCGTGCAGGCTTGCTGGATACAGATTCTCCCAGGACCTTTTCAGTCGGGCGCACAGACAGGACATGGACGAAATTCCCGGCAGTACTTCTATTTTACAATCCCCCCTATCTTGCCCCCAGGTTTCCACCATCTGGCGGCAGCCGCTGTAAAAGCCCGTATCTCCTGAGTAGACAACGGCTGCTGTCTTTACCTGGGGATGAGCCATAAGCCATGATTTTATATCCTCGCCAGAATATACCGGAACCTTTATGCTTTTCCCGGTCCATTCCTTCACATCCTGAAGCATCCGCGGCGCACCAAATATAACCGGACACTGTTTTAAGGCTTTTATCCCTTCCAGAGTCAGCTGCCCTCCTCCGCCCATGCCCATTCCAATCAAATACAGCTGACGGCAGCCCTTCTGCCCCCATTCCGCCTTTTCCTTTTGACCTATATCTTTTGCCGGTTCCCCTTGCTCCTCTTGCCGCCCTTCCTTTTGTTTCAGTTTCTCCTCTTCCCTTTGAACCATATCTTCTGCCAGTTTCCGAAGTATTGCTTTGGATTCTTCCAGGTTCATTCCTGCCTTCTGCCTGGGGCGACGAATGACTATCGTCCGAACCTTACATGCCCTTGCCGCCTCCATTTTTTCTGCAAATCCCCCTGCATGACCGGACTCTTTTGTCACCAGCCACCTGGTCCTGGTTGCATGAATCAGAGCACAATTCATTTCCACGGAAAAAGGTCCCTGCATGGCAATCAGCTGGCGGCCGGAAATTCCTAACGTTTCACACGCAGCAATCACCTGACTGTCCGGCAGAACTCTGGCATAGATTCGTCCCTTTAAATGTTCGGCAGTAGCAAACACCTCCAACTCTCTGCTTCCTGTAGTGAGAAGCACAGGTTCTTTATCCCTTTTTAAAAGCTCCACTGCTTCCATGGGTGTATCCACCCAAAAAACCTGACTGTCGTCCTGTCCGCAAGTATAAAAAGATTCCTCTGTCTCCTGACGCAGCACCCGGACACAGGGAACCCCGACGGTTTCACAGGCAGAAAAAATATGTTCAGTGGCTGTTGTCGCATGGGGATGGGTGGCATCCATAACCAAAATCGGATTCTCTGCCTGAATCCACTCAGCCATTCCTTTTTGATCCAAAACCCCCTGACGCACAGACAGACCCTCTCTGGCCTTTAACATTCCCTGGCCATACTCTGACACCACGCTGACTGCCACAGCAAGGCCCTTTTGGACCCCGTATTCTGCCAGCTCTCTCCCTTCCACAGTTCCCCCGAAAATCAATACCTTTGTCATGATTTTTGCCTTTCCAAAAATCCTGTAACCCATTTCCTGTAGGGTTCTCCCAGCTCCAGCTCCATATCCACCCAAATCTGGTTTCGGACACAGGTTACATTCTCCTGCCGGATTGGGTCAAAACCTGTTTTTTCATAAGTTTTATAATATAATCCAATCCCTCGTTTTTGCCAATTTGGCAGTTCATTGTAATTGATGTTTTCGGAAAAAAGCAGCTCATTTTTCTCTCCAACGGACTTTCCCTCAACCACTTTTGTCGCCTCTTTTGGAGACGCTCCTTTCTTCCGAAGCATCCAGTAACAATGAGCATTGAGAGAATTTCTGTGGGCATCCTCCTGCCTCCATGCAAAATAATCTCCCACACATTCCAGATTTGGCAAAGGCACCACGCGGCAGTCAAAACAGACTGGCACTCCAAGTTTTAAAGACATATACCCACTGGCCTCTCCTGCCAGAACTGAATTTAATTTCCTGGTTTTTCTGCCAAAGACCGTTTCTTCCCTGTGAAACAAAAGGGAAATCTCGTCGCTTTGCGTATATCCATAGACAATGCGAAATCCGCAATCCATCAAATGTTTTACCGTCTCTACCATAGCATCTCGAAACTTCTCATCAAAAGGCGCCTCAAACTTACAAATTTCCTTTGTCAGTCTGGTAAAATTCCGTCCATCCAGACGAACTGCCAGATATAGTTCCGACAGAATGATTTGATCTAAGGACTCCTCAAATCGTCTCATTTTCTTATCCAGCTCCTCAAAATTCACACAAATCACCTATCCTTTCCATGGCTGCACTTCAAACTTTCCCTCAGCCATCTTCACAAAAAACAGCCGATCAAACCCTTCCTCCACAGACGGAAGCTGCAGCCGGTTAGAGGTTCCTGCCACAGCCCGGTCCGGCACTCTTGCCTTCCCGGTCCGCTGCTGATTTCGGGCGATACAATCTGCCACTATAGACTGAAAAAAATATCCTGCAATCTCATACCCATGGGTCCTGGCCAGCTGAATATACCGTTCCCGCTCCTTCCTTGTCGGGTTGGTATTATCCACCACAAAGGATTGTCCTTTTGCCAAACATTCCTCCAAAAGAAGATTCTCCTTATTTCGTGTATGAAGTGTGTCCAAATTAATATGTACAAACGTTCCTTCCATATATTCCCGATAAAACGAAGATTTTCCACTTGCCTGAATCCCTATAAAAATCACTGCCAATGGCCTTTTCTTTTCCTTATCCACAGCTCATTTTCCTTTTTTCCTGGATTATATATCATATATCACATTTCTTTTGAAATGTAAACCGCTGGGTAAAATCTTTTGTCCAACGAAAAAAGCTGTTGCGCAAATGTAAAAACACCGCTGCAACAGCCTTTTTCAAAGGATCTCGTTATCAAAAATAAAAAACCGATTCGCCTAAAGGGACTACTTTTCTACCTCCATGCCGCAGGCCGTACACATTCCCGCCACAGCAGCCATGGATGCTTTATCATTTTTCATCATCTCATAAAACCGGTATCCACCAGACAGATTCCAGGTCTTAGCCCCAGCCTGCTCTAAAATCCGCTGGGCTAAATATCCCCGCAGGCCAATTTGACAGGTAATATAAATCTCTTTTTTCAAATCCAGCTCATTCATGCGATCCCGCAGACTGTCCAAAGGAATGTGGATAAAGCCAGGAATCATCCCTCCTGCCACCTCCTCGTCCGTCCGCACATCCAAACAGATTGCCTCCTGTGGAATCTGATCCAGATCTTCCACATAGAACGGCTTCATAAGCCCTTCCATCACATTTCCAATCACATAGCCTGCCATGTTCACCGGATCTTTTGCAGAGGAGAAAGGCGGCGCATAAGCCAGCTCCATTTCCTGAAGGTCATACCCAGTCAATCCAAAACGCACTGCGTTGGCCAGATCGTCAATTCTCTTGTCCACACCTTTTCCGCCTACGATCTGTGCGCCCAAAATAACGCCGCTTTCCGGGTCAAACAAAGTTTTGACGGTCATCATCTCTCCTCCCGGATAATAGCCAGCCTGGGAAGAAGAGGTGGTGATCACCTTCTTAAACGGCCGGTTGCAAGCCAAAAGGCTCTCCTCCTTCTCACCGGTAACTGCAACCGTCATATCAAAGAACTTCATAATGGACGTACCCTGGCTTCCCTTGTAGGCAACCTTTTTGCCGCACAGGTTATCTCCCACAATCCGGCCCTGTTTATTGGCCGGGGATGCCAGAGGAATGAGAACCTGCTTTTGGCTGACCACATGAAGAACGGACACTGCATCTCCCAAAGCATACACATCTTTTGCGGAAGTTTCCATATACTCGTTTACCAGAATCTCCCCTCTCTGCCCCAGTTCAATGCCGCTGTCTTTTAAAAATCCGGTATCCGGACGGACTCCGATGCTCAAAATCACCATATCTGCCTTTACTTTGCGTCCGTCCTTTAAGATGACCCCTTCTTTGTCCATAGCTGTGCAGGTCTGTCCCAAATACAATTCAATCCCTTTCGCCCGGATGTAATTGTGAACTCCATGAGCCATATCCAAATCAATCGGAGGCATCACGTGGGCCGCTCCTTCCACCACTGAAACCTGGATTCCCTGTTCTGCCAGATTCTCCGCCATCTCCAGACCAATAAATCCTGCTCCAATAACCGCGCAGGAAGCGGGCTTTTGGGACTGAACAAAGTCATAAATTGCATAGGTATCCGGAATGTTTCTCAAGGTAAATACCGTGTTCTCTTCCATTCCAGGAATGGAGGGACGTACCGGACCTGCGCCAGGAGAAAGAACCAGCTTATCATACGTTTCCTTATAAGTCTCTTCTCCATGTTTTACGGTGACACACTTATTTTCTGTGTCCACTGCCACAGCTTCACTGCCAGTACGCACATCGACACGGAAACGGCTGTGGAAACGCTCCGGCGTCTGAAGCTGTAATGCTCCTTTGTCCGTAATCACCCCGCCTACATAATAGGGAAGCCCACAGTTGGCATAAGAAATATAGTCTCCCCGTTCCAGCATAATGATCTCTGCATTCTCATCATTTCTCCGCAGCCGCGCTGCGGTTCCTGCGCCTCCGGCCACACCGCCTACAATCACAACTTTCATTTTTACCTCTTTTCTTACACCCTTTTTGGGTCATCTTAAAATAAAATTCTCTCTGCCTTTTCCTCTTTACAGATAATGAGGGGTATTCGGCGTGAGAACCTCACACCCAGTCTCTGTAATCAGCACCATATCCTCAATATTAAATCCATTGATTCCATCAATGTAGCAGGGTACTTCCATGGCCAGAATCATCCCCGGCTCCAAAAGTCTGGTCTCCGTGGCATTGATATAAGGCGCTTCTGCTGTGGCCGGTCCCATACTGATGGAATGGCCCTGATGTCCTCTTCGGTAGGAAGGATATTTTTCCTTTACATAGTCATAAGCCGCATGATACAGCTCACAAATGGGAAGTCCTGGTTTTGCCGCAGCAATCATCCGCCTCTGTCCCTCGTACAGGGTATCTTTCAGTTGAAACAGAACTGGATCTGCATTTCCTATCACCCAGGCTCTGGAAGTGTCTGTGGTATAAAAATCAAACTCTGCATTGACCCCTGCATCAAATTTCACCACATCTCCATCTTTCACAATTCCCTTCTCTGGAATGGTCAGACGGGAACCGGATGGTCCTGTGGAAAACATGGACCAGGAGCTTGGCACACAGAAACCAGATTTCATCACATCCTGGCGGAAACAGTTGGACATTTCCTGCTCAGACACGCCAATCTTAACCATCTGGCTTACTTTTGTAAACCCTTGATCCGCAATCCGGCATAAATCCCGGAACATCTGGATTTCTTCCTGAGTCTTCACGCTGCGGGCATAGACAAACAGGTCTGAAATATTGACAAACTCTGCCTCCGGAAATTTCTCCTTAAGTTTATTATAATACGGCACAGAAAGATAGTCTAGTTCCACACCGATTTTTTTGTCTGCCAGATCGCATTCTTTCACAAACTTTTCCAACTTGTCATCGGAACTTACCATCCGCTCCTTATCCGGCAGCACCACACCTTCTGCGATCTCCGGCCAGGTCTTTAATCCTACCCAGGTATCGTATGGGTCCACCACAAATCCGGTGTTTGCTGCCTTTATCCGAAACGTGGCCGCCTCAAAATCCATGGTGGTAATGTGAGTAGGCGCTTTGTCGTCTGCCCGCATAACGGCCAGGGTAAATCCGGACTGTCTGGATACGGTGTGCTGATGTCCTCCAAAACCGGTTACATAGTGAAAATTCTCCGGAGAAGAAACAATGGCCCCATCCAGTCCCCGCTCCCTTAAAAGCTCTTTGATTCTCTGTTCCTTTGGCTGCATATCCTTTCACCCCTTATTTCTTTCATCTTATTATTTTTTATCTCGCCACTTGCCATTTCAAACGGTTTTCTTTTTAAAAATCATTTTCTCCTTAATAAAACATCGGTGAACCTGGTCCCAAGGGCAGTTTCAGCAGATACCACACGGCAAACATAATAATCCAGCCAATCAAAAAAGCAATAGAATAGGGCAGCATGGTGGAAATTACGCTTCCGATTCCTGCCTTCTTGTCATACTTCTGGAAAAATGCCACAGTCAGTACGAAAAACGGCATCAGTGGAGCAATAATATTCGTGCTGGAATCACCGATTCGATAAGCCACCTGAGTCAGCTCCGGAGACAGGCCGAGACGCATAAACATCGGCACAAAAATCGGCGCCATAATGGCCCATTTTGCAGAGTCAACCGCAATAAAAATATTGATAAACGCAGTCAAAACAATAAAGCAAATAACCAGCGGAAGTCCTGTAAATCCTACTGACTCCAGGAAATTAGCTCCGGATACAGAGATGATGGTCCCTAAATTAGAGTAGTTAAAGCAAGCTGTAAACTGAGCCGCAAAGAAAATCAGCACCATAAAGCTAGCCAGACCACTGATGGTCTTATTCATCAGGGCCACCACATCTTTATCATTTTTAATAGACCCAGCGCCAATACCGTAAGCCAGACCAGGAAGCAAAAACAGCAGCATCATAAAGAAAATAATTCCGCTCATAAATGGAGAGCTTAAAAATGAGTGAGTTTCCGGATTTCTCAAAAGTCCGTTTTCCGGAACAACCAAGGCTGCCATTACGATCAAATATACAACAGCCGTAATTCCTGCAAAACGCATCCCTCGCTTCTCATTGTCTCCAATATCCTGCACCACCTCAGACTCATCCGGCACATAGGGAGTTAAACGAGGTTCAATGATCTTGTCTGTCACCAAAGTTCCCACAGCTGTAATCAAAAACGTAGATGCCACCATAAAATACCAGTTACAAACCGGAAGCACATTGTACCCAGGGTCAATCATCTGAGCGGCCTGAGTGGACATACCGGCAAACATTGGGTCATTGGTTCCAATTAACAGATTTGCACTCCAACCCCCTGACACCCCTGCAAAAGCTGCCGCAAGTCCTGCGATGGGATGACGCCCAAATGCCATGAACAAAATTGCCCCCAGCGGAACCAATACCACATAACCTGTGGAAGAGGCAATGTTAGACATAATTCCTAAAAATACCACCACAGAAGTAACAAATGCTTTTGGAGTGGAAGCTGCTACCTTCCGCAAAAGAGCAGACATAAATCCCGTTCCGTCTGCAACGCCCACACCAATCATAATCGTAAATACCGTTCCCAAAGCGAAGAAACCAGTAAAATTACTTACAACCGTTGTCACCATATGGCGAATGCTGTCAGGAGCCAGAAGATTCACTGCTGACACAGTAGTCTGAGTAATCTCTCCCTTGGAGCTGTCCAGATAATCATAGGTCACAGACACGCCGCAAGCCGCACAAATGACTGACAGAACAATCACAATTCCTGTAAGCATCAAAAAAATAGTTGCCGGATTGGGAAGCCCGTTTCCGACTTTTTCTACGGTATCCAATGCCCGAAGTATAAACCCCTTATTTGCTTTTTCCTTTGCCATTCCATTTTCCTCCGTTATTTTGTCTCTTTATCTTGCTTCCAAAGCTGCCTTTAATTGCTCTAAAGCCTGCCGGATTACACTGCGGGGGCAAGCTGCGTTCAAGCGCATAAACCCAGAGAGACTCCGCCCAAAGGCCCATCCCTCATTCAGGCCCAAGCCTGCCTTTTCGATCATAAATGCCCGAAGCTCTTCGTTACTCATTCCCAATTCTCTACAGTCCAGCCAAACCAGATACGTCGCATCTGGAACATTAGGCTTAATCTGCGGAATATTTTCCTGACAGTAAGCTTTAATAAAATCAAAATTTCCGGAAATATACTCCAAAAGCTGTTCCAGCCATTCCTCTCCTTCGTTGAAAGCCGTCTCCATGGCAATGGAGCTGAAGGCGTTGTTTCGGTGAATATCCAGGTTAAACCAGAATTTATCATATAAATCCTTTAATTCCTGGTTAGGAAATACAACCGCGGAAGCCTGAAGCCCTGCCATATTAAAGGTCTTTGTCCCGGAAATACAAGTAATCACATGATTTCCAATCTCCGGGGACAGGGTTGCTGTGGGAATGTGAGTCTTCCCATGAAATACAAGATCCGAATGAATCTCATCGGATACAATGAGCACCTGATTTTCCATACAGATCTGGCACATCCGGGTCAGCTCTTCCCTGGTCCACACAATTCCCAAAGGATTGTGGGGGCTGCACAGGAAAAACACCTTAGCTTCCTTGGCCTTTTTCTCAAAATCTTCAAAATCCACGGTCCATTTGCCGTCTTTTTCTACCAAAGGACTTTCCACCACCTGACGCCCCCAGCTTTCCGTCACGTCATAAAACTCAGAATATACCGGTGTCTGAATGAGCACCTTTTCCCCTGGCTTTGTAAATATGTACACAATGGAGGATAAAGAAGGAACCACTCCCAGGCTGAAGCTAAGCATACTCTTGTCAATCTCCCAGCCATGATGGCGCTTCTTCCATCCACACAATGCCTCATAATAGGAATCCGGCCGGGAGGTGTATCCCCAGATTCCCTCCTCTGCCCTGTCTTTCAAAGCATCGATGACAGGCTGTGCCGTCTTAAAATCCATGTCGGCAATCCACAAAGGAATCACATCCTTTACACCGAACTTCTTTCCCCTCTCGTCATACTTGGCCGAACGGTTGTTGTTACGGTCAATGACTTCATCAAAGTTGTATTTCATACTCACGCTCCTGTTCTCTGCTGTCAGCAGCAGTCTTTATTTTTGCAAACAATGAGCCATTTGGCGAATGCCGCAAGGATCAAATCCCCTTGGCCTGCTACATTTAACCTTGTCACCCCGTTGTTTGCCCCAGGGTATTTGACTGTTTCGACGCATTTCCTGCGCCATCTGCCACCCTATCTGGTCAAAGGCTGGATTTATGAACCAGATAAAAGAGCCAGACCAATCTGAACCAGTCTCCTTCAGATTTTGTTTCCCAATTCATATATACAGCAATTTCCATGCCAAATAAAAAGAGGACGTATTTCCTTGTTTTTTTATCCATACATCCTCATTACGATTGGTTTATTTGGTTTTAATAGTCCATTTGGTTAAAGTTTTCCTTTTCCCTTGCATTTTCTTCCCACATTTTCCGGCCGGCAGGGGTTAGCCGGCTGCCTCCCCGCCCCTTTCCTACCTTTGCCAATCCCTTGCCTGCCATTTCCTCCAATATTGTTCTTACTTCTTTTTGAGACAGAGGAAAATGGCATTCTTTTGCACTTTGTAAAATAGACTCCCGGCCAATGAAGGTTCCTTCTTCCGAAGCTTTATACATTTGCCCAAGAACATACCAAAATTCCAGACTCTTATTGGTGTTTAATAATTCGGTTGTTTCCAGACTTTGACCAATTTCCGTTATTTGCTCTTTTAGAGGCCGAAGAGGCTGGCGAGACGGAGGAAAGGTTGGCGGCAGGTCTTCCGGACCGATTTGGCTGTGGCCTGTGAAACTTAAATATTCCACCACATTTTGAAGCTCCCGGATATTTCCCGGCCAGGTATATTCCATCAGAATTTCCCGCACTTCCTCGGACAGTTCAAAGCTTCCTCCACAACGGCTGCGGAAATTCTCCAAAAGAAATAAAATGTCATCCTCCCGTTCCCTAAGAGGCGGAATCAACGCTGGAAGCGCATTGAGCCGATAGTATAAATCCCGGCGGAAACTTCCCTCTTCCACCTTTTTCTCCAAAGACTCATTGGTTGCCGCCACAATCCGCACATCCACATTGATCATCTGATTTCCGCCCACCCGCATAATCTCCTGCTCCTGCAAAACCCTAAGAAGCTTTACCTGCATGGCAGGACTCATCCCCTCCACTTCATCCAAGAACAAAGTTCCCTTGTGAGCAAACTCAAAAAGTCCAGGACGACCACCTTTCTTTGCCCCGGTAAACGCCCCTTCCTCATATCCAAACAGCTCGCTCTCCAAAAGATTCTCTGGCACAGCCGCCACATTGATCGCCACAAATGGCCCTTCCCTGCGTTTTGAAGCATGATGGACCGCATGGGCCAGCAATTCTTTTCCTGTGCCCGTCTCTCCGATTAACAACACGGGCGACTCTGTAAGAGCCATCTTCTTCAGGATTTCCTTTGTCCGTTCAATAGCCCTGGAATGACCAATCACATCATCAAAACAGTATTTTGCCCGGTATCCTTTGTGGCGCAGCTGACTGCGCAGCTCATTCTGACGCCGCTCCAGCTCATTAAACCACTGTAACGTTGCAAAAGCGCCGATGCACTCTCCCCGCCAAAGCACTGGAACCACTGTCAAATTAATGTTGGCAGAACCTACCCGAATCAGTCTTGGGGGAAGTTTATTTTTCTCGTTCATAGCCTTTTGAAAGGGGATGTAGGGAAACACCCTCCCTCCAATCCGTCCCATAGCCAGCCCTGCCTCTACTCCCGTAATTTCTCTTGCTTTCTGATTGATGGCAAAAACCTCGCCCTGCTCATTGACTCCAATCATACCCTCATCCAGAATCTCAATCAAAATGTCAAACCGGCTTTCCAGCTGTCTGGAACGTTTGAACATCTGTTCAAAGCTGTAGTTACATGCAGCCATGGATTTCATATAATTCTGAAAACGTTTTTCCTCCAAAATTCGTTCCAGTCCCAGCCGCAAAGCCGCCTCAATCATGGTGGCCGGGGTGCAGGGACGATGGCCGATGTTGATTATCTTTTCAATTCCGGCAGGAACCAGACTGGTTTCATCGGGAGTCACAGCCAAATCAATTCCTTCCCACAAAGCTGTGGCTGCCGCTGTGGACGGAACTGCCAAATCCGGCCCATAAGCTTCAAAGTGAAGCTGATTCACACCCAGCTGCTCCAATTGTGTAATGGCTTCTCTAGCCATCTGGCTGGTAATATTTACAAACAATACTCTGGTTCCCTTTGGAATCTTTTTCAAGTCCCGAACCACATCTTTTGCATAAGTCAGGTGAATCTCTGCCACCTGCCCTTTGGAAGGAACGTACTGTCTGGCCTCCTCTGCTGCCTCAAATGCGTCCGTGGACACCACATACAAATCGGAAGGCTCAATCCCTTCCACAGAACCATCTCCTGTGCTGTAAGCCCGAACTTCTGCCAGATCTCCAAAAATGTCCTGAAACTGTCTGGCATAAAAATCGCCTGACCTGAGAGCAAGAGTTATGACGGAAATCCGTTTTTTCATAGGAAGCCCCTTTCTCTCTGTTTATCCAAAAAGATCTTCACTGTCCAGCATTAATGTAAATGGCCCGTCATTGAGAAGCTCTACCTTCATGTCAGCTCCAAAACGACCTTTCTCCACCACATCCACATACGCCCTGCAATGCTCCATAAAACGCTCATACAATGCTTCTGCCATTCTGGGCGCTCCTGCCTTCACAAAGCTGGGACGGTTCCCCTTTTTACAATCTGCATACAATGTGAACTGACTGATCACCAGAAGTTCTCCCTCTACATCTGCCAAAGACAGATTGGTCTTCCCATTCTCATCTTCAAAAATCCGCAAACGGCAGATCTTGTCCGCCATTCGCTCAGTGATCTCCCGGGTATCTCCTTCTGCCACTCCTAAAAAAATCAGAAATCCCTTTCCAATCTGCCCTAAAAGCTCTCCATCTACAGTGACACTTGCATGGGTCACACGCTGCACTACTGCCCTCATATTGTCCTCCATCTCCGGGAAACCGCTCAGAATCCTGAACCTCTGCCCTTTTTGTATAAGCTTTTTCATCCATTCTATTGAGAATTGGAAAAATTGTCAAGCCTTGAAAAAGAAAAGAGGGGAATCCTTTTAGGTTTCCCCTTTTGTTTCTCCCTCAAACACAATTCCAAACTGTCCAAATATATCTTGACAGACCGGCATATTGTAAGGTCCGGTTGCTTCTAACACAGCGATTTCTTCTTTTTTCAAAACAACGATTTCCTTCGGGGACTTAATGCGTTCCCGATAAATGCGCTCTGCAATTTCCATCCTGGGGGCGTCCATGGAACATTTTACCTGATAATAGGACATTGCATCTTCAAACGGCATTAGAAGCGGTTCCAGAACATGCCCGCCATGTAAAAACCAGTCCTCATAATTGTCATGGCTGAAAATCTGGCCGCCCTCCCCCCAAAAACCGGTTGTCACAAAAGGCAGATTCTCTTCTCCGGCCTGAACCTGAAAAAGGATTGACAGAGCCTCTGCCATTTCCTGTATATCCTCAGGCGCCCCCTGGTAATGAGACTGGGAATATTCTTCCGTAAGAACCAGGTCGGTCCGCTGACTCATAAAATCACAAAACATGCCAAACATCAGTTCATTTTCGTCATCATCGGAAAAAACAAGAGCTGCCTTCCCTCCTTCACCATTCTCCATCACATAGATTCCTCCGGACCATCGATTCTCATCTATAGTAAACGGATACTCCGCCAGCATAACACCGTGGACACAAGAGGCCAAAATACATCCTTCCCACAAGGTACGGCTCTCTATGGCTAATTGGTTTATCGGTTTGTCATTGAAATCACTCATTTGCTTCCCTCATCCCAGTCTATTTACGTATTTTATCTATTTCTTTTCCCACATTCCGTTTTAAGCGGCCTTCAAAATCACGGGGATCATCCAGATCGCAGATTTTTTTGTATTTTTTTATGATGCTTGGAGAATGAGGAGGCAATTTTCTTCCCTTTTTGTCTTTATTCGCTTTACATAAATACTGGCATTCATAAAGTTCATACTTCTTTGACTCTGCTGAAAGCTTATAGGAACTCTGTTCATCTACTTTTTTCCCGCAGTCAATACACGGACACCCTGGCCAATCATCTTTCTTACTTATATTGACACCAATCGTCAAAAACGCTCCGTTGCAAAATCGGTTGCATCCGCCTTTTGACCTAGTCTGAATATGATCTACGGACCACTGTTCTTTGGAAAACTTGCCCATATAGGGAATCATATCGGTTGACTCATATACCGTTTTATTCTCAGCCATATATCGATCTGATTTCATGGCAAGTTGACCATTCGTGCCATTCTTCACCAGATTCGCCCGCACAAAGATAGATCTCTGAAAATTGGTAAAAACAGCTGTATTATAAAGATCTGACCCTTTTAGAGCATTCATTTGTGCCGTCATGTAACTGTCATCGATTTCCGGCAGGGTCAGAACTCTTTCGTCCTCACCATTTCCCGTCAAAGGATAAAGATTGGCAAAAAATTTATTAAATTTTTCATATTTCTTTTCGTTTCTTTTATTTCTTTTTCTAAACTTTTCCGCCATTTTGTCTAAAGACGCTTGATCGGTTATAGGGTTTTTGGCACTATAAGCAATCAATCCCATGGCTTTTTTTCGCTTATCTGGCTTTCCCCACACACTGCTTCCATAAGGAAGCCTGGAATTACACTTTAAAAATGGATCACAAGGGCATAAATTAGGAGGCTCACATTTATTTGGCTTTATCATTTCCACCGCTGCAGACGTTGCACCAGTCGTATTCATAACTTTCACCTCCTAATGTCTCGATTTGCTCAAGTTCCAAATTTACATAACCGCGCCGCAAAAGGCTTTCCGCCAGAGCCAGATGAATCACATAAGATACCTTTTTATAATTGGGAACCAAAAAAATCGGTAACAGTCCCATAGGTTCTACCGCGCAGACGGACCCATCGGGATGGAACCGGGCCTTCTCCACTGCCTGTTCCTTCGGAACAAACGTCCAAAAATCCGGTTCTCCTTTTCCCTCCATCACACAGGGAGTAAAATCCATATTTGGCAGAAATTGCTCTAACAGTTCCTTGAAACGATTGCTGATCAAAGGGCAGGGACTAAGGGTAAAATCCGGCTCCTCACCCTTTTTATTCATGCTGCAGATCAGAATATCTTTGTTATGGCTCTTCATTTTGATCTTGCACCCGCCTTCAAAAGGCTTTAATAAAAAATATTCCATAAGTCTGCTCCTAATCCCTCCATCTCAAACCTCAATAACCACAAAACCGGACCTGTTTTTTCTGCTGCTCATCCATCTCATAATACTCTCTGTGAGCATCATTAAAAAGCGTCCCTTCCATGTCAGCTCCGGAAAAATCTCCACCCTCAATGGCGCTGAAGGTAAAATCTGCCTGTTTCAAGCAGCAGCCTGCAAAACTGGCTGGCTCAAAATCAGGGCGCGACCACTGATCGCCATTGATCTTACAAGAACTGCGAGTTCCTTCCAATACAGCCTCCCGCAAATCGGCCCGGTCAAACCTCGCTCCTGGAATCCAGGCTTCACTTAAATATACTTTTTTCATGGTACTGTCACAAAACCATGCCCCGGTCAAATCTGCACCCTGAAAATTACAGTTGTCCAAAGTACAGCCGCTGAAATCACATCCCGTCAAATCCAGGCCGGAAAAATCCCATCCAGAAAAATCAAGACCTCTAAAGTCCCGGAACCGGTACGCGTCCTCTTCTCTTTTGTCAAACCATTCCTTCCTCTCATTCAATTCCATCTTGGGCGTATAGCGGCGGCAGGTAAAGCCATATCCCATATATTCACAAGCCCGCACGGTAAACTCCTGGGTCATGTCCATACCTTCCAGGGAAAGTCCCATTACCGCTCTTCTACATGCCATCGCCACATATTTCCAAAAATACTCTGCTGTCATACACATGCCATATTCCAAAACCCGCGCTGGAAGCTTCATCCGATATTTTTTTGCAGGACCTGCCGCATCTTTTAATATTTCCTCATAAAAGGAAAAAATAGGACTGGCATCCAGCTCCCCCACCTGAACCTGCCTGAAATCGGCATACCAGTCTGGTCCATATACCAAGATGGGAACCTGGTAATTATGCTGAATGAATCTGGTGCGCAGCATGGTGATCTCCATATATTCCACATTGAGATACCCCTGGGCCTGTATCTGCTTCACCCGCTCACAAGCTGCCTGCAAAGAATCTCTAAATGAATTTGACAATTCTTCTATATGAGAGAAATAATAACCATTGACCCCAAGCAAAGCTTTATTTACGATTTCCCCATACTCACTTCTGAAATTCTCATCCATATCCTTACCTCAAGTTCAATCGGAGCATCTTAATTTTCTTTAATCGTTGATGCCTTTAAGTCCATGGCTCCATTTAATTTTATAGAACTGCTCTTACAGGCAATCCCCACCTCCGACTTGGCGCTGGCTTTCAGCTTCTTATCCGATGCCTGCACCATATCTCCCTTGGATGACAAAGACATTTTCTTTTGGCTGGCCACGGTCATATCCTTTTCAGAATTGATTACAAATTCGTCCTTTGTCTCCATTCCCAGCTTTTTTTCGGCAGAAAACGTCATTTCCTTGCCACTGCTCATTGATGTCTGAGTCCCTGACATGATGTTGATGTCTTTTCCTGCCCTTGCGCTGATTCCTTTTCCGGCGTTAATGCTGCATGCCATGCCAGCGTTTAAGATCACTTCCATTCCGGCTGACAAAGAAATGTGACCAGCTGCCATCATGTCAATGCTAGACAACGTATTGACGGTGATTCCATGCTGGGAAAACACCTCAATTCCATCGTCCTGATTCAGCTTTATATAAAGTCCCCCTGTCTTTGCCGTTATTAAAATCTCATCCTCACTGATCCGGATCTCCTTATCGTGAGGAGTTCTTAGATATTTCACGTTGGGATCTCCGGTCCGGTCGCTGTCAGCCTGACGATAGGAGGATAACGCCACAGCCAAACTTTCATCTTCTGTAGGGAACTGAATGTTGGCCACATCCCCCACTTCCGGCATGAGATAAAGTCCTGTATGATTTTCCGCACTGTAAGGAGTCATGTAGGGAAAGGCATAAGCTTTCGCCGTATCCTGACTTTCATCTACACTGAGAAGAACCTTCAATGTGTCTTGATTGACCTCCAGCACCTGCCCTGCAAGTGTCAGACCAGTAATATGAGAGTTATAGACCACAGGAACCTTCAAGCCGTTTTCCGGACACAACACATAACGGCAGGTAAGCACCGCATCTGCCAGATGAAGTTGGGCCTCCCTCACAAACAAGGTATTGCCTCCATAGTCCACGGTATCACCAATGGAAAGCACACAGTCGTCTGCGGTAACAATATATTCCAGAGAATCCTCTGAAGATACATCCACTCCAGCTCCAAAATGCCTGCGGTAGCGTCTGATATTTTTCCCCACGGAAAACCGATAAGAAAGGAGACTTCCCTTCTGGTTTCCTTTCGGGATTCCAAAATAAAATTTCGGTTCTTCCACAGATGGAAGAAGCACCGAATGATTGTGAGAAGCAATTCTTTTTAAAAACTCCCAGTTGGTTTCCTGATACTGAAGCAGAAGATTATGAATCGGCAGAGGGGATGTTTCCATGCTCACCGACAGGCCGTTCTCTCCCCCCATTGCCTCTCCAATCTGCTGATAATTCATACCAGCATCCTGAAAAGAACGTGAGATTACATCTGTGTCAGCTTTTATGCTGAAGGAAACGGCCCATACCTCCAGATAATAGACCTGTCCTTCAAAGGAGGCCCTGATATCCTGTACAAGTCCGCTAAAGATCACTCCATCCTGATCGGAAACCGTGATCACTGTGGAATCATCGGTATCCATTACGCCAGAGTCTCCATTCTCCTTTGGTATAATGCCTTTTAAATACATCCCTGCATGTTGGTTTAAAGACTGTTCCACTTTCATCTCCACAATGCCTTCCACCACAAAGGGACTGACCCTTAGTCTGGTCACGTCAATTATCATCTTCCTCCTCCTTTACCCCGTTTTCCTCCTTGCCCTCATTTTCCTTGCGCTCAATCAAATCCGCCATCCACGCAATAAACTCCTCATCTCCATATGCCATGCCTGCTATGCCTCCGCTTTTTCTTCCTCACCGAAAAATCCTTCGGCCCTTTTTCTACTGTCCGTCCTTTTGAATTTTGATAACTCCTCCGCCGCAGGCGCAGATTGCCATGGAATCACTCATCAAAGCCGGCATTCCTCCTACCAGCACATTGGTTTTTCCTTTGAGCCAGGTAGCGATCACTGGCGTACAGGGAACTGGGGGCGCCATTTTGGCACAGGTTCCAAAAGGCTTAATATTTACCATGGGCTTACAGTCCATAATATTTGCCTTTGCCTTCCCGTTAATCTTCACCCGGTTCACAGGCAGCACCGTTAAAGTAGAAGGGGCTGCCCCCAAAACACATTTCAGTGTAGCTCCGTTTACAACATATGTTTTGCCCATAATCAAATCCTCCTCAATCAATCATGGTTTTACCGCCCATTCCTTTGGGCTTTTGACGTTTTTCTCCTCCCGATACCAATTGGACATAAAGTCGTTTCAACCCCTGGTACAAATACCAGTTGTCCTGTCCCGTCTGGGTTGTTCCTTCTCTTGCGGACAGATAGCTTTGTATCAGTTGGGCTGACACACAAGGGCTGTTTAAGCAGGACACAGCAAAACACAAATCCAGAGGCTCGGCCTTTGGCGAATTTAAAATCCCTTTTCCATATAACCGAAGAATAAAAGGCACAAGGGTGCTTCCTCCCTCACAGGCAAAAGGAATGTAAACCGGATTCAAGGTATTAAACCCTGTAATCAGATCATTAAAATCCTTATGCTCCTCATAAGCTCTCAGTCTGGCTCCCGGTTCTAAAAGAAACCTTCCCAGCTCATACTCTCCCTCTTCCAAGATCCGGACTGATTCCAAAGACAACTCATAGCATTCTGTCTGAAAATCTGGGGAAGCATGGGTATCCGTCTTCTTTAGAACCACCTGCACCTGCTCCCCATACAAGGCAAACTCCAGATAAGCCTCCTTCTTCATGCAGAAAAAAGAATCCTCGTGTTTTAAAATTCCCGGACCGACCACAATATTTTTCCCATCCCCGTGAACCGGAAATCCGGCAATCACTCCGTTTCCGTACTCCCCAAAGAGAAGGCGAAAAAAATCCGGAGCATAATCCCGAATAAAATCCAGAGAATCCCGCTTGAGAATCCGTCCTTCTTCAAACAGAGGGAAAATCTGCTTTACCTCCATGGCAACCTCCCAATATACAAAACTTCACAAACACCGGCCAAATTTTCCGCCAATGACCTACACCGATCCGGAATGAATCTGCAAACACCCTCTGGTACGCCATCCGGCCAGAAAACAAACTTCTGATCCAGTGAAATATTAAAACAGCCCGCAAAAATAATCCACATGGTTATCGTCAAACAGGAAACGGCTGACCTTGCCTGTACTTAAAATCCCCTGTCTTCTGGCTGCCGGAAGCACACAGAAATCCCAATTCTCCTCCCGGTACACAAACAGACGAATCTCCTCCTCCCCAATGGAATCAAAATCTCCCTGAAACGCCTGAAACATAGGATAGCAGTCAAACAGCTCATCATAGGCAGTAGGTTCAAAAGAATCCAGATTCAAATCAACCATCCTTCTGCCAACCTCATGCCTTAGTGTGTCAAATATGGTAAATTCCACCTGGCTGGTGGCCGCGTGACGCTTTACATAGCCAAAAACGTCCCCCTCTGGCGGCTGCCCTGATACAATTTGTATCACAGAGCCATCATGGGATTTTACTGTGACAGCAAAAGGGATCTCTCCTTCTTCCTCTGTGATTTCCGGAATGATTCGGCCACTTTTCTCCATCTGTCCCCTCACAATCACCCCTTCCAGCGCCCGAAGTTTAAGCCCCTCGTCCCCTCCCCGTTTTACTCTGGCCCTGCGCCCCACGGTAAACTCCCGCAAAGCATCGCGAAATACAGGTATCTGACAGCTCATGCCAGTGAATTTAATCCGGTATCCCATTAATATGCCGTACTCATTACACAGCGGCTCAATAAAGCGTTTCACAATCCCATAGATTTCCGGAGCCATCACAAGCTCTAGGGCTTCCTTATCTACATAAAAATCAATCCGGTATTCTAAAATCTCACTTGGCGTCACCACATGAACCACACAAAACTCCTCAAACTGGTCCGGCAAATGAATCCGGTTCATGGGTTCTCCGGAGAAAAAAGCAGTTTTCAAACCTTCCGCCAAAAACCAAAGCCTGTAAAAATTCTGACGTCTCCAGGATTCCATGGACTCATGATTTCCAAACCGGGTCGGAACCACCTGCTCTGCCTGCTCATACAGGCCATAAAATCCTTCATAGACTTCTTTTGCACCCTTGTACTGGTCCACATAAGAATAGGCATTCAGCAGCTTTTCATCAAAAACAGCTGCCTCTGATTTTGTTACCGCCAACATCACCCGAATTTTCAGATACATAAAAATCAGGCAAGTCAGTCGGTTTCCACCAAACCCACTGTCTCCGTTCAGATAGCGGGTCTTCATCCCCACCTTGTAGGCCACTCTGGTATTCTCGGCTTCATGGTCGCACAATATCAAAGAAGACGAACCAGCGCCACAGTGAAATGCCAGTTCCGCCACAGGCTCTTCCCCCTGAAAATCCCCGCGCCGGATAATTTCCCCATAGACGCAATTCACCGATTCTGAAAAACTCCCTTCCACCTGATATTCCGGCAATAGGGCCTGCAGCCGCTTCACCGCCAGACCTCCACGCTTCTCCGGCATCAAGAAACACAACTTTGTGTAATTTCTCCCATGCTCCCCTTTGGCCACATGGATGATGTACTGGAAAAATTGCCTTAAAAGCGTATCCGAGGAAATCAAAGCAGCATTTCCATCTAAATCCCACACATCTAACATCTGTTCCTCGTACAAAAACAGCTTCAGATTATGAAAAAAAGACATTCCCTCTCCATAGCCGCTGCGCCGAATCAAACCAAGCGCCTCATACCCAAAGGAAAATTCTGCCTTCCCGTCCCCGCAATATTTCACTGCAGCAGCGCTGGGACACAAACGGCTTCCTCCCTGAAACCGAACCTCCAGGATTTCCTCCCCCTTATTTGTAAGCGTCCCAGATGCTGCGGCAGTATATCCTGCGCCAAAATCAATCACCAAAGGATCTTGTGACTCCCTGACCTCCACAATAGAAAGAACCGGAAGTCTGGCCATGGACCCAATCACGTTTCGAACCCCGTCCATACTACACTTCTGGCTGTTGTATGCCTGCAGAACTTTGAGACTGGACGGCCCGTCAAACAGCAAAACCTTCAAGTCCTGATAAACTCCCACCGTCAGAGAACCAGCCATACGCTTGGGTGACAGGGTCATGCGCATTCCCTGGACTTCAAATACTGCCAAAACCTCTCCTGCCCCGTCGAAAATCGCGCCCACAAAATATTTTCCGGAAAATCCATGCCGAATCCGAACATCTTCTGCTTCCAACAAAGGAATATCTTTTTTTATCTCGATCTTACTTGGCATTTCCAGCTTTTCTGCAGCCATAACCGCCATGGCCGACAAATTCTTCACAATCCCAACCGATTCCTCCCAAAATCCGTCCGCCAGCGTCTCCTTCTCCCTGCCCCGGTAACGAAACAGCAGTTCAATCAGCGCCTCCCGGTCCAGCCGCTTTGGGTCAATCCCCGCGGATCTTGTCATGATCTTCTCACGGACGCAGATATCGCGAAGCATAAAGGTTCCCATATCTTTCAGCTCATCCAATGTATAACGGCGGACGCTATTTTCTCTGCCATTCTTAAACAGCCTGTACCTGTATGACACGCCTCTGATTCCTCCTTTTTCCGTAATCCCTGTCCGGAATCTCTGATTCGCTTTTTATAGAACTTTAGTAAAACTTTCTTAGAGTGTGTCTGATTTTGTGAGACGTTTTTTGTCAAACGCACATAAATGATTCCCTCTCTTAAAACAACACGAAATTGCCAATGGTGGTTTCTTTACATTCCACAATTCCCGGAGGAATATCCCAAAACACCCGGCATTTTCTCCCTGCCTGCAAAAATAGGTTCTGGATGGCCAAAACCCTCCGCTCGTCCACAGGAGAGGATTTGCGATTTAAAAAAAGCACAATGCTTCCATCCTCCCTTGCATTTATCCAGGATTTGGGATACAGACTGGAAAGAAGGTCGCAAAAACAGCGTTCATAATCTCCTGTTCTGCAAAGCCTCAGATAAACATATGCAATCCGGCGGATTTCCTGACCCGTAAAATCAGAAAGAGACATTTCTCCTCCAAAAGCGCCTTCCAAAATATCCTTCTCCAGAAATCTTACATAAAACGCTTCCAAATCCATGCCGGAAAAGGCATCCACCTTCCACAGATGATGAAGAATCATATCACATAAATACTGGGTCAATTCCGGAATTTTACCAGGTCTGATTATATGGTCAAAAATGGACTCATAACTGTAATAGGGATTTACGGCAATTTGGCCCTCCCTCGGTCCAAAGGGCGTGTACGCATTTTTCACCGTAGCTTCCCCATAAGGAGAACTGGTATCTGCCACGTCAAAAAACAGATCATTTTCCCGAATGCCGTTTTCTCTGGCCTCCAAAGCGGCCTGCCATAGCCGTTTCATGCCATCCTCCTTTTCCTATAAGCCAAGACCTATATTTCCAATGCCTTAATCCTCCCCCAAGATAAGCTCCCCTGTGACGAGAAACTGAGGATAATAGCTTTGAACTTCTTCCACAAGAAACGCCACCAAATCCTCTGTCAGAAAATGTTCCTTCTTCGCACAGAATTTCAAAAGAAGTCGCTCCCGCCCCTTTGGCGCAAACTGATATTGGTTGTAAAGACCGCCGATTCTTCCCTGACCGCCTTCCTCTATCTCCATAAGTTCCAATCCCGCCGCTGCTTCATAGCTGGTTACAATCCGCCCAATCTCCGCCCTGGTCAGGATTCTGGACACAGCGTTATCCGCCTGCCGGTCAATGTGACGCATCCGCCGGTAATTGGTGGTGAGGGGATAATGAGGAACCTTTATATCTCTGTGAACTGCAATCCGGTACAGATCAAAAATTCTCTGTGCTTTCTCCTCTGTTACAACCTCCAGCCCATCTTGGCTCATAAATACATTCTTGATCGCCTGGTCCATGCGAACCACATAACCATCCTCCCAAAAAGGCAGTGTGAGGGTGTGACGGAAATTCCGCTCGTCAATAGCTGGAATGGGAAAGACGGTACACTTGAGGCTTACAGGCTCCACATTCCAGAGAGGGGTCAAGCCTGTTCCCACCAAAATATCCCCGGACTGAAAGCGAACCGACCGGATTGCTGTTTTAAAATCCCAATTCTCGCAAAAAACGTCTCCAAACCGGTCCACATAAGGCAGGTAAGGGGTTCTCCAATAAATGCCGTTTTGATAAAACAAATTCTGCAGCTCGTCAATCTTCTTTTGATACCGGCTGCACGGCCTGATTTGGGCAGTGATGGGAACCTCCCCCTCATCGGTTTCCACAATCAGCTCCTGACTGCTTCCAAAGATCTCTTTCATCTCGCTTCTGGAACACTGGCAAAAAATGGTGGCAATGCTCCCCTCTACTGGTTCCTCATCCATGGAAAAAAGAAAATCATTCACAATGGGAACATCTCCAACCGCTGCCACAGCTCCATATAAATAGAAACGTTCCGATACATCCCGAAGTTCTTTATGAAGGCTCTGTTTTAGCTCGTCCAAAGCTTTTTCATTATACCGGACCACCTCTTCAAACGCCTTGCTGATATCCCGGTACACCGAACGCTCCAAACCGCCGCTGAGGGCTTTTAACCGCTCATAGATAAAACTTTCGTTCATTGATATTCCTCCATAAGCCTTTCCAATCCCTCTATCATAACGTCTGTCCTGACGGCTGTCTCAAAATCTCCATATTGAAGATAAATCCTCTCCATTTCCTGGTAAGCTTTAATGGCTGCTTCAAAATCCTGTCTGGCTGTGGCCTGTAAGGCTTCCTCTAAACACCGGTCAAGCAAAGCCTGTCCCACCCCGTCTACCCCTGTCCAGCGGGACTTTGCTCCGGGACCTATGGCTTCCTCTGACACTCCGGGACCAACGGCAGATTTGTCCTCTTCCACTTCCTTAGGCATCTCTGATTCCTTAGAACCTGGTTCTTTTGGCGCTTCTGGTTTCTCCGCTTTTTTCGTTTCTTCCGGTTTGCCCGGTTCCTTTGTATCCCCCAACCCGTCTACATTTTTTTGGAGAGATTCAATAATGGCTCTCGTCTCATTGGCCCCTGCCTCATCTCCCAAATCCACATAAGCCTCCAGCATCTTTTCATACAGCATAAGAGCAGTCTCCATATCTCCTGCCACAAGAGCATCCAGCGCTGCGGTTTTATCCGAATCTATAGTCTCTGCAGTCAGTTCTTCAATCTCTCTGGCCTGCTTTTGAAGGGACAATATAATTTGCGTAGTTTCTTCTGCCTTTTCATTGTCCTCCATAGCAATATAGGAATCCCTTATTTTGGCATATTGCTCCAAAGCAGTTTCAAAATCTCCCGCCAGAACCGCGTTGAGGGCTGCCGTCTTATCTGCGTCAATGATGACCTCATCTCTGGCCTTGGCCCTCTCCTCCTTCGCTGCCTCATCCACCTGGTCTTTTACCCGCAAAAGAGCCAGCTGCACCTCTTTTAAACGGTCCGCGTCATCTACAATCCGAAGCATGGCCTCAGCCCGTTTGTACAAAATGCCAGCAGTCTCCAAATCTCCTGCTGCCTCTTTTAACGCCGCGTTCTCCATATAATTGTCAATCTCCATCCCTGTGCCTGCCAGCTTCATCTTCTGGCCGATGGCATTGACAAGTGGAACAAGCTCCTCATATTTTTCTGCCAGTTCTAAGGCATTTTTATATTCATTCCTGGCCTGAGTATAGTTTTTGGCTTCATAAGACTTGCCTGCATTGTCAATCATAACACTAATGTTAATCTTTTCGGAAAGCAGCCGTTCGTTGTCAAGACGCTCCTCATTTTTGTCAAGTTTTCGGCTCTCCTCTGCTGCTTTTTCATATTCCTGCTTTGCCAGCAAACTGTTGAGACTGGCCATATACTGATCTCCAGTATCCTCATAGACAGCAACTGTAGTGCGTATCTCATTCTGTTTGCGGCGTTTAGTTCGAATGAAAAGAGCGAGAATAATCCCGCCGATTGCAAGAATCAACAAAATTACAAGACACCAAATTCCTATTTTTTTCTTTAATGCAGTATTTTCCTTATATGCCTTTTTGATCTCTACGGCAGCCAGACAACAACAGGGAATGCCGTCTGTGCTTCCCCTTAAATAAAGTTCCTGGAGATCTCCCAGAAATTCCTCCACAGACTGAATGGACTCATAGGCATCCAGCATCTCCACCCGATTCACCCGGTTCCAAAATCCTTCTGTAACGGCCAGAACCATGTCCCCATCCTGCAGCCGGACTTTTCCTGAAACCGTAATGCCTCCGCTTCCTCCCAGATAATGATACAGATTTCTGGTTTCTTCCTTTGGACCAATCCCCTCTCCGGATATAGGCTGCTTGTCCGCCATGACCTGATAAACCGTATGGGTAGCGCTTTGATGAAATATGCCTGCGTTCCGAAATGCATACAACATCACATTGCCGCAGACACCATAACGACACCTGGTATAATCGGAAACCAGCAGCAAAATCCCTGCTTTCAGCCGGATTCTCACACTATGTTCCTTCAGACATTTATGGGCTTTTTTCAAACAGGCCCGAATCCGTCCTGCCTTCATGCTGGGTTTTTGCACAAATGCCTCTATAGCTGCATCCACTGCCAGCTTTGCGCTCTCAAAACCGCCGTCCCCGTCATAGCCTTCTGCCACTGCCATACAATAGTACCGGTCCATCTCCACAAAACCGTAATAAGTCCCGTTTTGTCCATCCAAACCTGCCTCTGATACAAATGTGGTTATGAACTGGCTGTTTAACTTTCTCATATGGCTACCTCATATTTCCATCCTCAAAGAAAGCGGCAAATCACGCCACAATCACTGCCAATGCGCTTCTTTGGTTCTTTAAATTTCTGCGGTTGACCGCTTCTATTATATTTTGAGCTTTTTCATAAGGATGCCTTCTTCCCGACAAAAGCTTCTCAAGATCAATCTCACCTAAAGCCTGCCATACACCCTGGCTGCACAGCAGGGTAGTGACGCCTTTTACATCAAGCTGTCCGGCCCCTTCCCGATTCACAGTCAGCTCTTTGCCGTCATAGCTTACAAGAGACAGATCTCCTACATTGCGGTAAAACATACGATTCCCCTGAAAGCAGGCGGCCAAAGCAGACACTCTAGGCTGCCGCCCCTTATAGAGTCTCTCATTTAGCAAAGCCGCCGCACGGGCAAACTGCTGCTCCAGCTGCTTGTCCGCCTCTTTTAGTGACACAATCCCTTTTGAGATTGTCTCACAGGCCAAAATCGCGGCATATGCCCCTGTCACGCTGTCAATGGTACCATCCGCAAGGATTACCAGAAAACCGTCTTCAATCTGTTTTGTCATAAAATAGGTATTCTGGGTTACATAATCGCCTATGGTCTGAGCATTGCCATAACGTCTATTCATCTTCCTCTTCCCACTCAAAATTCGCCCCGCACAAAGGAATGTACAGCAGTTTGCTTTTTCCAAGCTCAATCTGGTCAAATGCTTCAAGCTGCGTGGGCGCATAGACTGCCTCTCCATTTAGATAAACCAGCCCCTGGGCATCTCCCGGCAGCAGGAATGTGGCTCTCTTTTTTCCATCATAAGAAACGATGGCATGATTCTTATAGGAAATGTTGTTATCCCCCAAAATCCGTATATCCATCTCTGGGCTTCTGCCGATAAAATTCTTTTCTGCAATCATCCGGTAATCCTTGCCCTTAGACGGCCCTTCAATGCAGACCAGCCACCCGACTACAGGATGCATGACCTCCAGCTCCTCCAGATAGGTGGTATCTTTGAGAATGCCGTCCACATCTTCCCCCCTTTTTCTGGCTATATTGACTGCCGTACTGCAATAAGGACAGATGGTTCCATACCGCTTTTCGCTAAATAAATGTCCGTTTTCACATCTGATTAAACCCATGTCAACTCCCGTATCCTTCTACTTTGCAAGCTGTGTAACCGTTTCGTCATACATCTTCTTGCAGCACACGTTTTTTCGCAAATCATCCATGGCTGAATCCCTGCTCTAAGTTATTGGATGATAATTTTCTCATAGGATATATAGATCATATCGCCGCATTGAATCCGGTAGGGAATATTTCTCCGCAATTTGTATACGGTATCCCCGCCCTTCTGCCGCAGCCCCACCATACCATTTTCCGCCTTTGCGCAGACATACCAGTAAGAACCGTAACGAATCAGAGAGGCATGCTCCTCCTGAATGGAACTGGCGTAAGCCGAATCCGTAAAGTCAATGTTCACCAGATTTGCAGGCGTAGATTTCCCAATCAGCAATTCTCTTTGTTTTCCCAATTCATACGCATCCCGAATCCCTCCCTGACCGTCCAAAACCACAGCTTTTATCCGGACCCGTTTTTTCAGAAATTCCACAATATGAACAACAGCAAGACCGATTACAATTCCCCACAAAGGAATCACAGAAATCACCAGGAAAAGGACCACCCTACTCTGATCTGCCATATGGCCCTCCCATCTTTATTTATACACTTTCAAACTCCAAAAAATTCGACACAAACCGACTTTCAAAGTGCATAGTTACACTTTAGGAGAGAATCCGTAAAACCAAATTCTCTCCCGCACTGACCAACCGTATAAAATTTCAAATCATTAACCCTGCTATGTAAACTCCGGCTGTTTCTTAATCGGTTTCTTATGGTTCAGACAAAGAACCTTCTCGTCTGAACCATAACAACTACTCTACTACAATATCTGCCAGACGATCTTTCTTCTGTCTTACCACCAGGGTGAATCTCTTTTCCTGATCTGCGTTTTCCTCTTTATAGGAAACCGGGAAAGCGTGGCTGAATTTGTATTTGGTTGTCACATCGTTATGGGTATAAGAAACTTCTACTGCCTTGTAGCAATCCGCACTGTTGGATGCCACCAAAGACCACTCCAGCATCTTTTTGGACTCGTCCCCAAGAATCTTCTTGGTGGAATCCATGTTAAGTACTCCCTTGATTACCAGAGTGCAGTAAATGTCTGCGGAACGGGCATAAGAATGCTCGTCAATGACAGAAGTAAATTCCACGTAGGAAATACCCTCTGTAATTTCTGCAATATCCGCAATTTTTAAGCTGTTTGCCTGTACTGTTGCTAATGCCATTTGAATCCCCTTCCTTCTCTCTTTAATTGTTTTTATAACTTTGCCGAACTTCACAAACAGGGCTAACAATCTTACTCCCAACCTATTCGTTCTCTGTTATATTGATGGTAAAGCTTTCCGATACACCCTTGGATTCAATGCGAATATCACATTGACCCTCTGCAATGTTCTCCAGCTCCACTCGTTCTCCTTCCCGAATGATGGAATTATCCCAGGTTCCAAACTTCATCCACTCACTGATCTGTCCGCTGGGTTCAAAATAAGCACGAATGTTGCGCTCGTCTTTATTGCGGAGCTGAGCTGCCATCATCCGTTCAATATAGGTGCGTCTGGTGGTCTGGAATACACTTCGGTATGTTCTGCGGTCCATATGCATACTTCTGGCGCTCATAACCGTAATACCGCTGATCACCTTTCCATCCAATGTATAATTATCTGAGGAGAATACAAAACCAAATTTACTCTGGTCAATCTCTTCCTTCACGTCATTGGTAAACCCGGATATTTCTTTTGCAAATACAATAGGAAGCCGCAGGGCATTTTCATCTTCTTCCAGGTCAAACCGCACGCCTGGAAAATCCGGATATACTTTCTTTAAATAGGTCTTTAAGAAATTGGGACACTGACATGCTGCCACAGTTCCTGCCGCCACAAATTCCGCTCCCACATAAACACCCTTCATCCAGAATTTTACATCATTTTCAATGCCTTTGGGGAACTCCACGGACCCAGATTCATTGATCTTGGCTCCTCTGGAAGTAACCACCCTGGACTTGTCTTCCGGAACAATTGTCATATTCGGAAAACAGGCTATTGCATATTCATCATAAGAATTTCCTGCGATCTCTTCCGCTTTCTCCATATAGGGGGCAGCTCCGTCTGTGGCCATGCGGGAAAATGTGCTCTCCTCGCCGGTCTCAAACCCAAAGAACGTCTGTATCTTGTATTTTTTGATCCCATCCAGCAGATTCTGCAGTGTATCGATAGAAGAATAAAAGATCATGTCATCGTCATCGTAGTCACCGGAATAACCCCACTTTTCTGCAAAGTCCACGGTCATTTCCATTGTATAATCATCCAGAGATGGTTCTCGCTGCAATTCTATCCTGGGTACAATACCAAACCAGATGGTATCTGTGTAATCCGTCTTGTTGTTCACCGTCTCCAGGTACAACTTCAGCTTATCCATATTCTGTGATTCCACCAATTCCTCAATCGGAAGGTTCGTCACCAGCAAAGAAGGAGCCATCCCTTTAATCTTCGGCGTATATGCGTCAAAAAATGCCTTCACTCCCAAAATCCGTTCAAACACAGGCTTGGCTACCTTAATGAAATCTTTCTGCCAGGTGTTGTAAAGTGCGCTGTAATTGTTAAACATCTCCACCTTTTTGCCTGTCTCCATCACTGCCAGTTTGGAGGACATCTTATTTGTAAAGGCAGAAACCACCAACTCCTGCATAAGGGAGGAAACCTTCTCCAGTCCGGTATTTGCTTCCTCTTCCTGAATACCCACAGCGCTGCGCCGGCGCTGCTCGATCATGTCATACCGCTCCTCGATCTCTGACACCAAAAGCTGAGTGGCCTTGTCATCTGTTTCCAAAAGGGGAATCTCTTCACCTGGACGAAAAGCCAGACTCTTCATCTCCCCGTCCCCGTCAAAATAGGGAAGCGCCGGAGCCGGTGTCCCGCCATCTTTGCGGCCAGCCGCTTCAATCGCCACCAGATTCTCCCGAATGGTTCCGATCATCAGAGCGATCTGAGTGGGAAATTCATTATAATAGCTCTCCGTCTCATTGATCTTTTTGGAAAGCATTTTGAGGCGTTTTAACTTGGCCGGTGAATCGCTTTCTAGCTTCATACTTTCCTTTGCCAGATAATTGACATCCTTATTGAGACGCTTCATATCCTTGAGGGTCTTTTGGGGAGACAACATCTCCAGCATGGACTCGTAGTTAAAGGTCACATTGGGCTTATTAGAGCTTCGCTTCTCATCAATCAGCCGGATAAATGTCTTTAAGAAATTATTGTTCCTGTTAATCACGATCTCTTTTACGAACTGGGCCGGAATCCCCATGGGCCGTTCCAATGTATATACCATCCGTTTGCTCTCTGCGTCAAAATAGCTGTAAATCGTAGGCGCAAACTTTTTCAAAAATTCGTCAAAGCTATGTACCAGCAGATGGCTGTGGATCTCTTTGATCTTCTCGTCTGTCAGGCTCTTGCCCGTCGGCTCAATGCCTGCCATAAGATTAATCAAATCGAAACGTTCCGGGTTGATTACATCAAATAGAATGGTTCGGTTGGTTTGTTTAATAATTTTCATGTGCTTGTCCCTCTGGCTTTTTATTTCCACGAGCATGAGCCAAACGCCGTGCCTGCACAGGCATTTGGCAAATGCAGCGGGGTATTTGACTCTGTCCTCCTGCGATATACAAAAACCGCGATTCCTCAACTAAAATTGTGAGTAAGTTTCATTTTATTGCATTCACGACTTTATTTATAGGAACATTTTACCATTGAGGTCTTGGCAAGTCAACAAATTTTTCCAAAATTTACCATATATTTATTTGGCTATTCTTCGTGCAATCTAGCGTTGCAGGAATATTATGTTTTTGGCAAAAGCCTAATTGCAGTAAAATATAAAAACAATATGGTAAAAACTGGGGGATTCATGTATAATATAATTGCCCGAATGAGAGGCGCACCCCAGCCAGCCCCGTTCGTTTGGCTGGCTGGCGCACATCAAAAAAGGAGGTTAAGCAGCTTGAAACGAAAACAAAAACGGGTACTCTCATTTGTCGTAACTTCCGCTATGCTGTTTTCCAGTATAGGAATGGAAGCATCAGCCGAACCAATCGAGCAAAATACCCAGCCCGTCATAACGGCGAACGCCGAGTCAGCGTCGGTTCTAGGCAGGACTTTGAAAGAAAACAAAGAAGTGGCTGAATCAGAAACTGAGTCCGAAACGAAATCCGCGGAAGAAACCGAAGACGGTTCGGAACTGGAATCGGAAAACGAGTCCGAAGAAGAATTGGAGGAAGATTCGGAACTGGAATCCGAAGACGAGTCCGAAGAAGAATTGGAGGAAGATTTGGAACTGGAATCTGAGGATGAGTCCGAGGAAGATTCCGAGCTGGAATCCGACGGCGAGTCAAAAGACGAATCCGAAAATGATTCGGAGCTGGAATCCGAAGATGAGTCAAAAGACGATTCTGAAAACGATTCGGAACTGGAATCCGACGGCGAGTCAAAAGACGAATCCGAGGACAATTCGGAGCTGGAATCCGAAGACGAGTCAAAGGAGGATTCCAAAAACGATTCGGAACTGGAATCCGACAGCGAGTCAAAAGACGAATCCGAGGACAATTCGGAACTGGAATCCGAAGACGAGTCAAAAGAGGATTCCAAAAGCGATTCGGAACTGGAATCCGAGGATGAGTCAAAAGACGAATCCAAAAACGATTCGGAAGAGTCTGAAGAGGAACTGGAAGAAGCAATGGATGATGAATCCGAACTGGAATCCGAAAATGACTCTACTGTGGAATCGGAAGAGGAAACAACCGAAGTGGATGGGGTGAAAAATCCTGAGGAAGAATTATCTGAGACCCTGGAAAACCCGGATGCTCCCCCTGTGGACCCCATACCCGACATTCACGAACACAGTTGGTCCGTAACATGGAATTACGATGGAACCTATCACTGGCATGAATGTGAACTGGAAAACTGCCCAGTAATTGACCACACCGAGAAAAATGGTTATGCAGAGCATACCTACAATGACTATGGCGTATGTCCTGACTGCGGATACGATGCCATGGATGGCATTGCAGTAGCTGCAGCAGGGGATGTCCCGACCTATCAAGAGGCTTACGATACCATGATCGCCTTAATGGATGAGTATCCGGAGCGCATGACCTGGACAAATTTTTATCCTTATGGAACAGGAGAAGGCAGCATAGCCAGCGCTTACACCTGGAAAGGCGGCGCCATTTATGGAGCAAAAAGCGCTGTTGGCTGTATGGCTTTTGCTTTTATCCTAAGCGATGCGGCCTTTGGCAATCTGCCTGCAAGACCAATTCCCAATGGCCAATTTACCTTTGAGGATGTAAAAATAGGTGATATTCTGCGGATAAATGGTAACAGCCACAGTGTAATCGTCCTTAAAAAAAGCGCGGGAGGCGTGATCGTAGCGGAAGCTAACTATAATAAAAGCGTCCACTGGGGACGTTCCATGAGCGCAGCAGAAGTAAAAAACGCAGACTTTATTATTACACGCTATCCAAAAGGCTATGTTCCATCCGATGAGCTTGGAGAAGACCAAACTGTAGAAAGCGGAGCGGTAAGCAGCAGTCTGGACTGGTCTCTGACCCAGGGAGGTGTGCTGACCATCTCTGGCAATGGAGCGATTCCAGATTATTCACAAGACGATAGTCTGCCATGGAGTTCAAGTGATATTAACGTCAGCACGATCCTTATTGAGGACGGTGTCACCAGTATAGGTGATTTCGCTTTTTATAATAGTACCGCTCTCAGTGTGTATATCCCCGACAGCGTAACATCCATCGGCCAGCACGCATTCAATGGCTCCTCACTGTTGGCAGTAACCATTCCCGGCAGTGTCGAGACGATTGGAAACAGCGCTTTCCGTAATTGTGCAAATCTGACTTCCGCAACAGTTGCAGAAGGAGTGAAATTCATTGAAGACCAGGCTTTCCGGGCTTGTACGTCTTTGGCCTATATTGACTTCCCGACAACGATTGAATCGGTGGGAACATCAGCATTTACAAGTTGTACCGAAATGGTCAGTGTGAGATTTAAGTCTGGAAGCAAAAGCAGCAAGGTAGCGCTGGGAGATTCTTTGTTCATGCAGTGTTCAAAGCTTATGAGTGTAACGCTGCCTCTGACAACAGACTCTATTGGTGACAGTATGTTTTCTTCCTGTCACAGACTTCCTTCACTGTATATTCCGGCAACCGTTCAGAGTATTAGCGACAACGCGTTTACCTCATGTATCAGTTTAAGTACCATCTCTTTTGGCGGCAGTGAGACCCAGTGGAACAGCATCGCATCTCCACAATTAAAAGGCTCTCTGCAATCAACGAAGACAACTGTAGTATTTGATGTTACCTTTGATGATCCATTTGCCGAAGACCCTGACGATCCAGGCGATTTTGATTCCTGCATCAACCATGTCGATGCAAACCATGATGGAAAATGTGATAACTGCGGCGAGACGATGTCTACTGACAATACGAATCCGGACGATGGTAATGACGACACGAACAATCCCGACGACGGCAATGGCGACAACAACAACCCCGACGACGGCAATGGCGACAACAACAACCCCGACGACGGCAATGGCGACAACAACAACCCCGACGACGGCAATGGCGACAACAACAACCCCGACGACGGCAATGGCGACAACAACAACCCCGACGACGGCAATGGCGACAACAACAATCCCGGCGGCAGTAATGGCGGCAATAACAACCCCGGCGGCAGTAATGGCGGCAACAACAACCCCGGCGGCAGTAATGGCGGCAACAACAACCCCGGCGGCAGTAATGGCGGCAATAACAACTCCGGCGGCAGTAATGGAAGCAATAACAGCTCTAGCAACGAAAATAATCATCCTTCAAACAATAATTCTTCCAATAATAACTCGGATGATTCGAATGGAACCGACAACCCTACCGTCTCCACTTTTGTTGACTGGAAATCAGACGGTTCCAGTGTCACTACCAACACACAGAAGGACGGAACGATTGTTACCATCACAAATAATGTTGCCGGCGCGGTAGAGATAGCCACTCAATTATCCAATTTGGCTATTGATACTGCCCAAAAGAACAACAAAGCGGTTACTCTTCCAATTACAGCAGTTGAGACATCCAAAGATATTCAAACGGCTCAGACCATTACGGTTTATACCCAAAAAGATGAGTTGGTAAAAGTGGCGATTCCTACGGTTTCACCTACTGCAGGCACTGTGGCAGTTATTGTCAACGAAGACGGCTCCACAAGCATCATCCGATCTTCGGTTCCAACAACCGATGGTATTGTGGCGGCTCTGCCCGATGGAGCTACCATCAAAATCGTAGATAACAGTAAGAGCTTTTTGGATGTTCCCACAGGCTCCTGGTTTGAGAATGCTGTGTCCTTTGTCTCTGCCAGAGAATTGTTCTACAACACAACAGAAACAACTTTTACTCCTGACGCCCCCATGACCTATGGTATGATGGCAACGGCTCTGGCCCGTTATGACGGAACCCAGACGGAAGGCGGCGCAACATGGTATGATAAGAGTATGGAATGGGCTGGGGTACGCGGTATTGCAGACAGTTCCAATCCAGACAGCAATATTACTTGCGAACAATTGGCCACTATGCTTTGGAAGTATCAGGGTTCACCTGCAGTAATAAATACGCCCTCGGATCAGGCAGCTGTCAGCCAGTTAAACGACACGCAAAAAGCTATGGACTGGGCCGTGAAAAATGGCATTGTCAGCGGTTTTGAAAATGGAACTTTCAATGCTCAAAGTCAGCTGAACCGCGCTCAGGCCGCACAGATTATGATGAATTTTGCGCAAAAGACCACTGGAAATTCTGCACAGTAATTTCTGCATACAGTAATTTTTGCAAGCAGTAATTGCCTGCAGAGCAAAAAGACAGAAAAGAAAAGAGCTGCACGCTCATTGCTTAGCGTGCAGCTCTTTTTCGTTCCTATATTTCAATCTCCCCGGCTGCTTCTGTCTATTTCTGTCTATCTGCTTTACCGCTCTATAAAATCTCTCCCCTGGGCGCAAAACACCTCTGTCAAAAAGATATTTATCTAATTCCTGCAGCAAATAGCCGCTGTAGTTCCTTTTTCCATACCTTTTCCTGTAAATATTTCTATTTCCATGTCTGTGCCATTGGTCACAATCATTGGTGTGGTAAGATCGATGCCTTTGCTTTTCAAAAACTCCTGATCCAGTTCTATAACTGGCGTTCCTCTTTTAACCATCTGATTTTCTTTTACCAATACGGTAAATCCTTTTCCATTCAGAGAAACCGTATCCAGGCCGATATGGATAATAACCTCCACACCCTCCTCATTTACCATGCCAAAAGCATGTTTTGTCTCTGCAATCATACAGATTTTACCGTCGCAGGGAGCGCACACCTGACTGCCCTCAAATCGGAAGGCAACGCCCTCTCCCATTATCCGGCTGGAAAAAACCCTGTCATTTACTTCACTTACTGGAATGCAGTCTCCGTCTACAGGCGCATAGAGAATCAAATCTGTTTTTATAACAGCTGGTTCGGTCTTTGAGGAATCCTCCCTCTCTAATACGTCTTCCTCCTTAATAAAAATCCTTGTGACAAGAAAACCTCCTCCATAGGCAATCACCAGTCCGATTAAGTAATTCAGCATTCCGGATGTTCCCTGCATCAAGGGAATTGCCACAAGTCCGCTTGGCCCCCATGCATTTGCCATCACTTGGGTAAGCATCACATAAGCTCCCCCAAAACCTGCTCCGATTCCGGCCGTAATAAAAGGCTTTCCCATGGGCAGCGTTACGCCGTAAATCAAAGGCTCTCCTACTCCAAGGAATCCGGCTGGAAGGGCGCCTGTGATAATTCCCTTGATCCGGCTGTTTCCCACCTTTTTTGCCATCAGGTAAATGGCAATAGCCGCTCCTACCTGTCCGGCCCCGCCCATAGCAAGCACCGGAAACAAGGACACACCGCCCATTTGTTCCAGCTGCACGGCATAAATCGGAATCAAACCGTGGTGGAGTCCCAAAAGAACCATGGGAAGGAACAAAGCCGCAAGCAGGAATCCGCTGGCAATCCGGATAATCGAATTGGACGAATTGATAATCAAGGTCAGGATAGAAACCATCCCGTCGCTTACAAATCCAGCTGCCGGCATAACAATGAAGATAAATGCAATACCCGAAATCAGCAGAGAGGTGAAAGGCGTAACAATCAAGTCCAGTACATCTGGAACCCGTTTGCGGATATTTTTTTCAATCACCGACAATATCCACACTCCGAAAATAACGCCTATAATCCCACCCTTTCCTGTGGTCAAGATGGATTCTAAGGGAACCTCCTCATTATAAAGACCGATCATTTTAGAGATTTCCACAATATTTGCGCCAATGCTGATTCCGCCCAGCATACCTCCAAAAGCCGGCGTTGCTCCAAATACTTCTGCTGCACGAATCCCTGTGTAAATTGCAAAATAACCCAGAAAGGCATTTCCAAGCAGAGCCAAAATCAACTGCATCATCACAAAACCATTGCCAGATACCACGCCATCCCCCAAAAGCTGGCTTAAAAGGCTTCCAAACCCGTTAAATAATCCAGCTGCAATAATCGCAGGAATCATTGGAACAAAAATCTCTGAAATCAGCTTCATAAAGTCCTTGACCCGGCTTTGTTTCTGACTGTTTTTTATCTGTTCCTTATTGGCCTCCCAGCTGCTGTCGCCTGCATTTTGGGGAAATCCCAGTTCTTCAATACAGATATCCGTCACCTTTTTCACTTTTCCCGGACCTAAAACGATTTGATAATTATTTCCTTCTGCTACAAATCCCAAAACGCCCTCTGTTTTTTTAATTTCATTTTCATGTACTTTGCTTTTGTCCTTACACGTAACGCGCAGCCTTGTCATACAGTGGGCTGTTTTTACAACATTCTCCTTACCGCCCAGCAAATCCGCAATGGTTTTGGCAAGCTTGTCATTGGTCATTTTTGCTCCCCCTTTACCAGATTCTGGATTTGTCCGTTTACGGTTTTTAAAGCATTCTCAGCTTCTTCTTTCCCACAGCCCAGCAAAATCATAACAATGGCTGTTCTTACTCCGCCGTCGGATTTTGCCAGCGCTTCTTTTGCATCTTCCTTGGAACAGCCTGTGACAGCTGACACAATGTTCGTTCCTCTGGCAAGAAGTTTCTCATTGGACATTTTTACATCTACCATGTAATTTTTGTATATCTTTCCAATGGAGATCATGCTGATGGTGCTGATCATATTTAAAATAAGTTTTGTGGTGGTTCCTGCTTTTAACCGGGTAGAACCGGTCAGCACCTCCGGCCCTGGTTCCGCCTCTATGGTCAAAGGACAAATCCGCCCAATCTCGCTGTCCTTATTGCATACCACCGCGCAGCATTTCGCTCCCACTTTCTTTGCATACTTAAGGCCGCCAATAACATAGGGAGTCCTTCCGCTTGCAGCCAGACCAATGACCACATCCTTTTCATTCAAAGCGATTTTCTTTAAATCCTCTGTGGCAAATTCTTCAGAGTCCTCCGCACCCTCTACCGCCTTGACAAATGCATTCTCTCCGCCTGCAATCAGCCCCACCACTGTATTGTAATCCACGCCAAAAGTAGGCGGACACTCTACTGCATCCAACAGCCCTATTCTTCCGCTGGTCCCGGCTCCCATGTAAATAATTCTGCCGCCCTGTTTTAGCACCTGGCTGGTAATCTGGATCACACGCTCCAGCATCTCATACTGCGGCTCAATGCAGGCTACTGCACTGTAATTTTCCCGGTTAATAACCTCAATGGCCTCCCGGATGGTCATAGAGCTTAACTCTGTTGTGTTGGGGTTTACCTGTTCCGTTGACATTTTGCTTAAATCTACCATATTCGTTTTCCTCCTTTTAGAGATACTATAAACTTTTGTTTTATAGTTTACAATATCTAAGGACATTTATGAAACTTTATTTCCCATTATGGAACCTTTTGTCCCCAAATAGCTCCTTTATTTCATAAAATATCCATAATCGGAAAAGGAATATGTGTAAAAATATATATCAGCTATCTTCTTCTTTTCCCAACAACTTGTTTGAAGATACGATTTTTTCCATTGATCTCTCTTTTTCTAAAGAAATATAAATATTGTATACAATATCTACAACCGAAAGCTGGGACACCCGGCTCGAACTGGCCCCCACCCGCAGAGGCTTTTCTAACATCGGAACAAAAAGATTGTAATCACTCATAGAAGACAGTTTATTCGTCCCATATTTGGTAATGGCGATAATTTTCCCCCCACACATTTTCACATTCTTGGCAATCTCAATGATTTCTTTTGTCAAACCAGAATAAGATACAATAATGGCAGTATCCCCTGGTTCCAGATTGGTGGAACTTACAAGCTGCAAATGGATATCTTCATATAAAAAAGTCCTTTTATTCACCCTTTCAAATTTTTGCTGAAAATCTTTTGCAACCAAAAAACTTGCGCCGATGCCGTAAAGATAGATATATCGTCCAGACAGCAACAATGCTGCAATCCTGCCTAATTCATCAAAATCCAACAGATTATAGGTATTTTGAATCGCTATTATATTGGTATTCAAAACCCTTGCCACAATATTTTGAATCTTTTCATCCGAAGGCGCGGTCAGATTCACCTGCATTAATTGTTTGGAAAAATTAATGTCATTTTGCAAAGCCTGTTTTAATTCCTTAAAACCAGAAAAGCCGTTTTTCTTACAAATTCTTACGATAGTGGCAGGGCTGCAGAAACATTGTTTTGCCATTGTATGAATATCCATCTCAACCGCTTCCCTTGTCTGATGAATCAAAAATCTTAAAACCTCTTTTTCACTTTCCGTTGCTCCTTCCTTATAATATGCCTCCAATCTGTACAATCCTTTTTTCATAATGTGTTCCTTTCATGCTTTTTACTTATGTAAATTTTAGACACTCATAATTTAAAAGTGGCACAAATCCCTATAAAATCAGGGAAAACGCCACTTTTAATTCTTTAAACCAGAATTTGATCTTTTATATATTTACACCAAATACCGCCTTTATTTGCCCATTCTCTATGAAGAACTCTGCTTCAAACCAAAAATCCAACTCTTCTCCAAAGCTCGTTGGCCTGTAACACACATACTCGATTATAAAATATTTCCCTTCATATAATACATCGACCTATTAGGAAATATTATAAATACACTTTAAATGGTTCAAAATTTATACAAAAAAGTAAAAACAGGCTATCAAAAAGGGAAGTTTTGTTGTACAATGTACAAGGGAGATTTTTAAGGGGAGGTGGAGGCATAGGAAAATATGTCTGAACAGCTATAATACTTACGAAAGAAAGGCTGCTGTGGGGAAGCCTGAAACATGCGTCTGCTATTTTTGAAAGTGAAATCGAACAAAGGAGAGTTTATGAATGTTGAATCAAATGATTAAGAACTTAAAAATCCGCAGCCGAATGCTCATATCCTATTTTATTATTGTATTTCTGCTGCTCATTGTCGGTATTACCTCTATGGTTATGCTCAATCAGTCGAACAAAAGGCTGCAGGAGTTCTATAACTTACAGTTTAAAACTGTATCATTAGCGATGGACGCCCGTCGTACCGTATTCTCTGCCCGAGGCAACATCCTCTCAAGTATTGTAGAGTACACCGATACTGCTTATTCCAATGCATTAAGCGATTTTGACTACTTGTACACCCTGATTGATGAATTAAAAGAGATTGAGAAGAATCTCGCCGGTTCCTCCCAAAACGGAACCTCGCAGCTGTCCGAAGTGGAACAAAAGCTAAACCAGGCATCCGCTTATCTGCCTCAGATCCTGGATTTAGCGAAACAGCAGAAGGACGACGAATCCCTTGCATTATATAAGTCCAACTACAAGCCCCATATGGACTCCAGCCGCGACATTTTGACGAGTCTCTGTCAGACCTCCGAAACCAACGCTTTGGATAGCGTAAAAGAGAGTGAACGGTTGGCCGCTATCGCAGATGCAATCGTGATTGCCCTGATTGCAGCTGCAGTTGTAATCAGCGTTATCCTGGCTCTTTTCATGAGCGACAGCATCCGCAGGCCTGTGGAGGAGATGCATCAAGTGGCCTCCCGAATCTGTAAAGGCGATATGAATGTGGCGATCACCTACCACTCCCGGGACGAATTGGGAGACATGGCCGACAACATGCGGAATATGACAGAGACGGTCAAAACTCTCATCAGCGATATTAATTACTGTATGAACGAGCTGGCCCAAGGGAATTTTACCGTAAAAAGCAAAAATCCCGAATCCTATGTAGGCGATTACTCCAACATCTTACTTGCCATGCGTGCCATGAAAAACTCCATGAGTGAGACTTTAGCCAAGATCGAGTCTGCTGCAGACCAGGTCAATGCTGGCGGCGATCAGGTGTCCAGCGGAGCACAGGCCCTGGCCCAGGGCGCTACACAGCAGGCTTCCTCTGTGGAAGAGCTGGCCGCTACCATCCAGGATGTAAGCAAGCAGGTAGAATCCACCGCCTCCCACGCCAGAACTGCTAAGAAAGAAAACGAACAGTCCCACCAGCAGATCGGGGTCTGCTTCAGCGATATGGAATCTCTTTTACATGCCATGAACAAGATCGAAACACACTCCAACGAGATCAGCAAGGTGATCAAAACCATTGAGGATATTGCGTTCCAGACCAATATTCTGGCATTAAACGCTGCTGTGGAGGCTGCCCGCGCTGGCGCCGCTGGTAAAGGTTTCGCAGTAGTAGCCGATGAGGTGCGCAATCTGGCCAGCAAATCCGCAGAAGCATCGAAGAGCACGACTACCTTAATCGAGGATACGGTAAGAGCAGTCAAAGAGGGACTTGAATTGTCCCATGAAACCAGCGAGGCTCTTCAGATCGTGGTGGGAAGCTCCCAAAAAGTTCTGGATGCAGTAGGTCTTATCGCCGGCGCAGCCGAGGAGCAGACTGCCTCTATCTCCCAAATCGCCATTGCAGTGGATCAGATCTCCAGCGTGGTACAAACCAACTCCGCCACCTCCCAAGAGTCCGCAGCCGCCAGCGAAGAGCTGTCCAGTCAGGCTAATGTACTCAAACAATTGATCAGTCGGTTCCACTTAGAAAACGGCCACGGTGTTGCCGGTGTCCAATCCGAACCGGAAGTCAGCAGCAGTTTCACTGCGCCGCTTCCCCAGACAGACAGCGCTTACAGCGGTTTTGAGAACAGCTCAAAGTATTAATACCAATCTGGTACATACGCAGAAATAAAAACAAACATGGCACATTCAATCCCACAGATGTGCCATGTTTGTTTTATTCGGTTTTAAATTCTGAATCGAACCATATAAACTAATTGTGTCAACACAGTCATTTCCTTTTAAAAGACTGTCAGCGCTACGATCTACGCCTCGTCAATGGCCTTCCCAATATCGTGCCTCATATACTTATTCTCAAATTCCACCCAATGAACTGCTTTATAAGCATTGGTCCGGGCCTCCTTTAAATCAGCCCCCAAAGCCGTCACCCCCAACACCCGACCGCCGTTTGTAACCACATTCCCCTGATCGTCCAGACGGCTCCCGGCATGAAACACATAATATCCATCCTGATCCTCAAACCGCTCCAGACCTGAAATGACATATCCTTTTTCATAATGCTCCGGATAGCCCTGGGAAGCCAACACCACACAAACAGCTGCATTGTCTGCAAACTCCAGTTCCATCTGATCTAACGTACCGTCAATACACGCCTCGAACACTTCTGCCAGATCGTTTTTCATCCGGGGCAGCACCACCTGGGTCTCCGGGTCTCCAAACCGGGCATTATATTCTAACACCTTAGGCCCTTTCTCTGTCAGCATCAACCCAAAGAAAATAATCCCTTTAAATTCCCTTCCTTCTGCCCTCATGGCATCCACGGTTGGCTGATAAATGTGTTTTCTGCAAAAATCATCCACTTCCTTTGTGTAAAACGGACTGGGGGAAAAGGTTCCCATACCGCCGGTATTCAGACCTTCATCCCCGTCCTTTGCCCGCTTGTGGTCCTGAGCCGAAGTCATAACCTGAATATTTTTTCCATCTACAAAGGAAAGTACGGACACTTCTCTTCCAGTCATAAACTCCTCAACGACAATCCGGTTTCCGGCTGCGCCAAACTGTTTGTCTAACATAAGCGTTTGAACCCCTGCTTTTGCCTCTTTTCGTGTATTGCAGATCAGCACGCCTTTTCCTAAAGCAAGCCCGTCTGCTTTCAAAACAATGGGCATATCTGCAGTCTCCAAATAAGCAAGGGCTTCTTCTGCCGAATCAAAAGTCTCATAGGAAGCTGTGGGAATGTTGTACTTTTTCATCAAGTCCTTGGAAAATGCTTTTGACCCTTCCAGAATCGCCGCATTCTTCCTAGGGCCAAACGCCCGGAGTCCCACTGCCTCAAAGGCGTCTACTGCTCCGGCTGCCAGAGGATCATCTGGAGCCACCACAGTCAGATCGATCTTTTTATCCTGTGCAAAAGCAGTCAGCTTGTCAAAATCCATCACACCAATGTTCACACATTCCGCCACAGAAGCGATTCCTGCATTCCCCGGCGCACAGTAAAGCTTTTCTACTTTGGGACTTTGAGCCAGCTTCCATGCAATGGCATGTTCTCTGCCTCCGCCGCCAACAATCAAAACTTTCATTATTTTTTATCATTCCTTTCCAAAGGACAATCAAGCTGTGAAAGTTTTGTCAACTTCTTCCACTCTTTTTCCTGTCCCTTTCCATCAGCAATTTGTCTTTTTATTGGCAATCTGTCCTATGGCCTCTGGCAAAATAATCCATTCCGCCTCTTCCATCACCCTTTTTTGCAGAGATTTCGGTGTATCGGACTCCTTCACCTCCACTGCTTTCTGAAGAAGTATCGGCCCGGTATCCATGCCGCTGTCCACATAATGTACCGTGGCCCCGGTCACTTTCACCCCTCTGGCCAAAGCCGCCTCGTGAACCTTCAGGCCATAATATCCCACACCGCAAAAGGACGGAATCAGCGACGGGTGAACATTAATGATTCGCCTTTCGTATTTTTCCACCATCTTTTCTGGTATCTTCACCAAAAATCCTGCCAGCACAATCAAATCCAAATGATAGGAATCTACCTGTTCCAAAAAGGCTTCTTCAAAGTCTTCCCGGCTGGAAAAATCTTTCGGGGACACACATACTGCTTCAATCCCATGACTTTTCGCCCGCTCCAGGGCATACGCTCCGGCATTGTTGCTGATGACCACCTTGATTTCCACATTGGGAAGCTGCCCCTTATCCATGGCATCCAGAATTGCCTGCAGATTGGTCCCGCCGCCAGACACCATCACTCCTACTTTTAACATATGGACACACCCTTTTCCCCCTCTTTTACGGAACCGATCACATAGGGAGTCTCTCCTGCTTTCTTTATGGCTTCCATGGTTCTCTCCACCTCTGACGGGTCTACTGCCACAATCATCCCAATTCCCATATTATAAGTATTATACATCATTTCCTCACGGATATGACCCTTGTCTGCCAGCAGCCCAAACAGCGCTGGAACCGGATAGCTGTCCTTTTCAATCACTGCACAAATTCCTTCCCTCAGCATCCGGGGAACATTTTCATAAAATCCGCCGCCGGTAATATGGCAGCAGGCTTTCACTTTGATTTTGCTGGCTTTCACACTTTTTAAAGCCTTCACATAAATTCTGGTGGGCGTCAAAAGAGCCTCCCCTAAAGTTGTTCCCAGCTCCTCATACCTGGTATTCAGCCCCTCCTTGGTCATTTCCTTTTCAAATACTTTCCGCACCAAAGAAAAACCATTGCTGTGAACGCCAGAAGAAGCCATTCCAATCAGCACATCCCCTGCTTTTAAATCTTTGCCGGTAATCATATCCTTCTTGTCACAGACTCCCACGGCAAATCCTGCCAAATCATAATCTTCCTCTGGCATCAGCCCCGGATGCTCTGCAGTCTCCCCGCCAATCAGCGCTGCCTCTGACTGTAAACACCCCTGGGCTACCCCCTTTACAATCTCTGCTATCTTTTCGGGATAGTTTTTTCCGCAGGCAATATAATCCAGGAAAAACAACGGTTCCCCACCAGCACATGCAATATCGTTGACACACATGGCAACCGCGTCAATGCCTATGGTATCGTGCTTGTCCATAAGAATCGCCAGCTTGACCTTTGTCCCGCACCCGTCTGTGCCGGAAAGCAGCACTGGCTCCTCCATCTCTTTTATGGCTTTTAAAGAAAATGCCCCCGAAAAACCACCGATGCCCCCCAGCACTTCCGGACGCATGGTTTCCATCACATACTTTTTCATCAATTCCACTGACCGATACCCTGCCTCAATATCCACTCCGGCTTTCTTGTAATCCATGTTTTTCACCATTCCTTTCCAATGCACAACATTGTCTTTACTTCTGCCTCTTAGCCAGAAACTCCTTATACCCCAATGCTTCCAGCTCCTCTGCTTTCCCCTCCACATTTTCCTTCAGCTCTCTGGCATAATCCTTGATTCTTCCCAAAAGCTCTTCGTCAGATACTGCCAGCATTTTTGCTGCCAAAATTCCTGCATTGGCCCCTCCGTTAATAGCAACCGTGGCCACAGGAACCCCGGAAGGCATCTGCACAATGGAAAACAGTGAGTCCAATCCGCCCAAATCGGAAGTTTTCATGGGGATTCCAATAACTGGCAGGGGAAAAATCGCCGCACACATTCCTGGCAGATGGGCGGCCTTGCCAGCTCCTGCAATAATCACCCGAACTCCCCTCTTCTCTGCTCCCTTCGCCCATTCAAAGAATGCATCCGGCTCCCGGTGGGCAGAAAGTATTGTCATCTCATAAGAAATCTCAAATCGGTCCAAAATCTTTGCAGCCTGCGCCATTACCGCCATATCCGAATCACTGCCCATTACAATACTAACCTTAGCCATCATCCTGTTCCTTTCTTTCTCCTGTATGAAATGCCGGAATCGATTCATCCGGCCAGCCAACACATAAAATCCTTTTATCCGATCTTTCGCAAAACAACACCGGAAACACCTGTTGTCCAGGCCGTCCCGGTGTTTTTATACAAATCTCTGCAGCCATTCAAACAAAGCAATCCTTTGCTCTTTGTTCTTTACTCTCTGTCTGAACGGTTACAGACCTTTTATGAATTTGCCAGGTCACAAAGATCTTTTAACATATTTTTCAGTCCCTCTTCCATGGTCTCATTGCTAAACTGGCAGGTTCCCACCTTCTTGTGGCCTCCTCCATTATATTTAAGCATCAAACTTCCCACATCCAGGACAGCAGTCCGGTTGAGAATGCTGTATCCCACTGCTGCTGAGCATCCCTGTCCTCCCCGTCCGCTGACAATCCATGCAGAAATATTCTGCTCCGGATACATGCCGTAAATCATAAAACGGTTTCCGGTATAGATAGGATCTACTCCTCGAAGATCGGTGATAATCACATTGCCTTCCGTGCGGGTATGGGCTGCCACCATCTCCTTAAATTTCTCGGTCTGCTCTTCATAAACCGTAATCCTCTCCTGGACATCCTGCAAAGCCAAAATTTCTGCTGTGGTTTTTACACGACATGCCTCCAAAAGCATCTCCATCAGCTGGTAATTGGAAATGGAAAACTGTCTCCATCTGCCCAGTCCGGTCCTGGGGTCCATCAAAAATCCGATCAAAATCCATCCTGTGGGATTAAGCACCTCATCCATGGTCAAATTGCCGGAATCTACTTTATCCACAGCCTCCATAATCTCTCCAAACTGAGGAAAGCGCTCCGCTCCGCCATAATATTCATAAATAATTCTTGCGCAGGACGGGGTCATACGGCTTTCCCCCTTATACTTTCCCTGCAGCTGCAGTCTTTCATGTTCACTGGAGTGGTGGTCAAACCAAAGACCGCAGCCTTCTACGAAAGGTACGTTTGCCAAACAGTCATTGTCATTAATCTCTACAAGACCATCCTGAAGATCTTTTGGATGTGCAAATTTCCAACTATCAATAATACCTGCTTCCAGCAGCAATGCACCACATACCAGTCCGTCAAAATCCGAACGCGTTACTAATCTCACTTGAGACGCCCTCCTTCAGTTAATGTAGTTTTCCCGGCAGTTCTTTCCGGAAATTTCCTTCTTAAGCGATTTCATTATAACATCTTTTGTACAAGATTTCCAGAGTTGATTGCAAATCTTTCTTTTCCCCATAAAAGGGTAAAAAGGCGATCCTCTTCTACGCCCCTTTTGCCGCTTCCATCAACCATGCACCAAGAGTCTTTCGGAAATAATCTTTATATCCTGCCTTTGCCACTTCCTCTGCTGCCAGAATTTCCACTTCCCCCAGCACCTTTCCCCCCAACTCATACCTTAATACCCCCACAGAATCTCCCGGTGTCACAGGCGCAGGAAGTTCCTCTGGCGTCAAAAGTTTCTTTTCTACTGCCTGAAAATCTTCTCCCTCAATTCCTAAATAAGAAAATCCGCTTTTATATTTCAAAGTTGTTGTGTCTTTTACTCCGTTTCGCACAAAAACTTTTGGGAGCGCAGGCATCTCATGGTCCTCATACAGCCTGCAGTTGGCATATCCGTAGTTTAATAAAGTCTGAGCATCGGCAAACCGGGCCTTATAATCTGGCGCTGCCATAATTGCGGCAATCAGTCTCACCCCGTCTTTTTCAGCCGTGGCAGAAAGACAATATTTTGCCAGGGAGGTGGAACCTGTCTTTAGGCCAGTCACCTGAAAATTTGTTGCCATCTTCAACAGTTTGTTGGTATTGGACAAACCAAATTCCTTTGTTCCCTGCTTTGTCACATGTGTAATATTTTCCATCCAGATCGTGGAATAGTTATGAATCTGAGGATATTTTGTAATCAGCTCCCTGGACATAATGGCAATATCTCTTGCCGTTGTCAGATGGGTACCAGAATCGGTCAGTCCGCAGCAGTCCTCAAAATGGGTTCCTGTCATTCCAAGGCCAGCCGCCCGTTCATTCATCTGATTCACAAACTCCCCTTCGGTTCCCGCTATGTATTCAGCCATGGCCACGGAAGCGTCATTGCCAGAGGCCACTACAATACATTTAATCAGAGTTTCTACAGTCTGAACTTCCCCTTCCTCCAAAAACACCTGAGAGCCGCCCATGGATTTTGCATAGGAACTGGTCACTACTTCATCGGTCAGTTTAATTTTTCCAGAATCAATGGCATCAAAAATCAAAATCAGGGTCATAATTTTAGTAATGCTGGCTGGCCGCCTCTGTCGGTCCGGATCTTTTTCATAGATTATTTTTCCTGTAGACGCCTCCATAAGCACTGCGCTGGGTGCAGAGATCTCCAGCCCTGCTGATCCATCTGACGATGGATTCTCTGCTTTCATAACCGATGTCTCCACCGTTTGAGACATGGTCTTTACTGCCTCTGTTGTGGAAGAATCCGCTTCTGCAGCCGACGATACTGCTTCTGCTGTTTGTGTCCCGAAGTTTTCTGCTGCCTCTGCTCCGGTTAAAACCACAGTTTCTGTCCCTGCCACCTGGGGCGGCGGCGCAAGCATTAAGCTGCCCGTACACAATCCAATTAAAAGTCTTCTCATATTATCCCTCAGTTCATTCTGCTATATATTAATGTATGGCTATTTTTTAAAATCTATGTTATATTATTCTTATAACCTCTTATCGCCTTGAGAGATTGTATCATACTTTAAAACAATCAATTGAATTTATCATATAGATGGAACAAATGGAGTTAATAATGAAAAACAGTAAAAATAAAAGAATCGGTATCACCAGCAAAACAGACCATCAGTTAAAGCAGCTGGTCATCGCTGCCAGCTGCCTCCTGTTAGCCGGACTTTCCAGCACCGGCGTTTTCCTGATTAAGAAAAATTTAGATCCCACTGTCACACAGACCGATAAACTCCCTGTTATCGTGGTGGAGACCAGCCTGTCCAGTTCGGAAGAATTTACGGAAGATTCTGGCAGCACTGTATTTTTTGTAGACTCTCCCGTGGGAAAACTTCTGGCACAGGCAAATGCCCTTGCCTCTGGTTATGATTATGATGCAGCCATCGCCCTTTTACAATCAAACAGTGAATACGGGTCTGACCCTGCCATCCAGGAAACAATCGCTGCCTATGAAACAGCCCGGTCGTCTCTGGTTAAGGTGAAAATCAGTGAAGTTACCCACATTTTTTTTCATTCTCTTGTTGTGGACAATCAAAAAGCATTTGACGGAGAAGACGATTCCGATGGCTACAATCAGGTTATGACTACTACTGGTGAATTTGAGAAGATTCTTGAATCCCTGTATGAGAAGGGCTTTGTTCTTGTGCGCATGCATGATTTGGCTTATGAGACAAAGGACGAGAATGGCAACACAATTATGAAACCTGGCACAATTCTGCTCCCGGAGGGAAAACGCCCTCTTGTGATCTCTCAGGATGATGTGTGCTACTATCCCTATATGGACGGAGACGGTTTTGCCTCCCGAATGATTGTTGGAGAAGACGGCAAACCTACCTGTGAGATGAAACTTGACGACGGAACCATATCGGTTGGTTCCTATGACCTGGTTCCCATACTGGAAGACTTTATTCAAAAACACCCAGATTTTTCTTACAAAGGCGCCAGAGCTGTCATCGCTTTTACTGGCTATGAGGGAATCTTAGGCTACCGGACCGCTGACAAATATGCTGGTTCCTCAACCTATGAACAGGACCGGATGGAAGCGGCAAAGGTAGCCAAATGTCTCAAAGATAACGGGTGGGAGCTGGCTTCCCACAGTTGGGGCCATCTGATGATGGGAGAGATCGATATGGAGCGTTTCCGCGCCGATACGGATAAATGGGAGAATCAAGTGGACAGCCTGATTGGACCGATTGACATTATTCTCTACCCCTTTGGCAATGACATCAGTGACTGGCATCCTTATACGTGGGAAAACGAACGGTTCACCTACCTGTACAATGCTGGCTTCCGCTATTTCTGCAATGTAGATTCCAATGAGCACTGGGTTCAGATTGGAGACAATTATCTGCGCCAAGGGCGCCGGAACCTGGACGGATACCGGATGTGGAAAGATATCACTGCTGAAAGTGAAGGCAGGGAACGAAAACTGGCAGATTTGTTCCATGCGGAAGATATCTTTGATCCGGCCCGACCAACTCCGGTACCTGAAATGTAGACCCTTACGCTCTGGCTCCCTCCCGCACCATGAAGGTGTTATAGCCATAGTTGCGCAATGTCTGTTCCATCCGTGCTGCATTATCCAGATTCAGGAAAGCCCCGGCGCGAACCTTATACATGCCGTCATCCAAAACCACAAAACCGGGCAATCCCTGTTCCCGAAGCTGCCCTACCATCCGTTCTGCGGTCTCCCGGTCCGGAAATGCTCCTACCTGAATCTGGTAATACTCTGGTCCGGTTTCCTCCTCCCGGATGGTATTAAGAATACCGTCTGCTATGGCCTGTGCAATGGCATTGAAATCCCGGTCAAATTTCTGGTTATCCTGCGGATTGTCCAAAAAACCGGCCTCTACCAGCACAGCCGGCATTTGTGTTCTGCGCAGCACGATAATTCCAGGCCGTTCAATCACCCCCAGGTCTGCAAACCCGGTCTTTACCAAAGCCTGATTAATATTGTCCGCCATCAGTCCCGCCACCCCTTCATTTTCATATACCAGGGTCTGGACTCCTGAAGCAGATCCTGGTATTGGCATGGCGTTTCTGTGAATTGACACAAAATAATCGGCTCCGGAACGATTGGCAATCTGAGCTTTTTCCAAAGGCGACTGATACACATCGGTCACTCTGGTATAAAGTACATCCACCCCGTTTCTGCTTAAAATCTCGCCTACTGCCAGGGCAAGTTTCAGATTGTCATCTTTTTCCCTGCGTCCTTCATAAATCGACCCAGGCTCCTCTCCTCCATGTCCTGCGTCAATCATCACTCTTCTTATTTCAGCCAAAATAATAACTCCTTCCACATACTGCTCTGGTATACAGTATGTAAAAGGAGCCTGTCCGTTGCTTGTTTCTTTGGTTCCATCTGTCTTTCCTTGTCTGTATCACCAGACTTTTTTCTGTGCCAATAATTGCACATCTTTCGAAAACGTTACTTTCCCACTGGAATCTCCCCCCAAAACACCTCTTCTGCCGGACCAGTCATAAATGCGTGACCGCTCTTTCGATCCCAGTAAATTTTCAGGCTTCCCCCTTTTAAAACCACCTCCACCGAATCTTCCACCAAATTCAGCATCATGGCCGCCACAGCGCAAGCGGTTGCCCCGGTGCCGCAGGCAAGCGTCTCCCCGCTCCCCCGCTCCCATACCCGCATCCGCATCCGGTTTCGGTTTTCAACACAGACAAATTCCGTATTTACCCGATCTGGGAATCGGGGGTGACACTCAAAAGCCGGACCAATTTTCTCCAGTTCCAATCCATCAATATCCGGAAGAAAATAAACCGCATGAGGATTTCCCACATCCATCCCCACAAATTCCAGCTCTCTCCCCTCCACCACAATCGGTTCTGGAAGCTTGCCAGTCAGCCTTGGCACTCCCATATCCACCTGTACGGAAATCACCTTCCCGTCCTTTTCCTCCATGTGCAGAGTCTTGATTCCCCCCTTTGTCTCCACAGTAATCTGAAGCTGGTCTACAATTCCATGATCATACGCATATTTTCCCACACACCGGATTCCATTGCCGCACATTGCCCCTTCGCTGCCATCCTCATTGAACATCCTCATCTGACAGTCTGCCACCTCTGACGGGCCAATCAAGATCAATCCGTCTGATCCAATTCCAAAATGGCGGCAGCTGACCATTTTCGCTATCTGTGCCGGATTATTCACCTGCTCCTCAAAGCAATTTACATAAACATAATCATTTCCAATCCCCTGCATCTTTGTAAACTTCATTTGTCCCTCCTGCTGCAATCCGCTAACATTCCCTTATTCATTTTCTAACGCAGCTTGTTTTCCGTTTCCCAAAAACAGATCTTATTTGTACTATATCTAACCCGTTTTCCAAAAACAGATCTTATTTGTACTATATCTAACCCTTTAAATATTAATCAAGCTTATCACCATCTGAGCCGTCTCCATCAGATTGGTTCCACTGTCCATACTACACTTTTGTATGTACCGATGGGCTTCATTTTCACTCATCCCATTTCGTTCCATCAAAAGCTTTTTAGCCTGGTCCATAACTCTCTTTTCCTGGTCGCTCCTTTTCTTTGGCTTCTGACGTTCTCTCCTGCGCCTTCTTGCCTGTGCCTGGGCCATCATCTCCAAGGTGGATACCAAATCGTGTACCTTTAGAGGCATAGGCAGACACACCATGTCCGGCGGCATATTTGAGTCCCATTTGCTGGGCGATGAAATCATCAACATAGCAAATTCCGACGGCATATTGTCATGCAGTTCCCTATATAACATGTCCGCCAGACGGTATCCGCACACCACCAGCCCGCTGCTTAGATTCCCCATTTGTGTCAATGCCTGAGTGCCGGAATTACAGACCGCAGCCACCGAAAATCCACTTCTTGCCAGTATATTCTTAATACTTCGGGCATCCTCTGGTTTCGAAAACGCCACAATCACATTCGCCAAACTCTCACCTCCCGGCAGATGATTCCCCTGATACATGGCTGCACATAACAACCGTTCGAATACTTAGCTGCATGAATCTTAAAGTACCCGTTATCTCCAAGCGGTTCCTAATACGTCCATTTCTCCCAGCAAATATTACTCCCGATTTCTTTTACTATTTCTATATTGCAAATTTTTCCTCCATTCCCCCTTAAAATTTATACAAATACTCTTCCACCTCCCAGTCTGTGACCTCAGCGCGAAACTTTTTCCACTCTGCCTCTTTTGCTTCCAGATACTTACAGAAAATATGCCTGCCCAAAAGTTTTTTCACAAACTCACTTTTTTCATATATCTCCAAAGCTTCTCCCAGCGTTTCCGGGAGCCACTCAATTCCTCTCTGCCGCCGTTCCTCCCCAGTCATATCATAAATATTGTCATCCACACTTGCCGGTGGTTCCATCTTCTGCCGGATTCCATCCAGCCCTGCAGCCAAACATGCGGCCAGAGCCAAATAAGGATTGGCTGCCGTGTCGGGACAGCGAAGCTCCATTCGGGTGCTGCTTCCTCTGGAAGAGGGAATCCGAATCAGAGGACTGCGGTTGGAGGCAGCAGACCAGGCAATATAAATCGGCGCATCATACCCTGGAACCAAACGCTTATAAGAATTGACCAGAGGATTGGTCAAAACCGTAATTTCTTTTATATGCTTTAAAATTCCTGCCATAAAATGATACGCTTCACGGCTTAATCCCAACGGGTCCGATTCATCCACAAACCGGTTCCTGCCCTCTTTGTCTGCCAGCGACATATTAATATGCATCCCGGAACCATTGACGCCTGCCAAAGGTTTTGGCATAAACGTGGCATGAAGCCCATGACGCCTTGCAATGGTTTTCACTGCCATCTTAAAGGTCATCAGATTATCCGCCGTGGTGAGCGCATCTGCATACTGAAGATCCACCTCATGTTGGGCCGGAGCAATCTCATGGTGAGACGCCTGAATCTCAAATCCCATCTCCTCAAGATTCAGCACAATATCCCGACGCACATTCTCCGCCATATCAATGGGACCCACATCAAAATACCCTGCCATCTCGTGGGTCTTTGTAGTAGGCTTTCCCTCTTCATCGGTCTGAAACAGAAAAAACTCACACTCCGGACCTACCAGAAAAGTATACCCCATATCTGCTGCCTCTTTCAATACCCTTTTCAACACAAAACGAGGATCTCCCTCAAAAGGCTCTCCCCCTGGCCGATATACATCACACACCAGCCTTGCCACCTTCCCCTGCTGGGGACGCCACGGAAAAATCTCAAATGTATTCATATCTGGATGCAGATACATATCCGATTCTTCGATCCGCACAAATCCCTCAATGGCAGAACCATCAAACATACATCGGTTATCCAGCGCCTTCTCAAGCTGGCTGGATGTAATCGCCACATTTTTCAGCATACCAAAAATATCCGTAAACTGAAGACGGATAAACTCCACATCCTCTTCCTCCACAAGACGGATAATATCTTCCTTGCTGTATTTGTTCATCGTTTCCTCCCTTCTATACAAATCTCACAGCACTGACCGGCATGGGCAAAATGTTGTTCTTTCACCCGTTCCTTTTTCTGTCCGCTCTGTTATTTTGATCTTTTTCGTCTTTCATTTTTTGATGTTTTTAAATTTTTCCTGAAAACGCAAAACGAAGGCGCCGGGAAATTATGCAGCCTGCATTTTCCCTGACGCCTTCGTCCCATTTTGAATCATATCAGTTTGAAAAGTATTTGTCAATAGGTGGGTTTGAGATTCTCCTTACCTTTCTCAAAAACTTCACTTTCTTTTCTGCTTTATACTATTATGTAACAAGTCCGCTTTTATCTGGTTTATTTTTATGAATCATAAACCACATCTTTTTCAATGTATTATGACCGTATATAAATCTTTTACAAACTGTTTTAGGAATATAATAGAATGCTGTTTTATAAATCAACATAAACAAATAGCTCTTAATTTCATTATTATAGCAATCCAAATCATTTATCATTCTTAATGTTTTATTTTTAAAAATATTTAATTCTTTATATGGGTTAAATTCTATTGATTCACTATTGTAATGATGATTACAATCTTTATCAAAATTCAACAGATAAAACATTGGTATAATACGCCATCCATAGCTTTTTATAATTTGCTTTAAATAAATTTTTTTATATATTTTAGGTACATTATTTATTACAAAATCCCATTCGCATTGGTACCTTTGATATTGATAATAAGGAGCATAAATATTTAGCTTTTTTACTGTAGTTATTACTGATTTATCAGTTGATCTATACGTATGCATATACTCCCATGCAAAACAAGAAGATGTAACAAAATCTCCATTTAATGCTAAATCCATCCTGATTAATTGATGTACATCACAGCCATTATATGTTGGAAAATAGGTTTCTATATAATTTCTATACAAATCAATTTTTAGCAGAGAACGTTTATAGATTTGTCCACTTGGATGTACCATAAGCCAACCATGAGCTAACTGTGCCTCTTTATATCTATGGTATATTTTATCCTTTAAAATCAAACGTTCTTTTCTTTCTTCATCTAATGCTGAAAATAAAAAATAAGATGCATTAGGATATTTTTTAATAACAGCTATAATATCATTTACTTTTTCAGAAATAATTTTATCCTTTGAACGAAATAAAAATATATAATCACCACGGCAATTTTCCAAACCATTTAATATATTTTCATCATGACTTTTATTCTCACTTGTTTTACAATATCTAATTCTTTTATCATTAAAACTCTGAAGCATTTCATAAATCGGATCTGATGAGCAATCATCACTAACAACAATTTCAATTTCTTTACTATCACTTTTTAAAATTTCTTGTATATTCTTTTTAACCAAATCTATCTGGTTAAAAACTGCAAGACAAATGCTTAACAACATACTTTATTCCCCAATCATAATTGTACTTACCAACATTCAATATTACTAGTTCTCTTCTAATATTTCGTTCAATTGGTTATTCATAAACTCAACAATTGATTTCATATTTTTATAGTCTATTCCAATCATTAACATACATATAATCAAATATCCAAGTATTAATGCCACAGAACAACTCATATTTGGTAAATAATTTTCTAAGGCAGATACTATTATCCTAGCTATAGTTCCACAAAAGACCATTTTAACTATAAAAATAATAATCTTTTTAGATGCAATAATTTCTGAAATATTTATATCAACTAATTTAATGCTTGATCTAAAATAAAATATTGCTGAAACAATCATACTTATAATTGTTGCTACAGCTGGTCCTAGCATCCCCAACAGATAGAACATTGGATAATTCAAAAACAAGTTCAACAAACATCCAAACAGAGAATATTTCATTATTATATCCGTTCTTCCTATTGCTGTTGGAACAATTCCAAAATAGGTAAATCTAAACATGGCTACTATTATATAAAGCCTAAATACAACTATTCCTTCTCCAGTTAAATATAAGTCTGAATATAGAATCTTTATTAATTCTGGTGCAAGCAAAAAAGCTCCAAAACATAATGGCCATGTTGTTCTATATCCTATCTCTAAATAAAATGACCATAACTTTTTGAATTTATCCTTTTTATTATTATTAATGAATTTTATAATAAATGGAGTTATAACAGTGGTAAACGAATTTATAATAAACGAAAATGGAAGTTCCTTTGATACATTCGAATATAACGCATAATCTTCAATTGTCATTAATCCACTAACTACTAACTTATCAATATTAGTTGAAATTGTTCCTATTGATATAGAAAAAAACATTGGTAGAGAATACTTTAATATTTCACCAAATAAAGCAAAATTGGGGTGTAACATTGAGATTTTAAAAACCTTTTTTCTATAAATTATTGTAAAGTATATAAACTGAACTATGTCCAATAATAGTAACAATAATAAAATCAAACTAATATTATTATAAAAATAAGAGAACCATCCTACTATTATAATTTGTATTATTGATATTAATAAATTTCTTACAGCAATTATCCTTACATATCCACTAGATATATACATAGGTTGGTATAAAGCAATAAGATTTTGGAGGCATGGTCGAAATGCTATATACATTATCAATGGCTTTATATTTGAATTATCAAAAAATAGTCCTAATTGATTTTTTAACCCTATAATTATAAAACCGCATGTTACACCAGAAACTAAAGAAAGTGTAAAAATTGTATCAATATAGCTTTTATTCATTTTGGCATTTTTTGATCTATTATAAAAATAATTAATGGTATTTTCCAAACCTAAAGAAAAAAAAGGGCCTAAAAAACTAACAACCAATAATGCCTGCGAATATGTACCATAATCTGTTTTCGAAAGTGTTCTTGCAAGTATCATTGTCTGAATAATACTCACAAACATAGTCACACATTTAACAAATGCAAGTATTGTTGCATCTGTTACCATATTCTTTTTTGTATTCATTGCTGATTTATTACTTCTTATTCCTTTTCTAAATTTTCTTAACTAATATTATAATTGTTCCCATGCTATATTCCTATTGTTATGCATCGGGTGCCTATTAATCTTCCAGTTCAAGAACACTATTTTTTATTTGATATTTCATTCCACAATCTGAACACGATAATTGTTTATCTAAAATCTGCCCACACTCGCACATCCATCCTATGTGTCTTGCAGGATTACCAGCCACTAATCCATGAGACTTTACATCCTTCGTAACCACTGCTCCAGCTGCTACCATGGCATACTCTCCTATAGTATGTCCGCATAAAATCGTACAGTTTGCTCCTAATGTAGCATCATGTTTCACTAAAGTCTTCTTATATTTATGCTTTTTGGGATATCTTGCTCTGGGTGTAAGATCATTGGTAAACACACAGGATGGCCCGCAAAAAACAAATTCTTCCAATTCAACACCTTCGTAAACAGATACATTATTTTGAATTTTCACTTTGTCTCCAATGATCACATTATTTGACACATTAACATTCTGCCCCAGAGAACAATCCTTACCAATTCTGGCTCCTGATTGGATATGTGAAAAATGCCAAATTCTTGTACCTTCCCCAATTTCAACATTTTCATCAATCACACTGGTTGGATGTACATACACCTTTTGTTCTCCTATCTGTTTATTCAATTTCTTTATCTCTTGTCTCTGTATCCTCTCCATCTGCATCACTATTGTTGTGTTTTCCTTTCTCTTTGATCTTATCTCTTTATTCTCCCCAATTCTTCTCTGCTTTCAAATCTTCCTTCAAAATCCACAGAAGATACATGATGAAGAGGCAGCTTCACTGTCTTTCCTTCTGCTGCGGACTGATAAATCGCCAGCACCAGCTCCAATGCTCGTCTTCCTGCTTCCCCATTTACATACGGTTCCCGATCCTGCTGGATAGCCTCAATTACATCCTCATATAACGGCGTATGACCAAATCCATACACATTGGGGGGATTTTCCTGAAACTCTTCTATCACTGCCCCCGGTTCCTCCAAAGCGTCCGCAAATCTCCATTCTTCAATTCGGTTCACACTCTGGCCTCCTGCCTTCACTGTTCCCTTTTCCCCAAATAAATAGAGGGTCTCCTCCAGATTTTTCGGATACAAATCTGTGGTTCCCTCAATAATTCCATAAGCTCCGTTTTTAAACTTTACCAGAGCAATTCCCAAATCCTCCGCCTCAATATAATCATGGTTCAGCCGGTCTGTCATCCCCACCACTTCCACCACTTCATCCCCCATCATCCACCGGAGAAGGTCAATATTGTGGATACACTGATTCATTAAAGCTCCCCCATCCTGCTCCCAGGTTCCTCTCCATTTCGCCTTAGAATAGTACTCATAATCCCGGCACCATCTTACATGGGCTGTTCCGTAAAACATTCTTCCAAACCGGTTTTTCTCCAGTGCTTCCCGAATCTTCTGAATCGATTTGTTAAAACGGTTTTGATGGCTGACACAGATCTTTACTCCTCTTTCTCTGGCTGCCTTTATCATTTTGTCCGCATCTATGAGCGATAATGCCATTGGCTTTTCAATGATTACATGACATCCTGCCTCAATACAATCCAGTGCAATCTGTGCATGTTTCCCGCTTTCGGTTGCAATCGCCACCAGTTGGGGGTTTTCTTTTTCTAACATCTCTCGATAATCCAAATAAGTGGGGACCTCTCTTAAATCAAATTTCAGAACCTTATCCTGAATCATTTCCTCCTGAATATCACAAATCCCCACAAGCTCCAAATGGTTACTCTTTGCTGCCGCAATATGATTGGGCGAAATCCTCCCACAGCCGATTAATGCGTATTTCATCTGATTTCCTCTTCTTTCCTATACTCCTTTGAATTGACTTGTATGCCGATTTTCTCTGTCTTTTACCCTTCCACGATCTCCACCACTCCAAGGGCAAGAGAATACAAAAACACCACTTTTCTTCCTTTAAAAGCAGCTGCCGGAGCCGGAGGAATAATTACACGATACCCTCCCCCGCATGTCATTTGCTCGATCTCCTTCTCAAAATAGTCGGTTTCGTAACAAATATGATAGGGAGCGGGGCCTGTATCTGCCAGTATTTTATCAACCGGAGAACCTTTCTCCATTGGCATCACCAATTCAATCCGATACCCGTCCTTCTGTCCAAATGCAATCCGGACTTTCCGATCCTTATCTTCCACCGGACGTTCAAATTCATATCCCATAGCTTCCATCTGCTTTTGGGCTTTTTCCAGTCTCTTTACCGCATATCCCACATGATGTACTTTTAACATTTCCTTTCACTCTCTTTCTCAAAACAACGAATACTTCGTTGCATTCATCTTAAAGTACTAGTACTTCTGAAATGCAAACACTTTTTTATAACTATGGATAAAAGGAGAAAGGCTTTCCAGTTCCACTTGGTAAAGCTTCCGAAATCCCATCTCTTCTTCCTCTCCCCATATTTCCTTTACCTGAAATCCCAACTGATCATAAAGCTCTTCCACTGGCTTGTTCTTCCCAGTCTTTCGATACTCTGCCTCCAGTCTTAAGATCTCTGGATGAGACAAACGAATCCATTTCACTATCTCATCCATCATCACATATTCTAACTGTCTTCCCATGACACGGCAACTCATCACAGAGGATTGGATTTTTCCGGTTTCACCTTCATAAATCATAACTATCACTGCGATCAGTCCTTCATCCCCAAACCGATCTTTCATTTGCGCCACCACAATTTCCCCAATCCCACTTTTCTCAATCTCCTCCAGCTGCCTCTCATCATACCGAATCGTTGTGGTATTAAACTGGTTTGTTTTTCCTGCCAACTGTATGACCCGATTTTTCTCCTCTTTTCGCATCAAATGGATGTCTGCCATTAGTTCCAGTTTTTTCAAATAATCCTCTACCGAAGAACATTGTTCTTCCATTTCTCTTCTTTTCGATTGAAGGCGGTATTTTTCTGTCTTATTCTGATCCTCTCTGGTTATAAATAAAGACTTAAAATATTGATCATAAGCATCCTCCACGACTTTGGAAAGAAGACAGGTATCTTTGGGAAACTCGACCACCTCCACCTCCGGACACTGTTCTCTCATCTGTTCCCTCTCCGCTGGATTATCATCCAGAAATACAAAAGCATCCAGTCCAATATTCAATTCTCTGGCCATCTCCCGGATATTTTCCGTTTTTGGTCTCCAGTTAATCTTCTGGCTTACAAAATCAGTCTCTTTTAAAACCATACAAGGATGAGCAAAAACCGGCATCACATCTTCTGGATTGTTCTTGGAAATCATGGCAAGCATTATTCCATTTTCCTTCATTCTTTTCAGGCATTTTTGCATGTCATAGTACCGTCCCCCCTCTTTATGACGGTCCAGAATAATCCCGTCCACTCCATCTTTTCCAATCACACCACCCCAAAGAGTATTGTCTAAATCTACCACCAAGCACTTCTTCCGACGGCCTCTTACATAGGAACAGCTAAGACCAATCTGTTTTGCCACAGCTTCCACCCCCTTGAAGCGAAAGGAAGCAATTATCCCCAAAACCTCATCTGGCGTCATCACGGAAGGAAGATCGGTAAAGTTTTCTCTATAAGACTGGTACCGGCTCCAATTGGCTCCATTGACAAAACAACTGACCGTCTCCTTTCGTGTGGATTCCTCCTCCCTATACCAAAAAGCATGGGTGAGAATGTGCAGCCTTTCATACTGTTCGGATTCAATAATCTCCTCCACTGGTTCTCTCCATCGGCGTCTGGAATCGGAAAGGTACTTAAATTCTTTCAAATAAATACTTCCATAACTATTGATCAATCCTGGAATGAGAAAATCAGAATCCAAGGTTCTCTTGCTGGGTCTGTGCATGGAAACCGTCTGAACCGGACATCCAGCAGCCTCCCCCAAAAGCTTTGCCTCCCACTGAATCTTTTCACAAATGAAATCCAAATCTCCATTTCCATTCTCATACTGCATTTCATCAAAATGAAGTCCGATTTCATGCCCCAGAGAACGAATTTTCTCCAACCCTTTTTTACTGGTTCCCGAAAATACGTTGTAAAAATCAGATGTAAGCAAAACAAAATAAGTGGATTTTACCCCCCCCCATGCCTCAAAAGCTGCCAGTTCTGCGGCTTTTTCGATTTCATTATCTATGTCATGGCGCAAAATTACACACCGATCATAATTTGTCCAGTTTGTATAATTGGCTGTATGATAGCCATGGCTTTTTAATTTTTCCAACAATCATTTATAGTCGTCATAAGTAAACTGCATCTTACAATACCTCAATCTTATCCCGTTCTTGAATTTCCTTCATTACATTCTTTGTATCAAAGATTACCTTTGCATTTCGTTCTACCATCTCATAATCTACATTGTGATGTGCGGTTGTAATCATCACCAAATCATAAGAGGACACCACCTCTGGACTAAGAACTTCTATGCTTTTTCCGCTCTGTCCATACATATTTTTAAATTCCGGCACCCAGGGATCATAATAATCCACCTCTGCCCCCACTTTCCGAAGCTCCTTCATCACCCGGATAGCAGGAGACTCCCGGTAATCATCAATGTCATTTTTATAGGACACCCCAAGCATCAAAATCTTTGCTCCCCAAATGGCCTTCTGGTAACGGTTTAGAATATGCATAGCCCGGTCCACACAATACTCTGGCTGCCCGTCATTGATAATCATGGAATTTTCAATAAGCGTGGTATGAAACCCAAACTCCCTTGCCTTCCAGGTCAGATAGTAAGGGTCCAGAGGAATACAATGTCCGCCAAGACCCGGCCCTGGATAAAAGGGCTGAAACCCGTATGGCTTGGTTTTTGCTGCATCAATCACCTCCCACACGGAAATCCCCATCTTATGACACAGCCGACCGATCTCGTTAATGAGGCCAATGTTTACATTTCGATAGGTATTTTCCAAAATCTTCTCCATCTCAGCCACAGACGGAGAAGAGACCGTAAATACCTCTCCCTCCAGTACAGCCCGATACATGGCACTGATAACCTCTGCTCCATCCGGACTGCAAGCGCCTACCACCTTTGGCGTATTTTTCGTTTTGTAAACCAAATTGCCCGGATCTACCCGTTCCGGACTGAAACCTAAATAAAAGTCCTGACCGCAAATGAGGCCAGAACCTTCTTCCAAAATCGGTTTGATCAATTCTTCGGTTGTCCCTGGATAAGTTGTGGATTCCAAAACCACCATAGTTTCAGGCTTTAAATATTTGGCTGCTTCTGTTACAGAATCTCTTACAAAACGAATATCCGGCTCCTGATGTTCATCTAATGGTGTAGGAACACAAATGGCGATAAAATCTACTTCTTTAATGAATGAGAAATCATTGGTGGCAGATAATATCCCGGCTTTCACCAGTTCCGCCAAATCGGAATCCACCACATCACCTATATAGTTATGTCCTGCATTGACCAAATCCACTTTACTTTTTTGTATATCAAAACCAATCGTTTTGAATCCTGCTTTTGCCTTTTCCACTGCAAGAGGCAATCCAACATAGCCTAGACCAATTACTCCAGCAATAATATTTTTTTCTTCAATATTTTTTAACAACTTAGCTTTCATGTATCATTCTCCTTTAGCTTTAGAACATTTTTAAAGTTGTAATATTTTAACCATAAATTTAAAACTTCCTTTTTCATTTCCTATTTTGTTGCTCTAGGATAAATCTAATAAATAACTAAAATATCCCACACTAATCTTCATATCAAAAATCTTCTCCGCAAATAATCGAATTTGTTTCTGATATAACTCTTTTATCTCATCCTTCGTATAAATATAATCCATCATAGCATTCCCCAACTCTTGTACATTACACGGAATCAGCTTAGAACATTGTGTATCTATGATTCTGTTTGTATCTCCTACATCAGTAGCAATAATATAACATCCTGAAGCAGCCGCTTCAGCCAAACTTTGTGATGGGTAATTTTCATACAATCCAAGTGATAAAAACACTTTTGCTTTTGTCATAATTTTACTGGTACAAACATACCCTTTCATCTTTACGAAATCTTCAATTTTATGCTTTCTTATTTTATTTCTTAAAGCTTCTTCTTCTCCACCTTGCCCCACAATCCATACTTCATACTTCTCCAAACGGAGCTTATCCTTAAACAAAATACAAGCATCAACAAGCATTCCTGGATTCTTGTCATTTTCCAATCTTGCCGCCGCAAATAAAATAATATTCTCTTTCTTATCTGACTTAAAAAGATCTAAATCCGTGAATGTTCCAGGAGTTATATGTATTCTTTTATTCCCTGTTAATCGCTTTATATATTCAACTCCTCTGGGATAAAGTAAATCTATAATATCACAGTTTTTAATGAGTTTTTCCAAATCTGACTTACAAATTCCATTATAATTTTCTTTAAGATAATTATAATTTGCTATTGTACAAATAACCTTAGTATGGCTTTGTTTTAAAAAAAGAGAAACAAAATGATTAAATCTATTATAATCAAAAAAATGTATTTTTGCATATTTTCGAAACATCAAATTATTTATACATTTTATAGTATTAATAAAATTCGATCTGTAACAAACTATTTTATTATAGTTTGTTACATTTATATTTCCTATTTTTATCAATTCTCTAAACTTTGTATTATCAGAACCTCTAATATACAAATCTATTTTCTTTCTTTTTGCAATTTCATTATAAACTCGTATCAGCCTGCGTTCAGCTCCTCCAAAAAAATCTCCCATTACAATTATAAGTGCATATTTACTTTCTTCTTGTTTTAACATAACTTATAGTCTCCCTTATAGCCAAAGGTGGAAAAAAATAAAAAGCCAATATCATTTCCTTTAATGCTTTTTCGCATTTTTTTATGTAAATATAATCAACAGCATCGTTTATATGTAATTTTGCTTTCATATATTTCTCTTTTTTCATGCCATTAATATTTTTACCTTTCAAAAATTCATACATATTTTCGATAGAAAAGCTATCTGTCCCACCATATCTCTTTCTTTCATAATGCAATTGCCTGATATATTCTGCAATATAAAATTGCTCTAATTGTCTTCCAATAGATGCACTGTTTTTTCTTAATCTGTACTGAATTAACGGTTCATTTATAATTCCAATCTTATATCCAGCCTCAATTATCCTTAGCCAAAGATCATAATCTTCTGAATTTATAAAAGGCCTATATCCTCCCATCTCTTTTATAACAGATCGTTTTGCCAATACAGAAGGATGATTCACTAAATTAACATATGGCATTGCCAAATTAGGATTCTTAATTATATCATGATCTTGTGACAAAATATTTCCGTGTTCATCTATATTATATTTATTAGAAGAAACCAAATCCAAATTATGTAATTTCAAATATTGAATTTCCTTTAACATACGATCTGGTAATGATACATCATCTGCATCCATTCGTGCAATATATTCTCCTGTCGCCAATTCGATTCCACGATTTAATGATTTAGCCAATCCAATATTTTCTCGATTCCTACACACCGAAACCCGAATATCTCGATGAACAATATCTTCTAAATAGTGATTAATTTCCAATGGCAAATTAGGATTATCAACTATAATTATAAATTCCAAATTTTGATAGGTTTGATTTAATATAGATTCAACCGCTTCCTTTAACCATTCCAATGTTTCATTGAAAACACTCATAATTACACTGATTTTCATTTCTTCCTCTCTTCTGATGTACTTACTGGACTATTTAGACAAAATTGGAATTGTTTCTTCCGACTTCTAATATCTTTATGAATCAATGTCAATGGTAAAATCATAACTACAAATTTATAATAAGACTCTCCCTTTACTTCAAACAATAAAATCGCCATAATAACCATCAAGCATAAATATAACTTATCTTGCCGTTTTATTACTCCAAACAAATATAACTTTTCAAAAAAAGAATTCAAAATTCCAACCGTCGCAATGAGACCAATAAAATAGTAAATAATTCCATAGAACAGAATTAAACGCATAATACCAGAATCAGTCCCCATATAATAACTTCCATTAACTGAATATACCGCATCTCCTATTAATAATGTTTCTAAATCAGGTATCCAGTACATCTCTGAAAATAGAGTAATCAAAGAACCTGTGTTATCTATAAATTTTCCTTTTGTAAATAAATTTGTAAATGCTGAAAATGCCCAATCATACCATCTATCAATGGAAGAAACTAAATCTTTTATAGTTAATAAACAAAAAAACACAGCAACTGATATAAACATAATTCGTGCAACAAATCGCAATTGACCCTTTAAGAAAACTCTTAATACAGTTACCACTAAACAAAAAATTGAAACTACCAATCCAGTTCTCCCATAAAGCATATTGCCTCCTAGAAGTATGATTCCCAATAACATATATCTAGTTTGTAAGAAAAGACTATTTTTTCCTACAATCCATATACAACAAAGAATTACACCAAATGTACAATGCATAGTCATATCAAACCCAGAAAAACCAGCCCATCCAAATCTTGTGGCATACTCTGGATACCAAACAATAACAGATTCTCCTTCTGTCAAATATAAATGGTTGACTAAAAAAACTTTTAGATTTCCGAATAGCAAAGTTAATATAGTAAATCCAATATATAATATCAAAGAAAATAAATAATATTGTATATAATCTTCTATATTTGATTGTTTTTTTGCAACAAAACATTCATACACATACAATAAGAAAATATTTTTTAAAAGCAGTAAAAAAAATCTTCTCCAATATTCTGTTACAAATGTAAATTCAAATGTTCCTGATAAAATCGGCCACAAAATAGACACAATAAATAATATTATAAATAAAACTACACTCATTTTCACATAAGTCTTTCTAATCCTGGAAAAAAAATTATAAGACCAACCTATATGTATAATTAGGCAAACTAAAGGAATGAAATAAACAAAAAAATAAGTAACTATATTGTATCCCTTTAATCTCAATGGGAATTGTACAAATGCAAATAACAAAAGATATAAAATATTTAATCCAAATTTCCGTTTCATACTATTTACTGATAACATTTATATTAACCTTTTATATTTTTCTTCTAAACGAATTGTTGCAATATCTATTTTATATTCTTGTGGAAAATTACTTTTAGCTATACCTTTCTCATTTTTTAAATCTGAGTAAATCGTATTTGCCCATATCTTCTCATCATTTTTTCCAATAGGTAAATATTTCACTAATCCCGACAAATCGGTTTCTCTTGAAATATTATGAGAAAAATAACAATACACCCCAGTTGCCTGAGCCTCAACTCCAACCATTGGAAAACCCTCAAAAAAACTTGGCAAAAGAAAAGCATCCATCGCTTGATACCAATAGGATGTATCACCCTGGATACCTGCTGAATAATAATATTGCTTTAACCCTTCTTCTAGCAGTTTATCCCAAAAAGCATTATATAAATCATTTCCTCCAACTGTAAGTAATCGAAAATCAGAGGATAGTTGTACCAATTCTTTTAACACTTTTATCAAAAAAAATATATTTTTTTCCGCTCCGAACCTTCCTATAAATCCAATAACTTTAGCACTTTCTGGAAAACCACATTCATTCCTAATCCTTTTTCTTATGGTCAAATTATATTTATAATTTTCATATTCCAATGCGTTTTCCATAATATTACATTTATCAAAAGATTTTCCCCACATCCAAAGTCCTGCCTTATAACCACATGCCCATTTTTCTATTTTTAGCTTTCTTATAATAGGAATATTTACTCTATTTAAACTCTTTCTCAATAATCCTTTTGGTGTATTACTTGAATGAGAGTGAGCAATTATCTTCACTTTTTCACTCTTAATAGCTGCCAAAATCGGCATCAGATTCGCAGCTGATTGCATGTGAATATGTACAATTTTATAATCCGAATTTTTAATAAGCCAGTATAATTTTTTTGCAGCTGTTATCGGATATTTTTTGTAATTAGGTAGTACTATAACTTTTCCTCCTAACGTAATAATTTCTTTCCTATATGCAATTCCTTCACCATATAAATCAAGAAAATCAAAAGAGAATTTTGTTTTATCAATATGCCTATAATAATTCATAATACAATTTTCAACACCACCAGGATTATGACTAAATCCTATTTGTAATATATGGATCATTCTATACTATCCCTTCTGCTAACCAAATGGCTCAAATCTTTCTAAGTATTTTAGAAAAAATGATGATTCGCAATTGTTTCGGCACCATTGCAACAACAAACTGCGCTAAAATAGTAGAATAATAATCGCTTTTATTAATAAAACCTGTCTCATATATTTTCTGCCTTGCCTTTTTATATTTTATAAAATACTTCCAACCTCCACGACGTTCTATCATTGCATAACCAGTTCGAACATAGACAAAATAATCATCAATATTTTTACATTTTGCATTTTTTTGAAGTAAGTGAATCCACATCAAATCATCTTCCATAAAAGGGGCATGAATATAATTTCCCGCTTTTAAAATCGTTTCTTTTTTATACATAACTGTCATATGATTAAAGGCACTTCGTTTTCGCTGATAGATGTATATTGATTCATTATCTAAGGGAACCTTTCTTTCGGAAATGATATTCTGAATTGTTCCATCGAACTCTTTTATATGGCTCCCTACAATATCTAAATGTTTATCTATTTTAAATTCCTGTATTTGTCTTTCGAATCTCCATGGAACGCAAATATCATCTGTATCCATTCTTGCAATTAATCCATAAGAACAATGTAAAACTCCTTGTGCCAAAGCAATCCCCAAACCATAATTTTTTTTTAAAGAAACTATTTTTATTGGAAATTTACAACGCATTTTATATTTATCTATCGCCGAATCTAATTGATCTGAAATTGGTCCATCTTTTACTAATACAATTTCATTTGGTAGTAATGTTTGATTTAAAATACTTTCCATACACTGAATGAAATTTTCGGTTTTCTCCTTTATATACACTGACATTAGAACACTAAAACAATAATCCATTTGTTTCTCCTAATTGCTCTTTATTATTGCATACATTGTTTTAAGCAAAATTTTAAAATCTAAAAATAGAGAAAAATTTTTAATATCCTGTAAATTCCAAAACATCTTTCTTGGCAAAATTTTTAGAAGATAAATTTTATCAAAAATATCATCTTCTATCTTATTTACATCTGTTACTTTTTCTAAACATTCTTCTCCCATTCCCTCTTTTAACATTTGCTCCTCATCTTTAAAAGCAATACTCGCTGTGGAAGTTACCCCTGCCGGCATCAACAAAGTAGCATACATTTCTTTCGTATACTGCCTCACATACGGAACAACTTCCGGCCTGGTTCCCACAAAGGTCATTTCTCCTTTCCAAATATTAATCAACTGTGGTAGCTCATCCAGTCGGTACTTCCGTAACCATTTTCCTGCATGTGTTATCCGCGAATCCCCACTTACTGTTACCAGACTACCTTTTTGGTGTACACATTGTGTCATAGTGCGAAATTTATAAATTTTAAAAATTTTACCATATTGAGTCACCCGTTTTTGAGTATAAAATATCGGCCCATGAGAATCAAATCTCACCCACAATGCCACTATAAGAAAAACAGGAACTAACAATAAAATCATCATAGTTGCTGCTGTGAAATCAAATATACGTTTTAAAAAAATTTCAAAAGACCTTTTTTTTAATTTTATATAATAAGGCCAAACCTCTTTTGTTCGCATAAATTCAGGAAGTTTTTCCCATTCATACAACATACCATACCATCTTTCTTTATTATGAATCCATGTCTCATCCATTACCGAATCAACCTTTTCATTATGTTTATTACATATTCTATTTGTTCACTTATCAAACAAGTATGTAATGGCAAGGTAATCTCATTTTCATATTGATGATAAGCATTGGGATAATCGTTCATATCAAACCCCATATTTTTGTAAGC
>QXWR01000130.1 GCA_009911065.1 Clostridiaceae bacterium | reverse complement strand
AATACATAGAAGGCTGGTATAACCGTAAGCGGATACATAGCTCTATTGGTTATTTGACACCACAGCAAAAGGAGGATGAGGAACTTAAAAAAACAGCATAATCTTTCGACTTTTTTTGTCCAACGTATTGACATAGGTCCATTTTTCTGCTTCGCTCCCCACTCGCCGCCCTCGTCAAAAGGGCGCATAGTCAGCATGATGTGGGCGTGGGGATTGCCGCCGCCTGTGTCGTGTAGGCATACATCGGCGCACATTCCCGCCGCCACAAAATGCTGTTTCACATACCCGCGGACAAGGGAAATGCCTTGCTCCCTCGTCAGTTCGCGGGGCAAGGAAATTTCAATCTCCCGCGCAAGTTGGGCGTTCTTCGCTTTCTCGATTTTCTCAACCTCGTTCCACAAAACCGCCCTGTCCGTATATTCGGCGGGGGCGTGGTCGGGTAGTAAAATCTCGGTGTGGACGACACCGCCCTTGTGGGTGTAGTCGTGGGTCATTCCGTCAAACTGGTTTGTGATTTTCTCCCCCGCCCGGTAAGCGGCGGCGGCAACAGCGGACTTGCCCTTGCCGCGGGATATGACTTTGATACTGCAATGATAGATTGCCACGCGCCGCGCTCCTTTCTGCGGGCAACTCCCGCCGTTTTCTTTTGTGCCGACAGGCACAAAACGCCGTCTGCAAGACCGCACATACCACATTCATGTGGTATATAAGTGCGCCCTTGCTTTAAGCAAGGGTATGGGCGTATGCCCGTTACCCTTGTAAACCGCCCCCGTCCGCGTCCCCGCCTGCGCCGCCCTCGCGGGCTGTATGGGCGGTTTTAGCGGCGGGTGGCGTGTTACCCTGTGCCGCCGTTTCCGCGCCCTGTGCGGGGGCTGTGGGGGCGTTCTGGGCGGTCAGTCCGTCCAGTATGCGGCGGGCGTGGTCGCTCATTACAGTCTTTTCAAGAAAGGTCTTGAATTGTTCCTCTGTCAGCGGTATCGTGTCGGGGACAAGGCTCTCAAAAAGCCCCATGCGGCGGCATAGGCGTTTTGTCCTGTCCTTGCGCTCCTGCGCCTTTTGCTCCTGCACAAGCTGTCTGCGCCTGTTTTCAAGCTGTCGGATTTCTTCCTCAATGCTCGTGATTTTTTCGGCTTTGGTCTTTGCCATGCGTCAATCGCTCCTTTCGATTTTTGTGTGGAATGGATAGGATGGGAATGGAATGGATTTTTACAGATAACCGTTTTCCCGTTTTATTCCTGCTTGTCGGCAAGTATCATTTTCAGCAGCTTGTCGCGGAAAGTTTCTGTGCCGCTGTGGTTGAAAAACAGCTCCGCAACAATGGTCTGCCCGTTCCTCCGCGTGGTGATGATACCGTCCGGCTTTCGGGGCGGGGCGAGTGTTTCGTTCTTTTCTGTCAATGGGTCGCTCCTTTCTGTGGGCGCGGAAAAGGGATTTCCCGTAATCGGAAAATCCCTCTCTGCTGTCGGTTATTCGGTTTTACTGTGCGGTGGCGGCGGTCTGTGCTTTTTTCCTCGCTCTGTATTCCCTCGCTTTGATACGGTCATACTCCCGTTGCTTTTCAATATTTTTAGCGCGGTAGGCTCTGGAATATTCCCGGTGGTAGGCGCGGCTCTTTTCCTTTTTCGCTTCTTCGATTTCCTCCCGCATTTGTCTGATTTCCTGCTCTGTCGGCTCTGCAAGCTGTGTCAGTTTGTTCTCAAACCTGCCGATATGGTTAAAAGTATATCCCGATATGCTGAATGGCGTACCTCGCCCGTTTCTGGTCGCGCTCATGCACTTCGATTTTGCTGATAAACTCGTTGAGAATGGCGGGGGTGAGTTCGGCAAAGTCGGCATAGCGTTCTGTCAGCTTCACAAACCTCTGCGCCCGCCCTCCCGCGTTTTCAAAAGCGGATAACTGCTCTTTGATTTCTGCAAGTTCCTCTTTCAGCGTATAATATTCTTCCGAATACTTCCGCGACATCTGCTCGTAACGGTCTTGCTC
>QXWR01000129.1 GCA_009911065.1 Clostridiaceae bacterium | reverse complement strand
GATGCCGTAGGCACTGGCACCTGTTCCGGAATCCGGCAGGCTCTAAAGCGGATTCCTCCCAAGGAGCCGTTTATGCTGGTATGGTCAGATTTGATTTTGCCGGAGGGGTTAGAGCTGCCAAAAGGGTATGGAGAACCACCAAATCCAGAACAAACTATTAAATCCGATGCTTTTCCACAAGCTGGCCAGACATTGGATATGGGATTGACAGGGATAGAGACAGGGACAGAGACAGAGGAACAGGATGAATCGGATTTGTTCGAAGAAATAGCAGAGGATTATATCGGCATTTCCCAGACCTTTTGCTGCCGCTGGAGCTACCAGAATGGAACCTTTTTGGAGGAAAGATCTACGGAACATGGGGTGGCAGGATTCTTTCTGTTTGGGGATAAGAGAAGATTATCACAAGTTCCCGAAAGCGGGGAATTGGTCCGGTGGATGCAGGAGCAGAACTTAAAATTTCAGGAAATTGGTCTGGCTGGTACCAGGGAGTTTGGGATTCTTGAGGAGTATGAAAAGCTGGAACAGGAAAAGTGCCGGCCTTTTAACCGGATTACTGTGGAGAACGGGGTGCTCATTAAGGAAGCTGTGGATGAACAGGGCAGAAAGCTGGCCGTGCGGGAGCGGGCCTGGTATGAGAAGGCAAAAGAGTTAGGCATTCCCATTTTACCGCAGATTTATGAGACCAATCCTCTTAAGATGGAGTACATAAAAGGAAAAAATATTTATGAATGCCAGCTGTCCCATGAAGAGAAAAAGAAGATTCTGGACAAGCTGGTTCAGGCGCTCCATCAGCTTCATCAGTCCGGAGGGAAGCCAGCGGATTCCTTTAGTATGAGAGAAGCCTATTATCATAAGACAATGGAACGGCTTAGTAAAATCAAGGATCTGGTTCCCTTTGCAAAAGAACAATATATTCGAATTAACGGGAAAAACTGCAGGAATGTTTACTTTTACAAAAGGGATTTGGAAAAGAAGCTGGAACAGATGGTCTGTGATGAGTTTTGTATGATTCATGGAGACTGCACCTTTTCCAATCTGATGCTGCGGGAGGATGGAACACCAGTGCTCATTGACCCAAGAGGATACTTTGGATTTACCGAATTATACGGGGATGTGCGGTATGACTGGGCCAAGCTTTACTACTCCATTGCAGGGAATTATGACCGGTTTAACTTAAAGGATTTCCGGCTGGAGATTGGAGAGAAGGAGGTTTTTCTTTCCATTGGTTCCAATCATTGGGAGGATATGGAACCGGAATTTTTCCAAATGACTGGGGCTAAGGAGGAGGAGATTCAGCTGCTTCATGGAGTGATCTGGCTGTCTCTCACCACCTATGCCTGGCAGGATTATGACTCGATTTGCGGCGCTTTTTACAATGGATTATATTATCTGGAGGACGTGTTATGATATCCTATTTTGAAAAACAGCTGGCCGAATTAGACCATTCCCTTCACTCCCTAGATCCAGAGGTTTTTGGGAAGCTGGTGAAGGAGTCGGTGGAAGTGTTAAAGGCAGGACACAAGATCATTGTGTCTGGTCTTGGGAAAAATGTACCGATTTGTGACAAGTTTGTAGGTTCCATGGTTTCCATGGGACTGGATGCCTATTTTCTCCACACCAACTCTGCAGTTCATGGAGATATGGGGTTAGTGAAGAATGGGGATTTGGTGATTCTTCTGACCAAAAGCGGGGAGACAGCAGAGTCGGTGTATCTGGCAGAGCTTTTAAAGAAGCGGGACATTCACATGTGGCTTTTAACTTTTGTGAAGGAGAGCAGGCTGACAAGAGAGATTCCCAACCATCTTGTGCTGGATTTGGACCATGAGGGAGATTTGTGGAATATTATGCCGAATAATTCCACCACCATGAATCTGATTGTGCTTCAGGGACTGGCCATGATGATCGCCAGAGAGATGAATCTGGAGATTGGCCAGTTTAAGAGGAACCATCCAGGGGGCCATATTGGGGAAGTGTTGGGCCATGTTTAG
>QXWR01000128.1 GCA_009911065.1 Clostridiaceae bacterium | reverse complement strand
TTGAGGGATTATCCATATGGGAGGAGGAGAAGTACCGACAGCTGCAGGGAACTTATCCGGTGATTTTTTTAAGCTTTGCAGATGTAAAAGAGACCAGTTTTGCAGGAGTAAAGGAAAAGATATGTATTTTAATTAAGGATTTATACAATCGATATGATTTTCTACGGACAGAAGGGATATTAAAAGAAGGGGAGTTGGAATATTTTAACCTGGTATCGTTAGAAATGTCAGATACTGTGGCAGCTCATTCTTTAAAAGCATTATCTCATTATCTTGCCAGCTATTATGGAAAAAAAGTGATTATTCTGCTGGATGAATATGATACGCCGCTGCAGGAAGCCTATATTGGTGGATACTGGGAAGAACTGACAGGATTTATTCGTGGATTGTTTAACGCAGCATTTAAGACAAATCCAGACCTTGATCGGGCGATTATGACTGGAATAACCAGGGTGAGTAAGGAATCGATTTTTTCGGATTTGAACAATTTGGAGGTAGTGACAACTACTTCGGAAAAATATGAGACTTGTTTTGGCTTTACCCAGGAGGAAGTATGGGAAGCTTTGGCGGAATATGGTCTGTCAGAACAGAAACAGTCGGTACAGGATTGGTATGATGGATTTACTTTTGGAAAACGGGAGGATATTTATAATCCCTGGTCGATTATTAATTATTTAGATAAAAGAAAATTTTCTGGCTATTGGGCAAACACCAGCAGCAACCGTCTGGTGGGGAAGCTGATCCAAGAAGGAAGCGGGGAAATTAAGATTATCATAGAAAATTTAATGAAAGGGATTCCGTTGAGAACGGAAATTGATGAACAGATTGTTTTTAATGAATTAGATCAAGAAGAAAATGCCATATGGAGTTTGATGCTGGCAGGTGGATATTTAAAGGTAAAGAATCATTTTTTGGAGGAAGAGGAAGGAATCGAAAATTATGAGCTGGAACTAACCAATAAGGAAGTTTATATAATGTTTCGAAAAATGATACGAAAATGGTTTGCCAGAAGTTATTCCGTTTACAATAATTTTATTAAGGCATTGCTTATAGATGATGTGGAAGCCATGAACCATTATATGAATCAGGTGGCAATGAAGACGTTCAGTTATTTTGACACAGGAAAGGGTGTTTTAGAGGAAGCAGAGCCAGAGAGATTTTATCATGGATTTGTACTTGGATTGATGGTAGAGCTGGCCGGTCGATATGTAATCACCTCCAACCGAGAGAGCGGCTTTGGTCGATATGATGTGATGTTAGAGCCTCAGGAAAGGAAAGATCCGGCGATTATTTTGGAATTTAAGGTATATAATCCAAGGCGGGAAAAAACACTGGAAGATACAGTGAAAGCAGCGTTAAAGCAGATTGAAGAGAAGAAGTATGGGGAAGCTTTAGAGGCAAGAGGAATTTGTCCGGAACGAATACGAAGGTATGGGTTTGCCTTTGAAGGAAAGACTGTGAGGATTGGGTGAGGATTCTGTTTTTGCAGTTAGAAAGAGATGTTATGGGACAGGCCAGAAAATGTTGTTGTTTTAAGGTATGAAGAATTGTGAAGAAACTTTTGAAAGTTTGTTTTAAGATATAGAAAAAGTGAGGGGGATTTTGAACGTTTGTTTTGAAATATGGAAAATGGAAGATGGGAAAGAGCTTTTGAAGATCTGTTTTGAAATTAGGAAGAATTAAGACGAAAGATGGATCATTTTAATTCTGTTACAAAGTTTAAAAGAACTGGGATAAAATTTTCCAAGATTTTTAATCGATGAATCAGATATGGGTGAGGCAGAAGGAGAAGAAGGGAAAACGTTGGCAAATAAAGTATAAATGGGGAGGAAAAGAAAAATGTCCAGAACAGTGGGGATTGGGATTCAGGATTTTGAGAAATTGATTACAAGTAATAGTTTTTATGTGGACAAAACCAGCTTTATAAAAGAGTGGTGGGAAAACAATGATGAAGTAACGCTGATTGCCCGTCCCAGACGCTTTGGTAAAACTCTGACCATGGATATGGTAAGGCGTTTTTTTTCGGTGGAATATGCC
>QXWR01000127.1 GCA_009911065.1 Clostridiaceae bacterium | reverse complement strand
GCCAACATTAACCAAGTGTAAATATATAACAGAAAATTACACATTAATCCACAAAAACACAAAGTTATTGGCACTTATCATTCAATAAGCCAACTCATTTGAAGAAAACATAACAGGAAAAAAATGAAAATGAAGAGAAAAACAGAGAATCTGTATAAGCAGCTAGGTTCCAATTTCCATTGCATAGGAATTGAGACAGTTTTTAAGTTTATGAAGCGAAGAAAGATCCACTCTCAATTGCATCCTTGTTAGCATCTCCAAGAGCAGCATCCTTCAAATATTTGTCAGCCAACTGCACCCTCTTCACATTCTCCTGCTCCTGCACCAGCATGTTTCCGTACTCCAGAAGCTTCTCCAACGTCATCGCCGGCTGCGCGAACGACGGGGGGCCGTCGCGCGAGTTCACCAGCTTGCTGCCGATGTTCTCTACTCCCACGTTGCTCACCCACTTCCTCACTTCGTCGTCGTACACTCTAGCCCTCAATGCACCGAAGAAATCGATGGACTGGCCGGGGAAGGTGTCGACGAGCTTGACGACGGCCTCCTCGGAGACTCCGTCGGTACGGAAGATACCCTTGCAGACACCGATACGGTCCTCACGGGTGGGGGCCCAGTAGAACTTCTCCATACGCCCGTCACGGATGAGAGGGGCGTAGAGGGTGGAGAAGTCGTTACCGGTGACGATGATGGGGACACGGGCGTTCTCCTGCTTGTTGTACATGCCGGGGAGCTGCACGTTGGTCGGGTTATCGGCGATGTTCATGAGCGTGGCGTTCACCATCTGGTTGTTCACCGTGTATTGGGTGGTGCCGCCCATACGCCCTGCTCCGGCGTCCAGATCGTTGATGAACAGGCAGCACATTTTCCCCTTCTTGATGATGTCCGCCGCCTCACGGTACCTCTGCCTGATCAGCTTCGCCGGCTCTCCGGCGTTCCCGCTCTCCAGCTCTCCGGCACTCATCATGATTGGGTTGATTCCCATCTTGCGGAAGACAAGCTCAGCCTGGAATGATTTACCCTGTCCTTTGCCTCCCCAGACACCCAAGATGAGAGGAATCTTGATGTTAGGCAATGTCATGAAGTTCTTGGAGAGATGGACGACAAGCTTGTCCATGAAGGAAGGGGCAATGTAGAATCCGTCCAATTTGTTGTCAAGATGGTCGTATGAACGAAGTCCTTGGCTGAGGTACTCGTAGGAGCTAAGGACGGGGTCGTGAGTTCCCATGCCGGAGGGAGCTTGGAAGAGAGGGTCACGAAACATCAAAGCTAGCACAGAGAGAGAGAAATGGCTTCCTCAATGGTCTCCACCGCCGCCGTCGCCGCCCGCTCCACCCCGGCCCAGGCCAGCATGGTGGCTCCTTTCACCGGCCTCAAGTCCGTCTCCGCCTTCCCCGCCACCCGCAAGAGCGCTGACATCACCACCATTGCCAGCAACGGCGGAAGAGTCAGCTGCATGAAGGTGTGGCCCACAACGGGGTTGAAGAAATTCGAGACATTGTCATACCTGCCCCCTCTAACCAGGGAGCAGCTCTACAAGGAAGTCGAGTTCCTGATCCGCGAGAAGCTCATTCCTTGCCTAGAGTTCGAGTTGGGGAACGGATTCGTGCACCGTGAGCACCACGCCTCGCCCGGATACTACGACGGAAGGTACTGGACAATGTGGAAGCTGCCCATGTTCGGGTGCACGGACCCCGTGCAGGTGCTGAAGGAGCTCGACGAGATCATCGACCTCCACCCGAACGCGTTCGTGAGAATCGTCGGCTTCAACAACATCCGCCAAGTGCAGGTCACCAGTGTCATCGCCCACAGGCCCCCAGGCTACTAAGCATGCATATCATCGATCACGATCACGACCATGAATTTACTTTCATGGCTAGCTGATCTGATCTGATTGACTGCTGCTTGCTCCTCTGTTAGGCCTTTCAATTTCAATTTTGTATTTGTTTTGTATCCAAACTCATTCTGTGAATTTCCGATGGAATACGATTGGAATGTATGAGCATAACATATCATATCATCAACAATCATCCCAATAAACTATATAATGCATATTTCTTTTTCTTA
>QXWR01000126.1 GCA_009911065.1 Clostridiaceae bacterium | reverse complement strand
CCCATTTTTCAACCTGTATAAAATTTTCGATGTTCTTTAAAATTTAGCTTGACTTTTTATTTGCAGGCTTTTATATACATATTTATGCAACCAGTTATTGAGCTGACGGTCATAGTAGGTATTGTATTGGATTTCTATAGGATAATGATAACTGCTTAACTGGAAATATACATGGACTCCCCGATACCCGTCATCCTTTGATTTTCCACCAGACATATCTGCTACCCGAATTTTATCATACCCAGACATCTGCAGGACATCCTCGTAGTTATCACAGAGGGTACGGAATCCAAGCAAATCATTAAATACTTTTGCTGTCTGATGATCCGGATAGTACCTCTCATATTTCAGCACCGCAGACTGAATACTTTTGATCTGGTAATCTATAGAGATCCCCTGAAGCTGGCTACATGTATCATACCACTCATTTATCCTTTCCAACTCGTCAAACAGTTCCTGTTTATCAAAATAATGCAGATTCTTTTTTAGCCGAATACCCAAGTTTGACCGATAGGACAACAACTTCAATAATGCAAATGACAATCCGTCTTTTTTCAGTATATCCTCCAAATAATCACCTCCCTGATAAAAATAATGGCCGATCAGACCAAATCTCAGCCTGACCAGCCTCAGTCAAACTAAAACCATTCTACAATTGTCAAGGCATCGTGTCAAGATTCAGCCTTTCTTTTTGGCCTTCTTACGCTCCTCCATCCTCTGGAACTCAATCTCGTCCCCTTGATACACACTACAACAGACAATGAAAGCTATTGGCTCTCTTTTTTAGCTGCCTCCTGACGTTCTCTCTCCTCAATTGCGGCAAGTAACTCAGGCCCATATTTCTGCAAAATCTCAACCAACACCTTAATAAAACGCTCCCTATTAAAATCCCTATCCATAAACAAACTCCCTCTAAAGTTGATATACGTCACTGGAAATCCGCAAGCCATACAATATCCTCATAGAGAACCATATGTCTGTCATCCAACTGAAGATTTATATGGTAATGGCCGCAAAACCACCACTTATATCGCAATTTCGTTTCCAGCTCATCAAAATAGTCGGTTAAAACATCCTTTTTATACGTGCTGCCATAGCTTCAATAATCTTTTGAAATTCACGTCTGGTTATCTCATGTTTAAAAGTCAGCCAGTAAAAGAAATCTCCCTCAAAGTGATGATCTCCAGCCTGGAAATAGAGAAAATATTTAACCTTCTTCTCATTACTAAGCCACCAAAATCAGCACGGGATTACCAGCGAAAAAGCAAAGCAGATAAACTGGTTTCAAAGCCTCTATATTCAGGGCTATGATACAAAAATTAGAAGCAACTGCTATACTCATATCAAAACTGCCAGAGTGAACACAAAACAGAGCCACTCAAAACCTTTCCGTTTCGTGAAACAATACTCCCAACTTTTGCTCCTGCAAAGATACCACAGATACTCAGCAGACTCTCAATAAAAATATCCAGATTTGCCCGCTTTCTCTTTCATCTCACTTAATACCCCCATCTCCGTACCGCTACATACTGCAAAACAATACCCAAGATACCGCAGAAATCCACAGCTACAACGGATAACAGCAAGGACATCTACACCTCAGTTGTCGTAAACATCAAAGACTTTGATATTGATGAAGTGTTTGAGAAAGTCAAAGAGGAATATGACCTGATGAACGGACACGCTGAAAATCTGACGATTAGACTTTATGATAGCAGAGAATCATTGAAGAATGGTGACTGCCTGGGTGAAAAAGTTTATTCCGACTGCGGAAAAATCTAAGATAATTCAAGGGGTGGCAGACCATTTCTGGTTACTCCCAAATATTCTTCACTTATTTAAGAAGCCTTTCTCTTCAGAATCGTGTACTTGATGAAAAGCCAAAATATATGCATAATGCATTCAGATAATCCACATTAATATTTTCCTGCCAACAACCTATAAAAATATAATCACCTATATTGTTGTCCTGCAAATTAGACGCACCAGCTCCATGCAGATTAGATGCACCTGATTTTGATGTTGCGCGTTGGGGATCAGCAGATTGCCTGCACCAGCATCAGCAAGTTATCTGATCGTTATAAA
>QXWR01000125.1 GCA_009911065.1 Clostridiaceae bacterium | reverse complement strand
AATACATAGAAGGCTGGTATAACCGTAAGCGGATACATAGCTCTATTGGTTATTTGACACCACAGCAAAAGGAGGATGAGGAACTTAAAAAAACAGCATAATCTTTCGACTTTTTTTGTCCAACGTATTGACATAGGTCCAGAACCTTGCCGTCATCAAGGAACACTTTCAGGTATTTTTCCTGATTGATGGAGTAATTAAGGCCTTCCCATGTTTTGCTTTTCTTGGGTACTTTCGGGATGTTTTCTTTTACCCATACGAAATAGGCCTCCACCAACGGGCGGACGCTTAACGGGTGGCGGTTTTTACGTTCTTCTGTTAGGAGATCTTTAAACATCTTCTCTTCCATTTTTTGACAAACTAATGTATTGAACTTGACACCCCCGTATAAAGAGACCCAACCCCTGAACTTGCGCTTTAGGGCTGGGTCTATCTTTAACTTCACTTATTGTACATTAAATTGTGCTGTCAAAAAATCACTTATTATCATTGGAGTAGGCAAGATCTTTTACATTATCAGCGCTGCTCTTATTTTTTGTTTTAAGATCTTTGTCATCCGTATAAAGTACTACATGGTGGTTCTTGTCTACATAATAATAGCATTCGTCGCCATCTTTAACACCAGACATCTTATTCTTCTGAATGTTTCCTCCAGTATTTACCAGGTAATATTCATATGAATTCGGAACCCAATAACGAACAGTATCTCCATCAGAATTTTCAATAGTATTAGACGTCCATCCATCATCAGCAGGAGAATCTATTTTTTCTACTGTAACGCCATCTGAATTAATGTTAACACCAGATCCGTTATCAATAACCTGAACTAACTGGTATTTATCGTCAGAATCTGCTTTGATTCTGCAACCATATTTATAGATATATTTATCATCATCAATACCAGTTACGCCCCGGCCTTTTCCTCCGGCAGGATTACTGGTCTTCTTAAAGAAGAAGGTGTAGGAGTTACCATCCAGGTTGACGGTTACATTACCAGTCTTCATAGCCCCATCACTGTCAGAATCATTGCCGAAGTAATAAAGGTAATAGTCACCAGGATTACCATCTGCATACTGATCCCAGTTATCATTTTTAAATTCGCCATCAAGAATATCATCCAAATCATCAGAATCAATGTCATCTGCAATAACATTATCGATCTTATCTCCATTCATCTCTAAGACACAAAGACCGCTTAGCATTGCACCTGCCTTACCGCTATTGGCTGGCCAGAAGCCATAATATTTACCCTTAATGCTATAAATTTCGCCTTCAACTAATTCGCCTTTCGATTTTGCATAATACCATCTTTCGGTTTCATCATTAGCATCGTCGATTGCAAAAGTGCCATCGTAATCTAAGAATGTATTATCATTATCATTATCCGCTGCAGGAGCAATTACCTTGAACCAGCCTTTTGTTACACGGGCGCCATCTTCAGCACTGTTATAATACTTCCAGGCAGCAATGTCTGAGGGAGATGTTACACTTGGGCTTGCTTCAGAAGGATTCACTACTTCTTTTTGTTCTATTGCCCACTGATGAAGCATAACTCCACGACCGTCAAAAGCATATTCCTTGCCATTGTATTTCCAACTGTCCTTATAATTTCTCTTTTCGCCATTGGATTTGAAGTTAAACCAATAATCTCTGTCGTCTTCAATGCCGTCTGATTCATCATAAACCGTGATTTTCTGCCAGCCAGTCTTCATGGAACCATCATTCCAATCGCCAAGGTAATAAACTGTATCCTCCTCTGCCCAACCGGTATCATCTGTTTGGCGGTCTCCATCCTTATTTACCCAACCATACAGCATTTTTCCATCATCATCAAAAGCATATCGTTTTCCGTTAATGGTACGGAATTTAACATTATTGCTGTCACCGCTGGTATAAGCCTTACCATTAGACTGGAAATAATACCAGTTATATTCAGCTGGATCGTCGTCATCATCCTGGTCTTCATTTACGATAGAAACCCAAGCATTGCGAACCATAGCACCAGTGGAATTCACATAATAAGTATCGCCGTCATCCTCAATCAGCTTATCCAGAGCCATAGCTCCGTTCTCTTCGCTGTCCAGCCAATACCAGTCATTACCAGATTTCTTCCACTCATCTTCCACACGGCTGCCGTCTCTGTCATACCAAAACCACTCGCCATTCTCCTGTACCCAGCCGGTAGCTGCGAAGGAAGTCATGGAAGCGCCAATGGCCAGCAGGGCGGCTGCAGAGGTTACTGCAACTACTTT
>QXWR01000124.1 GCA_009911065.1 Clostridiaceae bacterium | reverse complement strand
TCTCCTTTGCTCTTTCATTTGATAGTATAGGTTGTTCAACTTTTCCTGTCCACATTTATATACTAACACCAGGACAATACACGCACAGCTTACGGCGATATTCAATCATGCGGTAAACTTTTACAATCTTCCCTACAATCCGGCAAGGAGGGCGGGAACGATTGGGAGCGAAGCCGTAAAGGAAATGGATTTCTGGACGAAGGAAGAATATCTGAAATTCTCCGAAGCCATGATGGATAAGCCCCGTTCCTACTATGCGTTTGAAATGCTCTACTGGTGCGGGATGCGCTCCGGTGAACTGCTTGCCCTCACTCCGGCAGATTTCAACTTTGAGAAGCAGACGGTCACAATCAGCAAGACATTTCACCGCTCCAAAGGACGTGACATTATCACAAGCCCAAAGACGAAGAAAAGTAACCGCACCATCAAAATGCCGCCGTTTCTCTGTGAGGAAATGCAGGAGTACATCAAAATGCTTTATGACATTAAGCCGGACGAAAGGTTATTTACCGTCACAAAATCCTATCTCAATCACGAAATGGAGCGAGGGGCAAAACAGGCAGGTGTAAAGAAGATTCGTGTGCATGATATTCGTCACAGTGCGGTTTCGCTTTTAATCAACATGGGATTTTCGGTACTGGCGATTGGGGAGCGTATGGGGCATGAAGCGGAGAAGATTACATACCGATACGCACACTTATTTCCTACGGTTCAGACGGAAATGGCGGAAAGGTTGGAAATGGAGCGAATGACAAAGGAGGACTAAAAGATGGATAAGGCACTTGATTACAAGGGAAGATGGCGCAATCATACGGTGGCGTTTAGGGTTTCGGACGAAGAAGCAAAGCTGTTAAATGATTTGGTGGCATTGTCGGGGCTGACAAAACAGGACTATATCACAAGGCGGCTTTTATGCCGGGATGTGGTGGTACAGGGCAATCCGAGGGTGTATAAGGCTCTGAAAAACCAGATGGCGGCAATCCATGAGGAATTGAAGCGTATGGAGAGCATATGCCCGGACAATGACGAACTGCTCTACACATTACAAGTTATTGCAATCACGTTGGACGGTCTGAAAGGAGAAGATGAATGACAGGAAAAAGAAAAACGACTGCTTCCGTATCATCTGTTGGCGCAGATGGGAAACAGCCGAATATCAAAAAAGACACTGAAATTATAGCAAATGAAACAGCACAAATCAATCTGCAAGCCACAAATAACTGCAAAAGCCCGGAGAAATCCGGGTGCAGTTTGCAGACGGTTTCCATGACAGAATTATATGATACGCTTTACCCGCCGAGGACGCCGGTTGTAGATGGTTTTCTGTATGGTGGCACATATCTTTTCGTAGGTGCGCCAAAGGTGGGAAAATCCTTTTTTATGGGGCAGCTTGCCTATCATATAGCAATGGGGATTCCCCTGTGGGATTATTCCGTCCGTAAAGGAACGGTCTTGTATCTGGCTTTGGAAGATGATTACGCAAGGCTTCAGCGGCGGCTTTCACAAATGTTTGGCATAGAGAGCGCAGACAATCTCTATTTTGCGACACAGGCAAAGACACTGAAGGAAGGCTTGGACGGTGAATTAGAGGAATTTGTGAAACAGCATACAGACGCAAGGCTGATTATCATTGACACGCTGCAAAAGGTGAGGGAAGTCGGCGGGGAAACGTTCAGCTACTCGAATGATTATGAGATTGTAACAAAACTGAAAGCATTTAGTGATAAATATGGTATCTGCCTGTTAGTGGTACACCATACCCGCAAGATGGAATCCGGTGATAGCTTTGATATGATTTCCGGCACAAACGGATTGCTTGGGGCGGCTGATGGGGCATTTATTATACAGAAGAAAAAGCGGACGGACAACACGGCGGTTCTGGATATTGTAGGGCGTGACCAGCCAGACCAGGAACTGACAATCGAGTTTGACCGTGAGCGTTGTATCTGGAAATTTAAAAAGGCAGAAACGGAACTTTGGAAACAGCCGCCGAACCCACTTTTGGAAGCCATTAACGAATTTCTGGCGGAAGGCAGACCAGAGTGGGAAGGAACGGCAACGGAACTTCTGAAACAGTTGCCGGATATGCAGCTATCGGCAAATGTGCTTTCCAGAAGATTAAATGTAGTAAACAGCCAACTATTAAATGACTATGGCATTTTCTATGACAATAAACGGGGGCATGAGAGAAGAATTATTTTAAAGCGGCTGGAACGGAACGAATAAAAAGCGACGATATGCGTCGGTTGCGACGGTATTTCAGATAACGGGGCGGTATAGAAAATACCGTCGCTATCGACGCAAACCGACGCAGAAAGGAATGATATAAAATGAAAAATGTGCAGATACCTTATGATTTGTTTATGGCGTTGCTCCGGTATCATCTGGTGGAAGATGGTTCTTGTGCTGATGAAATCCGGCGAGGGTGTTGTCCTGCAAATTAGACGCACCAGCTCCATGCAGATTAGATGCACCTGATTTTGATGTTGCGCGTTGGGGATCAGCAGATTGCCTGCACCAGCATCAGCAAGTTATCTGATCGTTATAAA
>QXWR01000123.1 GCA_009911065.1 Clostridiaceae bacterium | reverse complement strand
AATACATAGAAGGCTGGTATAACCGTAAGCGGATACATAGCTCTATTGGTTATTTGACACCACAGCAAAAGGAGGATGAGGAACTTAAAAAAACAGCATAATCTTTCGACTTTTTTTGTCCAACGTATTGACATAGGTCCAAGTATACATGATGTGTTCTCTGTATGCTTCTGTGCAAGGCATAGATGATTCCCCCTTTCTCCCACATGGGACGGTGCATGGTTTATAGTTACAATTTCATATTCAAAAAACGGCAAAATATAAACTGCCATTTTTGATTATTTACTCAAAACGTCCAATAACAGTACCTTGCTGCAAAATATGATTTCTTGCCGCTTTAATAAACTTCCTTTTTGTAGAGTTGGAACTTAAAGAAAGTACATTATCTAACACATAAATTGTAAAACGATATTGATGTTGCTTTCCTTTTGGCGGTTTAGGGCCAGCATACTTGTGCCAGCCATAGGCAATTCCTTGAATAGCATTATTAAGAGTGTCAACATTTTTTCCATGAGGAATTGCTCCAATAATATTTTTAGATGCTGGAATATTCCATATAACCCAATGCGTAAAATTTTTGAAAAGAGGGTGCTTAATATCTTCCAACGTAATAGCAATAGTTTTTGCCACGGGAGAAAGATTTTCAAACTCAAATGCTGGTGATATATCTTTCCCTCTGCCCGTATTTTCTAACGGGAATATATCATTGTTTTCTAATCCAATACAGCGCACTTGCAATTCATAATTATTTATCATCTTTATTCTCCTTTTCAATCCCATATAAAATTATATCTAATACAGCGTCAATGGCTTGAGCTACATGGAGCTTATTTTCCAACAAAAAATCAGTATCAAGAATTATGTCACTACTTCGTTCCAGCATAGCGGTAAGTATGCCAAAATGCACATCATCTTTTATAATACCGTCCTTTTTTGCGCATTTAAGCAATTCATTTAATGCGGCTAATTTATATTTTCTTAAAGATTCAATTTCTGCCCATTCTTCCGGATAAAATTGTTTTGCTTCGCCCATTACGAATATCGGCAATCCATAGCAACGATTTGTATGAACAAGGGCATACAGTTTGTTTCTAAAACCATTTGCTTCCTGCATTGCCTTATCCATATTTTGCTTATCGCTTTCTAAATTTGCCACAAAATATTCATGTATCATTTCATCTTTTCCACTGAAATACTGATAAATTGTTTTTTTACTAATGCGTAAAGTTGTTGCTACTTCATCTACCGTAAATTTTTTCAAACCATATCGGTTAATAAGTTGTGCTACTACATTCAATATTTTTTCTCTCATAATACACCTCGGAAATCAAAATCGTTTTATAAGTTTCCATAAGTATATAATACTTACTTTGAATTGTCAAGATAGCGACTGTTATATGTATGTAGGGGAGAGGGATTTCGCCGTAGTCGGCACTGTGCGTAATGTGCATAACTTGCTATCTTATGGAGTTGTGGGAAAGTCTGTTTGCAGAATGTGGGAAAGCTGCACTTTAGCTTTTCCATGTTCTGTGAATGGACTTTTCCATGACGGAATAGCAAGTTATACACATTTCCACGGTGCTTGTCTTTTGGTCTTTGGTTTCTTTGGTTCGGAATAGTGTGGTGCTGGCGGTCTATCTCTTGTTTTCGGTTGTTTGCTTCTTTACCATACATGAGCATTGGCCCCTGGGTTGTCGTTTCCGTAACCTTCCAGGAGGTTGATCACGCCCCACACTGCAAGGCCCGCTCCAATTGCCACGACCAATGTCTGTAAAATACTAATTGCTGATGCGAAAAATGCCATTTAACTACCTGAAACCCAAACGGGAAATCAACGGTATCCTACCGTTTTGCACAAACAAAAAACCGCCAGTATCTTCACTGACGGTCCGCCCCTTCCTATTTGGATTATCCTTTCTCTTTTTATTTTTGTATGATTTTTATTGTGCAACAGGCTGTTTCCTCCCCATCACAGGCTCTGCCCGGATTGGAGGATACAAACGTTTCCTTATCACGTCCTTCTTTATCGTAAAAACATCCTCTCCCCTTTCTGACTTTGCGACATGATGTCGCAAACTTTTTTCTTCCCGGTATGCCCCATAACTCTGTATTGCAGAAACTTCACTTTACGACATCGTGTCGCAAACTTTCTCTGGCATACTTTGAAAATCATTCTGTATGAAATCTACTTTACGACATCGTGTCGTAAACTTTTCTTCCGGCACATTTCAAAAATCTGTCCTGCATAAAACGAACCTTGCGACATCGTGTCGCAAAGTCCATGCATGGCATATAGTAAGAATCATAGCTTATTTACCCTTGTTCCTGCTGTTCCCCGCCTGCCGATTCTGCTTCTCCACCTGCCGTTTCTTCATTTCCGTCTACTTCATATAAATCAAATTCCTCCTTCATCCTGATTTTTAGCTGATGTTTCATATACGCCTCCACATCGAAGGCGTTCTTCTTATCATAATCCGACAACTGCTTATACCGTTTATGTCTGGTAATATCAAACTTATCACTGAGGAACGGGCGCACCCCTCGAAGCTGCAGGATACACTTATTCCCATCCATGACCGCCAGCTCGTCCCGGCTCATCAATTCTTTGACACATTGTCAAGTGAAGAATTCATTCCTTTTGCTTTTTCATACACGGAATCTTGTAGATGTTCT
>QXWR01000122.1 GCA_009911065.1 Clostridiaceae bacterium | reverse complement strand
GTTGGATGTAAAGCTGATGGTGCAGACCGTAAAGATTTTGTTTATGAAGGAAAGTACAGAAGGGATTGCGGTGGGGCAGACTACGGCAACTGCGGTTCCTTCTAATAAAAACGATATAGAAGGAGAGTTAAAGCTGTACAAAAAAAGTACAAGTTAAATTATATGATGCAATCAGGGTTAGTTTCTATTATTACACCATGTTATAATGGCGAAAAATACATTTCAGAAACAATTGAGTCCGTTATTGCGCAAACATATCCTAATTGGGAAATGATTATTATTGACGATGGTTCAAAAGATAATTCCTTAAAAATCGCCATGGAATACGCTCAAAAAGATAATCGTATCTCTGTGTTTCAGCAACCAAATGGGGGATCAGCTTCTGCACGTAATAACGGCATTCGAAGATCAAATGGTCAGTATATTGCGCTTTTAGATGCTGATGATTTATGGTTGCCTGACTTTTTAGAAAATCAAATATCCTTTATGATAGAAAAAAATGCTATTTGTGTTTATTGTTCATATAATCGTATAGATGAAAACTCAAAGGATATTTTAAGACCAATAAAATGCAAAACTGAAGTTACCATAAAAGATATGATGATTACAAATAGGATTGGTTGTCTTTCCGGACTTTATGATTCAAAAAGACATGGAAAAATTTATTTACATGAAGAATTAAAAAGTATTCGTGATGATTATGCTTATTGGATAGACATTGTAAAATTAGAAGGTAAAGCTTATGGTAATCCCAAAATTATGGCAAAATATAGAATATTACCAAATTCTACGACTGGAAAAAAAGGAAAACTAATAAAAAAACAATATTTCTTTTATCGAAAATATCTAAACTTAAGTATATTTCGTAGTATTATAAATACAGTCTTGTGGGGATGGTACGGAATTATAAAATTTATAAAGTAAACATTCCGACAAAGACATCTATATTGTTTGTAAAAGGAGTTATTCTTCAATTATGAAAAAGATAACCAAACGCAATCATTCAATCAATCAATGGAAAGAATCCTCTTTATATTTATCCAAAGCTATATGCCGTCAACTTCTAAAAACCTTATATATATTTCCAGTTAAAAACAATCGTATCCTTTATGAAGCCTATTCTGGAAAAGGATATGTATGTAATCCAAAATATATATACGAATGTATTAATCAAAAATTTCCTGGAAAATTTGAGATGATTTGGGTATTTGAACAACCAGATTCTATTTTTGATGGAAAAGTTTGCATTAAAAGAAACCTTATTCAATATTGTTATCTTATGCTTACATCTAAAGTAATCATAACAAATATGGGATTTAATGCTTTTTTGCCATTTCGTAAAAAACAGTTAAAGTTCAATACTTGGCATGGTGGTGGCGCTTATAAAAGAATGGGATTAGATATGCCTTGTTCTAAAACAGAACAAAGAAAAACTATACAAAACGGTAAAGAAACAGATCTTATCTTATCAACAAACAAAAAATTCAGCAGATGTTTTTCCCATGCTTATCGTATTCCTATTAGAAAAATGTGGGAAATTGGAATGCCCAGAAATGATCTATTATTATCAGATCATTCAAGCAAAAAAGACAAAGTATTTCAGATGTTGAAATTGAATAAAAACCAAAAATTAGCAATATATGCCCCTACATTCAGAGGTGATTTTTCTAATGCAAATCCTTTACAAATTACTCTTAACTCGAAAAAATGTCTTGATTCTCTGAATCAACGTTTTGGCGGAGAGTGGATTTTAGGGATTCGAATGCATCATGCTTATCATACACAAAGAAATTCAATATTAGAAACGATTGATCTTTCTGAATATTCAGATATGCAGGAACTACTTCTTGCTGCTGATGCGTTGATTACAGACTATTCCTCTTGTATGTGGGACTTTTCATTGACCGGAAAACCATGCTTTATTTATGCTACTGATTCTGAAGAGTATAAAAACTCAAGAAATTTCTATATACCTATGTCCTATTGGCCCTTTCCTATTGCTAATAATAATGATGAGTTAGTCCAAAATATTATTAATTACAATGAAAAATCATATGATAAAAAAGTTAAAAAACATCATAAACAATTAGGTATCTGCGAAACAGGACATGCTTCCGAACTTGTTACAGACTTAATCTATGATTATTGTTTTAAGAACATATCTAAAGATAAGCTTATAAAGAAAAACAACTGACAAACATTACCCAATTTTCCTAATGAGAGGAGATTCTCATGAATATAGCATTAATCATAGCTGCTGGTTCTGGCCATCGTATGAACCAGGATATTCCAAAACAATTTATTAATGTGTACGATAAACCAGTTCTAATTTACACTCTCGAAAGTTTTCAACGGCATCCGCTAATTGATGCGATTGAAGTAGTATGTTTAGATGGGTGGCAGAATATTGTATGGGCATATGCCAAACAATTCGATATTACCAAACTAAAATGGATAATTGATGGCGGTAAAACTGGACAAGAATCAATCCGTAATGGAGTGTTTTACTTAGAGGAAAAATGTAACGATAATGACATAATTGTTATCCATGACGGAATCCGTCCCTTAGTGGATGATACAGTGCTTTCTGATGTAATTATTAAATGTCAACAATATGGAAACGCTGTAACATCTATGCCATATAATGAACAAATATTCAAAGTAAAAAGTGAAAATACAAC
>QXWR01000121.1 GCA_009911065.1 Clostridiaceae bacterium | reverse complement strand
TTTTGATGTTGCGCGTTGGGGATCAGCAGATTGCCTGCACCAGCATCAGCAAGTTATCTGATCGTTATAAAAATTAAAGCAAATTCACAGATCGGAGGAAATGCAAAAAGCAGGCTGCCCTGCTTTTGCTGTTAAATCTCATTATTGTTAATTGCCTGCATGACGATTTCTGCTGTGATCATGTCACTCTTCCTGGAGTCTCCGATCAGAAGACAACTGTTGCATAGATTGTTAATGACACGCGGGGTTCCATCGGATGCATTGAGGATGGCTTCCAGTGCAGCATCTTCAAAAATTGCTCTGGCAGCGCCAGCGCCCTTTAGCTTTTCAAGGATATAGGACCGTCCTTCTTCCTTGGTAAATGCAGGGATCTCATAGTTCATGATGATCCTTTGACGGAATGGTTCATGGACACTAAGACGAAGTGTTGCATTTAAAGATGGAAGCCCGGACAGCAGAACCACAGCACGATCCCTGGAATCCATCTCAAAATTAAATAAAAGCTTGAAGTCATTCAGGATAGCGGAACTGATGTAGTTCGCCTCATCAATGATGATGACAGGCGTTTTCCTTTTTTCAACAGAAAGCCTGGTAAGTTCTTCCTGGATTGCACGGAAGTTGTCTGGTTTCCGATAGTGGGCCTGTGCCCCCAATTCGGCAGCAAGATTCCGATAGAAATCATTGGGACTAAAGGTGGAAAAACAGGTATAGACCACTTTGTACTGTGAGTTGTTTAATCCCTGTCTCCAGGCCCTGATGGCAGTTGTTTTTCCACGGCCGGGACTGCCAGTGAGCAGGCCAAAGCCTTTTGTTTTTGCAAGATAGTTCAGCCGGAACAGAACTTCTTTTGATTCATCCGTTGATACAAAGATTTCTTTGGAGTTCTTTAAAAATGGGTTGAATTCCAAACCATAGCGGATCGTATAATCCATTAGTCATCACCTCCATAAAGACGTGGCTTTTCACGTTTGATATCTGCATTTTCGATCTTATTCAGAAGACGGATGGGGGTAAGCGTACCATCTGCTTCTACAACGTAGATGGATTCCATATCAGGAGAATAACGGAGTTTGATCCTCTGTTTTGCAAAACGGTAATCGACCTCATACTCGATGTGGTCAATCGTAACCACACAGTCAATGGAAACGCGACGCTCTAACTCCAGTAAGAATAACAGGTCAATTTTATCTTCGGGTAAGCGGTGGAAGCAGTCTGGCTCGCTAAAGTAGCGTTCCTGTGGTTTTTTTCCATTCAGGGAAGAATGGGTCTTCTGGTTATACTGATTGACATACGTGTACAGGCTTCCGCGAAGCTCATCGAGCGTATGGAAATCCCGCATGTCAAGGCCTGCCATCCACTGGTCTTTCATGGTACGGAACCAACGCTCCACCTTGGCTTTCTGGGTTGGAGTATACGGCTGGTCATAATGGACCGTAGAACCGATACGGGCAGCAAGCAGGTTCATCTGTCTGTTTTTGTAGGAACTGCCATTATCAAAGTTGAATAACTTCGGAACGCCAAACTTTGCAACAGCGGATTTGATGACAGACATAAGATTTACAAAGTTATCATTGAAAAAGACATCAATGCCAACGATGTAGCGGCTGGCATCGTCAATAAGTGCAATCACATAAACCTTATGCTTTCTGCCATCTTCTGTTTTCAGGTAAGGGCCAATGCTGCTGTCTCCACACCAGACCTCGTTGACATGGGCACGTTCATAACGTCTCATGTCCTGATTGTTCGTTGTCCTTTCTTTTCGTGCAAGGCTGTTAAGAAAACGGTTCACTGTGGATTCTGATAATTCATTACGATTGACAGAACCGTTGTCGCATAGCTGACGGAAGATGGCTGCCGCAGACATACGGGGATAGTTCGTTTTCAGATATCTGATCTGTTCCTCAAGATCCGGATGAATCTTTCGGGAAGTACCTTCATCGCTGCGGCTGGAAGGAAGCAGCCCATCAAAACCATTCTTTTGGTAGTGCTGGTACCAGCGTTTGATGGATGTCGGCGCCGGATGGATGAAGGATCCGTTTGGATGGAGTGCACCACGTGCAGAAGCCGCACGAAAGTAAGCTTCCTTGGATTTGTACTCATCCGGGAGGCCGACAATCAGCGGTGAGATCATGGAATAACGCATCAAAGCGATATCCTGTGCTAATTCCTGTTTCATTTAAAGTCCTCTCTTTCGTTTTTTCTAAGAAAACTTAGTTTTCTTTAGTATAAGAGGAAGCAGATGTGTTTTCCTGTAAGGCTATGAGGGTGTTAGAAACAGGATATTTGGAGTCTGCCTTATCTGCATGAACTGGTTCCCGAAAAAAGAAAAACACTGCTTTACGAGACGGGGCGGGAAGGATAATTCGATACGGAAGGAGCGGATCTTCTGCATCCAGTGCTTCACATACCGTTTGATGATGGATGCAATGAGATTTTCATCAATGGAGGGAGTTCCAGCCATGATTTCCTCATAATCTCCAGAAGCCTCATAGGCAGAGATGATAGAACTCTGATCCTGCAGGGATACCTGGGAATAAGGAACAAGTAAAGATGGAAGTAAAGCATGGGTTCTGCCACAGTGGGAGCATCTGACGCGGCAGATAGATAAAGGGATCTCAGAATCGTCTTTTTTGAGAGAGCGGGTATAATAACCATGGATAGTTAAGCAGCCAGAATGGCCACAGGTACACTGCAGCTGGTGGAACTGTAAGGTGTTGATGATAGTTTCATAAGTTTTTTGATTGAGTAGATTGTCAAAAGGTACTGTAATTGTTATCATAATGGTGTTGCTTGCAGTGTTACATTGAAAGATGCAGCACTGTG
>QXWR01000011.1 GCA_009911065.1 Clostridiaceae bacterium | reverse complement strand
TTCTGTCGCGCACCCGCATAGCGGGTGGTTTTTTGTTTCGCATGTCTCCGTTTTTCGGATCAGCGAAAAACGGAGACATGCTCAACAGGCTAAAGCCTACAGTAAAATTTTCTGTCAGTTGATGAATTTAGATTCATTAACTGACAGAAAATTAAATTATAAATTAGAGTACTTAATATTTTTTCATATTAGTCAACAGACTTCAACAAAAGAAAACATACGGAATCGTCATTTTTCTTGAAATGTAATAAACTTATTTGCTAAATATTGTATAATTGCTACGATTAGGACAGACATAATTTTTGATATTATTTCAGATAAATAGAAATGATTAATTTCAATCCATATAATAAAAGTAGATAGTGCCAATCCTAAATAGCCTATCAGAAAAAAGCAAACTGCTCGTTTTTTTATCGCTGTAGTTTTTTTGAAATTGATATAGGTATTAAGAATAAATGAAATACAGATACCAATATTAACACTTATAAAATTGGACAAAAAAATAAAGAATCCTAATTTTCTTAACAACAGGAAGCTGATGGTATCCATAAAGGCAGAAAATAATCCTATAAGTCCATACATGAAAATCTCACGTATTAAATGTATATACGGTTTAATCATAATAAAAATATTTTAACCTCTTGTAAGTTAATAATTATAACAATTTATATTTCTTGAACTTCATATTGATACTTGTATAATGTTATATAGCATTCATTCAAATTATTTTCTTTATTCGATTAAAATCTACTACAGCTTGTTTTCCTATTTTGATAATATTTTTCATATTAATTGAGTTAATTCCACCCTGACGTGGTTTAAAAGTGATAGGAATATATTTAACAGCTAAATTCTTTTTTATGTAAATAACAGTTAAGATTACATTAGACAAATTGAAATCTTTTGGGATTAGTTCAATATATTTTTCTAAAGTTTCTTTTTCCATCAACCGATAAGGGGTATTTGCATCTGTTACAGTAACTTTAAAACATAACTTAAGAACCATTTTTAAAGTTTTTGTTACAAATATTCTTGAAAAACCATCTTGCCTTTTATTTCTATATCCAATCACCATATCATATTTCTTTCGCGCATTCCAAAATGGTATAAATTCTTCTGGTAATGTTTGACCATCTGAATCTGTTTGAAAAATATAATCAGCTTTAGCATGGATGGCATAATAATATCCATATAATACAGTTGCTCCATGACCGGAATTGCTTTTTGTAAGTGGTTGAAATAATGGACGATTTATGGCATATTCTTGCATGATTTTGTAGGTATTATCTTTGCTTCCGTCATCAATAATTACTAATCGCGATTGCCCCCCCCCGTGAAATTTTTCCACTATAGAATACCAGTCATTTATAACAGAACCTATTGTCTCCTCTTCATTATATGCAGGAATTATAATATATAATTTATCCAACTTTATCTGTTCCTTTTCCAATTATTTAATTTTCATCTATAGTATTAATTATTATGATTTTCATAGATATGATTCTTTCGATCATATTTGTAAAGAATGATAATAATAACAAAAGACAGGATTGAAAATGCTATTCCGGCTTTTAATCCTGGTGTACAATAAGAAAATTCAATTTTATGATGGCCTTTTGGTAAGGCAAGAGCCATGAACATAATATTACCTTTTAGAATAGTTGCTGGTTTTCCATCTACCGTAGCAGACCAACCTGGACTATAAGGGATGCTCATACATAATATTTTGTCTTTGGACAAGTCAATTGTTCCAGTAATTCGATTTGTTTCAAATTTAACATCATCTAAAGGTTCAGATTGTAATCTCTTCATTAATGTTGGATAATTATCCATTGGAAGAGCAAATAACTGGATATTAGATAATTTAAAGATTCCTTTCTTAGGAAAGGTAATTTTACATGTTTTAGTACATTTCTGCTCATTGTAACCTAAATTTATCAAATAATTTTCTCGTCCAGTATACCAATTATATTTTGGCGAAGCTAATTTTATCTGTTTTTTGAGTTTATCATTATTTATAGTGACAGAAAATTGGCTATAATTAGATTCATCAATATTTAGTTGCTGTAATCGAAGATAATATTCTACATTTTTTGGCACTTCAATTTCTAATGTTATACTTGCATTTTCTTTATTTATAGAAAGAACGCCATTTTCCCATGTCATATAGCTACTATCTACAATTTTATAAGAAAGAGGAAAGATCTCACTTTGAAATACACTTTTATTAATTTCAGGAAATTCTGCTATAATATCATTCTCCAAAATAATATTATGTGACATCATTTCTTCCAGTTGTAAGCCATTCATCTGATCCAAATCATCATAAGTTGTATAGCTATCATAGGTATATCCCCAAGGTAATGCAAAATTATTTTTATATAAATAGTAATTATCCTTTGTTTTATTAATAAGTTTATAGCCAAATGGTACAGATGAGATTTTATCCTCTGGCTGTATAAAATATTTGGTTGAAAGTAATGTGCTAAATATGGAACGTTGATCCGTTCCTGCAATCCAAAAACTAACAGCCTCTTGGCCAATACATTCTGTTTGTGCCCACAAATCAACAATACCAGCATTTATCATACTCCAAAATGTAAATGTTGTGGGAATATGCAAGGCAGAACCTAAATTAACGCTAAAGGAAGAACTTTCACATCTCCCATCAAATTTTTTTAAAAAAGAAAATGAATCTGTTTTATTAAAATAATTATTGGTTTCTACATTATAATTAGGAAATTCTTTGATATAATTAGCATGATTCTTTGAAAATTTGAATAATGCATTTATACTAACATTACTAATAATCAAAATAAAAAGTATTATCAAATGTAAGTTTTTAAGATGTAATTTAGAATCTTTCATCTCTCCTTTGAAAAGTAACAATACAATTAAAGTGATAGACAGCATTGATATACCAACTAAATTATAGCTAGTTCTATTTTTACTATTTATAAATATACAGAAAGCATAAATAATCAAAATAATAAAACATAGGATTTGCTGCTTTTTATTTAAGTTCAATAAGTTCGGCATCATTTCCACTACTGTATATGATAATAAAAGAGTAAAACCAAATGTCCAACGCTGAGTGGGATATCCAAATCCCCCCATGATATATCCCCCTAGTGGTATTAAATAAATAAGAAATATTACAGAAAACATAATTTTTAAATTGCGTTTCGTTTTGGGAATCGAAAATAAAAGTATTAATGCAAATAAAGCTATTGCTGCAAAAGATAAAGAATCCCAAGAACCTGGCGGTGCAATTAATTTAAGCAAATTTGTTCTATAATAATCCCAACCATAAAAAAAATAATTACGATGAATACTTTTCCCAGCTCTGCTACTTGAAAAATAACAAATTATAGAAGGAAGAAAAGTAATGGATGCTAACCCAATTCCTAGTAGATAACTACTTGCAATACGTTTGACCATTTTCAAAAATTCCCAAATTCGATTTGTCGAAAAAAAATCAAAAAAACGAATTATTGCATAAAGGCCAAGCAAAATAGTCATCATATACAAAAAATAAAATCCACATAATGCTGTGTAAAATACAGAAAAGATAAATATAAAGGGGCGCTCTTTTTTTATGATTTTATCGATACCAACACCTAAAAGTGGAAGCTGAATCATGGTATTAATAAATTGGGGATGTCGAACAGCTGTATAGATTGTGTAGCCGCTATATACGTATATTAAGGCACCTATTAAAATATAGTAATTTCTTTTCTCATGATAGAAACATAAAAAGCAAAAGGCTAATCCAGCTAAATACATGCGAAATATTATAAGAAAATTATAAAAAAATTCTATATGTTTTGTAGGAATAATAACCGATAATAAATTTAAAGGTTCACTAGAACTGTAAAATACGCTGAGTGTGGTGAGAATATCACTTCCCATTGCAAGATTTATATCAAATAAAGGAATAGAAAAATTGCCCTGTAAAATATTTCTAGCAATTTGGCGTAAATAATGACTCCAATAAATTAAAGCTGGATAATGCTGATTGTGTCCATCAGATTTCCAAATGAATGATTTCTTATCGATCCAAAAGGAACTATATGATAATAGGAATGTTAGTATAAATAAAAAAGTATAAAAAATAATACAGGCCCTTATTTTATTGTTTTTTTCATGCCTGTCTGTTGATCTGCATATAGAATAAAACCCCAATAATTTTTTCAATATTTTTCTCCTTGTAAATAGAAATGAAATGTAATTATGAAAACCCTCTTTTTTTAGTTTTCTTACAATAGTAGAGCCAACTACAGTTGTCTTCAGAATGAAATAATAATTTGTATATGTCCTGAATTTTATCCTTACAATGTCGGGCAGGTTCCTTCTTACTCAGCTTAGAAACATTAATTACAACTTCCTCTGCTAAAATATCATATATTTTTTCTATCAAGTCATTTTCTCCGCGATCTGTCAGATATTTTAACATGTTATTATACTCTTTTTATTTATTTTTTAGCAATATTCGTCCTTTCACTTTATTTTTATTATGAAACTGTTCAAATGCTTTTTTAACATCATCCATTGGATATTGAGCAAAAAACATCTCCGGAACATACCTTAACTGGCCTGTATTGAAAAAATGTGCTGTTTCTTTCCACTCATCTCCAGGAAATGGTGCAGAGCAGGACATCCAAGATCCCATTAGTTGAAATTCCTTTCGGTTCATGTTTTCCCATAGTTTAGGGGAAAAGGTCAGGTTTTCTGTTGGAGTTCCAATAAAACAGATCTTTGCATGATTAGCTGCAAGCTCAAATGCTAATTTCATTGTTATTGTACTGCCAGCAGATTCATAAATATAGTCAAAGCCCTTCTTTTCCGTTACTCTCATTGCTTCTGTCATAAAGTTGTCATCTAATGTGCTTATGGTAGTATCTGCTCCTAAAGCAGCCGCAATTTTTAAATGTTCTTTACTTCGGCCAAACACCGTTACTTGGGAGGCTCCATATATTTTAGCCCACTGTAAAGCAAATAGCCCAATCGTTCCTCCTCCTAAAATAGCTACCCTTTTACCGCCTTTATAGCTACTCACCTTCAAAGCATGAAGTGCTACGGTGCATGGTTCAAACAAAGCAACCTGTTCATAAGGTAATGTGGGATCTACTTTTACAACATTATCGGCAGGTATTACTACATAGTCAGCAAATCCCCCCTGCTCTCTGGAACCAATAAAACTATAATGTTTACATTGTGAATAATTTCCCTGTTGGCAATCGTCACATTTCATACAGGGAAGCAGCGGAACACCAGCTACATGATCTCCAACTTGAATTTTGTCTACATCATCAGCAACTTCTGTAACACATCCGGAAAATTCATGTCCAAGGATAATCGGATAATAATGCGCACTGTCTCCCAATACCCGTGGAATATCTGATCCACAGATTCCACATGCTTTCACATGAATTTTTACTGTTCCTGTTTTTAATATTGGTTCTGGCCATTCTTCATAGCAAATATCATTTTTACCATGTAAAACTACAGCCTTCATAAGCCCTCCCTTATTTATCGGACAAACACTCCGCTAATCATATAGTTATATTTTACAGCATAATTATAATCTTCTACCATCATAACAACACTGTCTTTTGCTAACTCTCTTGCCTTACAGATAAGTTTACCATCTCTGACTTTAATATATTGCAGTGGCATATATTGTCGAAGCATATTCAATGGAATTTCTACTGAATTTAGATTATTAAAAAGTTTGTTGATCGAGGCTTCAACTTCAGGAAGTGCCATATAGTAACGGTTCCTGTCTGAAAAGCTATAACGGCGGCAAAGAGATTCATACTGTTCATCCCCTTGATAATATTTTTCCCAGTACTTGGGATTGCTGGCCATTGCCAAATCCAAAACTTCTATAAAATTTGCTCGATCTAATTCATTTGTAATCAGTTCTTTTTCCATCATACTTAAAGAAAATAAAGCTTCTCTTAAAGCAAATGTTAATGCAGGACCTACTTTAATGATTGCAATACCATCTTCTACCATTTCCCGCAATTTTGATGGCGATTGATAGTCTGTTGAATGTCCTTCAAATACCAGATCAGGATATTTCTTTAGGCACTCACATAACCGTATGGCATTTAAACGATTGTAATGACAAATTTCATCATTTCCGAACTCTACTCCTGGCTGAACTACAACTGCAATAATATAATTCCAGGCATCCTGTAGACCTAATTGTAAAAACTTTTTCTTATAAGCCAACAGAGTTTGTTCAAAATCTTTAGGCGAAGTTACCTTAACTTTATTATGATCTTCCTTTGCCCCGCCAGGAACTGGCACCTCACTTCCGATTACAAAAATTGGATGCATAGCATTTGGATGTTTTTTTAGCCGTTCTTGAAATGCTTCTTCACATGCCTGATATAAGATTGCTCCTCGTTCTGCGATTGTTTCGTTTGATAGCTTGCCAGTTACAGGGTCATCACCCAATTTCATACTGGTGTCCAGATGAATTTTTGTATAACCAGCAGCAACAGTTAATTTTACCAGTTCAATAGCATTTGCCATAGCTTCGCTTGCCGGAAGGTCCATCCAAGGCAAAGGACCTAAATGATCTCCACCAAGTACAATTTTTTCGCGGGAAAATTCGATCTTATCTGCAATCTGGTAAACAAAATTTCGAAAGTCTTTAGGCCTCATATTTGTATAACCGCCAGACTGATTTACTTGATTTGATGTTGCCTCAATTAAAACCGTATCATCAAATCGTTTTGCCTGTTCCAGAATGGCTTCAATTACCAACTTATTGGCACAACAGAAGGAGGGGGTTCCACAATGAATGCCTAATTGTCGTTTTGTTACCATATCTCTTATGGGATTTTTCATATTTCATTTGTCCTGTTCTATAAAAAAATATTGTTCAGCAAGCTGTTGAAATAGTATCATATCCTCGGGATATGTAATTTTCAGATTTAATATGTGAGTTGGTATTACTTTCATTGGGATGTTATGAGCTAATGCAATAGCGCCTGCAGATGTCATTCTTTCTAATTCAGCTAAAGATGCGTTTTTATATATTGGATATATGTCTCCCAATCGAAAACCTTCTGGAGATGCCCCAGAAATAACATACTGACGAGGAAGAACTTGTTGGAGAAAACCATACCTATCTGTTTGATAAACCGTATCATACTGATGGGCGCCAAGAGTTGCTCCGCCTCCTTTGTTTACAGCATCAATTACATTACTTGTTCCAGTTATATCTACGTAAGGATGAGTTGCATCATGGATTAAAATAATATCACTTTTTGAATGATTTTTATAAGCATAAGATAATCCATTCAATATAGATTGAGAACGGGTATTGCCTCCTTCAACTATTTCATAAGAACAGCGAAGTTTTAATTTCGTGGTTTCCTCAAGTACATAAGATATCCATTCTTTATGAGATACCATAATTATTTTATCGATATCTGGATGTTCGTCATATTTTTTGACAATATATGAAAAAATCGGCTGATTATTTATTATAGTGAACTGTTTGGGGATATCCGTTCCAAATCTGGTGCCTTGACCCCCCATCATAAGAAGTAATATATTCACGCAATCCTCCTAGTCTTATTAAATTAAAGATCAATTTCAATTTGAGCTGAATAGCGAATCAATTCATGTCCTTCCTGTCGATGGACTGGTGGAAGCTGCATATAATCATGATATTGCATTGATAAAAAAACATCTGGACAATAAGGAACTTTGACCGTTAGATGTTCAAATGTCATTTCTCTATAAGGAAGTAAATCTTTTATTTTAATATGTGTATAAGTAGGGACAAAACTGGCAACTTCGCAATTATCAAGCTGATGAAGTAAATAATTATAACGAGTTACATGTTTTATGTAACTATGTTGAGTGAATTTAAGAGGAATTTGCTTAAATAATTTTCTTTGTGCTTTTCCGATAAAATGCCACCACTTTTCTTCAAGCGTTGTTTCTGGAAATTTGATACTTGGTTCTGGTAATTGCTTATTGCACACCAAATTATGCCTTCGGATTAATCGTTTTGCTCTTTTTAAAAATTTATCACATTTCTTTTTAACGGGTGGCAGCACATCAAACGGGAAAATATCCAGACAGATACCCTTATGAAAATTTCTATTTTCATTATATTGCGTAATATATTCTGTATTATTTACACGAATTTTAGAAAATAGATAAGGAATCTCTGGATCGCTTTGTCGTGTCTGAAGAAAAAAATGAGAATCTAAATATTTATTTGCTTCCTCCAAAAAACGTTCATAATCTTCACGTATCATACCTACATCAATATCATCATCCCAAGGAATAAAGCCTTGGTGACGGATACATCCTAAAAGAGTTCCCCCACAAATAAAATAACCTAGGTTCAAAAGACGGCATACCCGATCAAATTCTTTTAAAACATATAAAACTACTTTTTGAATTTCTAAAGTTTGCTTTTTCAGAGATAAACTCATTGGTGCTGTCCAACAAGAATAGTCAGAAGGACAAGGCAAAAAAATATTTCCAAAAGATAAGTTTTGTACAGGAAGTAATTGAGTAAGAGCGAGTATTTCACTTTTTTTAAATATGATACGTCCAACTTTGCAATTGGAGGTATCAGAGAACATTTTTGCAGTTTGTTCTCTTCGGGCAAATGCTTTCTGCGGTTGATCTATTTTTTTCCAGATACATTTTAATAATTTCATTTGAAAATTCTTAGACGTAAATACTTTTAAAATCCATGCATAATATTGATTCTTTCTACGCATTTTTCGAATATATCCACAAAAATAGTCAAAATCTTCTGGTACATTATCAAATGGAGAAATAAAGATCCAACATGGTTCCTCAATAAAAAAGGCTCCAATATTAATTTCACAAACTTTACCTATTCGATAAAGAGGGCTGGGATAATTGGTGTTTTTATAATACTGATCTAAATAGATGCCATAATCTTCGTTAGGATTTTTTAAAATATTAACTAACTTTTCATAATCAGGACGCAATAAACCAATATCCCACGGCTGATGTTCTTCTGGAAGTTCTTTTCCATAATGAACACAGCCTATTAATAGTTTTCCAAAAGCAAAATAAGTCAACTGATTATCAATGCATATATTCTCTATGGATTGTAAAATTTCTAACTTAGTCTCAAAAATTTTTTCACTATCAATTTTATACTGGCGTCTCTTTTTTAAAGTAGTTTTCATATTTCAATTCCTTTAAAAGTTGTAATCTCCAAAATTAATATCTTTTGTTTTATGATATTTCCGGTCTTCTAAATCTGGAATTATATGATAATTTCCATAAGAATACATTAAATACTCTTCGTATCTTGTGGGAGCTGGAAATAGAGAATCCTCAAATTTAATTTCAATTACTTCATCTAACCAACAAGCAGGAAATGCTCCATGTCGCAGATGCATTCCCATTCCATCATATAACAGTAAACTGTTGCTTCTAGTAAACATGCAATATATTTTTTCACGAAATATTTGAAGCCAGCTGATGGGAATATATTTTATAAGCCAAGTACATACCTTACAAACAAATTTATGATGTCCATAATATTGCATTGGCGAGTTTTCCCACTTATGAAATACCATAGATCTGGCGAATGCAGTTAGGAATTGATGTATTTTCTGTCCTGTTTTACTTTTGGCGGTCAAATCATGTGCAAACAAATCAATAAAAATCCCTTGGTGCATATTAGAAAATCGTGAGGAAAATTCTGTAATATATTCGGTTCCATTCAATCTTAATTTTGCCATATCTCCATGATACCCTGGATCATTCCAACAAGTTTGGAGGAATAAATGTGGTGGAAAATCTTCTGGTGATAAAGAGCATAGTTTATTATAATTTGCTCTTGTCATCATAAGATCTATATCATCATCCCATGGAATAAATCCCCCATGCCGAACTGCTCCTAATAAGGTTCCCCCTCCAAGAAAATATTGGATATTATTTTTCTTGCAGATCTTATCAAAATCTTTTAACATCATTAACAAGATCTGATGTAGTTTTTCGGGTATTTCCTTTGAACAATCCATTATTTCATAAACTCCTCGTAAGCTGTTAGCACTTCTTTGGCCTTTCCATACATTCGTACTTGTCCTTCATGTAACCATAAGATCTCATCACACAAATCTCCCAAGGTTTCCATTGCATGACTTACTAAAATCACGGTTCTCTTTTCATTGGAAATCAGCTCTTTCATCTTATTATAGCTTTTTTTCTTAAATCGCGAATCACCCACGCTTAGGACTTCATCTACCAACATAATATCTGTTTCCAGGATGGCAGTAATTGAAAAGGCCAACTTAGAATACATACCACTGGAATATGTTCGTACTGGAACATCAATAAACTCACCGATTTCTGAAAAAGCAATAATTTCCTCTGTTTTTTCTTGTACTTCCTGTTCCGTAAATCCCAAAAGCATTCCAGACAGCAGAATATTCTCTCTTCCGCTTAATTCCTTTTGAAATCCCACGCCAATAGACAGTAACGACACAGAATGACCTTTTAAATCAATTTGCCCCCTATCAGGGGCCAGAATCCCCCCAATGGCATTCAGTAAGGTTGATTTTCCGCTGCCATTTTTTCCGATTATTCCTAAAATATTTCCTTCGGACACTTGAAAAGATACATGTTTTATTGCTTCAAATTCATCAATGGGATTTCGCTTCCAATGTAATAAACTTTTTTTAATAGAATAAGATTTCAGTCCACGATATCGGATACATAAATCTTTGACTTCAATGGCTGTTTCTTTCACTTAAATCACCTTTACATAGCTGTTTTCATTTTCATAAATTTTTCGTATACCCAATCCGGAAAGGATTAGACTTACAATAAACCAAACTAACATTAGCTTTCTATGAGGAGCCTTTCCATATAAAAGGGCATTCCGCATGGATTCCAAAAAAAATGCGACCGGATTATAACGAATCAGCCATTGCCCATAAGGCTCCGGCATTCTGGTAACTATATTATAAAAAATTCCTGTCAAATAAAATAACATCCGTAATACAATGCTTACTACATTAGAAAGATCTTCCACAAAAACTCCATAATGAAGGAGATGAGCGGAACATCCAAAAGAAAACAATAGCAACAGTGCCATTACTGGAAAGAAGTAAAAAACATTCCATGTAAGGGGGATTCTCCATGCGGCAATCATAAAAGCTACAATTCCAAAAGATACCAGCATCTTAAAGCCATTTACCCAAATTTTCACCAGAATTAAAATGTACTTAGGAAGATATACCTTGGAAACAATTGCTTTGTTGTTTTTTATGATTTTTACACTTCCAGTCATCATGCGATTAAAAAAATCCCACATGGATAATCCAATAAAAATAAATACTGGAAAATATGGTTCTTTAGCCTTAAATACATAGCCAAAAATAAAAGTATAGATGAACATAAAACAAAGTGGATCAAGAATCCACCATAACCAGTTCAGATAAGAATTTGCCACCTCTGCTTTTAACTGCGATTTGGCAGAAACAAGGGAATAAGGAAAATATTTTTTCAGGTCAATGTAAAAACGTTTTAGCATTCAGTTATCCTCCTGGCCTCTGAATTTTCCAGTATCCAAGACCAAATTCTTTGGGTCGCTTGTCCGTCACAGCAGCCCATGTGAAATTGTCGGCCCTTTCTCAACGCCTCTTTGGGCGGATTTTGTAAAATATCCCAAACTGTATGCGCCAGTTTATTTCCTTCTATTACTACTGGACCAGGGAGGGAATCATATTCCAAATAAAATCCTCTGGTCTTTGTATAGATTGCATAATCTGGAGCAAACAGAATAAATGGCTTTTCCAAAAGCAGATAATCAAATAGTACAGAAGAATAATCTGTAATCAGTAAATCTACTATTGGAAGCAATTGTTCGGTTGGGATTTTGCAGTTTGATACCAAAGATTTTTGGTCAATATAAGGATGCGCTTTGATTAAAACCAACCACTTATCACCCAATTCTTTCTGAAGGTTTTCAATATCTTCTGTTCCTACTAAATAGGGAGAGCCAGCTGTTCCGCGAAAGGTAGGCGCCCAAAGAAGAATATTTTTATCTTTTGCTTCTGGATACAGCGTATAAAAATGTTCTCGACAATTTGTTAGAAATTTTGCATTAAAATAAAGGTCACTTCGACTGATTCCTGTAGCCTGTATTACTGATTTTGGAAGATGCATAGATGATACAAAGATTGGAATACAGCAAGGGGCGCTTACGGTTACTAAATCATAATTTTTATGAGGATTTAGCTTATAAAAAGCAGGAATATCTTCTGATGCAGCAAATCCCATGGTTTTAAGCAATCCACCCGAATGCCAAAGTTGAATTAACATGGTTTCCTTTTTCTTGCAGCAGGATGCAGCAGGAAGAAAATAATCACAAAGAAAGACATATCGGGCAGATGCATAAAGTTTCATAAAACGAATCATAAAAACGATTTGTCTTAATGGACTTATCTTTCCGGAGTCATATAGAAAATCAATTACTTCATATCCGTTTTCTTTCATGGTCTGATGCATAGCCTGCATACTGAACGGCAGGTTTTCATGATGTGCATCAGCAAATACAACCCTATGGGATTGGACAGGTATATGACGATATAATTGATAGATTACCGGAAGGAAAAAACCTTGCATCAGCATCTTCATATATTGTTTTACAATGTATTTTATAGTATTGGCATGCATAAGATAATGCTCCGCTTTTAAGAGAAGTATTTGCTATGATTAATGTGAAAGTACTTTTTTCCATTTTTACAAACATACCACCCAAAATAGTAACAAGCTTCCCAAAGATGTAATCCTAAAAACCGATATACTCTCCAGGTCATTTGTGCTGCCCTCCGCTTATCCCCTGACCTGGATTTCCCGGATATACGATAAATCAATAATGGCTCATTTATCCCACATGCCTTTCCCCCTGCTCTCAATATCTCCAGCCAGGTAGCATAATCCTCGTGCATAATATCCTGTTTCATTGGATATTTCATCAGCAATTCCTTCTTCACCACAACCGATGAACAGGAAATCAGGTTTTGTTTTAATAATTCTTTATAGGTGATTGTCTTTGGGGCTTTCTGATAATACGAAAGGATAAAGTTTGTTTTCTCTCTGGATCGGTTGTTTTCTGATTGCTCCCATCCCCGCATAAATACACTTCCTGTATAAACCAGATCCACATTTTTCTTTTGCTCTATTATGCAAAGCTGTTTTTCCAGCTTATCTGCCCGCCATATATCATCGCTGTCCAAAAAGGCAATCCACTTTCCCTTTGCCACCTTTACTCCACGATTTCTGGTTTTGGACACTCCAAGGTTTACTGGATTCCTATAAATTCGGATTCGATTATCTCTGGCTGCAAACCAACGGATTCTCTTATAGGTTTCATCTTCCGAATAGTCATCTATCACAATCAGCTCCCAGTTCGATTCTGTTTGCTTGATCACAGAGCGAATGGCATCCTGTATCGTTTTCTCCGCATTCCAGGCTGGCATAATAATACTAACGATTGGATTCTGGTTTTTTTCGCCTTGCTTTTTCTTCTTCTGAAATTCTGACATTCCATCATCCTTTATATAAATTTTCTATCTTAGGGAGACATTGCGAGTGTCCCTAGTACCCATCCGGACAGAAATCGGAGTTGTGAACGGTCTGTCACGCACCATTGCCTTGTTAAAATTTCTAGTCGATGGCCCACATCGCCGTCGAAATTTCGTCTAGCACTGCCACACACCAGACCGCTCACAACTCCATTTTCTGTCCGAATGGAACACTAGAGCGTGTCTTAAAATTGTTTTTTGTCAGATGTGCTCTAAGGCAGTATCTGAATTTTTCTTTTTTCATCCATTTTCATGTAGATTGAAGTGGTATTCATCCTCTTTTTCATTCACATGATTTTATCACTCCGCCCGCCTTCTCACCCTCTCATACACTTCCTCCAGCTCCAACGCCGTCGTCTGCTCCACTCCAATTCCTTCTGTACTCTCCTTCATAAACAAAATCTTTACCGTCTGTATCATCAACTTCACATCCAACATAACTGAATAATTCTGTATGTAATACAAATCCATTTTTAGCTTATCATATGGCGTTGTATTGTACTTTCCAAAGATCTGTGCATATCCGGTAAGTCCTGCCTTTACCCGCAGACGATATTGAAACTCCGGAAATTTCTTCTCGTATTTTCGAATAATTTCCGGCCGTTCCGGCCTCGGTCCCACCAGGCTCATCTCTCCCTTTAGGATGTTAAACAGCTGTGGCAGTTCATCCAAACGTACCTTGCGAATCCATCTTCCTACCGGGGTAATCCTTCGGTCCCCACTGTGGGCCAAACGGGCGACCCCATCCTTTTCCGCATCCATCCACATGCTTCGAAATTTGTATACATAAAATTCCCTCCCGTCCATCGTCAGACGCTTCTGCTTATATATTACTGGTCCTCCATCCTGCAGTTTCACTGCCAAAGCAGTCAGCGCCATAAACGGAGCTGCCGCCACACAGGCCATTCCTGCTATCACCAAATCCATCATCCGCTTCATAAACGCCTGTTCAATGGAAATCCGCCCATTTCGGGTCATAATGAGAGGCGTGTCAAACAAGTTCACATCCTCCGCACTGCGGACCAAAATGTCCGAAATCTTCGGAGTCATATAAGCTCTTTTCCCATTCCCATAACAGTACTTAAGGATATGATTTCGAATCTGAGACGGCACATCGCAAATCACCACCGCATCGTAATCCCCAATCATTTCCTCAATTTTTTCCAATCCTTTCCGGATATGTACAATGGTTTTAATCTGATACCGGTCTTTTCTGAAGTTCATCTTATCCATCAAAGCCAGGGAAGGCCGGTTTCCATAAACCAGGAGCATCTGCCGGGGAGGAAATAGCTTTTCAAACAACCAGTTGGCAAAAAAGGTCCAAATACCAATGGCAACGGCTTGAACTAAAAACATCAAAACAAAAGGCCAGAGGTTTAAAAATCCTTTAGCCAGTAAAGCAATCTGTAAATAAGTAAAAAGGTTGACCAGACTAACAGCAAGAATCTGGGAGTAAAGCACATTGCCTCGTTCCAGATAGCCAATTTTGAGTCCGCCATACATGCGGGAAAAAAAGAGAAGCAAAAGAGCATAAACAGTAGCCATAAGCCAGTCTCCTTTTCGGAAGAAGGGAGACCCAGCAGCAAGAGAGAAGCAATAAATCCAAGCCATCCAATAAATGCCCACTTCCACGGACAAAATTGCAATGGAGGTAAAAAAACGGATCAACCGCTTATACTGTTCATAATTTTTCATTCGAAACCATCACTCCCGAGGGGTGTTCTAAAATCGTCATCAATTCTATAAAACTGAACAACAAATTACAAAAAAGCATAAAAAAACCGAGAAAAGAAGGGGGGAGGACTTCCGATAATCGCCCTTATAGGAAGTCACTCTGAAAAAAAGAAAAAGAGGATATTATTATTAGTTAATAATAAAATTTTAGATAAATAAATGTTTTATTTATAATTTAAGATATTAATAATAGAAAATAATGAAAATAGATTGCAAATAAAAGATAACAATCAAATAAGAGGACAATAACAAAAGAATAATCAGAATAATATTTAGTAACATCACAAAATCAAATATATATTTTTTACAATATATAATGCACAAAGTATTTACAAAAATTGGTAAATGGGTATATTATCATATGTATAATAAGATACAGGAGGATATATCCAATGATCGAATTACGTGTTCTTGAGATTTTAACAGAAAGACAGCTGACTAAATATTGGCTGCAAAAACATTCGGGAATCAGCTATCAAAATATCAGCAAAATGGTAAACAACGAAACAACTTCAATTCATTTTGAAAATATCGAGAAATTGTGCAGAGCATTGGAGTGTACTCCAAACGATATATTCAAAATTACGCCAACAGAGACAGAAAAAGATAGCAGAGTAGAAACGAGAAGAGAGCCAGAAAGAAAAAGAGGGTCCAAAACTGAAAAAGAGCCAGAAACGATAGAAGAGACAACAACAGAAAATGAGATTGAAATCAGGGAAGGATCAAATATTGGAGGAGAGACTGCCACAGAAGAGACTGCCACAAGAGAAAACACTAATATCAGCGAAGAAATAAATACAGAACAGATTTAGCAATAAGAGAAACGTTTAAGATAAACAGATAACATGCCCACAAAGTGGAATGCAAGCTGCCAGAAAGCAATTTTCAGACACACTCTAGTACACCATCCAGACAGAAATCGAAGTCATGAACGGTCTGTCACGCACCAAACAACTCACAACTCCATTTTCTGTCTGGACGGAGTACTAAGAGGGATTCACTCAATGATCTTCTGTCATCGTCCCATTCATCTGCCTTGCCAATGAATAAATATTCTGCGTGGTATTACCAAATATCAATGAGACAAGATACGAGTGATTTATAATTATTCTGAAAATATCGACAGGCACGAACAGGTATGATATGATAGAGAATGGTAGTTTAAAGTATAATATGGAAGGATGGGATAAAAAGGTGGGATGAAAAACCGAACAATATTTTTCTGGAGGACTTTGCTGGTAGGAGCGTTGGTGGCTTGGATGGCAGTAATTTTTATGTTTTCTGCAAAGCCTGCGGAGGAATCACAGGAACAAAGCTATTTTATAGGAAGAACCATTGCTGATTTCATACAGCGGTTGGGAGGATTGTCCTGGTCGCAGGAGCGAAAACAGGCGTTTGTGGAAGCCATTGATTTTTATGTACGGAAAGCTGCCCATGGAACGGAATATGCGATTCTTGGAGGCTTGTGGATGGCAGCTTTCCAGAGTTTTGGGAAAGTTTTGTCCAGGTCTGGGAGATTTTCCTGGATTTATGGAACTTTATATGCTATTTCAGATGAAATACATCAATATTTCGTACCAGGGCGAGCGTGTCAGGTGAGGGATATGCTAATTGACAGTGCAGGAGTGTTGGTTGGGGTATGTTCGTATTTTGTTTGTGCAAAATTTTGGAAAGTTTGGAAAAATGGCAGGAAACGGGAAAAGAAGTAATTTGTTTTAAGGGGTGAGACAGATGGAGAAGGATATAAAAGAAATTTTACTTTCAGGTATTGAGGTAGCATTTCGAGATACAGGGCGGGATAAAGTGTGTCGGATTTTTATCCCCAATGACAATAGAATGTTTGATAAATTCAGCAGGACTTTGAATCAGACCATGCAGCAGGAATGGAAAATATTCGAGGAAAATTGGGAATCTGGTATACGGGCTGCAATGGATGAAAATTGGTTTGCCCGATTTCTACATTGTCAAATGATGGCACAGGAACTATATCATTATGGGCTAGGAAATGAGAAGAGTGAACAGAAAGAGGAAGAATTTTTAGAGAAATTATTGGAGCATACCGAACAATATGCAGCAGAATGCGGAGATGAGACATATACATTTCAGAAATATGTGGCGATGTGGGAAAATGGTGACAGAAAAGAGTCAGAGATTTCGGAGATTTTTCGATTATTAACACCTGATGAGAAAGAAATGTTCCGGGATTTCTATAAGATGGTGTTGAGGGTAGTTGGCAAGGTGATTGTGGAGATTACGCCAAAAGCGAACAGCCGCCGCATCGAGCAGATCACTGGCACAGAAGAGGAAATTTGTCAGCAGGTGCTTTATAATTTAGCCAATGAAAAAATGGAGAATGATGAAATGTGGTGGCACGTTCGTTATTGTATTGACCATGAAGTTAAGGAATGTACAGATCTGATGGTCAATCTTGCAAGAAACGGACAGTGGAAAGCGTGGGTGCGTCAGGCAGCAGTAGAATATGGCTGCAGGTTTATGGATGGGGAAGAGGTTTGTGAAAGGCTGTTGTCTGGATTGTATGGAAAACTCTTTTATTGGGCAGTTGTGCAGTTAATTGGCAGCCAGGACAAGCATCTACGAAAAATATTGGATGATTATGCGGAATATTATACAGGCCAGGAAGGATTAAGAGATGCTTGCTTGGTGAAGATGCAAGATTTGACTGCCGTAAGGCGAATCCGCAGGTATCTGGCAAGAATGCGTCGTGCGCCGGGATTCGTGGAGAATCCGGATTCCATATCAGTCATTGGAGATATACGAAGTATAGAGCTGTTGGATGAATTAGGTGAGTTTGTAGATTTGCTGGCAAGAGATAATTTCCGGGATCGGAAGTGGAATGGGCTGCAGATTTCATTAATAGCTGCTTTGAGCAATGTAGCATCCTGCGGACCCAAAGAAAAGGAACAGGTATTTTGTTTGTTGGATAGAAAAATAGAATGCTGTCACAAATTATGGCAGGAGTTCCAAGTCGAGAATGATAAGAAGCAGGAAGCTGAAACGGTATCAGAAGGCGAGCCAGCCCTGCGCCAGAAAGAATGGAATAATTCAGACGATTCCAAAGCGCAGGGGCTTAGCAAAAAACATATAGAATGTATTTGTCTGGCAGAAGACATCCGATGGAGGGTTGCCAGAAAGATCGTTTTATAAAAGACGGATTTTTTATGGCAAAGTATTTGTTTCGGTAGCTTCCAAACATTCCTTCAGCCATTGATATTTCCCATGTGGAACTGGAAGGCGGAAACCATTGCGTAGCATAACAATCCTCCGATACAAGGCAACAATAGAATTTTGGTTTACCAGAAAACTGCGGTGAATCCGTAAAAAATAGTCAGGAAGCAATGTTTCCATCAAAATCAGAGGGTGAGGAACACGAATAATCAAGTTTTCACATACGATGCGGGAATAAATGTTGTCAGCCTCCACATAAAGAATATCGTTTGGGGCCAGCAGGTAATTTTGGGCATAGATGTCTGTAAAGGTAAGAAATTCTTCTGGTTGTGTAGCCATGATATATCCTCCTGTAAAAAGACATTTAATCTGTCTGGCAATATAAAGGTTAATATTATGAAGTATTAAAATAATGAATCATTACAGTTTTGAAGCATAAACGCTAAGATATAATAAAACGAGAAACAATAACATTAAGAGACAATCAAACAAGAAGCAACAAAACAATAAAAAAAGAAGTGATAAAACTAAAAAAATAAATGATAAAACAAGAGATAACAAAACAACAAGTAATATAACAAAAAATAATAAAACTGAGAATCAATAAAACAGAGAGTCAACAACCCAAAACAGTGAAATTAAAAACGAATAAACCTCAAAAACAGCAACGCCAGGAACCAATAAATCAAAAACCAACAAAATTAAGAAATAATAACATAAAAAACAATAAGAACAAAAGTAATTAAGCCATGAAGCAAAAAAATATAAAATACAAAAAGTATAAAAACATAAAACAAAACATTATTTTAAAAATATAAATATGAAAATCTATTATATATAACGTATTATCAGACAAATTGTGACAGAATTTTGCGAGAGCTTTTTTGAACTTTTTTACTTGGTTTTTTATATGGTTTTGTGGTATGGGGAGGGGGCGTGACATTGTAAAAAATAACCAATTGTGAATTTTTTCTGACATTTTTGTAAAAACCCTATCCAAAAGGGCGGCTATCGTTTATAATACAAACTGTTTGTTTGACTTGTGTTTCTTTAACTTTATATATCAGGCAGACAGAATTTCTTAGGAAATCAGGAGGATTGAAAATGAGGATAAAAAAATGGGTGTTGATGGTTGGATGTGCTGCTTTGTTGTGTGGTTGTACAAAAAGCAATATTATACAGCCAGAGACGGACGAATCTCAGACCATGGGACCAGATTTTAACCGGTATGAAGGAATTGTATTAGATGAGGCACAGCTCCATGAAGGGATGAATGACATTTACTTAAATGCAGAAGACTATCCTATGGCGTCAGGGATTGATTTTAGCCTGCACTTGGATGAAGCTTATGTGGATGTTATTGTTATTGTGAAGGATGGAACTTCTGCTGCTGATGCTGCTTATTATTCTGAAGTCGTGATCAAAGGATTGAATGATGAGGTAGTAGTTCAGGACCTTTCTTATGGAGAATCAGATGAGGACACCTTTGGAGGTCTGTATCAGGATAATGATATTCGGTTGAAGGTTTATGAACAGTCTGCATACAGCGCAGGAGGAGAGCCTATGTATGAGACGGTGATCCCTATGAATACCTATGAGAAAATCGAAATTGAGACAAATGACAAATAATAGAAAATACGGCGGAGGAGTCCGCCGTATTTTCTATTGGGTGTTTCAGAAACGCACGCCGATATAGATCGTGTATTTCCAACAATACCACCAAAATCAATTTAGTTTGTATTCTCAGTAGTACCGTCCGAAATATTTTCATCCGCATTTTCCGTAGTACCATCAGAAGTATTACTATCCGCATTTTCAGCAGTGCCATCGGAAGCATTATTGTCCGCATTTTCCGTATTTCCCTCGGCGTTTTCTTCTGAAGCAGTTTCCGGAACTTCCAGCGTTTTCTCAAGGCAGGTTACTTGAATCGTGATAATGTCATTCTGGTAAGTCAGCACATAAGAATTGCCAGTGTCTGTGGTTGCACTGTGGTCAAAGGAAACTCCTGCGCCTACCTGCTCAGCGAAGCAGCGGTCATAAACTGCCTTGCCCTGGTTCTCGCCCAAAGCGCCTACCACCAGCTTGCGAAACATTTCCTGGAACAGATCCGTCTCTTCTTGTGTGGACAGATAGCTGCGGTTAAAACTCAGTTCCAGAGCATAAGGTTTGTAATAATAATTTCGATTGCTGGTAACTTTGTAGAGGGAGCTGGAAATCAGACGTCCCTTGCCTTCTGCATTGTAAACATAAGTAGTTTCCTGAAAATCATCATTACCAAAACGGGTGATGGTAGTGTTTTCCATGGCCTTCAGTTTGTCAAAAGTATCAATGTAATAAAGGTCCATCAAAGCTTTATATTCTTTCTGATAAACCATACGAAAGGTGCTGGCAGCAATGCCAGTAGTTTTGGCCAGCGCTGCAGCCTGCGTGGCATTCGCTTGTGCCTTCGCAGGACTGGGTCTGGAAGCCAGCTCTTCTTTTCGGGCGTTTTCCTGAGCAATCTCTGTCTCAGTCTTTTCATGCTTGACACCCTGATCATCCAGCCAGAATCCATCTACCCGTGTGCCGGTCATAGCATAGCCATCGTAATCCAAATGATATTGAAGGCCAGTGGCAGGATCTGTAAACCAGCCGAAACCAGCACGGTTTCCATTGTCATATACATAGGCTTTCCGCCCGTTTTCATCTACCCATCCATCGGCTAAAGCGTTAAAGCCTGTAGATAAAGTTAGCGCCGCTGCAAGAGCGGATACAGTAAAGACTTGTTTTTTCATAGGAAATTCCTCCACATATTTCGTATATTATAAATTCTGTTCCTTGCAAGCATAGCACAAAAAGGAAATTACCACAACTATCTAAAATGTGAACTTTATGTAATATTTTATTACAGTTTGGAAGAAAATTGTAATAAAAGGCACAAAAAACGAAGGACCTGGTGACAGGACCTTCGCTTTTGCAGAATCTGTCTTAACGTTTCTTTTCAAGTTTACCGTCTTCTCCCACATAGTAGTTATCTACCCAGCAGTCTGTGGCTAACACGCCGTCTTCATTCAGGTAATACCAGGCGCCGTCATCTTTCTGCCAGTATTCAGACTTGCGGCAGCCATTGTCATCCAGATAATAGCGTTTGCCATCCAGCTCAAGCCAGCCGCTGGCAGCAGGTTTTCCGTCGTCTTGAATGTATTGCCACTGATCATCTTCTGTCTTCTGCCATTCACCGGCCAGAGACGGGAAGACACCAAGAAGAAGACTGGTAATCGTGAAAATCAGGGTCATGCTTATCTTGTGCTTCATCATCGCTCACCTCAGCTTTCCATGATTTTGATAAACTAATTATAGCAAGACAGGAAATGGATGGCAATAGGCAGGGCGGTATTGTAAGGATTTTACATGAATTGTAAGAAAAAAGTTAATAACTTTGTCAGAACCTGGAAATGGAACGATGAAAAATTTGCGGATTTTGTCGAATGGTTTGGAATGTCAGATTACAAGTAGTAGTGAGAAAGATGTTTTCCAAAAACAGATGTTGTAGGTCGATAAGATGTTTGTAAAACGTGTCGAAGAATGTCGATACATGCGACTTCTTGTGCTTTTCAAATGGGTAAAAAAGCTTTATAGTGTTTATGAAGCTTTAGAATATAAAAAAGAAGGAGATGGGAAATGATGGGAACAATAGTAGAAAATGCAAAGGATGTGGAAATGGTAAGGAAGGTAGAAGAAATGGAACAATTAAAAGAAGAAAATCAGAAATTAAAACAGGACAATGAAATGCTTTTAAAGATTGTGGTGCAAATGAAAGGAACTTTAAATCGAATGGTGAGCCGGTATGTGCTGGAAGAGTCAAAAAGATAGCACAAATCAGAGCATTTCAGAAACAATGCCCGAAAACAGGAGGTATATGGAGAAATCCAGAAAAACGAAAGCAAAAGTATCCGGGATCTAAAAGTTTTTGCATCTCGGAATAAAAGCCGGTATAGTAAGCTGAAGCAGATAAAAGTATTGGTCTGACATCAAAATCCGATTGAAAAATCTGGTCTACAAACGATCTTCCAGTTGATGTTCCAGGCTTTTATTTTTGCTGAGAAGATCCCAAATGGTCTGATGCATCCATGCAATTGTATCATTTAGTTTTTTGTTTTCTGTTTCCAGCTGGTGAATCCGGGAGTCCAAAAGTGTTGCAGCTTCGCCGCTGGCACAGGAACGTAAATAAGCTAAGATCCGGCTGGAAATGGAAGGCTCTTGGGCTATGATTTTCTGAATCAGAAGCAAGTCCCGTTTTTGGGTATCCAGATTCCGAAACTCTGCATAGGGCATAAGGGGAGCCATGGGAATGTCACAGTTGGAACACACAGCAGTATGGATTTCTCTTGATTGGCAATAGCTGTATCGTCCGCAAACAGGACAGTAACAGACGGATAATTCTTTCATAAGTACCTCCCCATTCTTGCCGGCCTGTAAAACAGAGGCCGGGTTTTTCTTTTCTATCTATAATTATAACGAAGCAAGCTGGAAAATATGACAGATTTTGTTAAAAATAGAAGAATAAAAAAAGAGCCATATGGCTCTTTTTTTGAGGGCTGCATTTGAACGGATGCAGGAAAAACGATTCTTAAAAATTATTTCTGAATCACTCCATCTGTATTTACGGTCCAGATTTTATCATTGGCATCTTTAATATCCTTGAATCCTTTGCCCAAATCTGGATTTACATCAGATTTGGAAGAGGAGGATGCTTTCTGGATGCTGCCAGAGGCATTGACCAGATAAGAAACACCGTCCAGCTCAACCGGAGCATAGCGCAGATCCCGGTCAGCAGTCAGACGAAGGCCGTTTTCGTACACATTGTTGTCACGAACCCCATGGAATCCCTGACCTTTGCTGCCGCCGTCTGTGATAAAGAACCAAGTCCGGTTCTCTCCCAGATCTTCGTCATAAATCGTCTGCTTGCCAGTTTTCATAACACCATCGTCGCCAAAGTAATAGTTGACTTTCCGGCCATCTTCTGTGGTAGCGCTTTTAAGGCCAGTCTGCATTTCACCTTTGGTATTGAAACCATAGCGTTTGGAATTGATTACAAAGGTTTCAATGTCAGTGGCAGCATAGAAGGGAACTCCCTTTTTAAAATAGAAGGAATAGATTTCACCTTCATCGCTGATGCCAGGAGCGCCTTCAATCTGATACCAGCCTTCGGCACGTTTGCCGTTTTCCTCATAGTACTGGAAAGAGGCAATGGTCAAGGGCTTTTGGGTTTCTGCTTCTGTCTGAGCAGCCTCGTTGTTTCCGCTTTCTTCTCCGGAATTTTCGTTTTCTGTCTGAATGTCCGGAAGTTTGTACCATCCAGTTTGCAAAATGCCATCTTCAAAAGTATAGTAATTTCCGTCAATCTTACGGTCCAGCTGATTGATTACCATTCTTCCTTTATTATCAAAATAGTGCCATACAATATCTTGATCGCTGTCCTCGTTGTCGTTTTCCAGCTGAACCCATCCGGTCTTCATCACACCATCCCCTTCTTCTCCAAGGTAATAGATGTAACCGTCTAATTCCAACTTTCCGGTCTGCATATGGCCGTCTTCGTTGAAATAATAGGATTTGCCGTCAATATTCTGCCACTCGGACACAGCGCATTTACCGTCATTTCCATAATAGTACCAGTAAGTTTCCGGGGAATCACTGTCCCAGTACTCATTTTCTTCTCCAATCCACTGGTTGTAGATTCGCTTTCCGTTTTCATCTACATAATACTCATCTACTGCCATGGAGCGGGCCAGAAAGCCGTCTTCATTCAGATAGTACCAGTCATTGTCTTTTTTCTTCCAGGTATCGGTAATCGGATAACCGTCGCTGTCCAAGTAGCGCAGCTCTCCGTCTTCTTCTGTCCATCCGGCTTTGGATGCGGCAAATGCGGTTTGTGAAGAACCAGGAATTGCTGCAAGGAAGCCAGGGGTTACCGCACTCATCACAGTTGCGGCGGATAATACAGCCAGAATTTGAACTTGTTTTTTCATAAATTTCATTCTCTCCTTTTTTGCATGTCGGGACTTGTCTGTCCCAGTGTTGTTTGGTGGCCGAAAATCCATATTTGCATTACTCTGCGATTATAGCGTATCTTTTTTATTCTGAAAAGTGAAGGTTGCTGGCAAAGCTGGAAGGCTGTGGCGGGAGAGGGGTAGCGGGCTGGGTTGACAAAATGAGAGCCAAATATACCGCAAAGTGGGACGTGCAGATGGCGGCAAGGAATTTTCAGACACGCTCTAAAACAGTAAGAATTGGGGGGTAGGATTTTTTTCCAGGATATGCTATAATCTTAAAAAATCAAAATTGTTCAAAAAAATTGCTTCCTGCAGGAAAATCGGTAAGGGGGCATGGTATATCCGAACAGAAAAATAAAGAGAGTAAGGAACGGCAAAAGGTCAGAAAAAGACAATTATCAGGAAAATGAAACAAAGAAGGGAAGTACTATGAAAGCAGTGGTGACAGGTGGGGCCGGGTTTATCGGGGCGGCGACCGTAAAATGTCTTTTGGAGAAAGGCCATGAAGTGTGGGCAGTGGTGAGGCCGGATTCCCCCAGACTTTCTAATTTGTGGCATCAGGTTCCAGAAGAGCTTCGGCCAGGTTTACAGGTGATTTCTCTGGATGTACGAAATCTGGCGCAGGAAGATTTTCGAAAGTATTGTCCACTGGCTGACGTCTGGCTTCACACCAGCTGGGGAGGACCAGGCAGCGATAACCGGAAGAAGCGGGATATGCAGCAAAGCAATATTCAGGATTCTCTGGCAGCAGTCAGAGCAGCAGCATGGATTGGATGCCGCCGGTTTGTGTTTACCGGGTCTCAGGCGGAATATGGAATTTGTTATGAGACGATGGGGGAAGATACCCCTTGTAATCCGGTTTCGGAATATGGGAAGGCAAAGCTGGAATTTGCCAATCAGGCAGAGAAGCTTTGCCGTCAGCTTTCTATGGATTATGTTCATGCAAGACTTTTCAGTGTGTATGGACCGGGAGACCATCCATGGACGCTAATCCAGTCCTGCCTTCGGACCTGGCAGGAGGGGGGAGAGATGGAATTGGGAGAGTGTTCACAGTGGTGGAATTTTTTATATATTAAAGATGCGGCAAAAGGGCTGGCAGTCTTGCTGGAAAAAGGAGTTCACGGCATTTACAATCTGGCTGGGAGGGATACCCGGATTCTTAGGGAATATGTGGAGGAGATGTATGAGCTGTGCGGCTCAAAAGGAAGTTTCCGCTATGGGATACATCCACAGCAGGCAGAGAAAAACGCAAATTTAATTCCGGATATTACAAAAATACTGGCTTTAGGCTGGAAGCCCACGGTATCTTTTAAGGAGGGAATTTATGAGCTGCTGCATTGTCTGTAAGAATGAGATTTCTGGAAAGCCGTTGTTTGTTTTGGAAAATGCTCCATCCTCGGCTCAGAACATTCCAGAGGCGAGAGAGCTGGGGCAGGATACCGGAATTGATCTGCCTTTATACCAGTGCCAAAACTGCGGTCTGGTCCAGTTTGACTGTGAACCGGTGTCTTATTACCGGGATGTGATTCGTTCGGGGGGATACTCAACCACCATGATAGAACTAAGAACCAGACAATATAAACATCTCATAGAAACTTATGGTTTGGAAGGAAAGAAATTTCTGGAGGTGGGATGTGGCCAGGGGGAGTTTTTGAAGGTTTTGACCGAATTTCCCGTGAAGGTCTACGGGGTGGAGCACCGAGAGCAGCTGGTGGAGCTGGCCCTAAAAAATGGATTGAATGTGGTTTCTGGATTTACCGAAAATCCGGATACGGTTTTGGGTTCTGCTGGTCCTTATGATGTGTTTTTGTCCTTTAATTTTCTGGAGCATCAGCCCAAACCAGGGATTATGCTGGATTGCATATGGGAAAATCTTGCTTGTGGGGGAATGGGGCTGATCACCGTGCCAAGTCTGGAATATGTTCTGCAGTACAATGGATATTATGAACTGATTCGGGACCATATTGCCTATTATACCTTTGACACGCTACGAAGTCTGTTGGAACAACATGGGTTTGAAGTGGTGGAACAAGAGGTGGTAAACCGGGATACTCTGTCTGTAATTGTGAAAAAAACGTCAGAGATTAAGAAAAATTCCCAATCAGCAATGCCTGTTTCTGTAAATCTTTCCGGCTTAGAAGATAGCTTTCACAGTATTAGGAAGCAGATGAAGGAACTGACAAAAGAGCTGGAAAAGCAGGGCCAGACTCTGGCAATATGGGGGGCAAGTCATCAGGGATTTACCCTTGCATCAACCACCTGTCTAGGGGAGAAGGCATGTTATATCATGGATTCGGCTCCTTTTAAACAAGGACGTTTTGCACCTGCTTCTCATTTGCCTATTGTAGCTCCAGACTATTTTCTGGAACATCCCACTGACGGGATTCTGATTCTGGCGCCGGGATATACTGAGGAGATTGCAGGAATTATCCGCAGGCGGTTTGGGGATAAAATAAGAATATTTACCCTCCGCAGTGAGAAACTGGAGGAACTGATATGAAAGCTTTTGTGTTAAAGGAACCTGGGACGGTGGGATGGGTGGATGTGCCGGAGCCAAAGCTAACCTCTTATGGAGCGATTCTCCAGCCTGTGGCTCTGGCGCCCTGTACGTCGGATGTGCATACGGTTTTTGGAGGCGGCTCACGAAAAGCTCCCAATCTGGTTTTAGGCCATGAATGTGTTGCCCGGATTTTACAGGTGGGAGAAGACGTGCAGGATTTTAAGCCAGGGGAAGTGGTGGTGGTGCCAGCCATTACGCCTGACTGGCGGGCAGTTGGAATCCAGGAGGGGAATTTTAAACATGCCTCGGCGCCTTTTTCCGGACATCAGCTGGGAAGAAGCCAACCGGGAGTGTTTGCAGAAAGATTTTCTGTGCCAGATGCAGATACCACACTGGCAAAGGTTTTGCCGGAAGTTAGTCTGGAACAGGCGTTAATGTGCGTTGACATGGTGACAACTGGTTTTACCGGAGCAGAAAGCGCTGGAATCCGGTTTGGGGATACGGTTGTGGTTTTGGGAATCGGTCCGGTTGGTTTGATGGCAGTGGCAGGGGCTGCACTTTTGGGGGCTGCGCGGATTCTGGCGGTAGGAAGCCGTCTGGTATGTGCAAAACGGGCCAGAGAATTTGGTGCAACCGAGGTTTTATCTTATAAAGAAAGCGATATTGTGGAGCAGGTTATGGTCCGGACAAACGGGGTGGGGGCAGACCGTGTGATTATCTGCGGAGGAGACGACACGGTATTTGCACAGGCGATTGACATGGTTCGTTATGGAATTGGAACTGTTTCCAATGTGAACTATTTTGGAGGCACAGGCAATCTGCCGTTTCCCAAATTCTCCGGAGGACGGGGCATGGCAGGGAAAACGATTCGCACAGAGCTTGGAGAAGGGGGCCGTGTTCGTATGGAAAGAATCCTGTCCATGGTAAAGTATGGGAGGATTCATCCGGAACGTTTGGTGACACACCATTTAAACGGATTTGAAAAGATAGAAGACGCGTTGTATCTAATGAAAGATAAACCAGAAGATTTGATTAAGGTTATGGTGACTATGAATTAACATTCAGACCGGCCAAATGGTTTTGAATATGCAGGAAGGAATACAGGAGTGAAACCAATGAAAACCATCAGCATCGTAATACCTTGCTATAACGAGGAAGAAAATGTGGAAGTGATGGCTGATTCACTGCGGCAGCTGTTTCAGAAAGAGCTGTCCCATTATCAGTATGAAATTCTTTTTATTGACAATGATTCCCAGGACACAACAAGGGAAAAAATCCGGAGGCTGTGTGCAGAAGACAAGGGAATTAAGGGGATTTTTAATGCCAAAAACTTCGGACAGTTTAATTCTCCCTATTATGGTATGCTTCAAAGCAGTGGTGACTGCACGGTTTTAATGGCGGCAGATTTTCAGGAGCCGGTGGAAATGGTTCCCAAATTTGTAAAAGAATGGGAAAACGGCTACAAGATTGTGGCTGGCATCAAAACCACAAGCAAGGAAAACAAATTTATGTACTGGCTGCGGGGATGTTATTATAAGATGATCAAGAGTCTTTCGGATGTGGAGCAGATTGAGCAGTTTACTGGATTTGGTCTTTATGATGCCCGGTTTATTCAGGTTTTGCGGGATTTGGATGATCCCACTCCGTTTTTGAGGGGGATTGTGGCAGAGTTGGGATTTAGAAGAAAAGAGATTCCCTATGAACAGCAGCTGCGCAGAGCCGGCAAGACAAGCAACAATTTTTACCGGTTATATGACGCGGCAATGTTAAGCGTCACTTCCTATACGAAAGTAGGATTGCGGCTGGCAACGTTTATTGGCGGATTCAGCTGTATCATGAGTATGATTGTAGGATTTGTCTACTTAATTATGAAGCTGATCTGGTGGTACCGCTTTCCGGCGGGGGTGGCACCCATGTTGGTGGGCATGTTGTTTTTAGGCTCGGTTCAGGTGTTTTTTATCGGAATGGTAGGAGAATACGTGTTGTCCATTAATCAGAGAGTTATGAGGCGTCCTCTGGTGGTTGAGGAGGAGCGGTTGAATTTTGAGGCAGAGGAAAAACGCATTTCAGAAAAGGAACAGGGGACGGATGAAGTACAAGATTGATGTGGTGCGGATTCGGGAAAATTCCATTACTTTAAATGGATGGGTAATTGGGAAAACTCCGGAGTCTAAGGCATCTTTTCGAGTGTTGGATGAGAAAAAAAAGCCGGTGAAGTTTCGCCATGTGTCTACTCGCCGGGATGATGTTAGCCAGATTTATTATAAGAAAACTTACGACCGGGATTTTGGATTTGATATTCAGTTTTCCTATGAACGGGGATGCAGCTACTGGCTTTTGATTCGGTGCGACGGCAAGATCGTCCGGGTTAAATTTAACGAGGAGCTGATTGCCAAGCGTGCCAGTGTTGCTCACAGGCGTCTGGAAAAAATCCGTGATTTGATGAATATGGAGACGGTGAGCGTTGCGCTGGATTTTTGGAAAAAGCATGGACTGAAGGCGTTGTTTTTAAAATCCAAGCATAAATTACAGGGATTGGACAATGATTATGATTATAAAGAATGGTATGATTTGACAAAGCCGACAGATGAGGAATTAAAACGGCAGAAACAGGAGCCTCTCTCAGTTCGTCCGTTTCTTTCGGTTGTCATTCCTGCATGGAAGACTCCTGAAAAGTATCTTAGAGAAATGATGGATTCCATTTTGAATCAGACCTATGATAACTGGGAGGTCTGCGTGGCCAACGGAAGTCCCAAAGGGGAGGGGGCTGTGGTGGAAAAGGTTATGAAATGGTATGGCAGCAGGGATTTGCGTTTCCGGTATAAGAACCTGGGAGATAATTTGGGAATTGCAGACAATACCAACGAAGCCATTGCCATGGCAAAAGGGGATTATATTGTGCTGGCAGACCATGATGACACATTGCCGGAACATGCCCTTTATGAGATGGCAAAGGCCATGGGAGAGCATCCGGAATGTGATTTGTTTTATTCGGATGAGGACAAGCTGGACATGGATGGAGGCGCTTTATTTGACCCTCATTTTAAGCCGGATTTTAATCCGGATTTGCTTACCAGCGTCAATTACATCTGTCATTTGCTTTGCGTGAAACGGGAGCTGTTAGAACAGGCAGGAGGCTTTAGGCAGGAGTTTGACGGAGCGCAGGATTATGATTTTATTTTCCGGTGTACAGAGGCAGCCAAAGGAATTTGGCATATTCCGAAAGTGCTGTATCATTGGCGCTGTCATCAGGGGTCCACAGCCAGCAATCCAGAGAGTAAGCTTTACGCTTTTGAAGCGGGAGCGCGGGCTATTATGGCTCATTATGAAAGGTGCGGCATAAAGGCAGAAAAGGTGGAAAAAGGGGTGGACTATGGAATTTACCATACGTATTTTTCAGTGGAAAACAACCCTTTGGTGTCAGTTTTGATTCCCAATAAAGATCACAGAGCAGATCTGGATTTATGTATTCGTTCTATTTTAAGCAAAGCCACTTACAAAAATCTGGAGTTTGTAATTATAGAAAATAACAGCACAGAAAAGGAAACGTTTGCCTATTACAAGGAGATTCAGAAGGAACTGCCCAATGTGCGGGTAGTGACCTGGGATGGGAAATTTAACTATTCTGCTATTAATAATTTCGGGGCCAGCCATGCAAAGGGCGAATATCTGCTGTTTTTAAATAATGATACAGAGCTGATTGAGCCGCGGCTTTTTGAGGAAATGCTGGGATTTTGCCAGCGAACGGATGTGGGGGCAGTGGGCGCACGGCTTTTATATCAAGATGATACCATTCAGCATGCCGGGGTGGTGGTAGGGTTTGGCGGTATTGCAGGCCATACCTTTATCGGACTTCATCAGGCAGAAAACAGCTACTTTCACCGAGCTATGTGCGGTCAGGATTACAGCGCTGTGACTGCGGCCTGTATGATGACAAAAGCTTCTATATTTCATCAGATTGGAGGGTTTACAGAAGAGCTGGCAGTGGCTTTTAATGATATTGATTATTGTATGAAGGTTCGGAACGCTGGTTTTTTGGTAGTGTATGCCCCTTATGCTCTTATGTACCATTATGAGTCCAAATCCCGTGGTCTGGAAGATACGCCGGAAAAGGTGGCTCGTTTTAACCGGGAAATTGGAATTTTTGCCCGCCGCTGGCCGGACATTCTGGCACAGGGGGACCCTTATTATAATCCAAACCTGACACTGCGCAAATCTAATTTTGCTCTCCGGGATCTTTTAAAGGAAAAGATTGGAGAACCGTATCCGTTGGAAATAACCCTTGATAGAGGAAAGGGAAGAAAATGAAAAAAGTTACCATAATCATACCCAATTATAATGGACTTTCTTTTCTGGAACCTTGTCTGAAAGCCCTGGCAGTACAGACCACAAAGGAGTTTGATCTGCTTGTGGTGGACAACGGCTCGGATGACGGCAGTGTTTCATGGCTGAAGGAACATAAGATACCTGGGATTTTTTTGCCGGAAAATCTTGGCTTTTCCGGTGCAGTCAATGCCGGGATTCGTGAGGCCAAGACACCTTATGTAATTTTGCTGAACAATGATACAGAGGCAGAGCCTGCTTATGTGGAACATCTGGTCCGGGCGATTGAGGCTTCACCCCGGATTTTTTCAGTAAGTCCCAAGATGGTTCAGATGTATCACAGAGAACGGATCGATGATGCCGGGGATATGTACAGTGTGATGGGGTGGGCGTATCAGCGGGGAGTGGGACAGGAGGAAGAACGCTACAACCGGCCCTGCCATATATTTTCCGCCTGCGCTGGCGCTGCCATATACCGCCGTGACGTGTTTGAGGAGATCGGTTATTTTGATGAACTTCATTTTGCCTACCTGGAAGATCTGGATGTGGGATATCGTGCCAAAATTGCGGGATACTATAACCGATACTGTCCGGATGCCGTAGTATATCATGTGGGCAGCGGTACCAGCGGATCAAAATACAATTCCTTTAAAGTAAGACTGGCAGCCAGGAACAGTGTGTATGTGAATTACAAAAATATGCCCTTGTTACAGTTGTTAATCAACAGCATTCCCATAGGGGCAGGAATTGGGGTCAAGTATGTGTTTTTCCGGAAGCTTGGCTTTGGCAAAGAGTATTTGATGGGAGTCTGGGAGGGAATTTTAACGGCTCATAAAGGGAAAAAGGTGTTATATCGGAGGGAAAATCTGGAAAATTATCTTGCGATTCAGTGGGAGCTGATGGTGGGAACCGCAGTGTATGTGTGGGAATTTTCCCGGCGTCAGATTCGAAAAAGAGGGAAGATGTAACGGGATTGTTAAAAAAAGGTATTGGATATTTAAGAGAAATTTAATAGAACAACAGAGAAAATTCGTGTATAATGAGTCGTTAGGAACTGACAGGAAGTGACAGTCCCTTACCATCGGGAAGGTAAAACATTATGATAAAGGATAACCAAAAGAGATTAAACCGCCTGCACGTGCTGATTGATGCTGTGGTGATTGTGGCGGCCTATGTCTTGAGCTGGTATATCATCATCGGCAGCGGCAGGTTTTATGTTGCCCATGAGGTGTTGCCTCCGGGGATTTACCTGGGAGTGCTGGCGGTGATTGTGCCGGCGTATCTGTTGTTATATACGGTTTTTCATTTGTTTACTCCAAAGCGCGTACAGGGCCGCAGGCGGGAGTTTGCCAATATTTTTAAAGCAAATACCATTGGATTTCTGCTGTTTGGCATGGTGCTGTACCTGGGAGGGAAAAACCCATTTTTCCAGAACTTTTCCAGAAGGCTGGTGTTCTTTTTCTTTGTGGTAAATGTGGTGGCGGAAACTGTGGAGAGAAATCTGATACGGATTTTTCTTCGCTCCATTCGCTCAAAGGGATACAATCAAAAACATGTGCTTCTGATTGGATACAGCAGAGCAGCAGAGAGCTATATTGACCGGGTGGCAGCAAATCCGGAATGGGGATATCAAATCCGGGGGATTTTGGATGACCACAAACAGCGGGGAGAATCTTACCGGGGAGTGAAAGTCATTGGAAGTACAGACAATCTGAAATTGATTTTAAATATGAATCTGCTGGACGAGATTGCAATTACGTTAAGTATCCGTGATTATGCCGGTCTGGAAAAGATGGTAGCAGAATGTGAGAAATCTGGTGTGCATACAAAATTCATTCCCGACTATAATAAGTTTATACCTACTATGCCTTATACGGAAGATTTACAGGGGCTTCCTGTCATTAACATTCGCCATGTGCCGCTGAATGATCTGCTCAATGCCACTGTGAAGCGGGTTATGGATTTGTGTGGCGCGGTGGCAGCCCTGATTTTCTTTTCACCGGTAATGCTAATTACGGCAGTTCTGGTGAAGATTACTTCCCCCGGACCTGTGATTTACAGTCAGGAGCGGGTTGGGCTGCATAATCGGCCTTTTCGCATGTATAAGTTCCGCTCCATGGAAGTTCAGACGGCCAGTCAGGAGAAGAAGCAGTGGACTACCCAGGGAGATCCGCGGGTAACACTTGTGGGAAAGGTGATTCGCAAAACCAGCATAGATGAGCTGCCTCAGTTGTTTAATGTGTTGGTAGGAAGTATGAGTCTGGTAGGGCCGCGTCCGGAAAGACCGTTTTTTGTGGAGCGGTTTAAGGAAGAGATTCCTCGCTATATGATTAAGCACCAGGTTCGTCCAGGTATGACTGGATGGGCGCAGATCAACGGTTATCGGGGAGACACTTCCATTGAGAGGCGGATTGAACACGATTTGTATTATATTGAGAATTGGACATTGGGATTTGATTTTAAGATTCTGTTTTTGACTGTTTTTAAAGGCTTTATTAATAAAAACGCCTATTAAATTGCCGGTGTCCTAAAGGGTGTTTGAAAATGTTTTCTGTCAAATGCACATTCCTTTTGCAGGGAGTAGGGTCAAAGGAGCGCGGCGCAGTGGGCTGCGTTTGGGAATTTGATTCCAACATACTTCCATGGAAGTATGCAGATGGAGGAAATGATTTTTCAAAGGCGCTTTAGTGGATTATGAAGACGAGGTATGTTGCATGAGTCGAGAGTATGATGAAGAATTGGGATACCCGGAACGGAAAAGCCGTAGAAATCCACGGATGACAAGACAGGCAGGGGAAGAAGGAACTGCCGGAATGGACCGAATGGCAGGGAATGGCAGGCAGCCAGGGACAGCTGGGACAGGAGGAAATACCAGACAGCCGGGGACTCCAGGAATGGACCGGATGGGTGGAAATACCAGGCAGCCGGGAACCGCTGGAATGGACCGGATGGGAGGAAACACTAGACAGCCAGGAACTCCAGGAATGGATCGGATGGGAGGAAACGCCAGACAGCCAGGAACTCCAGGAATGGACCGAATGGGAGGAAATACCAGGCAGCCAGGAACCCCAGGGATGGATCGAATGGGAGGAAACACCAGACAGCCGGGGACCATTGGAATGGACCGAATGGGAGGAAATACCAGACAGCCAGGTACCGCCGGAATGGATCGGATGGGAGGAAACACCAGACAGCCAGGAACTCCAGGGATGGATCGAATGGGCGGGAACACCAGACAGCCAGGAACCACCGGAATGGATCAAATAGGCGGGAACACCAGACAGCCAGGTACCTTAGGGATGGACCGAATGGGTGGAAATACTGCCAGACAGTCAAGAACTGCCGGAATGGACCGAAATATCAGACAGCCGGGAGCTGCCGGGGCAGATTCGTCAGATACTGGTTCCGAGTTAATGGGAAGAAGTATCATCCGGCAGACTGGTCCGGGAAATACAGGAACCGCCGGAGGCGAGGATTCTTCTGGAAAGGGCATTCGCCCATCGGTTAGCTCCAGAAGCGCTTTTGGGGGGAGACAGACCACAGATTCCAGAACCGGCCGTATGGCTGGGAACGCTGGCAAAGCTCAGACGGACAATGGATTACGAGTGATGAATGATTCCTCTGTACATCCTGTGGAAAACCGTTCGTCGGTGCAGCCGCGCACATCTGGAAGAACTGCCACAACCGGGCGGAGAACTGCAGCTTCCCAGACCGCTGCAACGGCAGCTGCAAAAGGCGGAGGACAGACCAGCGGGCTGTACAAAAAACAGCAGGAGAATGCCCACAGGATTCGCCGCCGCCGGATAATCGGAATGATTATAGCAGAATGTTTTGCGCTGTTGTTTATGGCTGGATATGTTTATGTGGCCCGGTTGATGAATCAGGTAAATCGGCCGGTGATTGACATGGAACAGGTTCAGAACCAGGATTTGGATGTGGTAACAATGGAAAGGTTGAAAGGATACTGGACCATTGCCATTTTTGGAGTAGATGCCAGAGACAACAGCACCATCAACAAGAGCACGAACTCAGATGTAAATATTTTATGTAATATTAATCTGGAGACCGGAGAGATTAAATTGGTTTCTCTGTTTCGGGACACTTATCTGAATCTTTCCAAGGAAGGTTCTTATAATAAATTTAATCAAGCCTATTTTACCGGGGGACCGGAGCAGGCGATGGCAGCAATTAACCGGAATCTGGACTTGAATGTGACGGATTATGCCACTTTTAACTGGAAGGCAGTGGCAGATGCCATCACGATTTTGGGCGGCGTAGATGTAGAGCTTAGCAAGGCGGAATTTTACTATATCAATGCCTTTATTTCAGAGACTGTGGCTGTGACCGGAATCGGTTCCACTCAGCTGACCCATGCAGGAATGAATCATCTGGACGGGGTTCAGGCAGTTGCTTATGGCCGTCTGCGTCTGATGGATACGGATTATGCCCGTACCGAACGGCAGAGAAAAGTCATTAAGCTGGCATTTGATAAGGCAAAGACAGCAGATTATGACACATTAAACAAGGTCTTAGGAGCTGTGTTCCCACAGATTTCCACAAACCTTGGCGTTGGTGATTTTTACACAGCCATCAAAAATGTCAATAAGTATCATATTGGTGAAACCATGGGATTTCCGGAAGCCAGAGGAGACGCCAAAATGGGTCCCAAGGGAGCCTGCGTGATTCCACAGACATTAGAGAGCAATGTAGTTCGGCTTCATGAGTTTTTGTTTGGAACCGAAAACTACGATCCTTCTGAAACAGTAAAAAGCATCAGCAAGAAAATAGCGGCAGATTCTGGCATGTACAAAGAAGGAAATTATGTAAAGAGCGTCAACACGGATGGAGGCGTCATTCAACCGCCCAAGACAACCGCAGCTGCTACCACAAAAGCCACTGAGGAAGAAGACGATGATGAATACGAGTACATTTATGTGCTCAATTCCAGCGGCAAAAAGGTGCGGAAGCGGATTCAGCGGGAGACGGATGCAGACGGAGAATATGTCAAACAGGAGACGGATGAAGATGGAATTGCTACTGGGTGGATGTTGGATGCAGACGGAGAGCTGGTACGTCGGAAGAATGTAACCAATCGGGACCCTTCAGAAAGTTCTCCCGAGACAGGAGCCATCATCCGGCAGCCTACTGACGAAAATAATTCACCCGACAGTCCGGGAAGCACAGAGAGCAGCGGACAGCGTCCCAAGGAGAGCACATCTGGGAGCAGCACAACAAGACCGCCTCTTCGTCCCACAGACAATACTACGGCTCATGCCCCCAATACCCGTCCTTCGATGTCAGAGACGGATTCCCATGGCCGTCCTGTAACACCTACAACATCCGGGAACCATAACGGGCCGGGAGCGCCAGAGGAGAGCAGCCCGACCAGGGCCACAGATGCTTCCAATCTGACCCCAATTCCCGCGCCTTCCCATGGAACGACAGCGGCAAATCCGGCAAACCCGGGAAGTCCGACTGTCCCTACAACGGCAAGCAGCAATAACGGACCGGGGGGAGGAGCGCCGGGTTCCCAGGTTCCCGGAGGACCGGATGGCGGTAACAACGGGCCGGGAGGACAACAAAGCCAAAATAACGGACCCATTGCGGCTCCGGGAATGTAAAGAGAATAAAACCTTTTAAGAATAGAGGCGTGTTTTGGAACAGAGAGTTCAAAACACGCCTTTAATTCACATTTAAAATATAGTTTTATCACAATTTTATCACAATTGGCGGGTATATTTTACTCATAACAAAGAAACAAACCAAATGAGTTTTATAGAAAGGGGATTAGAAGGATGTACGGAGATCATAGAGAAGATAAAAATTGGGAGAATCCGGCAGAAGAAGGCCGCAGTCAGGAAGAATCATGGGGATGGCAGGAGGCAGACGGACAATATCGCTGGAGCCGTCAGGATTCCGTAAAGGAAGAAAAAATGGGAGACAGGGAATACAACCGGATGGATCGATCCTATATTCCTTCTGAACCAGTGAAAATGCCGGGAAAGAAAAGTTCCATGGCTGCAAAGGCAGCTGGGATTACCGCAGCAGCCCTTTTATTTGGCACAGTGGCCGGAGGCACCATGTTTGGAGTCAATACAGCTGGGGAGTTTTTGCGGGATAAGTACGCGCCCAAGGAGGAAACAAGAGTCACCTTGGAAACAGCAAAAGCTCCGGAAGCAAAGGAGTCGGCAATCCCAGCGTCTACAACATTGATGACCGATGTGTCTTCCATTGTTAAGTCAGCCATGCCTTCTGTGGTGGCCATTACCAATACTATGATATTAGAGCAGAGAAGCTGGTTTGGACCCAGTCAAAGATATGAGGTACCCAGCAGCGGGTCTGGTATTATTGTTGGTCAGAATGACAATGAACTTCTGATTGTTACCAACAATCATGTGGTGGAAGATTCAAAGGAACTGTCGGTAACTTTTATTAATGATACAACCGTTTCGGCGGCAATCAAAGGAACCGACTCAGAAAGTGATCTGGCAATCATTGCAATTCCGTTGTCTGAGATTGATTCGGAAACCATGGGTGAGATTAAGGTGGCCACTATGGGAGATTCAGATGCCCTGGAAGTAGGGCAGGGAGTTATTGCCATTGGAAATGCTTTGGGATACGGACAGTCTGTAACTGTAGGGTATGTAAGCGCCATTAACCGGGAAGTAAAGTCCCAGGACAGCACCAGCCGGAATCTGCTTCAGACAGATGCAGCCATCAATCCAGGAAACAGCGGCGGCGCTTTGCTGAACATGCGGGGAGAAGTAATCGGCATCAATGCGGCAAAGTATTCCTCCACAGAGGTGGAAGGAATGGGATATGCCATTCCGATTTCTAAGGCTAAAGATATAATCGATGATCTGATGAACCGCAAGACACGGGTGGAGCTGGATGTAAACAAGCAAGGGTATCTTGGAATCCAGGCTGTAAATATTGACGACACGACTGTTGCCATGTACGGAATGCCCAAAGGCGTCTATGTGTATAAGATTATGGAAGGAGGCGCAGCGGCAAATTCAGGGCTGCGTGAGAAAGACATCATCACGAAATTCGATGGACAGACCATACGCTCCAAAACCGATCTGCAGGAGATGCTGACCTATTATGAAGGAGGAAGTGTTGTGACCCTGACCGTGTATTCCCTGGAAAATGGAGAGTATGTAGAACGGACTGTGGAAGTTACCTTGGATTATAAAACGGAGGCAGAGAGCAATTAGTACTTGCAATTTTCATAAAATGGAAATATAGTAGAAACAAGACATACTCAGGGTGTCCCACAGGCGCTCTGAGTATTTCCCAGTTGGAAAGAATAATTTTTCAGGCACGCTCGGAAAGTGAGGAGAAAGGGTGGAAGAAAAGGAAAACAAGGGGCATCCAGATCAAAATAAGGATGAAACGGATTACGAAAAGATTTGCTATATGTGCCGCAGGCCGGAAAGTAAGGCAGGAAGCATGATTGTAATGCCAGGAGACATGTGCATGTGCCATGATTGTATGCAGAAAGCTTTTGATTCCATTATGGGAGGAAAAATGGATTTTTCTAAAATTGATTTTTCCAAGCTCTCTGGTATGCCATTGATGAATATGAATTTTGTGCCGGTCAGCAATGGAGAGGATATTCCTCAGATGCAGATTCCAAAGCGGCAGCAGATAAAGAAGAAAAAGAAAAAGGAAGGCCCAGGATTTGAGCTGAAGGATATTCCTGCGCCTCATGTAATTAAGAGTCAGCTGGATGGTTACGTGATTGGACAGGAGCGGGCCAAGAAGGTGATTTCCGTTGCTGTTTATAACCATTACAAAAGGGTATATGCAGAGAGCAAACGGCAGGAAAATGAAAATTCAAATGAGGTGCAGATTGAAAAATCCAATATTTTGATGATCGGACCTACAGGCAGCGGAAAGACTTATCTGGTTAAAACGTTGGCGCATCTTTTAGATATGCCTCTTGCCATTGCAGACGCAACCTCATTAACCGAGGCCGGATATATTGGAGATGATATTGAAAGCGTGATTTCAAAGCTGCTGGCAGCTGCTGGGAATGATGTGGAGCGGGCGGAGCATGGAATTATTTTTATTGATGAGATTGATAAGATTGCCAAAAAAAGAGAGACAAATGTCCGGGATGTAAGCGGAGAATCAGTACAGCAGGAACTTTTAAAGCTGTTGGAGGGAAGCCGGGTAGAAGTACCAGTAGGCTCCAATCAGAAAAATGCTCTGACTCCCCTGACGACGGTAAATACCGATCATATTCTTTTTATTTGCGGCGGTGCATTTCCAGATTTGGAGAAAATTATACAAGAGAGGCTTAAAAAGACGTCCTCCATGGGATTTGGGGCAGAGTTAAAAGGCAGCCAGGAAGAGGAGGGGGATGGTTTAAGCCAGGTGACGAATAAAGATCTGCGGGATTTTGGAATGATTCCGGAGTTTTTAGGCAGACTTCCCGTGACAGTGACTTTGGAAAAACTGTCAAAGGAACTTTTGGTCAAAATATTAAAGGAACCTAAAAATGCCATTTTAAAGCAGTATGTCAAGCTGCTGGAGATGGATGAGGTAAAACTGGTATTTGAAGATGAGGCTTTGGAATGGATTGCCGGGGAAGCATTAAAAAGGGAGACCGGAGCCAGAGCGCTCCGGGCAATTTTGGAAGAATATATGTTGGACATCATGTATGAAATTCCCAAGGACCCCAACATTGGAGCAGTGGAAGTGACACAGGCGTACTTAGAGAAAAAGGGGGGACCTTTGATTTGTATGAGAGGATAGGAGGGGGATCAAACCCTCCTAATCTTGGTTGCGCAAAAAGGATTGTGACAGATTCAAGGTTCCAAATCCCCATATTTTGTTTGGGTAGGTAAAGGCAGGATTCCGGTCAGCGCCTCGGATGAGCATGGAGCTGATGGCTGTGTTGCTTAAGTCAGGATCATGACCATAGGTAAAGCCCCAGGTAAAAATGTCGGCAATGGCGCCGGCAGTGATGGCGGCAGATACAGAAGACCCGGAACGGCGGGTAAAGCGCAGTTCTTTTTCAATGGAAGAGCCTACTGCTGGTCCCTGAACATCTACGCCAGGAGCTGCAATATCCGGTTTTAGGCGGCCTTTTGGAGTATAACCCCGGCTGCTGTGGATGTAAATGCTGTTGTTGCTGTGGTTGTAGGCAGCTACAGTAAAGACAGCGTCTGCATTTCCAGGGTCCATTACAGTGGTATCTGGATTTGGCCGAAGGAATATGGTTTGATCTGACAAGAATCCATGCATGGGCAGCCATACATGAAATCGACCGGTGATGAATAAAGTGGGATACACCCGAATCCGCCAGATTCCGGAGGCAGGGTTTTCAAAACGCATAAAGATTAACTGATTGCCGGAGCTGCTTTCAAAATTTTGATAACTGACCGTAAGAACGGTTGATTCCAGACGAAAGGGAACCACAGTTTCAGAGCCAAGCTTCAGGGAGATGTGATCGATTACTTCGCCAGAAGGCGAGATAACTCCAATGGTGTAAAGTTCTGGCTCATGGGACCACAGTTCCATGCAGAATCCGGTTTCGTCAGCCCCTACCCGCAGTTCAATGTCTTCGTAAGCCTGGTCAACCGACAGATTTCCCATAAAGTGGTGATGATAGCCCATCTCGTTGCCTGCACCGGCCACAATGGCCAGACCCAGATAGCCGTTTAAGTTTTGCAGCTGCTGGCTTAACGGATTGTTTCCTTCGTGATCGCCCTGATTGGTTCCCACCCCTAAATAGATGACCAGGGGAAGACGGTATAATCCAGCCAGACTTAGCAGGTAGCTGACAGCGGCCATGATGTCGTTTTCCTGGAAGACCGGGTCATCGGTTTGGACGAGAAAGAAATCCCTTAAATATTGTTTGGCAGGTTTTAGCTTTACCACTGCAAGAGACGCTTTGGGAGCAGCGCCGGAAAAGGCCACAGGGCGGTCAATCCGGTTGCCGGCGGCAACTCCTGCCATAAAAGTGCCGTGGCCGTCCGTGTCCCGGCTGGGTACAATCGTATAAGGATCTTCAGCAGCCAGGGCTTCATTGATCTGTTCCTGTGTATACAGCATACCATAAAATGGTTGGAAGCCAGAGATTTCAGGAAGAGGTTCTTCAGAGTTGATCGTCTGGTCCCAAATACCCAGAATCCGGCTGGAGCCGTCAGGTTTTCGAAACAGAGGATTGGTATAGTCAATGCCAGTATCCACAATTCCTAAAATAACTCCTTCTCCATCCGCCTCAAGGGCAGGCTGATCAAAAACCGGAAGGATTCCGCTGCTTTCCAGAACCGTTGTGTCTAATAGACCATAGAGCTTGGGAATACTGCTGTAAGAATACCGGGAAATGGTTAAAGGCTCTGCGTTTTCCCGAAGGGCATGGATTACGGCAAACCCCCGGCTGATAAAATTAACACACTGGGTTTGGGCCAGATCATAGAAGGATTCAACGGAACGAGGGGAATAGTGGAGAATAAAGTCCATATAATCTTCAGAAGAAGGCGCTTGTTGGCAGATAGGCATGACAGTCTCCTTTTATCCTTTTAAAATAAACATATGATTTTCCGGATATATTTGACCGTTGTCCGTGAAAATAGTATAATAGAGACAATAAAAGCAGGAAATCAAGAATAAAGGAGGGTATTACTATGCTGTATGCGGCATTGATTGCATTGGTGGCAGGAGGAGACCAGTGGCTGAAGTACAAGGTGGAAGCACAGGATGGGGAGACGTTTCCCCGACCATTGGAAAAGGCAAAAGGAAAAATTTGGATTTACCAGAATCATAACGAAGGTTTTCCCTTTGGATTTATGGAAAAGCATAAAGAACTGGTACGTCTGGTTCCTCTGATTCTCACATCTATCCTGGCAGGAGGACTTATGGAGATGCAGCGGGAGAAAGGGCGTATTCTGGAGAAAACAGCTACTTCTCTGGTCATTGGCGGCTCATTGAGCAATCTGTATGATCGCTATGTAAGAAACTATGTGGTGGATTATTTCAGCCTTCGTTTTGGTCCTTTGAAAGAAGTGGTGTTTAACCTGGGGGATATTTGTATTTTGGTTGGCTCTGGCATCACCTCCTTTTCCTGGCCGGTGCGGGAATGGAAAAGAAAGCGCAGCCAGTGTAAGGGAAACGAAGGAAAATAATCGTTGACAAGGGGAAAGAAATATTGTAGAATCTGTTACAATTTATTATTCATGTAGATTGCGTTTGACATGCTCTAGTATGACCCACACCAATTATCATTATGTTTCGCGCAGGATAAATTTTCATCCTGCAAGGCGGAGAAGGGAGGCGATGCGGTGGCATCGTTGACCGACGATAACGAAGCAGGGGGAAATTTAGACAAGCGAAACATATGGTTAATTGGTGTGGGTCATACTAGTATGATTCACACCAGGGGGCAGGAACAGACGCATAGGAAATCGGGAAAGGAGATTAATGTAATTTTATGTTAGATTCAGGAGACAGTACGGGCATACAGATCTGTACGGTTGTTGTGCTGCTTGGCCTGTCCGCTTTTTTTTCTTCGGCGGAGACAGCGCTTACTACGGTCAACCGCATGCGGGTGCGGACCCTGGCGGAGGCTGGGGATAAGAGGGCAGTCACCCTCACAAAAGTCATTGAAGATCCGGGAAAAATGCTAAGCACCATTTTGGTTGGCAACAACATTGTAAATCTTTCGGCGTCTTCTCTGATGACGACCCTTGCTATGGAATTGTTCGGAAGTAAGGCAGTGGGACTGGCAACCGGTATCCTGACACTGTTGATTCTGGTTTTTGGGGAGATTTCTCCCAAGACCCTGGCCACGATCCATTCGGAGCGATTGGCGCTGCAGTATGCAAGGGTCATTTATTTGATGATGACATTATTGACACCAGTCATTTATTGTATTAATCAGTTGTCTATGGGATTTTTATTTTTGCTGCGGGTAGATCCGAACAAAAAGCAGGAGGCCATCACTGAGGATGAGCTGCGTACCATTGTGGAAGTGAGCCATGAAGAGGGCGTGATTGAGTCAGAAGAAAAGAAGATGATTAATAATGTGTTTGATTTTGGCGACTCGGTGGCAAAAGATGTGATGGTACCTCGGATTGATATGGTGATGGTGGATGTAGACACGACTTTTGAAGAACTGATGGAGATTTTCCGGCGGGAAAAGTTTACCCGTTTTCCTGTGTATGAGGAAACTACGGATAATGTGATTGGCATTATAAATGTAAAGGATATTTTGCTGGCAGAGCGTCAGGCTTTTACGATCCGGGATTTTTTAAGGCAGCCTCTTTACACTTATGAATATAAGAAAACTTCTGAGCTGATGGCGGAAATGCGGAAAACCCTGCACAACATTATTATCGTGCTGGATGAGTATGGAGCTACAGCAGGCATGGTTACATTGGAAGACATGCTGGAGGAGATTGTGGGAGAGATTCGGGATGAGTACGATGAGGATGAGGAAGACGAAGTCCGGATGATTGCTGCAGACGAGTACCTGGTCAGCGGCTCCACCAAACTGGATGATTTAAACAGCTGGCTGGATTTGAAGCTGGAATCCGAGGACTATGATTCTATTGGAGGTTTGGTGATTGGGCTTTTGGATCATTTGCCAGAGGAGGGAGAAGAGGTATGCCATGAGGGACTCCGGCTGGTGGTGGAATGTGTGGAAAAGAACCGGATTGAAAAGATTCATCTGTATATTCTAAGCCAGGAGGAGAAAGAAAAGCTGCAGACTCAGGGGGAGCAGGATGGAGAGGCAGAGAGCGCGGCATCCTGACAAAAGATAAGGTAGTGATCATATGATTATTCTTGTATTGCTCTTGGATTATCAGGGGACCGCCTGTAAATGGGCGTCTTTCCTTGTTTGCGTTTTACCGAATGGCTGGGAACAAAACTGCTGGAATGATTTTTGCAGGATTGTTCCCAGCTTTTGTTTGGAACAGGCAGGTCAGAGGATGGTTTGTCAGCTGAACATCCCTCCGGCAGTGCCGCCTACAGCGCAGCAGGCCAGAACCGTGGCACTTCTTGTGAGATCCGGGATTGGCATGGTTTCCCGGTTCAGCAGCCATGACACGGCAAAAAGGACAATAAAATACAAGATGCCAGTCAACATTCCCCAAAAGAATCTTCGGGAGAGGGAAGCCTTGCCTGCTATAAATCCGCCGAACAGGCAGGCGATCACATAGATGCCATATACAGCAGCATTAATCTGCTGTTCCCCCAGCTTCATCCGGTAAAGGGCAAAGGACAGGGCAAGGAGCAGAACTCCAGACAGCAAATAAGCCATTAACAAAGAACGAAGCAATACTTTTGATTTGGAAATATCCATTGAGATTCCTTTCTTGTACAGGTTTTTTTTATGTTTATGTCCAAACCGACTTAGACATTCGTGTTTTTTGCAGTTGCAATCGTTTCTTTTCAATGGAAAAACGTTACCATTCAGAACAGTTACAGAAAAATTCTTACAAAAATTCCCTTGACACAGGTTTACAATCCAGATATAATGGTATGGCGTGCAAAAATCACGTCATATTTTTGTGTGCAAAAGCTGAAAACTTACAGCAACCAACAGACAATATCACAGGAGGTGAAAAGGAATGCCAACATTTAACCAGTTAGTAAGAAAGGGAAGACAGACATCGGTGAAGAAATCCACAGCTCCGGCTCTGCAGAAAGGCTACAATTCCCTGCGGAAGCGTTCCACGGACAGTTCTTCTCCCCAGAAGAGAGGCGTCTGTACCGCAGTTAAGACTGCAACCCCGAAAAAGCCGAACTCAGCACTCCGTAAGATTGCGAGAGTACGTCTTTCCAACGGAATTGAAGTAACCAGCTACATTCCTGGAGAGGGACACAACTTGCAGGAGCACAGCGTGGTTTTAATCCGTGGCGGAAGAGTAAAAGATCTGCCAGGTACAAGATATCATATTATTCGTGGTACCTTGGATACTGCCGGTGTTGCAAACCGCAAGAAAGCCCGTTCCAAATATGGCGCGAAGCGGCCGAAAGCTGCTAAAAAGTAAATTCCCAGACAGGTATACTGTGACGGGAAAGGCAGCAGGGAGGGAAACCGAATTGTTGCAAAAAGAGCAGTAAACGAAGTACCACTAACGGCAGTAAAGTGACAGTAGTGCCGGTGATATTGACCTGTAGGTTGCAGGAATAGATGGAAAGACCGAGCGCGAACACATTTTATGGAAACATGTGAGTACCGACGAGTTAATTTTCGCAGGCGATGAGCAGTGGAAAGAGGGCCGAACATTTCGGTCAGGCTTTTTCATTGGGACGTCCCGGTTGTGGGCAATTCACAGGATTGCCGGTTACACCAGGGAGCGGCCTTCCGGTTTTTAGCTTCGGAATCACCCTGCAACTATGATTAAGGAGGGAAGTAACGTGCCACGTAAAGGACATATTCAGAAAAGGGATGTATTGGCGGACCCTTTGTATAACAACAAAGTTGTGACCAAGTTGATTAACAACATTATGCTGGACGGCAAAAGAGGCGTTGCGCAGAAGATTGTATACGGCGCTTTTGCCCGTGTGGAGGACAAGACTGGGAAACCGGCAGTTGAGGTTTTCGAGGAGGCCATGAATAATATCATGCCGGTTCTTGAGGTTAAGGCAAAGAGAATCGGCGGCGCCACCTATCAGGTGCCGATTGAGGTAAAGCCGGAGAGACGTCAGACTTTGGCACTCCGCTGGATCACCATGTTCTCCCGCAAGAGAAATGAGAAGACCCAGGAAGAAAGACTTGCAAATGAGATCATGGATGCTGCCAACAATACAGGGGCGTCTGTGAAGCGTAAAGAAGATATGCATAAGATGGCAGAGGCAAACAAGGCCTTCTCCCATTTTAGAATCTGATAGGAGGACAAAGCTTTGGCTGGAAGAGAATATCCGTTAGAGAGGACCAGGAATATCGGGATTATGGCTCACATTGATGCTGGTAAGACCACATTGTCTGAGCGTATCCTGTACTATACTGGTGTAAACTACAAAATCGGTGATACTCACGAAGGTACTGCGACCATGGACTGGATGGCTCAGGAGCAGGAGCGTGGTATTACTATCACTTCAGCGGCTACGACCTGTCATTGGACCATGCAGGAAGACTGCAAACCGAAAAAAGGCGCTCTGGAACATCGAATCAATATTATTGATACTCCCGGACACGTAGATTTTACGGTAGAAGTAGAGCGTTCTCTGCGTGTGTTGGACGGCGCTGTCGGCGTGTTCTGTGCGAAAGGCGGCGTGGAGCCTCAGTCCGAGAACGTATGGCGTCAGGCGGATACCTACAATGTACCTCGTATGGCGTTTATTAACAAGATGGATATCCTGGGCGCTAATTTCTTTGGCGCTGTGGACCAGATTCGTGACCGACTGGGCAAGAATGCCATTTGTTTGCAGCTGCCCATTGGCAAAGAAGATGAGTTTAAAGGAATCATTGATCTTTTTGAGATGAAGGCATATATTTACAATGACGACAAGGGTGAGGACATTGCCATTGTGGATGTGCCGGAAGATATGAAGGATGAAGCCGAACTGTATCGCAGTGAACTGGTGGAAAAGGTTTGTGAGCTGGATGATGATCTGACCATGAAGTATCTGGAAGGCGAAGAACCTACAGTTGAAGAAATGAAGAAGGTTTTGAGAAAGGCCACCTGTGAATGTACTGCAGTTCCTGTATGTTGCGGAAGCGCATATCGGAATAAGGGTGTGCAGAAGCTTCTGGATGCGATTCTGGAGTATATGCCTGCTCCCACAGACATTCCTGCCATTAAAGGTGTGGACCTGGAGGGAAATGAAGTTGAGCGTCATTCTTCAGATGCAGAACCATTCTCTGCTCTTGCATTTAAGATCATGACCGATCCTTATGTAGGAAAGCTGGCTTTCTTCCGTGTGTATTCCGGAACCCTGAACTCTGGTTCTTATGTGCTTAATGCCACCAAGGACAAAAAGGAGCGGGTGGGCCGTATCTTACAGATGCATGCCAACAAACGGCAGGAGCTTGATAAGGTGTATTCCGGTGATATTGCCGCAGCGGTTGGCTTTAAGCTGACGACTACTGGTGATACGATCTGCGACGATCAGCATCCGGTAATACTGGAATCCATGGAGTTCCCGGAGCCGGTTATTGATATTGCCATTGAGCCTAAGACCAAAGCTGGTCAGGGCAAGATGGGCGAGGCGCTGGCAAAGCTGGCAGAAGAAGATCCTACTTTCCGGGCAAGAACCGATCAGGAGACTGGACAAACCATTATCTCCGGTATGGGTGAACTTCATCTGGAGATTATTGTGGACCGTCTTCTTCGTGAGTTTAATGTGGAGGCCAATGTGGGCGCTCCCCAGGTTGCTTACAAGGAAACCTTTACAAAAGCAGTGGATGTGGACAGCAAGTATGCCAAACAGTCCGGCGGCCGTGGTCAGTATGGCCATTGTAAAGTACACTTTGAGCCAATGGATGCCAATGGAGAAGAGACCTTCAAGTTTGAATCTTCCGTTGTGGGAGGAGCGATTCCTAAGGAATACATTCCTGCTGTAGGCGAAGGTATTGAGGAGGCTTCCAAGACTGGTGTTCTGGCTGGATTCCCGGTACTGGGTGTGAAAGCCACAGTATTTGATGGTTCTTACCATGAGGTGGACTCCAGTGAAATGGCATTTAAGATTGCCGGTTCCATGGCCTTTAAAGATGCCATGCAAAAGGCCGGTTCCATCCTTCTTGAGCCGATTATGAAGGTGGAAGTGACCATGCCTGAGGAATATATGGGCGACGTTATCGGAGACATTAACTCCCGGCGCGGACGGATTGAGGGCATGGATGATTTAGGCGGCGGCAAGATCGTGAGAGCGTATGTGCCGTTGTCAGAGATGTTCGGTTATTCCACGGATTTGCGTTCCAAGACTCAGGGCCGCGGCAACTATTCCATGTTCTTTGAGAAATATGAGCCGGTTCCCAAGTCTGTACAGGAAAAGATTATTGCCGAGCATAAGCATTAAGCGTGGATGTAATTGGAAAATAGGCTTGAAAATATTGCGTAAATCGCATATAATAAGGACAGCCTATATATAAAGGACAGCCCATTGTGGCCAAATTAAGGAGGACGTTTTAAAATGGCAAAAGCAAAATTTGAGAGAAACAAAACGCATTGCAACATTGGTACCATCGGCCACGTTGACCATGGTAAGACCACACTGACCGCTGCTATTACCAAGACCCTGCATGAGAGAAAGGGAACTGGTGAGGCTGTGGCATTTGAAAACATTGATAAGGCTCCAGAAGAGAGAGAGCGTGGAATCACAATTTCTACTGCTCACGTAGAGTACGAGACAGATAACAGACACTATGCACACGTTGACTGCCCAGGACATGCTGACTATGTTAAGAACATGATTACTGGTGCAGCTCAGATGGATGGTGCTATTCTGGTAGTTGCTGCTACAGATGGTGTTATGGCTCAGACCAGAGAGCACATTCTGCTTTCCCGTCAGGTAGGCGTTCCTTATATCGTTGTGTTCATGAACAAGTGCGATATGGTAGACGATCCTGAGCTGTTAGAGCTGGTTGACATGGAGATTCGTGAGCTGTTGAATGAGTATGAGTTCCCGGGAGATGACACTCCGATTATTCAGGGTTCTGCTCTGAAGGCTCTGGAAGATCCGACCAGCGAGTGGGGCGACAAGGTTCTGGAACTGATGGATGCAGTTGACTCTTGGGTTCCAGATCCAGAGCGTGAGACCGATAAGCCGTTTTTGATGCCAGTTGAGGATGTATTTACCATTACTGGTCGTGGTACCGTTGCTACTGGCCGTGTAGAGCGTGGTACACTTCATCTGAACGACGAAGTTGAGATCGTTGGTATCAAAGAAGAGACCAGAAAGACCGTTGTTACTGGTATTGAAATGTTCCGTAAGCTTCTGGACGAGGCTCAGGCTGGTGATAACATCGGCGCTCTGCTGCGTGGCGTTCAGAGAACCGAGATCGAGCGTGGTCAGGTTCTGGTAAAACCCGGCTCTGTAAAGTGTCATCACAAGTTCACTGCACAGGTGTACGTTCTGACCAAAGATGAGGGCGGCCGTCATACTCCGTTCTTCAATAACTATCGTCCTCAGTTCTATTTCAGAACTACTGACGTTACCGGCGTTTGCGAGCTGCCAGCTGGCACCGAGATGTGTATGCCTGGTGACAACGTAGAGATGAGCGTAGAGCTGATTCATCCGGTAGCTATGGAGCAGGGTCTTCGTTTCGCTATCCGTGAGGGCGGCAGAACCGTTGGTTCCGGCAGAGTTGTTTCAATCATTGAATAAGAATCGCAAAACTATTTTGTGTGATTTGTAAAAGAGATCCCCTGATTTTTCTGGTTTTTAGAAAGGTCAGGGGGATTTTTTATAGATATTTTTATGAGAAAGTATGGATTTGAGTATGAGACAGAGCAAATGGAAATGGATTTTGGTTGTTCCTCTTACACTGTTTGGAATGTGTATGGCGGGATATTTACTGCTGGTGTTGGCATATAGTATTTCTACAGAGCGGATGCAGGAAGAAATGAGAGAGTCTGTAAGAATTTTTGTTACAGAAACCGGCGCCTATACGCCTGCTGGGAAACAGCTGGATAATTTTACGGATTCTCTAATGCTTCTTACGGCTTCTCATCCCAATGGGGAAAATCCGTGGAAGGATGCAATCCGTGTACCCCAGTTTCGGTCAAATGATATGGAGCCGACTCAGCTTTTGATTGATATGTTCAGCGGACAGGAGACAGAAAAACAAGAGGTGTCTTATGGAAGATATTGGCATGGATATTTGATTTTCTTAAAGCCGTTATTGGCAATTTTCAGTTATTCCCAAATTCGGGATATTTTATCTATGGTTCAAATCGGTCTTTTTATGGTAGTTGTTCTGCTTTTGGCAAAAAGGGAAAAGTATTACCATTCCATCGGTATTTTTCTTTTTTGGCTGGTCATGAATCCTATTGCAGGTATGCTTTCTCTTCAATATTCCTCTCTTCTGATTTTGACTTTTATTGCTATGGCCGGGATTCTTGTGATGGATTCTGTATGGGAAGAAGATATGAAGCGATGGATGTTGTTTTTTCTGGTAATGGGAGGATTAACAAGTTATTTGGATTTATTGACTTTTCCAGTCGTAACTTTGGGGATTCCATTAATTTTGTGGTTGTCTTTAGGTCAATCAGGTCAACGGAGCAAAATTAGAAATCTGTTGGGCTGCAGCTTTTTCTGGGCTTTAGGTTATGGCGGCTTGTGGGCGGAAAAGTGGCTTTTGGGGACGTGGATTACAAAGGAGAGTGTTTGGAAGGATGCGTTAGGGGCAGTGCAATATCGGATGGCTTCTTCCAATAATGGCATTCCCTTTACTTGGCAGACTGTGCTAGAAAAGCAGATAGAGTATTTTAGGAATCCTCCAGTGGATTTGTTTATTCTTTTTACGATAACAGTTTTGGCTGCTTTGATTTTGGCAAAGAAAATAAGGTTGAAGCTGAATGGGCAGATGGCAGCAGCTTATGGAATGATTGCTGTATATCCATTTCTTTGGTATGGATTGGTGAAAAATCATTCTTTTGTACATTTCTGGTTTACTTATCGGAATTTGTCTGTGACGTTTTTTGCAGTTTGTATGTTTGTGATTGGTTGTATCGAGAATGGAAATCGTAAGTAAAAATTCATATTTTTTTCAAATTACTATAGTAAAATGTATGATATACTAATTTATTGCAATGATTTACAACTTTGTATATAAGTGGGAGTTTGAAAAATGGAATTTTTTAGATATTGCGCAGGATTACTGCTTGAAGGAATATTGACTTTTGGTATCGGTTTGACTGCATTTGCCGGAGGGGAAGAGGTACAGACGGGGAATGAGGCATTGTCAATGCTATCCGAAATGCAGACAGAAGCTGTGGTAGAAGAGAACAAATTAATAGAAGATGGATTGAATGGGGAAAGGGAGAAGATTGGAGTTAGAAATGTTGGTCCGGGATTGAATAATTTGTCCCCTGAGGATATTTACGCAGAATATCAATGGGGATTGAAAAATGACGGACAATTTCAGTATCAGGAATTAATCAATCGGTTTCAGGACAGTAATCCCAAGCTGGCGGCTGCTATAGATTTGGCCAATGTACTGGGGATTCCTTTGGATGTGGGAGGCCCAGGTATTTATTCTATTGAGACCACAGACTCAGTGGCAGGAGTGGATATTAATATACAGCCTGCCTGGGAGTTGTATGATCAAAGTGAGAAAGAACATCGTCCGGTGATTGTAGCGGTGATTGATACAGGAGTTGACATTTATCATCCTGAGTTAAAAGATGCAATATGGGTAAATGAAGATGAGATTCCTGACGATGGGATCGATAATGATGGCAATGGATATGTGGATGATGTGTATGGATGGAATTTTTTTAGTAATAATAATCAAATTTATGTGGGAAAAGAGGATGACCATGGGACCCATGCAGCAGGAACCATTGCTGCGGCGCGGAAATATATGGGCATTGCAGGGATTACGGATAATCGGTATGTGAAGATTATGGTGTTGAAAGTATTGGGTACAGAAAATGGCATTGGAGAGGAGGATGCTATCATCCAGGCCATTGAGTATGCAGAATCCAATGGAGCATCCATCTGCAATCTGAGTTTTGGAACAGAATATTATCTTCCTCGATTGGAACAGGTGATGCGGGATTCGAACATGCTGTTTATCAGTGCAGCAGGAAATGGCGGCGAAAGTGGAGAGGGAGTCAACTCAGACCAGAATCCGGATTATCCGGCAGCATTTGATTTGGAAAATAATATTTCTGTGGCAAATCTGATGTTTGACGGAAATTTGGCAAAGAGTTCCAACTACAGTGCCAATATTGTGGATATTGCGGCGCCGGGAACGTATATTGTCAGTACAACTACAGATAATTCTTATGGATTCATGACAGGAACTTCCATGGCAGCGCCAATGGTTACAGGGGTGGCGGCAATGCTGTATTCCTATCGCACAGATATTACGTTATCTGAGGTAAAAGGTATTTTAATAAATTCGGCCAGACCTTTGGATGGTCTGAAAGGAAAGTTAGTTTCAGGCGGGGTGGTGGATGCTTATGCTGCCTTGACTTATGAAAGACATTGAAGATATGTTTTGGAAAGTATTTTTATTTTTGAAACATGCTTTTATCATAATATCCTGACTGCACGTTTATAGGGCTGTGCAGTCAGGATATTTTTTAATCTTCTTTTGAAGAATCATTTCGTTTCTGTCTGGCAATGGCGTCTTTGTTTCTTCGTATTTCCATTAGACGTTGAAATTCTGCTTCTTCCCCGGATGCCTGAAGCCTTCTTCGGCGGGCTTCCCGACGTGCGGCCAGATCTCTGGCTTCTTTTCGCTTGGAATAAAATACCCATATAGCAGAGAGAACTGCCAAAAGAGCAAAACCAGCGGCTACGCCTATGGCAAGAACCGGAAGGGAAGGCATGTGGAAGGAAAAGCCATCATCCTCCGATTGATCTGGTACCGAAGCATCCGAAGGATTCTCTTCCGAACCAGATGGGGATTCGCTGTCAGGAGCCATTTCTCCAGGACGTTTGGCAGAGTCTTTTAAAAGAAGAAAAGCTTTGCCAATCTGTCGGTCGTTGTAGGAATATCGAAGAAGGGCAACTGCATTTTCCGGATGGTCCGAGGGCAGTCCTTCCAGCGTCAACATAGCATCTTCAAAGTTTGCATTATTAGGCAAGGTAATAACGCGTTCCGGCTCAATCATTAGATCAGAGGCATGGTAGGAGACGTCATTGATTAAAACCGGCTCTTCTCCAGTTACATAGTGGGATTCATGGTCTGCAATTACCAGGTTCTTAAAGCGGCTGAAACCAAATTCCAGAAGATTTTTTCCGTCTACGAAATATTGGCCATAAGAACCTTTTAAGATAATGGAAATTAAGCGTCGTCCGTCTTTTTCCGCATAAGTAACCAGAGTGTTGCCAGCCAGACGGAGATATCCGGTTTTACCGGCAACAGCAGGCGGGTAGTAATACTCACTGGAAGGATCTGTAGTATAGATCAGACGATGCTCGTGACGAAAAGAGACACCATTGGGGTTATTGATAGTGGGAGCGATTTTGTGGTTGAGGGAAGAGCTGATTTTCAGCAGTTCTTCATTGTTAAAAGCCGCCTTGGCAATGAGAGCCATATCATAAGCGGTTACTTTTTGTGTGTCTCCATTGAGACCTGACGGGTTATCAAAGTGAGTCTTTTCTGAGCACCCTAATTGGGCAGCTTTTGCATTCATCATATCAACGAATGCAGGTATGCTGCCTGCAGTATGTTCGGCCAGAGCGTTGGCGGACTGATTGACGGAAAAGAGAAGCAGGGCATAGAGACAGTCTTCCACAGAAAGCTGATCTCCGGCGACAAGGCTTAATTTGTTGCCGCTGTCTGCTTCAACGCTTAACATGGCAGTGTCCGAAAATGTGACCACTTCATCTAGTTTACAGTTTTCCAATACAATAAGAGCAGTCAGTAATTTTGTAATACTGGCTGGGGGATATGCGTTGTTGATGCAGTTTTGGCCATAAATCAGTGTACCGGAATCTACATCGATGACGGCACCGGATTCGGCCATAATCCCAGTATCGGAGGGCCACGCCGGCGGCTCGGCGAAAGTGGTTATGGCGAACAGCTGGCTGATAATGAGAATACAGCAAAGCAGACGCCTTATCTTTGGCATCAATGGGGTGTTCCTCCTTTTTTCGTAATGGTTCTATTTTACCATGTTGTGAGGAAAACGGGAAGAGTGTTTGTGAAAATATTGGAAAAAAGGTTGTGAGGCTGCCGCGAAGGACAAATTCCTGCAACTTGCTGCGCCGCAAATGGGATGTCTTGCCAGCTTGCTGTGAGGGATTTGACGGAATGAGAGTTTTGATAGAGATCTTTTAGAAAAAAAGAGTTGCAATATACCGGTGATGGGTATATAATATAGAAAAAGGATAAATACCAGTTGGGGGTATATGGTGGAATTGTTTAATGGCTTTTTAAAGTAGTGGAAAAGTGGATTGGAGATTTTGGGAAGCGATTGGATTGAGTGAGAGCATGAGAGCATGAGAGCATGAGAGCATGAGAGCATGAGAGCATGAGAGCATGAGAGCAAGAGAGGAGTGATCTGTATGGATGATATGGAGAAATTGGAAAGGATAGAGGATGAGGAGGAAAAGTTGGAGATGGGAGTTGTAAATGAGGGGGAATTGGAGGAAGGAAGGCGCAAGAAGCGTCCGAATAAGGAATATCGGGATATGCTGAACCGATTAAGCCGGATTGAGGGACAGGTTCGTGGAATCAAAAGAATGGTGGAGGAGGATGTTTATTGTACGGATATTCTGGTGCAGGTAGCTGCGATTAATGCGGCCCTTAACAGTTTTAATAAAGTGTTGCTGGCAAATCATATCCGCACGTGCGTAGCACAGGATATTCGGGAAGGGAAAGAGGAGACGATTGATGAACTGGTGAAAACATTACAGAAATTAATGAAGTAAATGGGAAGGGGCTAAGATAGGTGGTGGATAGGAAAAATAGATGGTGAATAGGAATGAATGAAAAGGGAGAGATTAAAGTGAGGAGGAAAGGAGTTTTAGAAAGATGGACCAATATACGGTTACAGGTATGAGTTGTGCGGCGTGCAGCGCCAGAGTGGAGAAAGCAGTTTCTAAGGTGCAGGGAGTTACTTCCTGTTCGGTCAGTCTGCTAACAAATTCCATGGGAGTGGAGGGAACCGCAGCGGCTGATGCAGTGATTGCAGCGGTGGAACAGGCTGGATACGGAGCGGCAAAAAGGGACCGGGGAAGCAGCGGAGGACCTGGGAAAACAGCAGGAAATGTGGCGGCTGGAGGAATGTCAGCGGCGGAGGAGATGTTAAAGGACCGGGATACGCCTGTGCTGCGGCAGCGTCTTTATTCGTCTTTGGGATTTTTAGTCGTACTGATGTATTTTTCTATGGGACATATGATGTGGAATTGGCCGGTTCCATCGTTTTTGGCAGGAAATCATGTAGCCATGGGGCTTTTGCAGCTGATTTTGACCGTGATTATTATGGTCATTAATCAGAAGTTTTTTATCAGCGGTTTTAAGAGCCTGTGGCATCGGTCGCCTAATATGGATACCCTGGTGGCATTAGGGTCAGGGGCATCTCTTGTTTACAGCACATATGCTTTATTTGCCATGACAGACGCACAGATGAAGGGAGATATGGCGGCAGTTATGGCTTACATGCATGAATTTTATTTTGAGTCTGCAGCTATGATTCTGACGCTGATTACCGTTGGAAAAATGCTGGAGGCCCGGTCTAAGGGACGTACTACAGATGCACTGAAAAGTCTGATGAAACTGGCCCCCAAGACCGCTACTGTTGTGCGGGATGGAGTGGAGGAAGAGGTTTCCATTGACCAGGTGCTAAAAGACGATATTTTTGTGGTTCGTCCTGGAGAAAATATTCCCGTGGATGGTGTGGTAATTGAGGGAATCAGCGCAGTCAATGAGTCTGCTCTGACTGGAGAAAGCATTCCAGTAGATAAGGAAGAGGGAGACTCGGTATCAGCAGCAACGGTTAATCAGTCCGGTTTTATTCGGTGTCGGGCTACACGGGTAGGAGAAGATACGACCCTGTCTCAAATTATCCAAATGGTCAGCGATGCGGCAGCTACCAAAGCGCCAATTGCCAAAGTAGCAGACCGGGTTTCCGGAGTATTTGTTCCGGCAGTGATTGGAATTGCTGCAGTGACGATTGTCGTGTGGCTTTTAGCAGGGGAAAGTATGGGATTTGCCCTTGCCCGCGGGATTTCGGTATTGGTCATCAGTTGTCCTTGTGCTCTTGGCCTGGCAACCCCAGTGGCAATCATGGTAGGCAATGGTATGGGAGCCAAGAATGGAATTATGTTTAAAACAGCGGTTTCTTTGGAGGAAACCGGCAAGATGGAAATAGTGGCTTTGGATAAGACTGGCACCATTACCAGTGGAGAACCGAAGGTGACGGATTTGATACCAGCAGAGGGGATTGATGAGGAGGAATTGCTAAAGCTGGCTTACGCGCTGGAGAAAAAGAGTGAACATCCTTTGGCCAAAGCTGTTTTGCAGGCAGCCCAAGAACGAAAGATTGAGGCGGAAGAGGTTTCCCAGTTTCAGGCTCTGCCAGGAAATGGATTATCTGCAGTGCTAAATGGTGAGATTATCAGCGGAGGAAATCTTAAATTTATCCGCAGTCAGACAGATGTTTTGGAGTCCTTACAAAAACAGGCTGAAAAATTGGCAGAGCAAGGAAAAACCCCATTGTTCTTTAGTCGGGCAGGCCGCTTATGGGGAATTATTGCAGTGGCAGATGTGATTAAGGAGGACAGCCCGCAAGCAGTGCGGGAGTTGCAAAACATGGGAATCCATGTGGTGATGTTGACAGGGGACAATGAACGGACGGCAAAAGCCATTGGCACACAGGCCGGAGTAGATGAGGTAATTGCCGGAGTGCTTCCAGACGGAAAAGAAAGTGTGATTCGTTCTTTGAAACATAAAGGGAAAGTAGTTATGGTGGGAGACGGAATCAATGATGCTCCGGCGCTTACCAGAGCAGACATTGGAATCGCCATTGGTGCAGGAACCGATATTGCTATTGATGCGGCAGATGTGGTGTTGATGAAAAGCCGTTTAAGTGATGTGCCGGCAGCAATTCGATTAAGTCGGGCAACTTTAAGAAATATTCACGAGAATCTGTTTTGGGCATTTTTCTATAATGTAGTGGGGATTCCTTTGGCAGCCGGTTTGTGGTATCCTATATTTGGATGGAAATTAAATCCAATGTTTGGCGCTGCGGCTATGAGCCTGTCCAGCTTCTGTGTAGTTACCAACGCACTGCGGCTGAACTGGTTTAATATGCATGATACAAAAAAAGACAAAAAAATCAAAACGAATCAGAAGGAGGATTTAGCTATGGAGAAGACAATGAAGATTGAAGGAATGATGTGCGGACACTGTGAAGCACGGGTGAAAAAGTGCCTGGAAGCTTTGGAGGGAGTTCGTGCAGCAGCCGTCAGCCATGAGACAGGTACTGCAGTGGTGACGCTTTCCGATTCTGTGACGGATGAAGTGCTGAAGAAGACGGTGGAGGACCAGGATTATAAGGTGGTTTCCATTCAGTAGTACAGCGACATAAAACCATGATAGTGAAAAAATGATTTGCATGAGAGGAATAAGAAACGGTTTTCAGATATGTTTTCCTACTTCTCTCATGCTGTATTTGTTTAACCTGTTTTAAAATACCTTTGTGTTTTGGTGAGGATACTTTTCCGAGAGTACAGAGGAAAAGCGGAGATGTGGTGGTTCTATGCCCGACATTTTGCCTCTGTGTTATCGGGGAAGTATATTTCCCTTCTTGATGTTTTTTTTAATTAGAGTTTCAGCAAATTCATATAGTAGTTTTGAGCCGTCTTTTGTTCCGGATTGCCGTCCGTAAACTTGCTTTGCCGTAACCTGATGTTCTCTCCAGTCGCCCCCGTCATTGCTGTCATTTAAAAGCAGAGGCTGAAGATTGTCCATGGCATGAGCGAATTTTGCTTCTGGAGTCTGGTTTTCTTCAAATTCATCAAAAAAGGCTATGAGTTTGTCTTTTTGATCTTCTGGCAGGAGAGAGTAGATTCGATCTTTTGCTGCATCTTCGCGTTTTTTCTGGGTTTTTAAACCTTCTGTATCATAGGCGTAGGTGTCACCTGCATCAATTTCCACTATATCATGTATCAGGCACATTAACATTGTTTTCGCAAGATCAATGGGTTCGTTGGAGTATTCCTGCAAAAGATAGGTCATAATTGCCATGTGCCAAGCATGTTCCGCATCATTTTCCTTTCTTCCATGGTTGGATAAATGAGTTTGGCGAAAGATGTTTTTTTCCTTGTCAATTTCCAAAACAAATTCCAATTGCTTTTTTAAACGGTCGTTCATTTACAGATATTACCTCCCATAAAAATGAGTGTGGATAGACAGTAGTTTTTTCTTTTTTATTTTAATTGGGGATTGGAGAGATGTCAATGAATGGCGTGAGACATTATTGGTTGACTTGCAATATTAAAAAGTGTTATGATCCATATAAGTAGTGAGGGGGATTTATGATTTCAAAATGTGAAATGTTTATTGAGAGAATTAACTGGATTAAAATTAAAAATTAAGTAGGGGAGGTGTGTCATTTGCTTTTGGTTCAAGATATTTGCCTTACTTGGGGGAAAAAAGAAAGAAATTCTGCTTATGCTAAAAAGCGTGCGGAATTTCCTATGGCTTATTTATTGGATAATTTTCCTGATACATTTCATGGAGATGTAATTGTACATCATTTGAATTTTTGTCAAAGAGGAACCACGTTTCAAAATTTATGGGTGAATGATACATACCGTTTTCAGTTCTATTCTTCCATTCAGAACTTAAATCTGACCAATTTATTGATCCAGCCGGATACAGAAAGTTATGAAGTGACATTTTTTTATGATGCACATCGCAGTGGTCAGCCTATTAGACAGGGACATAACAAAGATTATCATAATGTAGATTCTTTGTTGTATCGTCATGATATTTTAAATGAAACCATTTTTTCTTTGAAACGAGGACAGTATGGGCGAGTAATCTGGAATGAGCGTAAGATCTATGATACTGGAGAATGGTATTATCAATTACATGTTAGTAACCTATTGCATTATGCGGGAAAAATGCCAGAACAGGATATCTTTTTGATTCATAGACCGGATTTTGAATATAAACAATTGGCGGTATTGTATTAGTTTTTCTTTATATAGTCAAAAGTATTATAAGTATTTATGAAAAAGTAATTGAAATATAAGAGATGTATAATTTAATTCAGACAGCTATATAAAAGAAATAGTGAAGCTAAATAAACGGCAAAAAACGCGTAGGAGGGAAATATTTGCAAATATTGCAGAAAGGAATATTTTAGATGTCCAAAAAGAAAATAAATCAAATAACAATCCGTTCAAGCGCTGCAGAATATCTTACCTATGTTGCTTCAGTAGGTGGAGAAGAAAGCAGCGTAGAAATGCGATATGAAGATGAAAATATCTGGCTGACACAGAAGATGATGGCTGTTTTATATGGTGTATCAGTTTCTGCTATCAATCAACATTTAAAAAGGATTTTTGTTGACGGGGAATTAATAGAAGCAGCAGTTATTAAGAAATACTTAATAACTGCTGCTGATGGGAAAAAATATAAAACAAATCATTATAATCTTCAAGCCATTATTGCTGTTGGATTTAAAGTAAATAATGATCGTGCAGTGCAGTTTCGTAAATGGGCAGGGCAGATTGTGAAAGACTATACAATTCAAGGCTGGACAATGGATGTTGAGCGTTTAAAAAAAGGAACTTTGTTTACAGATGAATATTTTGACCGTCAGTTAGAAAATATTCGAGAAATCCGGCTTTCTGAAAGAAAATTTTATCAGAAGGTAACTGATTTATATGCCACAGCTTTTGATTATGATAAAGATGCTAAAACCACAAGAGCCTTTTTCAAAACAGTTCAAAATAAAATGCATTACGCTACCCATAGACATACAGCGGCGGAACTTATTGTAGAGCGTGCTGACGCACAGAAAGAACACATGGGATTGACTTCGTGGGAAAATGCACCTGATGGAAAAATTGTAAAAAGTGATGTGTCTATAGCAAAGAACTATCTAACCGAAAAGGAACTGTCCTTTTTGGAAAGGATTGTTTCCTTGTATCTTGACTATGCCGAACTTCAGGCAGAACGCCATATACCAATGAGCATGGGGGATTGGGCAAAACGTCTGGATGGTTTTCTTGAATTTAACGGTACGGAAATACTGACTGGTCCTGGCAAAATAAGTGCAGAACAAGCCAAATTGTATGCTGAAACGGAATTTGAAAAATATCGTATTATACAGGATAGACTTTTCATGTCCGATTATGATAAATTTATGTTAAAACTTGAGGAGCAGACAAAGAGCTTTTTGGAAGATTGATGTGGTTAGATTAAGAGAGAAAACTTGCGGTACTGTGTCTACAGAAATAGTGAGCATCGGATTGTGTCAGCCAACAATTCAAATTTCTCCTTATCTGGTTTCATTCATGTGTAACACAGTAACACAGAAGTCTGAGGTAATACTAACTCGGACTATTCCCCTTCGGGGAGATCGCCAAATCGTGTTGGCGTTTAACGACATCCGCATTCCGGCGGCTCCGTTCCCGCTCCTCTCTACTTCACCCCCTGCATTGGCGAACGCCTACGCCTTTGACACCACTGGCGATGCCAGACCATATCCGATTGATACTGCTTCATTTTTAATTAAGTTTAATTAAGAAATACTTGTTATTTTTGCGGCTCTGTCTTACATAGACAATCATAAAAAGAAAAAGCATCCCAACCGTCCAAAGTTAGATGCTATTTCTTTTGCAATATCAATTTAACTGAGGGCAATCGGAACTTCGTGTCCGATAAATCTTTCTGATTAGAATATACACTTATGTGTGTAGCTGAAGCTGGGAGATGATTTATATGACCTTTCAGAGACAGAATCCGGATATGAGACAACGGTTTTAACGAAGGATTATATAGAGTAGGAACAAAAAATAAAAGCTGTTTTTTTGTTGAAATGAGTGTAATACAAGATAAAATGTGTTACACTCATTCCTATTTTTCAAATAACAATATCTTTTTATAAATTAATTTCCAAAAACACCCGGTCTCTGTCATCCTGGTCAATGGACAGGTAGCGCTTGGTGACTTCCAGGGAAGAATGATTGTAAATCGTCATAATTACTGCGGGGGGTACTCCTCTTTTCCATGCATGATATCCAAAGGTTTTTCTTAAGGAGTGGCAGCTAATGGTCCCTTCAAAGTGGAGTTCTTCCGCAGCGGTTTTGATAATGCGGAAGGCCTGGACGCGGGTAATGGGGCGGTTTTTGCCTTCACGGCTTTGAAACAGATAATTGTTTTCAGAAATAGAAACCAGAGATCTTCTTAAATATTCCAGGGCCAGCAGCGCTTCCTGATTTAAGGCAATCATGTTTTGTTTTTCTGTTTTTTGTTCAAGGACTCTCAAGTGTTTGCAAAAACAGATATTCTGAAAATCATAGACATCTTTCCACTTTAAATTTAGCAGATCACCAATCCTTAGGGAAGTATTCATGCCAAGAGTGACCATGGTGTAATTGCGTATCTGCTGTCGGTCCAGATAGTATTGTTTGAATCTTTGAATATCATTTGTGTCTCTGATCGGCTGTGTCTTTTGCATATCCATGCACCTCCACTTATAGAATAGGAAAAATTTTCCATATTTCTATATTACCAGGATTTTACTTGTGATATATGTAATTTTGGCCAGGAAACAATGTATACATGTTTTTATCTGAAGGGATTTATGGGAACAGTAACAACTGTAAGGAAATTGTTTCACCATTTTTTATGACTTGTGATTAGAACTCAATTATGGAATAAAATAGAGAATTAGAAATAAAAAAGGGGAACTGTCTCTCGCAGATATTTCTGCAAAAAACAGTTCCAGATCATAAAAGAGAATGCATATTGAAACATGGTTTTAATGAGCCATTCTGGCAATGATTCGACTCATTCTATCTGGCAAGCCCTCAAGCCACAAAAGCATACATCATAATATAATGACAAAGGCTTCCGCCCATTACAAACAGATGGAATAGCTCATGGGAGCCAAAATTCTTATACCGGCTGTTAAAGACCGGCAGTTTCAGGGCATAGATCACGCCGCCGATGGTGTAGATGATTCCGCCGGCCAAGAGCCAGCCAAAAGCGCTTCGGGGAAGGGCGGCGGTAATTTTTCCAAAAGCCAATACACATACCCAGCCCATGGCGATGTAAATGAGAGAGGAAAACCACTTTGGACAGGTAATCCATAAGGCATTAATAAGAATGCCCACAGCGGCAATTCCCCACACAAGGGCCAATAAAGTCCAGCCAGTGTGGTCGCCTAAGACTAACATACACACGGGAGTGTAGGTTCCAGCAATAAGAATAAAAATCATCATGTGGTCTGCTTTGCGCAGAAGTTGGTTTACCTTGGGAGAAATATCTAATGTATGGTAAATGGTGCTGGCTGCATATAATAAAATCATGCTGATGATAAAAATAGTCAAAGCCAGTACATGGGTCTGTCCCGGTGAGCGGGCAGCTTTGATTAAAAGCGGAGTGGCAGCGAACAGGGCCAGCAGCATACCAATAAAATGGGTAAGGGCGCTGCCTGGGTCCTTGACTTTAAATGTCATAATAAAAATCCCTCCTTTGAAACAATGAGCCGGTGAAACCGGCGGGACGAAAAGATGCAGAAGTAAAAGTAAAACTGTATTACATAGTTTTAAAAACTATATGATGGTGTTTGTTATACTATACTACTTTTTTGAGAGAATTGCAAGTAGTTTTTCGGATCATAAAAATGAATATTGGCTTCACGAGAAAATTGTTTGAAACTAATGCCCATAGGAGTCGATAGAAGAATGCCAAATAGCTGGATAGTGACCATAGAGTCAACAAATAGCTTGATAGCGACCATAGAGTCAATAAATAGCTTGATAATGACTATAAAGTCAACAAATAGCTCGTCCGGTGCTTTGTCAATATAACAGACAAAAAGAATCCCCAAACTGTGCTGTAACACGGTATGGGGATTTGTTCTTTAAATTTCTAAATTATTTTACAAATAAGTGAGATTCATCACAATTCCCTGTGGGAAATCCCCATATTTTTCACCAAAAATATTAATTCCTCCAATATTGGCCGCATCTTCTTTGACAGCGATTTTCAGGGAGATAAAGGGCTTTTTTTCCAGTTCCAGGTCAGTCAGCTCAATGAGAGGGTTCTCCGGCTTTCCGTCCAGAAAGCTTCCATGTTCCCGGACTGAAAATGTTTTTAAAAGCCCATATTGGGTGTTGCCGTTGGGCCATACGGGAGGGGTAAGCCTGCCTCTTCTTGAACCAAAATCTCCAGGAGAGTGAAATGTACCTACTTCCACATCGTTGATGGAAACTGTAATGTCAGAGGGCCAGTTTTCTAAGAATCCAGGAGCTTCCGAACAGATCTCCATGGAAAAGGAAATTTCACCCAAAGGCAGCAAGGGATTACAGATATTTGGAAAACGGTATTCAATATATCCTTTTGTGAACCAGATAAGTTGGGCATGGGTGCGGGCAGGGGCATAGAAGGACTGGATGGTGTCATAGGCTTCAATGGCGCCGTTTTCGTCTGCCAGTCCGCAGGTCGGGCAGATGTCGCAGTTGCTGTAACTGCCAATTGGCATTTCCAGGGAAGTGGTTTTGTTTTCCGAATCAATGTCCGCGTCAAAGGTTTCCAGATGAAAGGATTGCATGCTGCAGATGCAGACCCGCATGGACCCACGGATTCCTGGCTGGGATTCTGTGACAATAAGTTGGGCTTCCTCCAATGTTTTAATATGAAGAGCAGCTGAGGACAGGGGAATGTCCAAAATGGCGGCGATCTCCTGAAGAGAGCGGGGGGTATATTTTAACATATCCAGGATTTTAAGACGAGTGGCAGAAGACAATGCCTTTCCTATTTTCATAATACGTGTCTGATGATTCGGATTGCTTAAATGCAGACAGATGTTTCTTTCCCCAATAATCCGAACCGTGCGCTTTTCTTTTGCAGCCATGAGACAGGCTCCTTTCTTTCAGTATTCTTATTTTGATTTTTTTTAATTATATCATTAGTTACATAAAATGTAAAGTGAATATACAGAACCAACAATCAAATAGTAAATAATTAGTTGATATATAACGAAAATATAACAATAATAAAAAATAGTATTGTAAAAATCGACAAAATAATGTAAAATAAATCATGTAATAAAAAGCGTTAAAACAGGTTACAGGATTTTGGAAAAAAAGATTTAATCATCCAAACGGTAACTTGGAGGGAACAAGTAGGTAGAGTTTTTCAAAAAAAGGAGAAAAAAATGAAAAAAACAGCAGCAATTATGATGGTAGCAGTAATGGCAATGTCTCTGGCCGCATGTGGCGGTTCTGGACAGACAGCTACTACAGCAGCGGCAGCGCCGGCAGAGACTAAGGCAGAAGCGTCCGCCGATGGGGACGGCAAGGATGCAGAGCCAGCGGCGGCACCAGCATCCGGCAATATTTTAGAAGGTAAGACTGTAGGGTTTGCTCAGACGGACAGTATGTCTTCCTGGCGTACAACTGAGACTGATGATATTAAGAAGTTTGTGGAAGAAGCGGGCGGAGAGTTTATTGTGAAAGATGCTGGCGGCGACATCGCCACTCAGGAATCGGATATTCGGGATTTGGTAGCAGCAGGCGTTGATTTTCTGGTTGTGGCTCCTTTAGAGGACAATGGACTTCAGGGCGCTTTGCAGGAAGCCATGGACAATGAGATTCCGGTTATTCTTGTAGACCGGGCTATTGCCGGCGAAGCAGGAACCCATTACACTACGGCGATTATGTCTGACTTTGTGTGGGAAGGCGAACAGTGTGCTAAGGCTCTGATGGAAGCCCTTCCTGATGGCGGCAACATTGTAATTATCAATGGAGGCTATGACTCTTCTACTTCCACAGACCGTCAGGACGGATTTGTGAATGCACTAGATCCGGCGAAATATCCGATTGTGGGAGAACAGGATGGAGAGTGGCTGATGGATAAAGCTCAGTCTGTGATGGAGAACATTATTCAGGCTCAGGGCGGAGAGAATATTGACGCTGTATTCTGTGTGACAGACGATATGGTTCAGGGCGCAATGAATGCTATTGACGCTGCCGGACTGAAACCGGGCGAGGATATTCTGACTTTGGGAATTGATGGAACAAGAGCCGCCTTTGAAGCGATTGAAAGCGGAAGACAGCTGGCTTCCTGTACTTGTACTCCGTATTTTGGCGGGATTGTGGTAGAGACCATTACAAAGATTATCAACGGAGAAGAGATTCCCGCTCATATTACAAATGAAGATACGCTTTACACCAAGGACAATGTGGAGGTAGAACGGGGCTTCTAAAGGGTAGTAATTACGTGATTTTTCAAACGCGTTCTAAAACATAGCTGCTGCAAAAATAGGTTTTGCAGCAGCTTCTTTTAAAGGAGGGAACGACTTTATGGCAGAGGTTTTACTGGAAATAAAAGATCTGGAAAAGACATTTCCCGGAGTCCGTGCGCTGAAAGGGGTTAAGCTTACGGTAAATAAGGGAGAAGTCCATGCTTTGATGGGAGAGAACGGAGCAGGGAAATCCACCCTCATCAAGGTGCTGACCGGAATTTACCAGAAGAACGGAGGAACCATTCGTTTTGATGGTGAAGAGATTGATGCCCGTACCCCCATGGAAGCTAATGAAAAAGGCATTTCGACGATCTATCAGGAATTGAATCTGGTGCTGTTTCAGACGGTTTATGAGAATTTATTTTTAGGGCGGGAACCGCGGGATAAATTTGGCAGAGTTGACAGAAAAACCATGATTGCAGAGGCAGATCGGATTTTAAAGGATCTTGGGATTGATGTAGATGTGACAGCGCCTTTAAGCAAGTATCCCACAGCCATTCAGCAGATGGTGGCCATTGCCCGGTCTGTCAGTATTAATGCGAAGCTGGTGATTATGGATGAGCCTACGTCTTCTTTGGACAGACAGGAGGTGCAGGTGCTGTTTCGGATTATCCGAAAATTAAAATCACAAGGAATCAGCGTCATTTTTATCAGTCATAAGCTGGATGAGATTTTTGAGATTTGCGACCGTCTTACGGTGTTTAAGGATGGGGAATACGTAGGGGACTATGATATTAAGGATTTGAATCAGTTCAAGTTAATTTCTTTGATGGTAGGTAAAGATACCGTAACTTTGGAGCGGAAAAAAGAGGGGTATGATTTTGCCAATGCCACCCCCATTGTGAATATGAAAAATATTCGTCAGGGGATGCGGTTAAACGGACTGGATGTGGAAATCCGCCAGGGAGAGGTGGTAGGTCTGGCTGGGCTTCTTGGCTCTGGCAGAACGGAGCTGGCACAGGTGCTGTTTGGAACAACCATGCCAGATGACGGTGAGGTGTTTTGGTGGGGCGAGCCAGCCAATATTCATTCTCCGTCAGATGCGATTAAAAAGGGAATGGGATTTTGTACAGAAGACAGGAAGGTGGAGGGAATTGTTCCTCATCTGTCTGTGAAAGAGAATATGACCATTGCGCTGCTGCCGAAACTGAACCGGTTTGGTTTCATAAAGTTTAAGGAGCAGGATGAGATTGTCCGCCATTATATTGAGCGTCTGAAAATTAAGACACCCACACCGGAACAGCAGATTTGTAATTTAAGCGGCGGAAACCAGCAGAAGGTTCTGTTGGCCAGATGGATGTGCATGAATCCCAAGTTGATTATTTTGGATGAGCCTACCAGGGGAATTGATGTAGGCGCCAAGGCAGAGATTGAAGATTTGATTCAGGAATTGTCAAAGAGCGGGATTTCCATTTTGATGATTTCCTCGGAGATTGCAGAGCTGGAACGAAACTGTGACCGGATTATTGTAATGAGAGAAGGAAAGGTAAAGGGTGAGCTGATCGATAAAGATATTCATCAGGATAAGATCATGGAAGCCATCGCAAAAGGCAGTGAAAGTGAGGGAAAGGCACATGAATAGTACGACAAAACAAGATACCATGCAGTTGGTGAAAAAATACAGTGCGGTTACATTGCTTCTGTTCTTTATTCTGGTGAACTCAGTGTTTACTCCCAACTTTTTCCGGCTGAGCAATCTGAATAATATCATTACTCAGATTTGTCCTACTATTCTTTGCGGCATGGGGATGACTTTGGTAATCTCTACCGGAGGAATTGATATTTCCGTTGGGTCCATGATGGCTCTTTCCGGAGTGCTGACAGCGCAGATGATGTCAGGGGCAGGGCTGCTGCCTTCAGTTGCGGCAGCAGTGCTGGTGTCTGTGATGATCGGATGTTTTACAGGGTTTATGGTAGGAAAACTGCGCCTTCAGGCCATGGTGATTACCTTGGGACTACAGTTGGGACTGCGTGGCGTGGCTCAGGTGCTGTGCGGCGGCCGGGATATTTACTTTAATAAATTAGGAGAAGTGGGACAGCAGCTTTCTCTGTGGGGAACTTATAAAATCGGCGGTGTAATCCCAATCCAGATCGTACCGATTGTTCTCTCAGTTGTGGTGGTATGGATTATGGTAGAAAAGACGGTTTTGGGGCGTCAGATTGAGGCAGTGGGCGACAGCTTAAGATCTAGTATTCTGGCGGGAATCCATGCGTCGGTGATCTTGATGTTCGTCTATGGAATCAGTGCGTTTTTTGCGGCGTTTGCGGGAATTTTCCAGGCAGCAAAGGTTTCCGTGGCAGCAGGAAGTTCATTGGGACAGCTGGCAGAGCTGGATGCCATCGCAGCAGTGGTAATCGGAGGAACTCCTATGAGCGGCGGCAAGGCGCGGGTGATGGGGACTGTGGTAGGCGCACTGATGATGCAGATGATCACCCTGACCTGTGTAATGAATAATATTCCAGACCAAATTGCCCAGGTGTTTAAGGCGATAATTATTGTGTTTGCAGTATTTATCCAGAGAGAACAGGCAAAGTAGGAGGGTAGGGTATGAACAAAAAGAACGATATTCGTCAGATGCTTTATTCGAAAAGTGTAGTCCTGGCATTTTTGCTGTTGGTTATTGTCACCAGCATTGTATTCCGGGATAAGAATTTCCTGTCTACCAACAATGTGTTCAATATTCTGCTGAAAGCAGCTAAAAATGGCGGATTCCTGGCTTTGGGAATGACCTTTGTGATCTTGTGTGCAGAGATTGATCTGTCAGTGGGAGCCGTGTTTGCATTAAGCGGCGTAGTGATGGGGCTGGTGGGACAGATAAATCCCATTTTGGGAATTATCTGTGGAATTTTAGTAGGCGTGGTCTCTGGGCTGATGATTGGGATTATGGTGACAAAAATGAGGATTTCCTCGTGGATTGCTTCCCTTGCCATGATGTTTGCCTTAAGAGGAGTCATCCTGATTATTGCGAAAAAGTCTGTGGCTGTCAGCGGTAGCATTTTGACCTTTGCTAATACCCAGTTTTTTAAAGGAATGATACCAGGAATGAAGAGTGGTATTTCCATTTTGGTATTTATTTTGTTTATTATGACGTTTCTTTGTATGTATGTGGCAAGAAATACCAAGTTTGGTATGGGAATCTATGCGGTGGGAGGCAACTGTGAGGCAGCCAGAATGATGGGGGTGGATGTAGATCGGATTAAGATCAAGGCATTTATCTGCTGTGGGACGATTGCAGCTTTTTCTGGTGTACTTTTAGCTTCCAGCAGTGGGAGTGCAGTTTTAAGTGCAGGTAATGTATACGAAACCTATGCCATTGCCATGTGTGCGATTGGCGGTATAAAACTGTCCGGAGGCGAAGGAAAGTTTTCAGGGACCTTTTTCGGAATCCTGATTTACTTTATTATCAATACGATTTTTACTTATCTGCCCTCTGGTATTTCGGTTCATTGGCAATCCATTATTATGGGAATTTTAGTGTTGATTTCTGTAGGGGTTCAGTCGGAAGTGCTTCATAATATTAAAATCGGCAGGAAAAAAGTGTAGTAAGAATTAAGAAATTAATATATGATATAAAGGGCGAGAATATTCTCGCCCTTTATATCATATATAGAAACAAGAAGAGGAGGTCTCATTTCGTGGAGATTTTGTATGAGGATGCCCACATTCTAGTTGTCTGGAAACCAGCAGGTTTGGATTCCCAGTCTTCCCGCGGTATTGGAGGGGATATGGTTAGTCAGATTCGACAGCATATCCACAATTTATCCCCAAAAGCAGGAGAACCTTATGTGGGAGTTATCCACAGGCTGGACAAGCCGGTTAGCGGCATTTTGGTTTATGCCAAAGAAAAAAAGGCAGCAGCAGTGTTGAGCAGCCAGCTTTCTGATGGCACAATGAAGAAACAATATTTGGCGGTAGCTTGTGGAAAAGTGGATAAAAATGTGGATAACTTTGTGGATTATCTGTTGAAAGATGGGAAAAATAATGTTTCACGAATTGTTGATATGGGGATAAGTGGTGCAAAGAAGGCGGAACTAGAGTGTCGTGGGTTGAAATGTTTACAGATGGAACCTTATGGGGTTCTTACATTAACAGAGATTACCTTAAAAACAGGAAGGCATCATCAGATTCGGGTTCAGATGGCGGGGCATGGTTTCCCGCTTTTTGGGGATAGAAAATACAATCCGGATTTTCAGACGGCTGGAAAAGGTATGGAACACATTGCCCTATCTGCATATCGGCTTTCCTTTCTTCATCCGACTACCCAAAAAGCTATGGAATATTGCCGGATGCCAGATGGGGAGGTGTTTCGGAAGTTTGATAAAATATAAGTGGGAAAAGAATTTTTTGAGAGGGTGTTACAAATTAAAACCAGGGAATATCAGAGGAGGCTCTGATGTTCTCTGGTTTTTTGTTCATAGTCTGTGTCCATAATTGTTCTGTACAAAATTATACTGAACAATTACTGAATAATTTTGATTGAACTTTTGAATAAGAGTATAAAAAATTAGAACAAAAAATATCCTCCTGAAACATTGATTTTTACATGTACTGTCAGCAAAATACATGATATGATTATCATTACACGCAAGAGTATCTTATTAGCCAAATGATCAGGAGCTGTTCTAAAATAGTCAAAATTTTAAAAGGATAAAAACAGCTGGGAAAATCATTTGATTTACGGGAATCACAAAAGTGGGAGGATGAAAAGCGATGGAGCAAGTAGAAAAAATGGAAAACAAAGCAGACAACATTTACCAGACCCGTCTGGAACGTCATTTGGATGAATTAAAATGGCTGTATATGGAGTTGTATGACAATCAGTGGTTTTTTGACGATTTGATGACCCATTTGCACCAGTTTTATGAGGAGAGAAAGTCTTCTTTAAAGAAGTTGGACGAGACGAGAGAGAAGAATCCAGACTGGTATCGGAAGAATGGAATGTTGGGAATGATGCTGTATGTGGACCAGTTTGCGGGGAATCTGGAAGGAGTGCGCAAAAAACTGGATTACATTAAGCGGTGTAAGGTAAATTACATTCACTTGATGCCTCTTTTGGATACGGTGGAGGGCCGGTCAGACGGCGGTTATGCAGTGGCAGATTTCCGGAAAGTTCAGGAAAAGCTGGGGACCATGGAGGATTTGGAGAGACTGGCAGACCAGTGTCACAAACAGGACATCAGCGTATGTCTGGATTTTGTTATGAATCACACATCCGAAGACCATGAGTGGGCAAAACGTGCCAGAGCAGGTGAAAAGGAATATCAGGACCGGTATTTCTTCTTTGACAATTATTCTATGCCTGCTATGTATGAGAAGACCGTGCCCCAGGTATTTCCTACTACAGCGCCAGGAAACTTTACCTATCTTCCGGAGCGGCAGGAATTTGTAATGACCAGTTTTTATCCTTATCAGTGGGATTTGAATTACCGCAATCCGGTAGTGTTTAATGAGATGGTGTATAATTTCTTGTATCTGGCCAATCAGGGAATTGATGTGTTGCGGATTGATGCAGTGCCATATATTTGGAAACAGCTGGGAACCGACTGTCGGAACCTGCCTCAGGTTCATACGATTGTTCGAATGATGCGTATGATCGGGGAGATCGTATGTCCGGGGATTGTGCTGCTTGGAGAGGTTGTGATGGAACCGGAGAAAGTTGCGCCTTACTTTGGAACCGTGGAGAAGCCAGAGTGCCATATGCTTTATAATGTGACCACAATGGCAACTACCTGGCATACAGTGGCTACGCGGGATGTAAGACTGTTAAAGCGCCAGATGGAGATTGTTGGCAGCCTGCCTTCTACTTATACTTTCCTGAACTATTTAAGATGTCATGATGATATTGGCTGGGGTTTGGACTATCCACTTTTGGAAAAGTGGGGAATGAAGCAAGTGCCTCACAAAAAGTATTTGAATGACTACTTTACAGGCAAGTTGCTTGACAGCGTCAGCCGGGGAGAGCTTTATAATGAAGATTTGGTTACTGGAGACGCCCGGTTCTGTGGAACTACAGCATCGATGTGCGGTGTGGAAAAGGCTGGCTTTGAGCAAAATGAGGCAGCCATGGGAGCTGCCATTCAGATGGATGTAATGCTTCATGCCTATATGCTGTTTTTGTCGGGAATCCCCATGTTATACAGTGGAGATGAGATTGGACAGGTCAACGATTACACCTATAAAGAAGATCCCCATAAGGCGCCAGATTCCAGATATATTCACAGAGGGAAATTTGTATGGGATTTGGTAGACAATATTGACAAGCCTCATACTGTACAGGGACGGCTTTTCCATCGTTTGTCCCGTTTGGAAATGATTCGGGCAAAAGAGGCGGTTTTTGATGCTTCAGCAGGTTTCCGCACCATAGAAACCTGGGATGATTCGGTTCTGGGTTTGGTTCGGGAAAGTGAAAATGGCAAGATGATTGGTCTTTTTAACTTTAGCGATGAGCCAAGAATTGCATGGATTGATGAAAGAGACGGAATTTACCGAGATTTGAATAATGGCAATGAGATGGAAGCGGCAGCAGTGCGGGTGGATGGACATGGATTTTTCTGGTTAAAGCGGAAAAATGAGAACGAGCCGGAATGGGAAGATGTGTTAAAAGAGATGGAGTCCAAGTCCCATGAGCCGGAAGTTCCAGTGGAAAAGGCAGAGAATGAGCCGGAGCCAAAGGCAGAAAAGCCAGAGGACAAACCCAATGAATCAAAGTCCAAAGCACAAAAGCTAGAGAATAAACCAGATGAATCAAAGTCTAAAGAGCCGAAGACAGAGGACAAATCGGATAAATCAAAAGCGAAAACACAAAAGCAAGATGTAAAGCCGGATGAACCAAAGTCCAAAGAGTCAAAGCCGAATGAAAAGCTGAATGAATCAAAGTCCAAGGCACAGAAGCCGGATGCAAAGTCAGACGAACCTAAGTCCAAGGCAAAAAAGACAGAGACAAAGACAGAAGAACCAAAGGCAAAGAAAGCAAAAAAATGAAAAATCTCCCTGAATATTTCTTGTCTGGATGGACAGAATAGTTTTTGTACAAAGGAAGTACAAAACAAAAAACAGGTGAGACCATGGGCAAACCAGATAAGAAACTGAAGAAAATTTTATGTATTTTGGGAGTCACAGGGGCAGTGTACGGAGTATTCCGTTATCTGCTGCCTCTCGTGGTTCCCTTTTTGATGGCCTGGGGGCTGGCGCTTTTGCTGCGGCCCTCAGCCTTTTGGCTGGCACAGCGCTGTCGTATGGGGATAAATATACGGGGAAAAAGAAAAGTGATTGCCATTCCTGTGGGCGTGATTGGGGTCGCAGAGCTTATGGTGGCGCTTTCTGTATTGTTTACCGTCATATATTTTGCCGGACGTAAGCTTTGTATGGAAGCAGGAATGTTTTTGAATCAGATTCCGGTATGGGTGGAAGAGATGGATGTGTGGCTTACCGGAATGTGCCATAAGATTGAAGAATGTTTTTGTTTAAGTCCAGATTGTCTGGTGATTTTGATGAGAGAAATGCTTCAAGGTCTGGCAGACAGCATCAAGCAGGCAGCTATGCCCTATCTGATGGTTAATTCCGTTACGGTTTTCCGGGTGGGCATGGAGATAACCGTGGTATCTGTGGTTTTGCTGGTTTCCGTTGGGATGATTTTACAGGAGATGGAGCAGTGGAAACGCCGCTGCATTCGTTCGCTGTTTTGTGAGGAGTATGCACGAATCAGCCGTTGTCTGGCAATTACTGCCAATGCCTATCTGAAAACCCAGGGAATTATTATGCTGTTGACCACGCTTATTTGCACAGGCGGATTTTGGCTGTTAAAAAATCCATATTACATTTTGGCAGGAATGGGGATTGGAATTTTAGATGCCCTGCCGATTTTCGGAACCGGCACCATTCTGGTCCCGTGGGGAATCTTTTGCTTCTTCCAGAAACGATGGGGAGAAGGGCTGATTCTTATGGCTCTTTATCTGATTTGCTATTTGTTAAGGGAAATTTTGGAGGCGAAAATGATGGGAAACCGAGTGGGACTTACTTCTCTGGAAACATTGATTTCCATGTATGTAGGTCTGCAGCTGTTTGGAATTGCCGGATTTCTTTTGGGTCCTATCGGATTGCTTTTAATTGAAGAAATGGTAAATCTTTATTACAATTTTTAAAAGAGTGTATAACTTTAAAAAGAGATATGATATACTGAATAGGAAAAAACGCCATTAAAATTCAAGGGCAGAAATGGAGCAAAAAAATGACAGAAGGATATGATCTGATTATAATTGGTTCTGGTCCTGCCGGACTGGCAGCTGCAATCTATGCCATGCGGGCCAAACTGCATACGTTGGTACTGGAAAAGGCGACGATGAGCGGGGGCCAGGTATTGAATACGTATGAGGTGGACAATTATCCGGGATTGCCGGAGATGAACGGTTTTGACCTGGGAGTGAAATTCCGGGAGCATGCAGAAAAGCTGGAAGCAGAATTTGCAGAAGATGAAGTTCAGCAGATTGTACTGATGACTGAGGGAAATAAAGAGCTGCAGGCCGCGGAGCTGCAGGTGCAAGAGATTGGAGCAGTCGGGACAAAACGGTATTTTCAGAAAACAGAAGATGCTTTCCCTGAACAGCAGGAAGGGCTGGTGTGGAAGCGTGTAATAGGAAGAAAGCAGGAATACCTGGCAAAGGCAGTAATCATTGCTTCCGGTGCGACCCACCGGAAACTTCAGATACCAGGGGAAGCTGAATTTGCCGGACGGGGAATCAGTTATTGCGCAACCTGTGACGGAGCATTTTTTAAGAGAAAAGTGACAGCAGTGATCGGCGGAGGGGATGTGGCGCTGGAGGATGCCATTTTCCTATCCAGAATGTGCCGCCATGTGTATCTGATTCACCGGAGAGATGAACTGAGGGGAGCCAGGATTTTACAGGAAAAGGTTTTCTCTTTGGACAATGTAACTGTGGTGTGGGACAGTATAGCAGAAGAGATTACTGGCAGTCAGAAGGTGGAAGGGCTGACTCTGAAAAATGTAAAAACCGGCCAACGCTCCTTGCTGCCTGTGGACGGTGTGTTTATTGCTGTGGGAATTACGCCCAACAGCTTGCCGTTTGAGGGGTTGGTATCCATGGACCATGGATATATTGAGGCAGAGGAAGACGGAAAGACAGATGTTCCCGGTATTTTTGCTGCCGGAGATGTGCGGACAAAGCAGTTAAGGCAGATTGTGACAGCAGTGGCTGACGGGGCCAATGCGGTGGTCAGCGCTGAACGCTATCTGACCCAAAGCAGTAACCTGGGCAGGACGGTGTCCCTGCCGGAATGAGGAGAGCATGACAACACAGCACTAAAGGAGACAAGTGCCTATGAGAAAAAATTGGAAAATACCGGCAGTGTGGGGTCTGTGTATTCTTCTGTCTGGAAGTGTAACTGCTTATGGAGAGGTGGGGAAGTCTCTTCATCCGGTGGTATCTGTAACTGCCCAGGAAGATTATTCTCATATTGCCGTATCTCAGGTGAGCGATTATGTGAATATCCGGGAACAGCCCACTACGTCCAGCCGGATTGTGGGTAAAATTTATAATAATTGTGCTGCTGTAATTGAAGAAACGGTGGAAGGCCAGGGAGGAACCTGGTATCGGATTCAGTCTGGTACTGTGACCGGTTACATGAAAGCTCAATACTTTATTACCGGAGAGGCAGCAGAAAAACTAGCCCAGTCCATTGGGAGGGAGTTTGTTTCCATTACCGCAGAAAGCCTGCGCCTGCGAGAACAGCCCAACCTGGACAGCAATGTTTTGACATTGCTTTCCAAAGGCGCCCGATATGTGGTTCTTGGGGAAGAAGGCAGCTTTTACAAGGTAGAGGTGGATGCAGATCTGATCGGTTATGTTTCCAAAGAATACTGTAAAACCCAAGTGGAATTTGATCAGGCTGTTTCCCTGGAAGAGGAACGTTTAAAGCTTGCTGAAGAAAACCAGCGAAAGATGGAAGCAGAAGAGGCCATAGCAGCCCTGGAACAGGTCCGTCAGGCAGAAAGCAGCAATACAGGAACAAAGCCAGATTCCACCTTTATTGCAGCCAATCCGGTGCAAAGTGACAATTCTCAGAAAAGTTCTGCGCCTGTGTTTTCGGTAAATCCAGGCAGTCAGAGCGCTCCATCGCCCATAGCAGGTCCAGTCCCAAATCAGACAGCGGTGGTTTCCGCCACCCGGACGGCTGTGGTGGCTTATGCAAAACAATTTTTAGGGAATCCTTACGTTTATGGCGGAACGAGCCTGACAAATGGAGCTGACTGTTCCGGATTTACCCAGGCGGTGTTTGCTAATTTTGGTATAACCACCGGACGAAGCTCCAGAGACCAGGCGTCCAAAGGAAGAGAGATTGCCATAGATTCGGTGCAGCCAGGAGATCTTTTGTTTTATGCCAGTGGGAATACAATTAACCATGTGGCTTTGTACATAGGTGGAGGACAGGTAATCCATGCAAGTAATGCTACCACAGGAATCGTTATTTCGCCGTACAATTACCGCACGCCATGCAAGGCTGTGACATTTTTGGATTAGGGAAAGAGGAAATTATGACGGAGAAGCGTCTGTACAACGGATTGGATATAGTGAAGCTGGGTTTGGCCCTTCTGGTGGCGGCCCGACACATGATTCAGATTTTTTATCCGCCAGAGAGCAAATGGCGGCTGCTGATTGGCGGCTGCCTGTCCAATCTGGCAGTTCCGGTATTTTTCATAATCGCCGGATTTTTTCTGTTTCAAAAAGTAGACCGGGAACAGCCGGAAAGCAGCCGAAAGGCGGTGTTTCGATATTGTGGGCGGATTTTGAAATTGTATATTTTGTGGTCAGTTCTTTATCTTCCCTTGGATTACCATAACTGGTATTACAATCCAGACCGGAATGTGGGAAAAGCGGTTTTTAATTATATACAATGTTTCTTTTTTGGAAGCACTACGGTTCAGCTTTGGTATCTTCCGGCTGTGCTGGTTGCCTGTCTTTTGGTGTGGTTTTGCTACCAAAAAGGTGCAAAGATAGGACATCTTCTTGTGGCAGGCTGGATTTTGTTTACCATTGGATGTATGTGCGACAACTGGTATTACAACCATCGTTTTCCAGAGAAACTGATGGAGCTGCTTTTGTTGTATTTCCGGTATTTTCTTACTGTGCGCAATGGCCTGTTTTACGGTTTTTTCTTTGTCTCTTTGGGGTTGTGGTTTGCAAAGACCAAAAAACAGATTCCTTTGGGAGTGGGAGCCGGGGGATTTGCAGTATTTGTGCTGTTTATGTTTTTGGAAGTGCGCCATTGTGAAAATGTGAACCTGGTTTTTTCGGCAGCGCCGGCATCGTTTTTTTTATTTGCCGCTGCCATAGCCGTTCCCTTAAAAAACCGGAAACTGTATCCTCGGCTGCGGGGAATGAGCGAATGGATTTATTTGAGCCAGACCTGGTTTTTTCAGATATACGGCTGGACGGCAGGATGGAATCCTTTGCCGTCCACAAAAAAGGGCATTACCCTGTCGATCATGGTCCCCATGGTATTGTTTGCCTGGGGTATGACAATGCTGTCGGAAAAAAAGACCTTCCGGTGGTTAAAGAAGATGATTTAGGAGCCGCTGTCAGAAGCAGAGCTGATTTTAAATTGAATTTCCAGTTTTCGGAGAAGATCCTGGGCTTCTTTGGTGCGTTTCAGAATAATGTCTGTCTCCGGAATCTCAATATCATGTATGAGCATATTGCGCAGTTTCCGCAGAGAGACAATGGCTCCGATACAGTCAGAATCCAGCAGATTCATGCGTTTTAAAGAATTAATGTGAAAAGCTCCCCGCTGTTTGGGTGAATTGCGGCTGGCAATCAGATTCAGCAGATTTTCCAGCCGAACCCAGCTGTCCAGAAAGTTTCCAATGGCAAGAGCCGCTTTTTCGTCGATTTCATGGTTGACGGTGCGCAGTTCCTGGTAGGTTTCGTAATGCATTTCATTGCCAGTGATAATCTGGTCAATGATTTGCTGGGAAATGTTCCGTTTATCTTTTTCAAATTTTACGGATTTCATAACCGGTTCAATGGCTTTGACGCTGTTCATTCCCAGGCGGCTGATCAGGCGGTACAACAATTCTACGTCTCCCATGCGTAGTTCCACATCTTCCTTGCGGAAGTTGCTGCTTAAATAATTATACAGATAGGAGGCCAGATCGTACTGACTGTCAAAAGCGGCTTTTTTGCTGAGGAGCCGTTTGTTGCCAGCGCTTTGAAGTCGCTCCAGGGCGATCTCACCAGAAAGAACCAGACCGTTTAATTCATCAATAATGGCAAACTCTTCTTCGGAAAGGCTGCCTTGAAGAGGCTTGTAAATCAGGTCATGTTCTACTTCAGACCATGCATGCATGAGCAGAGAGGCGACCTGAATTTCCAGTCGTGCGGAGGCATAGCGCTTTTGGGCGTGAGTCAAAGTGTCTTCTTTTAATAAGACCCGGTAGTGAGTGGCCCAGTAGCCAGAGAAACGCCGATTATAAGTAGGCGGGCTGGATTGTTCCGGAAAATGACGTATGTTGATAATATCAAACTGGTCAGCAATCACATCTCCGGTTTTGTTTCGGTCTCCAGGGAAATACAAAGAAACCCGGACGCCGCATAAGTCGGCAATATCGTCATAGATTTCCCGCATATTTTTATAGGGGGCTGCTCGTCTGGTATTTCGGCGTGTAACCTTGGCTTTCAGGCGGTCAGGGTTCTTGGCCCTGGAGGTGACCATGGCACGGATACCGGCAGACTGTAAAATCGATTCCAGCTGAGCGGCGGCTAGTCGGCCGGCAGACTCATAAAAGGGAATCTTTTTTTTATAATTTTCAATAAATTGGCTTACTAAATCCATGGCAGTCCTCCTTTTTAAAATCATGTCCTTAAGTATAACAAATCGGAGGAGGAAAGCAAGTAGGGAATTGTTAAAAAATGATTTAATTTTAAAAAATATACAATGAAGTTGATAAATATCTACAGGAAAAGACAATTTTTTAAGAAAGGTCAGGTGAAATCAAATGGAATATGAATGGATTCGCAGCGCCAGGAAAACCATGTCTTTGGAGGTGCGTCCAGACAAACGAGTGATTGTGCGGACTCCCATGAGATATGGAAGGGCAAGGGTGGAAAGATTTGTGAGAGAGAAGCAGGACTGGATTCTTCAGGTCCAGCAGAATATGGAGCGAAAGGAAAAAGAGCGGGAGAAGAGAAAAGAGAATCTGCCACAATGGACCCAAAAAGATTACGAACAGCATAAAAGGCTGGCAGCGCAAGTGTTGGAGCAAAAGGCGGCTTTTTTTGCACAGAAGATGGGGGTAGATTATGGAAGGATTTCCATCCGGGATCAAAAGACCCGCTGGGGAAGCTGCAGCGTTAAGGGAAATCTGAATTTTAACTGGAGGCTGATTCTGGCTCCGGAACAAGTGCTGGATTATGTGGTGGTTCATGAGCTGGCCCACCGAAAGGAGATGAATCATTCCAAGAAATTCTGGAACTTAGTGGAAGCTGTGCTGCCGGATTATAAATCCAGACGAGGTTGGTTGAAGGAAAACGGTGATTTATTGATGAGCAGATAAAAGGCAGGTAACGAGTCATGGGAAAAATTGTACTTTTGGTACCAAGGGAGGAGATGCTCCGTCAGGCCCACAATATTTTACAGGAAAAAACGTATGAAATTCAGGAAATGCGCGTTATCACCACAGAGTCAGCGGTGATGGAAGCAAGGCAGTCCATTGCAGATGGGGCATCCATTATTATTGCTAGGGGACTGCAGGCATCTTTGATTAAACAATATACCGATATTCCAGTGGTGGAAATGGTTTTGACCGCTCAGGAGATGGCTCTTTTAGTTGGGAAGGCAAGACAGATTGTAAAAAAATCAAAACCAATCATCGGTGTGGTGGGATTTCCCAATATGTTTTGCGATATGTCTTATTTTGACGAGCTGTATGAAATTGTTCTTCGAACCTATTATGTACATCAGGGAGAGGAATTGCCTTCTGCTGTGGAAAATGCAGTGAAGGATGGGGTGGATTTAATCATAGGGGGAGAATTGGCGGTGACAAAGGCAGCAGAGTCCGGAGTGCCGTCTTTGTTTCTTTCTGTGACTGAGGATTCTTTTCGTCAGGCATTTGCCATGGCAGAGCGGATGGATTATGCGGTCTGTGTGGAGAAAAAAACAGCTGCTCAGATGGAGACATTGTTAGATTATTCCTATAACGGCATTCTTCAATTGAATGGGAAAGGGATAATCACAGCAGCCAATCCGCGGATGGAGGATTTGGTTGGCCGGACGTCTCAGGAGTTAAAAGGGCTTTTTATAAGAGAGGCAGTTCCTGGAATTGGTGAGGAGGAGCTGGAGCAGGTGTTGGTAAAGGGAGAGGAATGTTCTCTTTTTTTGGAAGGAGACCAGGGACAGGTGTTTGCAGTTATGGCGCCGGTGCTTTTGGAGGGGCGTGTGGAAGGGGCGATTCTGACTTGCCATAAGGTGCAGAAAAAGCTTTCTCAAAAGAAACAGGAAGGGAGGCAGAGACAAGGTCTGCCTCCTTTGGTGCGGTTTGAGGATATTTTACAAAAATCAAAAAGCATGAAAGAGTGTGTTCATAAGGCCAGATTGTATGCGTTGTCCGGGCAGCCGGTGGTTCTCATGGGAGAACCGGGAACCGAAAAAAGAATGCTGGCAGAGAGTATTCACAATGAGAGCAGCCGTGGAAACGGACCCTTTCTGGATGTGCCTTGCGGCGGACTGTCCGGGGAACAGCAGAGAGGGATGTTGTTTGGCGGCAGGGGCGCGGTTTTTCAGGCCAATGGCGGTTCTCTGTTGATTCAGGATGTTCAGGAACTAACCTGGGATAATCAGTATCGTTTGTACCAGCTGATTCGTTTTCATGTGTGTCATGGGGAGGAGATTGCAAGCTTGCGGCGGGTGGATGTGCGTGTGATGGTGACGCTTAAATCGACTCCAATGGAATTGATGGAAGATGGCAGGTTAAGGGAAGATCTTGGCTATCTTCTATCTGGTTTGGAGGTGAAAATTCCACCGTTTCGGGAGCGGCCGGAGGATTTGAGGCAGAAGCTGGACGATACCATAAGGGAGTGTTGTGAGCGGTATTCCCGGTATCATGTGCTGACAGCGGGTGGAAAGAAACGGCTGCTTGAATATTCCTGGAAAGGAAATCTGTTTCAGATTGAAAGCTTTTGTGACCGTCTGATTTTGACAGCCAGGAAGCGGACCTTGGATGAGGTTGTGGTGGAGAGGCTTTTGGAGGAGCTGTACCCCCAAGTTTTACGTGCAGGCCAGGAAAAGGAAAGGGATTTTGGGGAAGGAGGAACGGGAGAGCCTTTTGGGGGGAATGAGGAGGCAAAGCAGGTCGCGGATGTACTTCGAAGGTATGGAGGGAACCAGGAAAAAGCGGCGAAAGAGCTTGGAATTAGTAAGGCGACTTTGTGGAGGCGGCGGAAGAAGTATGGGATTGAGTGAAATGATGCAGAGGATTGAGGCAATTAAGAGATTAAGTGAAATGATGTGGGGATTGAGGCAATTAAGAGATTGAATGAAACGATGTGGAGAGTTGAATCAATTTTGAAATAATTTTGAATGTAATCTGAAATAATTTTGAAATATTATGACATGTGTATGGGATTGTTGGTTGATTTTGTGGAGTTTTTGTGTTGTCATAAAAGGGATTTTTTTTTATAATGCCATCATAAGTAAGGTTTGACGGTTGTTCTTGGAAAGTGCGAGGGATGGCGCTTTTGGGAAGAGCTGTCGGGTCAAATTTAATGAAAGGCGAGGGAAACAGAATGAAGGTTGGATTTATTGGTTTGGGAATTATGGGGCGGCCGATGGCTAAGAATTTGGTGAAGGCAGGCCATGAGGTTGTGGTATTTGATTTTAATACGGATGCAGTGGAGGATCTGGTGTCTTGCGGAGCTGTGTCTGCTGCGAATGGCAAAGAGGTGGCTTCCCAAGTGGAAGTGGTGATCACCATGGTTCCCAATTCTCCTCATGTAAGAAGTGCAGTGCTGGGCAAAGATGGCGTTGCAGAAGGCGCTAAACCGGGACTGGTTCTGATTGATATGAGTTCCATTGACCCAACTGAGAGCAAGGCAATCGGAGAAGAGGCGGCCAAGTACGGGATTGAGATGCTGGATGCGCCGGTTTCTGGCGGAGAGCCTAAGGCCATTGACGGAACTTTGTCTGTGATGGTGGGCGGAAAGAAGGATTTGTTTGACAAGTATTATGATATGTTGATGGTGATGGCTGGCTCTGTGGTGTATGTGGGTGAACTGGGTTCTGGAAATGTGGCCAAGCTGGCTAACCAGATTGTGGTTGCTGTGAATATTGCTGCTGTCTCAGAGGCGCTGACGTTTGCCAAGAAAGCGGGAACAGACCCAGAGCTTGTGTATAAGGCAATCCGGGGTGGTCTGGCAGGCTCGACAGTGATGGATGCCAAGGCTCCTATGATTCTGGACAGAAACTTTAAGCCAGGATTCCGTATTGAGCTGCACATTAAAGATTTGAATAATGCCCTGAACGCGGCTCATGCCATCAGTTCTCCTGTACCGCTGACCGGCCAGCTGATGGAGATTATGCAGGGATTAAAGGCAGATGGATATGAGAAAGAGGATCACTCAAGCATTGTAAAGTATTATGAGAAGATTGCCAACACAACAGTGGAGTCATAAAAAGGATGGTGTAAGACCATCCAAAGGAAGGAGACAGGTATGAATACGGATTTTATCAAAGGTGTCGTCGTTCCGATTCTGACTCCAATTGACGCCGACGAGCAGATTGATGAGAAGAAGCTGCGGGAGCAGGTGGATTATGTAATCGAAGGCGGGGTTCTTGGAATCCTGGCATTTGGAAGCAACGGCGAATTTTATGTGGTAGAAGAAGATGAGATGGAGCGGGGCTTAAAAATTATGGTCGATCAGGCGGCTGGCCGGGTTCCTGTATATTTTGGCATTGGAGCCATCAGCACCAAAAAATGTGTTCGTCTGGCAAAGATGGCAAAAGCAAATGGGGCAGCTGGAATTTCCATTCTTCAGCCTATGTTTTTAAAGCCTACTGAGACTGAGCTTTATCTGCATTTTAAAACCGTTGCGGATTGTGTTCCCGATATGCCAGTGCTGCTTTATAACAATCCGGGACGGGTGGGATATACCATGTCCGGCAATCTGGTAGAGCGTCTTGCCCATGAGGTAGCCAACATTGTGGGAATGAAGGATACCAGCGGCGATATTACCCAGACTGCTGAATTTATCCGAAGAACCAGAGATGTGAATTTTAAGGTGTTTGGAGGAAAGGATACATTGTTATATGCTTCCATGTGTCATGGAGCGGTGGGCGGCGTCTGCACGGCAGCTAATTTTATGCCGGAGCTGATTACAGATGTTTACAACAAGTTTGTAGCAGGTGATTGGAAAGGCTCTTTAGAAGCCCAGTTTAAGCTGAACCCGGTGCGTCTGTCCATGGACGGAGCCAGCTTCCCGGTGGCGGCAAAAGATATGGCAAATCTTCGAGGGCGGGACATTGGTGTTCCATACACCCCCAATTTGGCTACACCAGAAGGTCCAGTGCTTGACAAGATTAAGAGTGAGATGAAAAAGGCTGGACTGATCGAATAAATAGATTGTAACAAGCTACTTTTACTACCATAATATAAGCCGGCATTCCTTCTGGACATTTGCCGGCTTATTGCGTATAATGTTCATAGGTATAAGGAGGAAGGTATGAAATTTTTATTTGCTTCGGATTCGTTTAAGGGAACTTTGTCCTCAGAGCAGATCATTCGTCTGCTGACGGATTCTGCCAACCGCATTTTTCCAGGCTGTGAGACCCTGGGAGTACCCATTGCAGACGGAGGAGAAGGCACCGTAGATGCAGTGATTGCCGTGACAAAGGGAGAGATAAAATCCGTGCCAGTTCACGGACCTTTGATGGAGAACCGGGAAGCTTCTTATGGAATATTTCATGGAGATTCAGCGATCATTGAGATGGCGGCTGCTTCTGGTCTGCCAATGGTTCCGACCGAGAAGAGAAATCCTCTTTATACGACTACTTACGGTACTGGTGAGTTGATTAAAGATGCTTTGGATGCCGGTTATACCAATCTTTCCATCGCGATTGGCGGCAGCGCTACCAATGATGGAGGCATGGGAGCCATGCGGGCGCTGGGAATCCGTTTTCTGGATGAGGAGGGAAATGACCTGGCAGGGACAGGCGCAGATTTGGAAAAGGTGAGAGACATTGATTTGTCAGGGATTCACCCAGCTGTGGCGAAAGCCCGGATTACGGTAATGTGTGATGTGAACAATCCTCTTACAGGGCCAGATGGGGCTACCTATACATTTGGCAAGCAAAAAGGCGGCACAGAGGAGATTTTGCATAAGTTGGAAGCTGGAATGAAGCAATATGCTCAGGTGATTGGGGAAAAGCTTGGCATGGATGTGGACAAGATTCCAGGAGCAGGGGCAGCAGGAGGACTGGGAGCGGCTCTTTGTGTATTCCTTCATGCAGAGTTAAAATCCGGTATTGAGACGGTTCTGGATTTGATTGAGTTTGACCAGCTTTTGGAGGGGACAGACCTGGTCGTGACCGGGGAAGGGCGGATTGACTGGCAGTCAGCTTTTGGCAAGGTTCCCAGTGGAATCGGTATGCGGTGCAAAAAGAAAGGGGTGCCTGCAGTGGCCATTGTAGGCGGCATGGGGGACGGTGCAGACAAGATTTATGAGTTTGGCGTTAAGAGTATTCTTCCAACCATTAACGGAGCCATGGAGATAGAAGAGGCGCTAAAGCGGGCGGAGGAATTGTATGCCAATGGTGCGGACCGCTTGTTTCGGATGATACAGGTAGGCATGGAGATGAAGCGGTAACAATAAAATAAACCCATTTTCTACAGGGAGGATAATAATCATGGAACTTTCCAGTTTGCTGAATCTACAGGGAGAATTGTTTCTTCTGTTGGTGGTGGGAGCCGTACTTCGGAAGAAAAAGATTCTTCCGGAAACAGCAAAAGATATTTTGACGGATTTGATTCTTTATTTAGTCCTTCCCTGTAATATTATTCATTCTTTCCGTATGGAATTTAATATGGAAATTTTGAAAAGCGCATTTGTCATCTTGATGGTTTCTGTGTTGATTCAGTTCTTGTGCATGGGATTAAGCCGGACCTTATATAATAAAGAAGAGCCTGGAAGGAAAAAAGTGTTTCAATATGCCACATTGGTTTCCAATGCAGGATTTATGGGAAATCCCATTGCAGAGGGGGTATTTGGAGCGCAAGGGCTGATGTATGCTTCCATTTATCTGGTGCCTCTTCGGATTGTCATGTGGTCTGCGGGGATTGCCTGTTTTACAGAAAGCAGCAGCACCAGAGAGGTGGTCAAAAAGGTGGTTACTCACCCATGTATTGTGGCTGTGTATATAGGACTGGTTCTGATGATTGGCCAGCTTCCTCTTCCAGAATTTTTGGGTATGACCATACAGACGGTGGGGGCTTGTACAACGCCTCTTTCCATGATTTTGATTGGGACAATTTTTGCAGATATGGAGCTGGCTGGTATGGTAAGCAAACCAGTGCTTCGCTATACCTTTGTCCGTCTGGCCGTGATTCCGGGGATTGCGTTTGTGGGATGTCGTCTTTTTGGGATAGACCGGCTGATTACCGGGGTATCTGTGCTTTTGGCGGCCATGCCGGCAGGAAGCACCACAGCAATTCTTGCCAACAAGTATCAGGGAGATGTGGTATTTGCCACAAAATGCGTGGTATTTTCCACATTGATGACATTGGTGACTGTGCCTTTGTGGTGTTTGGTATTGTAAAAAGGAGATTAAGATGGAATATAAACAGTTGGGAAACCATTTTGTTATGCGGGTAGATCCAGGGGAGGAGATTCTGGAAAAAATCCGGGAGCTGTGCGAGAAAGAAGGGATTGGTGCTGGTTCTGCCGTGGGACTGGGGGCGGCAAACCGGGCGGTAGTAGGACTCTTTGACACAGTGCATAAAGTGTATAAGAAAAATGAACTGGTTGGGCCTATGGAGATTACATCCCTGACCGGAAATATTTCCACCAAGGAAGGAGAAATGTATCTGCATTTTCATGTAAATCTATGTGATGAGGAGATGCGGATTATGGGTGGACATATGAATGCCTGTTATGTGTCAGCAACGGCAGAGATCACCGTGACCAAGCTTGAGGGAACCATAGAGCGAAGAATGGACGAGGAAATCGGGCTGAATTTGTATCGGTTTTGATATTTTGTCCATGAACTTATAGAGAAATTTAAGAGGAACAGGCGGGCCAAGCTGACAGTTTTGCCCTGTCTGTTCATCTTTTTGAAATGTCTTGTTTTATAGAGAATAACGTGATAGAATCAATTTTATTACTCTATGAACAGGAGGATAAATTTATGGAGCAGAACCAGAATACAGCTCTTTTTGAGGAGATACCGATTCCCAGGGCAGTGGCGAAATTGGCCATTCCTACTATTTTAAGTTCCCTGGTAATGGTGATTTACAATATGGCGGACACTTACTTTGTGGGAATGGTCAATGATCCGGTGCAGAATGCGGCTGTGGCTTTGGCAGGTCCTGTGCTTTTGGCTTTTAATGCAGTCAATAATTTGTTTGGCGTGGGAAGTTCCAGTATGATGAGCCGTGCTTTGGGAAGTAAGGATTATGAGACCGTGCGGCGCAGCTCTGCCTTTGGTTTTTACTGTTCCCTTCTTAGCGGCGGAGTTTTTTCCCTGCTGTGTTTCCTATTTCGCGGCCCTTTGCTGGCCCTTTTAGGAGCGGATGCTTCTACAGTGGCAGCTACCAGTGAATATCTTAAGTGGACCGTGATCTGCGGCGCAGCTCCGGCGATTTTAAATGTGGTCATGGCTTACATGGTAAGGTCGGAAGGTGCATCTTTTCATGCCAGTGTGGGAACCATGAGCGGATGTATGCTAAATATTATACTGGACCCGATTTTTATTTTACCCTGGGGATTTAATATGGGAGCTGCCGGAGCAGGACTTGCCACGTTCCTTTCCAACTGTGTGGCGTGTCTTTATTTTTTTGTGCTGCTTTATGTAAGAAGAAAAACCACATTTGTCTGTGTGCAGCCGAAAAAGTTCAGTCTGCAGCGTGGGATTATATTGGGAATATGCGGTGTGGGAATCCCGGCATCCATTCAGAACCTGCTGAATGTGACAGGAATGACGATTCTCAACAATTTTACCTCTTCCTATGGAGCAGATGCAGTAGCTGCTATGGGAATTACTCAGAAGATCAATATGGTTCCCATGCAGGTGGCATTGGGATTTTCCCAGGGAATTATGCCGTTAATCAGTTACAACTATGCCAGCGGAAACATAAAGCGAATGAAGGAAAGTCTTGTGTTTGTGGCAAAGATTACTCTGCCTTTCATTGCATTGGTATCCTTGGGGTATTATTTGGGGGCTGGATCTCTTATTGGCGCATTTATGAATAATGAGAATATTATTGCCTATGGAAGTAGTTTTCTCCGCGGTTTTTGTCTGGGGCTTCCTTTCCTTTGCATGGATTTTCTGGCAGTAGGCGTGTTCCAGGCGATTGGGCTGGGAAAAGCAGCGCTTCTGTTTGCTATTTTACGGAAAGTTGCCCTTGAGATACCATCCCTTTATGTGCTGAATTACTTGTTTCCCCTTTATGGACTGGCCTATGCTCAGTTTACATCGGAATTTGTGTTGGCAATCGCTGCAGTGATGATGCTAGTATGGATTTTTGGCAAACTGCAAAAGGGAGAGCGGATTTAGGGGATTTTGTTCCAATATTCTGCTGCCAGTTTAATAAAATACCGCGCCGCCTTAGACAGGTAAGAACCCTTTCGGTAAGAGGCTGCCACATCCCATACCGGATGTTCCGGGAGGGAGAAACATACCAGATTTTCGTCTGGTTTTTGCAGGTAGTAAGCCGGAATAACGCCACAGCACAGGCGGCTGCGAATCATGGTAAGAATCGTTTCGTTGCTGGCAGTTTCAAAAAGCACATTGGGAAGAAAACCTGCCTGGGCAAACAGCTGGTCCACCCATTGCCGGATGGTGGATTCTTTATACATTAAGACAAACGGCTCATATTTGAGTCTTCGAATGTCCAGTTCAGGAAAATTCAGGTTTTTGTTCTGCTTTTGGCGGCGTTTATAATCATGTTCTTCACAGACTGGATGACCGTTTGGCACTGCCAGAAAGAGTTCTTCTGTAGCTAAAAGGATGTATTCGTCATTGGTTCTTTGTCCCTCGCAGAGAGTCTGAAATCCTAAGTCCAGTTCTCCACGGGCGATGAGAGGTTGCTGCCTGCGGACACTCAGCTCGGAAGGCTCTACCGTGACATCTGGATATTTTTGATGGAACATAGGGTACACATGGGAGAACATGGAGGTACCTCGTCCGGGAGTAAAGGCTACTGACAGAGTACCTTTTTGCCGAACTGCCAGATCTCCTAATTGCTTATAGGTTTCCTGTTTGATCTGCAGCATTTTTCGGGCGTTTTCCAGATAGATCTCACCGGCTCTGGTAGGACGCCAGTCGGTGCGGGAGCGGTGAAAAAGAGGGATTCCCAGTTCCCGCTCCAAACGCAGCAGCTGTTGATTTAAGGCAGGCTGAGTTAAATGCAGCTTTTCGGCAGCATGGGTAATATTGTTTTCTTCTGCAATTTTCAGAATATATTCGATCTGTTTCGTGTCCATAAAGATTCTACCTGTATTTCTTTCTCTTTTCACTGACAATTTTTGGAAATAGATTTGCTTTGTTTCAAATTCTAGGATTTTCGTGTATGATAATGATTATAAAACAAAAAATTTGGGCTGCCAATGGTTTTCTAAAAAAAACTTTGACTTGTCTAATTATTATCAATTTTACATCTGAGGATTATAAAGGTAAAATAGAGGTATCAACATCAAACGGTGCCGGAAAATGGCCCAAAGAAGGGACGGTTTTTGTTGTTTTTTAACCGTCTCCAAAAGCAAGCGAGGAGGAGATGTATGGGAAAACGAAACTATGTCAAGATCAAAGATCAGGACAATGTGGTGGTGGTGGTCCAGGACACACCAAAGGGAACTAAGATCATGGAAGATCTCACAGCCAATCAGGATATTCCCCAGGCTCATAAGGTTGCCTTAAAAGAGATACCAGCAGGAGGAGAGATCATTCGGTACGGGGTAGTTTTAGGTTATGCCATCCATGACATTAAAAAAGGGGACTGGATTAATGAACACATGCTGGAACTGCCGGAAAGCCCGTCTGTGGACAACATGGAATATGGAACGAACATCGTTTCCTTTGATGAACTGCCGCTGCCTACCCGAACGACTTGGATGGGGTATAAAAATGATAACGGCCCTGGGGGAACCAGGAATCTTCTGGGAATTGTGACTACCGTTCAGTGTGCCGCAGGAGTACTCAAGGTGGCAGTGGAGCGAATCAAACAGGAGCTTCTGCCAAAATACCCCAATGTGGATGGGGTGGTGGCTGTAACCCATCCTTATGGATGCGGAGTGGCAATCAATGCTCCCATGGCAGCGATCCCCATTCGGGCCATTACCAATGTTATCCGCCATCCTAATTTTGGAGGCGAGATCATGGTGGTGGGACTGGGGTGTGAAAAGCTTACCTATGACCGGGTGCTTTTGCCAGAGGAAATTCATTCGGACAATGTTTTGACCCTTCAGGATTATGCTGGCCATGATGCTATGATGAACGCTATTTTGGAGATGGCAGATAAAAAGCTCCAAAGGCTGAACCGGCGGACCAGACAGGAGCTTCCTTTAAGCGAACTTCTGGTGGGAATGCAGTGCGGCGGAAGCGATGCTTTTTCTGGCGTGTCCGCGAATCCCAGTGCAGGTTATGCGGCAGATATGATTGTCCGGGGCGGCGGAACCGTAATGTTTTCGGAAGTGACAGAGGTGAGAGACGGAGTACATATGCTGGCGGCCCGGTGTGCCGATGCTCATACCCGTGACCGGCTGGCAGAGGAAATGAAGTGGTATGACGATTATCTGGCCCAGGGAGGTGTGGGGCGTGACGCAAATCCCACTCCCGGCAACAAAAAAGGCGGGTTGGCTAACATTGTGGAAAAAGCCATGGGCAGTATTGCCAAAAGCGGTACAAGCCCCATTGTGGAGGTGCTTTCACCGGCAGAAAAGCCTACAAAACATGGCTTGATTTATGCGGCCACTCCGGCCAGCGATATTGTGTGCGGTCCCAGTCAGGTAGCCAGTGGCATCGGGCTGCAGGTGTTTATGACCGGCCGGGGAACTCCTTATGGTTTGGACATCAGTCCGGTGATTAAGGTCTGCAGCCGCAATGAGATGAAGGACCACTGGTTTGACTTGATTGATATATCTGCCGGGGATGTGGCCACAGGTGAGAAGACCATTGCTGAGGTGGGAACCGAAATCTTTGAATTTATTCTGGCAGTGGCCAGCGGAGAGGCCGAGCCATACAGCGATAAGCATGGTTTTCACAATGACATGTGCATTTTTAATCCAGCGCCCATTACCTGATAAAATCAGTGGGAAGAAGTTGGTTCAAACAGTCTGCCGGGTTCCGATTCCAGTATTCTTTGACCATTTGAATAAAGGCTTTGGCAGCTTTGCTTAAATAGGCATTTCGTTTGTAGCTGGCGGCAACCTGCCAGGACGGATGAAAAGGCAGCTGAAAAAAGGCGATTCCTTCCGGCGCTCCTTTGGCATAGTAAGACGGAACCAGACCACAGCACAGATTGGTCCGGACCATATAAAGCACGGTGTTGTTGTTGCGGGTCTCAAAAAGAACATTGGGCGCAAAACCGGCTTTCTGGAAAATATCATTGGCCAGAGAGCGCATGGTGGAGTTTTTATCCATAAGGACAAATGGTTCATATTGAAGGTTTTTTAACTCCATAACCGTCAGCGGACCGTCTTTTGGCGCGGCCCATGCTCCGAGGGGATGACCAGCAGGAATGGCCAGAAGAATTTCTTCGGTCATTAAAGTGATATACTCGTCATTGGTGTGATCTTCCTGACGCAGGGTTAAAAAAGCGATATCCAGGTTATCGTCACTGATCATCTGCTGTAGTTCATGGACACTTTTTTCAACCGGTTCCACAGTGATCTCCGGGTACATCTGATGGAAGTTTGGATAAATGGAGGTGAACATGGCAATACCCCGTCCAGGAGTAAATCCAATGGATAGCTGGCCAAGCTTTGTGTTGGCAATGTCCCGAATCTGGCTGTAGGTATCTTTTTTCAGCCGTAAAATCTGGCGGGCGTTTTCAAGATAGACTTCTCCGGCTTTTGTAGGGCGCCAGTTGGTGCGGGAGCGGTGAAACAGAGGAGTACCCAGTTCTTTCTCCAATTTTAAAAGCTGCTGATTCAAAGCAGACTGAGTGAGAAAAAGCTTTTCCGCAGCTTTGGTAATATTGTTTTCTTCTGCTATTTTAAGGATATATTCGATTTGTTTTGTGTCCATAAAGCTCCTTTCTGTGGCACTTTGCACAAATTATTCTTAAAATATTTAAGAAAATATAAAAAACTATTAATTTTACTTCTTAATAAAAATCTATTAAGATAGGGTTAGAAGGAACCACAGGCATGGAACCTACGCTTGGTGTCATTTTATCATAAGTAACCGCTTTTTAAAACAGGACAAATGACAAAAGAACAATTAGTTTTTCTTATAGCAGAAATCACAATTAAGAATTGGCTTTTTGAAAAAAGATCTGTTATTATTTTACTAAAATAAGAGAAAGAAACACAAAAAAGCAGGGAAAATGAACAATCAGAACCCCTTGCAGCCCAGAATGAATCAGAAAAAGGCATGGAATGCTGCCAGATGGGAAATGAGTCAGCCGGTTTTTTGTGGAATGAGGGAGGAAGCGATTATGGAAGTAAAAGGAACGCCCGTAGTAACCGAGATGCAAGTGATTCCGGTGGCAGGATATGACAGTATGTTAATGACCCTAAGTGGAGCACATGCTCCCTGGTTTACCAGAAACCTGGTGATTTTAAAAGACAGTGCAGGTCATACAGGAATCGGTGAAATTCACGGGGGAGATTATACGTGTGAAGCATTAAAAAGCTGTGTTTCGCTGGTAGTAGGGCAGCCGGTAGGGAAATACCGGAGCATTCTGGATCGTATTCATAAAGGCAGCACGAAAGCAGCAGAAGATGACGGAGAGGGGATTCAGACTCTGGACATCAGCAAGCTGAAATTTGTGGTAAAAGCAGAGTGGGCGATTGAATGTGCTCTTTTGGACCTTTTGGGACAGTATGTGGACCTTCCCATGTGTGAGCTTTTGGGGGATGGAAAACAGCGGGATAAAGTGGAAACCCTTGGTTATCTGTTCTATGTGAGCAATAAGGAGAAGGCTGGATCAGCCCTGCCTTATGTGGACGAGAAGGACAGCATGGACCCCTGGTTTCGGCTTCGTCGTCAGGAGATGCTGACGCCAAAAGGCATTGAGGAACAGGCGCAGGTTCTCCATGAAAAATATGGTTTTAAAAACTTTAAACTAAAAGGCGGCGTTCTGGAAGGGGCCGAGGAGATGGAAGCCATTCGAACCCTGAAAAAGGCGTTTCCAGACGGAAGAATCAACATTGATCCCAATGGGGCGTGGAGCCTTTCCGAGGCCATTGCCATCTGCAAGCCTATGGAAAATATCCTTACCTATGTGGAAGATCCCTGTGGCCCGGAGGCAGGGTATTCCAGTCGGGAAGTGATGGCAGAATTTAAAAATGCCGTGAAGCTTCCCGTGGCCACCAATATGATCGCTACAGACTGGCGTCAGTTTTATCATGCAGCTGCCTTAAAATCCGTGGATATTGTTCTGGCAGATCCGCATTTTTGGGGATTTGGGGGCAGCGTGAGAATGGCTCAGATTTTAAATGACTGGGGACTTACCTGGGGTAGCCATTCCAACAATCATTTTGACATTACCCTTACTGCTTTTGCCCATGTGGCAGCGGCAGCTCCCGGCAATCCCACGGCCCTGGATACCCACTGGATTTGGCAGGATGGGCAAAATCTTTTAAAAGATACACCGCAGATTGTGGACGGTTATCTGGAGGTTCCGAAAAAACCAGGAATGGGTGTTGTCATTGATATGGAAAAGGTTATGGAAGCAAATGCACTTTATCAGAAACTTCCGTCTCACGACAGAGATGATGCCATGGCTATGCAGTATCTGATTCCGGGCTGGAAATATGACTGCAAAAAGCCTGCGCTGGTGAGGTAGGAGAAATAATTGGAAAAGGGGAGAAGAAAATGTTCTTTAAAAAGTATGGGGACATTGTTGTAGGCGTGTTTTTCATGGCCCTCTCTGCAGGTATGATGGTCATGGCCAAAATGCTGCCGAAGTCTAAGGTAATGGAAATCGGGCCGGATTTTATGCCCATGGTAATCGGAGCCATTACGTTTATTCTGGCGGCGATACTTACCGTGTTAAACATAAAAAATATGAAAATGCGCACAGCAGAGATTGATGAGTCGTCCATTGAGGACTGTGATTATAAGCGGGTATTGTTAAGTGCTCTTCTGGTGCTGATTTATGTGTTTGTTCTCCAGCCAGTAGGATTTCTTGTTTCAACCTTAGTGTACCTTCCTCTGCAGATGCTGGTGCTTTCCCCAGATGATCAGAGAGGAAAAAAACAGATGATTCAGCTGCTGGTTATTGATGTGATTTTTACTTTGGTGGTATTTTTCCTGTTCCGCTATGGATTTAAGATTGTACTTCCAGCAGGCATTTTTACCATCAACTTATAGGAGGACGAGAATATGAAGGCATTAGGACTTTTAGGAAATGCGTTTGTTGGTGTCTGTCATCCTGCTTCTTTGTTTCTGATGATTGCAGGTGTGGCAGTGGGAATTATATTTGGCTCCATTCCGGGACTTTCTGCATCCATGGCAGTGGCTTTGTTTTTGCCTCTGACCTTCAGTATGACCCCATCCATGGGGATGAATACACTGGTTGCTGTGTATATCGGCGGTATTTCCGGAGGTTTGATTTCCGCGATTCTTTTGAACATGCCAGGAACCGCCTCCTCCATTGCAACCACCTTTGACGGTCATCCCATGGCAAAAAACGGTGAGGCGATGAAGGCCCTTGGACTTGGAATTGTATTTTCCGCTTTAGGTTCCATTTTTTCCTTTATTATTCTTACTTTTTGTGCCCCGTCCCTGGCTGATATTGCCTTAAAGTTTACCCCAGCGGAGAACTTTGGCATCTGCTTTTTTGCACTGACCATGGTTGCCATCCTTTCTTCTGGAAATATGATTCGGGGACTGTTGGCTGGTATGCTTGGACTGATGTTTACTCAAATTGGAATGGCTCCCATTGACGGAACCGCACGTTTTACCTTTGGTTCCAGCAATCTGATGGCTGGTTTTGACACCCTGCCTACCCTGATTGGTATTTTTGCCATTTCCGATATTCTGGTGACAGCCGAGAAAATGGGAAGCGGCAAGTTAGAAACCATTCCCATTAAGAAAGTAAAAGGGTTTGGGTTTGGAATGAAGGAATTTGTTTATCACCTGCCTAATTTTCTTCGCTCTGCATTAATCGGCACTGGGATTGGAATTTTGCCTGGTATCGGCGGTTCTACCTCTGGAATGCTGGCCTATGTGACGGCAAAGAACATGTCAAAACGTGCAGATGAATTTGGAAAAGGATGTCCGGATGGCATTGTGGCAACTGAGTCTGCGAACAATGCAACCATTGGCGGCGCTATGATTCCTCTTTTGGTTCTGGGGATTCCTGGTGATGGAGTGACCGCCATGATGTTGGGAGGTTTTTTGATTCACGGCTTATCAGCAGGTCCTCTTCTGTTTGTGAAAAACGCAGATGTTGTATATGGAATTTTTGCGGCATGTATGGTCTGTGCCGTGATCATGCTGGTGGTGGAATGGACCTGTATTAAAGGTTTTGTGCAGGTGTTAAAGGTTCCCAAACATATTTTGCTTCCCTTGATTCTGGTGCTTTGCTGTGTAGGTGCCTATGCTACCAACAACCGTATTTTTGACGTGCAGTCTATTTTGCTGTTTGGTATTGTGGGATATATTTATCACAAATTCCGTCTGCCAACTACGCCGTTTGTGCTTTGTTTCTTGATTGGAGAGATGCTGGAAACTTATTTGCGGCGTGGAATTATGCAGTATAAATCTTTTGGCGCATTTTTTGCAAGACCGATTTTTGATGTGTTCTTCTTAGTGGCTATTGGTGTGTTAGTATGGTCGCTTTTGAAGGAATACAAGGCTTATGCGGCAAAAAAGAAGGCCTAGTTTTGGAGCCGCAGCTTTGGAGTTTATGGTTGTTATGGTTGGAGATACACCAGAACGTATTTGTAAAATGAATATGTTTGAAAAATGATAGGAACTTCCCTTTCCAAGGGAAGGGAAGTCTTTATAAAAATGAGGAAATGAAACGGGCGGTACGCCCCAAAGAAAAGGAGAGAAAACACTATGAAAAAAAGAGGTTTGGCGATTGCTTTGGCAGGTGTGATGGCATTTGGTCTGGCTGGATGCGGCGGCTCGGAGACAGCAGCTACCACAGCGGCTCCTACTCAGGCGGCAGGCGGTGGAGCAACGGCAGAAGGGGGAAACAACGGCGGAGGAGAGTCTTCTGGCAGCTGGGCGCCTTCTACAACGGTTTCCATAGTGGTTCCGGCAGGGGCTGGCGGCAATACCGATCTTTCTGCCCGTGTATTTGCTCAGTATGCAAAAGAATTGACTGGAAATGATTTCATTGTAGTAAATGCAAATGGCGCAGCTGGTTCGGTTGCTGCTAATCAGGTTCTTGGTTCTGCGCCGGACGGACATACCTTCCTGTATGGACACAATCTGGTAAATGTGGCAAATATTGCAGGGGTTACAGATTACAATTATACAGCATTTAAGCTGGGTCCCACTTTTGCCAAAGACCCGGCTCAGCAGCTGTATGTAAATTCGGAAAAGTATGCGGATTTGAATGCTTTTATTGAGGCGGCAAAGGCAGCTCCCGGTCAGCTGAAGGCATGTACCGAAGTGGGTGCTTATACCTATTATGAATTGCTGGCATTTGAGAAAGCAGCAGGAATTGATTTGGATTTGGTGGACGTTGGCTCCAATTCGGACAAAATTGCAGCTATGCTTTCTGGTCAGGTAGATCTGATGCCGGGGGCTTACATTAACTGTAAAGATTATCTGGCAGCAGGGCAGTTTACCTGTATCGGCGCTCCCACAGAGGAGAGATATGAGCTGATTGCGGATATTCCTACGTTAAAGGAGCAGAATGTAGACCTGGTTTATCCGGACTGTGATTTCTCCTTCTATTTCCCGGCTGACACGCCAGACGAGATCATTGCCTATTATGAGGATTTGGTTCAGAAGATTCTGGCAGACCCAGCGGCAGCTGAGGCAGTGGCCAATGTGGATATGATGCCTTACTATTTGAATGGGGCAGACTCCATGGCCCATGATGAAGAGATTTTTAATACGATTAAGAAGATTGCAGATGAGCTGGCTCAGTAAATTGTGCCCATGAATTTTGAATTGTGTAGAATCAATGTGATCCCAGAATAGAAAAACAGGGTGTCGCTTATCAAATCAGATGTCGTCGCTCTACATGCAAAAATCCAGAAAGAATCTGTTGATTGGATGATTCTTTCTGGATTTTTTACATGTTTTGAATAGAATAATCCATAGATAACCAGTGAATTAAATCTAAAAATGAGTTCATCCGGAGTATGATACTATATGAAAAACTGTTTTTTTGAACTTGAGACCTTGGTTTCATCTGCTGAAAGTTCCGAAAGGGATAGAAGGTAGTTTGGAGACATCGGAGAAATTTTGTGAAAAATCAGGATTTTACCAAGAAAAACAGATAAGAGAGGAAAACCCCTCTTATCCTAAGTGAAGTTGGGATTTGAGAGCATCTTGTAATACTTGGGAAAAGTTAATATTGTGTTCTAATGCAGCGGCATTGAGCCATGCAGGTAATGTTACGGTACGGTTGACAGAGCGATTAACGTGTGCCTGACGGATAGACGGCATATATACGTCTACCAGTACAACACGTTCGTTGGGCTGCGTGTCTACCTCTGTCAAAGGAGTAGGAGCAGGAATTTCTTCTGCATCTTCTTCCAGTCCGTAAAGGACGCAACCGAGAAGTTCCCTTGCAGATAAAAGTGCATCATCATCATTTACGCCGCTAGTGGCACATTTTAGATCAGGGAAATCCACAGAGATTTCCTGGTCGGGTTCGTAAGTGAAAACAGCGGGATAAAAATAACGTTCTACTTTTTTCATGGAAATGACCTCCTTAATTAGATTTGCCGGGAGGGAGCCGGGGCTATCTAAATTTCAGCCCCGACTGTTCTTCAATGCGTTTTAGCGTTTTAGTAGGGATGTTTTTGTCAGGATGCTTTACAGTTGTACGTCCCTTTTTGGTTGAATGTTTGTATTGGTGGTGGCTTCCCTCCACATTTACTTCATACCAGCCATCCGCTTTCAGCATTTTGATAACTTCCCGTGATGAATAGCTTTTCATCCATGTATCCTCCTGACACTTCCAGGATAACACATATAAAAATATTTGGCAATAAGAAAAACAAATATTTTTATATGTGTTTCAAGTGAGCTGCTAAAAAATAATGGCAGATTCTTCGGAACCTGCCTTTCTATTTTTGACATAAAAGAGGAGCTGCTGCAAAATAGATGATTACTCACCTATTTTACACAACTCCTCTTTTTCGTAAGATGGGGGAAAGTACTGTAAGATTTGTTCTCTTAGATGATTTTCCGGATTGTTCATGGTCCAGTTTTTCCGGCGGACAAAGGCATTGAGGCGGTGGAGCGGGGGAATCATAGGGTAGTAAGCAATTTGTTCCTGGTCCGTGGCGCAAGATTCACCAATTAAGGCAATTCCGATTCCCATAGCCACCATGCTTCTGGTGGCAATGATGCTGTTGGTTTCGCAGATGGTACTTAACATAATCTGCGCCGCCTCAATGGTCTGGTCAGTCAGGTTTCGCAGGGTGGAGCCTTTTTTGGAAAGCAGGATATTTTCCTCGCTGAAATTTGCAGCCAAATCCTGAATGGTAATAGGTTGACTGGGATTTTTCTTACAGTATGGGTGGTTTTTAGGCAGGGCTAAATATACTTCTTCTCTGCGGAGAATGTCCACCTGATCAGGAGAAAAAGGTGGGATTGTATTGAGAGCCATGATTCCGCAGTCAATGTTTTCTTCTAACAGCATTTTGGTGAGAGTAGGCACGTTGGTTTCAGATATTTCAATGGTTACATCGGGAAATTGCTGCTTAAAGGGCGGAATCAGTTCCGTCAGCATAGTCAGAGCAAACTGGGAGGTCACGCCAATGGTAATATGCCCCCGGTTGTCTATATTCTGAATGCTTCGATACAAATTGTCTTTTATGTGGAGTACTTTTTTTGCAGCATCCACATAAAGCTGTCCAGCAGGAGTGAGGGAAAGACTTCCTTTGCTGCGGTAGAACAGAGGGGTTCCCAGTTCGCTTTCCAGCTTGGCCAGATACTGGCTTAAAGAGGATTGGGAGACATACAGATCTTCTGCTGCTTTTGTCATGTTCTTTTTGCTGGCAATCGCCAGAATATAGGTTAAATATTTGGTGTCCATGGTATTTTTCTCCTGATGGAAATGAGGGACAAATATGGTTTTAGTAACAGGCGATAAAATATATAGAGGAATTATAAAATAAAAGGTGTGGGAATGCAATATTTATTATCTGGGCAGCAGGATGATTTCTAAGAATTATTTAGAGAAAGTAAAAAAACACTTACTTTACTTGGTTAAAATGAAATGATATACTTATTTTATAAAAATTACGGATTATAAATACCATGAATTAAAGGAGGAAGCAGGTATGGGAGTGCCAGTTATCACAAAAATGGAAGTGTATCCAGTAGCGGGGAAGGATTGTATGGAGCTGAATTTAAGCGGTGCTCATTCTCCGTTTTTTACCAGAAATATTGTGATTCTTCATGGCGATAATGGGGAAACCGGAGTGGGGGAAGTTCCGGGAGGAAAGAAGATTACAGAGGCTCTTGAGGAGTGTATTCCCATTGTGGAGGGAACAAAGGTTTCTGAATATAAGAGTATGCTTTTAAAAGTAAAAGCCCATCTGGATTCCAAGGGAGAGGAAGATGTGCGGGGAAATCAGACCTTTGATTTGCGCACTGGCGTACATGTAATTACTGCCATTGAAGCTCCCTGCCTGGACCTTTTGGGAAAATATCTTGGTGTGCCGGTATGTGAGCTTTTGGGAGATGGGCAACAGCGGGATAAGGTACGGATGTTAGGGTATTTGTTCTTTGTGGGAGATCCCAACTGCACAGATTTGCCTTATGACCATGAGCCGGATGCAGACTGTGAGTGGTATCGGATTCGCCATGAGGAAGCTTTGACTGCTGAAAAGATTGTGGCCTTTGCCAAAGCTACCCACGAAAAGTATGGATTTCAGGATTTTAAGTTAAAGGGTGGTGTTCTCCGGGGGGATAAAGAGATGGAAGTTATCCGCCAGCTGAAAAAAGCGTTTCCAGAAGCAAGGATTGACTTAGATCCCAATGGCGGGTGGCTTTTAAAGGAAGCGGTTGAATATGTAAAGGGAATGAAAGGGATTCTGACTTATTGTGAAGATCCCTGCGGCGCGGAAGGCGTGTATTCAGGGCGGGAGATTGTTAGCGAGTTCCGTCGTCGGACCGGATTCCCCACAGCAACCAACATGATTGCCACAGACTGGAGAGAAGTGGGACATTCTTTGGAGTCTCAGGCTGTGGATATTATTTTGGCAGATCCTCATTTCTGGACTATGGCTGGCTCAGTGCGGGTGGCTCAAATGTGTCATGATTTTGGCTATACCTGGGGCAGTCATTCCAACAATCATTTTGATATTTCCCTGGCCATGTTTACCCAGGTGGGGGCAGCAGTTCCGGGAGAGTACAATGCCCTGGATACTCACTGGATTTGGCAGGAAGGACTGGAACGCCTGACCAAGGAGCCGCTTCAGATTGTGGATGGTTGTGTGGCAGTTCCAAGCAAGCCGGGACTTGGAATCGAGGTGGATATGGACCAGGTGTTAAAGGCGCATAAATTGTACATAGATAATTGTCTGGGTGGCCGGGACGATGCAGTGGGAATGCAGTATTTGATTCCGGGCTGGAAATTTAATGCTAAGAAGCCGTGTTTGGTGCGGGAAGGAAGTAAGTGGAATTAGAAGGAATAGAGAGAGATAAACTCCTGATGGCTGGGCTGTTGGGAGTTTGTTTTTGGGTTATGGGGGGCGTTGGATTTAGTTGGGGAGGGTCCGTAGGAGAAGAATGAGAGAAGGTTTCCAGACACGTTCTCACTCCGTTTTTCACGTAGCAGTACCAGAGCGTGTCTAAAAATTCATTCCTGCCATCTGCACGCCCCACTTTGCGGGAGATTTGGTTCTCATTCGGTCAACGTAACCTACTACACCTTCATTTTGCAGCCGCATAGCTGACACAAATATCAAGCACGATTTATTTTAAGATTAATGCAAAGATGTATTAGATAATGTCTTTTACATGAGGTATTCGAGTCAACTGAGTGATTATAGGATGAAGGCATAGTGGTGTTGCGGTGAGTTTTGTGGGTGCGCGGATGATTATTATGCAAAGATATTTTTGTAGAAAATATTACTCCCTTTTCGGAATTGTGTACCCATTGAAAATCGGACTATAAATATGCATTTGGATTGTATAATAATACGTTTTGGTAGTTTTAATATTCTATGAATCTTAAATTGCGGGATTATTTGATAAGCCTATCAGCAATCAGTTGGTAGGCTTATTTGACTGTCAGACGATGGGGAGTAGTCAGAAACAATTCCGACTATTTACCCTGCATTGTAATATGCGGTAAAATATAGTATGATATAAAATATATTTTTGAGGAGAATAGCCATGAAAAAGAAATTATTCCGTATTGTTTGTTTATGCAGTCTTGTTTCAATTGTGTTGTGTGCATGTGGAAAAAACACAAATTCAGAAGTAAATGTCACGCATATTTCCGATGGTCTTGAATCAGAATATGAGTGGAACTCTCCTGAAATAGATAAATTGCGTGAAAAATACCCAGAATACTTTGAGCTTGGAACCTTCAAGGGGCTAGAGGTTTATGTTTGGCAGATGGCAGAGGATGACTATCGTTTTGGGCTGATGCAGGGAACCAACCGTCAGAAAACTTTGGAAGAGTTAATGGCATTAAAAGGTGCTTCACCAGAGGAAATGGCATTGATTCTGTCTGCCTTTGACATAGACGACAGAGATATTTTTGTGATTCCATGGCAGAATCCCATTTCCAGCTATATGGTCACGGATGATATGGTGAAAGACCCGGAATACATAAGCAATTTACGAAATATGCTGGGACTGGACTTGGATGAAGAGCAGATGCTCAAACAGGAAGAAGCTGATGCAATGTATGACAGAATCCCTATGGTAAGAGTGGATGGTAAATTATATTATGATACAGGGAAAGAAAGCACGATCGACTGGCGTTGTGGAAATATGGATGGAGAAATAACGTCAACTGTCGATGGAACTGAAATACCAACAGAAGATAATCAGTCTAATTTTGGAAGTGGATTTGGTTATCAGTATGGAGCAGACGATACAATAGAGATTTATATGAATGAAAAGTGGTTTGTCTTTGAATACAGAGAAGAATCTGAATGAGAAAATAAATAATCGATAAGTCAAATAAAATCCAAAAGGCTACCCAATCAAAACGGCAGCCTTTTTCAATTCTCAACCTTAATTTTCTCAATATTCAGTAGGTGGTTTTTCAGGTACAGTTACTTATATCCCATGAAGAATTAAGAAATGTATGAATATTCATCAAATTTCGGGAGATGGACAGTGTGAACACTTTTCCAAAAAAGGGGGAAATATTATGTATGGATAGCAAAAATTAACAACAAAGGACAAAAATCCATATTTTTTAGAAAAAAAACAATTGATAATAATTTGTCAGTATGAGATAATGTCCACGTAAGCAATGAGCAGTGCGAAAAAAGGCAGGAACAAAATTTCGTTGTGCTCGCACATAAGAAATTTTGTTCCTGCCTTTTTTCATAGGGCGAAGCCCGTGAGCGAACCGAAGGTGAGCTTTGCACTGCGGCTTCACCTGCGGTCCCCCCCAAGCGAAGCCGCAGGCGAGCCTCCCCTCATCCCCACTGCTCCCCAAAAAAAGCGCATCTCCGATGCGCTCCCCCCTATCCACCCACCACCCTGGAGAACATATTTCAATATGGAGGAACAAAACCATGAGAGTATCAATTTGTATTGGAAGTGCATGTCATTTAAAAGGATCAAGAGAGATCATTCAAAAGCTTCAATCCTTAGTAAAAGCCAATAATCTGACGGACCAAGTAGACTTAAACGGTGCATTTTGCAGCGGCAACTGTGTCAACGGCGTTTGTGTAACTATAGACGGAGAGCTGTTCTCCCTGTCTCCGGAAACCACGGAAGAATTTTTCGAGAAAGAAATCAAAGGGAGGCTCTGATATGGCAGCAATTATCGACTTCAAAGCAACCAAATGCCGCCACTGCTATAAATGTGTCCGCAACTGTGAAGTCAAGGCCATCATGGTAAAAGACGGGCGGGCAGAGATCATGCCGGAAAACTGCGTTCTGTGCGGCCGTTGTCTCCAGATTTGTCCTCAGTCCGCCAAAACTCTGATAAGCGACTTAGGCAAGGTAAAAAGCTACATAGCAAGAGGCGAAAAAGTAGTAGTGTCCATAGCTCCAGCCTACATGGGTTTGTTAAAATACCACACCATTGGCCAGGTTCGTTCCGCTTTGTTAAAACTGGGATTTTCCGATGTGCGGGAAACCTCTGAGGGAGCAGCTCTGGTAACAGCCGAATACGCCAGACTTTTAGAAGAACATAAGATGGAGAACATTATTACCACCTGTTGTCCCAGTGCCAACGACCTGATTGAAAAATACTATCCCAAGTTGATTCCCTACATGGCTCCGGTGGTTTCTCCTATGATTGCCCACGGAAAGCTTTTGAAACAGGAATTAGGCAAAGACACAAAAGTAGTATTCTTGGGTCCTTGTATTGCTAAAAAGCAGGAAGCCCAGGATGAACGTCATAAAGACTGCATTGATGCAGTATTAAATTTCAACGATTTAAACCGCTGGCTTCATGACGAAGACATTGTTATTGAAGACTGTGAAGATATGCCCTTTGAAAAAGATCCAAGAATCAACCGGCTCTATCCGGTTAGCAGCGGTGTCATTAGCTCAGTGGTTGCCACTGAAAATCAAAACGATTCCTACCGCAAATTTTACATTCACGGCGAGAGCAACTGCATGGAACTGTGCGACAGCATCTTGCGGGGAGAAATTTCCGGCTGTTTTATTGAGATGAACATGTGTTATGGCGGCTGTATCAAAGGACCGACGGTTACAGACAAATCCATTTCCCGATTTAAAGTAAAGTTGGATATGGAAGAGGCCATCCCCCGCAATCCAGTGCCAAAAGAGGAGACACAACCCGTTCTTTCCACCATCTCCCTGGCAAAGACATTTGAGGATTATTCACCCAAAGATCCAATTCCCACAGAAGCACAGATTCGCGATATTCTTTCCAAGACCGGAAAGACCAAACCAGAAGATGAGTTAAACTGCGGCGCCTGTGGATATCCTACCTGTCGGGAAAAGGCGATTGCTGTGTTCCAGAAAAAGGCAGAACTTAACATGTGTATTCCATATATGTATGAGCAGTCGGAATCCCTTTCCAACCTGGTAATGGAAACCTCACCAAACATGGTTCTTTTGGTGGATTCAGAGATGAAGATTTTGGAGTACTCTGCAGTAGGAGAAAAATATTTTGGCAAAAATCGTTCTGAAGCGCTGAAAATGTATTTGTATGAGTTTATTGACCCGGTAGATTTCCAATGGGTATTTGACACTCACCAGAATATCCACGGCAAAAAAGTCAGCTATCCCGAATACCATTTGGATACCCTTCAGAATATCGTTTACATAGAAAAAGAAAATGCCGTTCTCGCCACATTTATTGACATCACCAAACAGGAAGAACAGGCCCGTGTGGATTATGAGAAAAAGCTGGATACCATCGATTTGGCCCAAAAGGTCATTCATAAGCAGATGATGGTGGCCCAGGAGATTGCAGGACTTTTAGGTGAGACCACGGCAGAGACCAAAACCACCTTGACTAAGCTTTGCCATTCCCTTCTGGAGGATGGGGACAACGGAGGTGTGTAAATGGGAGTTTCCGTAGATGTTGCATACAAGAGTCTGAATAAATTTACAGAAATATTGTGCGGAGATAAGGTGGAGCTTCTCCAGACAGCAGATTCCAACATTATGATTTTGGCAGATGGCATGGGAAGCGGCGTGAAAGCCAACATTCTGGCCACCCTGACCTCCAAAATTCTTGGAACCATGTTTTTGAACGGGGCTACCTTGGATGAATGCGTGGAAACCATTGTGGAGACTCTGCCCATCTGTCAAGTGCGGCAGGTGGCATATGCCACATTCAGCATTCTTCAGGTCTTCCACAGCGGGGATGCCTATCTGGTAGAATTTGATAATCCTGGGTGTATTTTTATCCGGAACGGAAAACTTATGACGATTCCGGAAAATATCCGGGAAGTAAAAGGGAAGAAGATTAATGAGTACCGTTTTAAAGTGCAGAAAGGGGACGCTCTGCTGTTAATGAGCGACGGAACCATTCATGCAGGAGTGGGTCAGCTTTTAAATTTTGGCTGGGTGTGGGAAGATATTGCCGCATATGCAGTGAAACAGTATGCCCTGACTATATCAGCTATGCGTCTGGCATCCGCTGTTTGTCAGGCATGTGATGAGCTGTATGAATATCGTCCGGGAGACGATACCACAGTTGCCTGTATGCGGGTGATTAATGCGAAGCCGGTTCATCTGATGACTGGTCCTGCCCAGGATGCATCCAGGGATGTGGAAATGGTCAACAGCTGGATGAGCGGTGGGGACGATACCAGACGGATTGTCTGTGGAGGCACCAGTTCAACCATTGTTTCCCGGGTGTTAAAACGGTCTCTGGATGTGTCTCTTGATTATGTGGACCCGGAGATACCCCCCATTGCTTATATGGAAGGAATTGATTTGGTGACAGAAGGGGTGCTCACATTAAACCGGGTGATTCAGCTGTTAAAGCGTTATGTAAAAAAAGAGACGGTTTCCGAAGATTTCTTTTTGGAACTGGATAAACCAAACGGGGCTTCCATGGTGGCGAAAATGCTGATTGAAGACTGCACAGAGCTACATATGTACGTAGGCAAGGCCATTAACAGCGCATATCAGAACCCTGGCCTGCCCTTTGATTTGGGAATCCGTCAAAATCTGGTAGAACAGTTAAAGCATACAGTGGAGGAAATGGGAAAACCAGTTACCGTCACTTATTATTAACAAAATGAGGAGGAATAACTCATGGTAACAAATGACGCAACCATTTTAAAAATTAAGCATGATCTGCTTCGGGAGGTGGCGAAGCTGGCATGGGAAGGCACTTTGGAGGAACAAAGAGACGAACTCCCCTACAAAATGTTCCCAGGCCCTCAGGCCCAGTTCCGCTGCTGCATTTATAAAGAAAGAGAGATTATCAAACAGAGAATCCGTCTGGCCGAAGGCAAATGTCCTGTGGGAATGGATTCCATGAATGTGGTTCAGGTAATCAAGGCAGCCTGTGAGGAGTGTCCCATTGCTTCCTATGTAGTGACGGACAACTGCCGGAACTGTATGGGAAAAGCCTGTCAAAATTCCTGTAACTTTGGCGCTATCACCATTGGAGACAGCCGCGCTCATATTGATCCAGGCAAATGTAAGGAATGCGGCAAGTGTTCACAGGCATGTCCTTACAGCGCTATCGCTCATCTGGAGCGTCCCTGTAAAAAAGTGTGTCCTGTAGACGCCATTACCTATGATGAATACGGAATCTGTGTCATTGATGAAAGGAAATGTATTCAGTGCGGCGCCTGCATTCACAGCTGTCCCTTTGGAGCCATTGGCACCAAAACCTTTATGGTAGATGTAATTCAGCTGATCAAAGCTGGTAAACGGGTGGTAGCTATGGTAGCGCCTGCCACAGAAGGGCAGTTTGGACCAGACATTACCATGGCAAGCTGGAAGACAGCCTTAAAGAAAATCGGCTTTGCCGATATGGTGGAGGTAGGACTTGGAGGAGATCTGACTGCAGCGGCGGAGGCTGCTGAGTGGGCAGAAGCTTACAAAGAAGGAAAGAAAATGACCACCTCCTGCTGTCCGGCATTTGTCAATATGATCAAGCAGCATTTTCCGACACTTTTAGACAATATGTCTACCACAGTATCTCCTATGTGCGGGGTATCCCGTATGTTAAAGGAACGGGACCCTGAAACCATCACTGTGTTTATTGGGCCATGTATTGCAAAGAAAAGCGAGACTTTGGACTTAAATATTACTGGAAATGCAGATTACGCCATGACATTTGGAGAAATCCGCGCCATGATGCGGGCAAAGGGTGTGGAACTGGAGCCAGAAGAAAACACCTATCAGGAAAGTTCTGTATTTGGAAAGCGGTTTGGCAATTCGGGAGGCGTGACAGCGGCTGTGGTTCAGTGCTTTAAGGAGATGAATGAAGACATCAGTCCCAATGTAATGAAATGTAACGGCGCTGCAGAATGCAAAAAAGCATTGTTGTTAATGAAGGTGGGCAAGCTTCCAGCTGATTTTGTGGAAGGAATGGTCTGCGTGGGCGGCTGTGTAGGCGGTCCCAGCAAACATAAGTCAGAAGTGGAATCCAAGAAAGCAAGAGATCAGCTGATTGGTCAGGCTGATAACCGGCAGGTTCACGAGAATCTGAAAAATCTGGATTTGGAACAGGTGGCCATGCATCGGCACTGATTTCTGCAGAACAATCATTTTGTCAAAAGGCTGCGACGCCGTTGATGGTTTATCATTGGCGCCGCAGTTTTTCCGTTTTTGGTATATTGGATAACCGTTTGTTTTCAACAGATTCTTATGTTTATACACAAGAATCATTCACAAAGGAGGCGCAAGATGGGATTAGAACTGAAAGTCAGCCAGGTGCAAAAAATTTCGCAAAATATGATCCAGCAGGTCAATGTACTGCAGATGAGTTCCCAGGAGCTGAATGCATATGTAAAGGAATTGTCCATGGAGAATCCGATTATGGAGTTAGATGAGCCGGAACCAGATAATCAGGATAAAGAACGTCTGCGGAAGTTGGAGTGGCTTTCGGATATGGATGAACAGAATCGGATTTATTATCGCCAGGAGCAGGAAGAGTCAGGGGAAAATGAGATTGCAGACCGAAGAGAGCAGGGGGAGACGCTTGCTGACGCATTGATGCAACAGCTGTTAGGTGGTCCTTATACAGACCGGCAAATGGAAATATTCCAGTATTTGATCGAGTGTCTGGACAGTAGAGGATATTTTGTAGACCCAGTGGGGGAAGTGGCTGTCCGTATGGGGGTGAAGGAAAGAGAAGTAGAAGCGTGTCTGAAAATAATGAAAACATTGGAACCGGCAGGCGTATGTGCAGCAGATCTTTCGGAATGTCTGTTTATTCAGCTGGACCAAAAGGAAAACGGTAATGAGCTGGAAGTGGAAAAGGCCATTGTAAAGGAACATTTGGAGCTGCTTGGAAAGAATCAGCTTCCTGCAATCGCCAAGGTTTTACAGGTTTCCGTAGAGAGAGTACGGGAGGCAAAGGAAAAGATTCAAAGTATGAATCCAAAACCAGCCAGAGGCTATGCAGACCGGGGAGGTCTGCGGTACATAACGCCAGATGTGACTGTGGTAAAGCTTGCCGGTTATTTTGAGATTATGGTCAATGAATATGTTCTGCCTGAAATTCGGCTCAACAAAGATTACATGAAAATGCTTCAGGGCGGGGAGTGTGAAAAAGAAGTACAACAGTATTTGTCAGATAAGGTAAAGCAGATTGAACAGGTACAAGATTATATTTCCAAAAGAAACAAAACCCTTACCAGAGTTGCAAAATTTTTGGTTGAAGAGCAAAAGGAGTTTTTTCAGTATGGAAAGGGACATTTGCACCCTCTTCGGATGAGGGAGGCAGCAGACCAGCTGGAACTTCACGAATCTACAGTCAGCCGTGCAGTGAAAGAAAAATACCTTCAATGCTGCTGGGGCGTTTTCCCGCTGGAATATTTTTTTACAAAAGGGTATGTGGAAGATGAAAACAGTGAAAAAATTTCCACAGACCAAATCCATGAAATGATGAAAAAAATTATTGCAGAGGAAAACAAGAAAAAGCCATACAGCGATCAGAAATTGGCAGAAGAACTGGCTTGCCGGGGAATTGTCATTTCCCGCAGGACCGTGGCCAAATACCGGGAGGAACTTCAGATTCCAGATTGCCGGGGAAGAAAAGAATATTAACATTGGGATTGACAATCATTTTTCAGCAGGATATAATAATTATCAACATATGACGGAAATTGCCAAAAGGAGATGATATTTTGGGAAGACCCCAGCGACCCAGGCGGGTGTGTGAGGAACCGGCGTATGACAGCTTTTCTCCAGACGGAATCTTTGGCGGGGAGTCGATTGTGCTTACGGTGGATGAATATGAGGCGATTCGTTTGGTGGATTTAGAGAACAAGACCCATAAGGAATGTGCAGATTTAATGGATGTGTCCCGTACTACCATCACAGAGATCTATGAAAGCGCACGTCACAAAATCGCAGAGTGTCTGGTAAATGGAAGAAAGCTTTACATATCTGGCGGACCATATCGCCTTTGCGACGGAGGCACAGGATATTGTCAAAAAAACTGTAGACAGAGACGCAAAGGTGTCCGGGAACCGTCAAATTCAGGTGATTGGAAAGAGAAAGGAGCAGGGAAAATGAGAGTTGCAATAACTTATGAAAACGGAAATGTATTTCAGCATTTTGGCCATACAGAGCAGTTTAAATTCTATGATATTGAAGATAAGAAGATTGTAGGAGAACAGGTGGTAGATACCATGGGCAGCGGCCACGGAGCGCTGGCAGGCTTTCTTTTGGACCATCAGGTGGATGCTTTGATCTGCGGCGGCATTGGCGGCGGCGCACAGGCTGCCCTTGCGGAAGCAGGAATCCGGCTTTACGGCGGCGTTCAGGGCAAAGCCGATGATGCGGTGGCAGCATTGATTTCCGACTGTTTGGAATACAATCCCAATGTTCAATGCAGTCATCACGGCCATGGTCATCAGGAGCATGGCGGCTCCTGCGGGGAAAACAAGCAGGGATGCCCAGGAAGCAGACCACAGTAAAACCGTGTACTAAGAGTTTTTATCGGGGCAAAGTCGGACAAGAAGATACCTGTGAAAGGCAACGAACTGTAAAAGGGAACGAAAAACTAAGGAAATACAAGTAAAAAATGGTTGACACCTGTAATGCCATGTAATATAATTAATAACTGCGATGTTGAAGAAAATGCTGAAGCCAAAGCCCCGGATCAGGCATTTTACTATCGACTGTTAAGATAAGCGAAAGCATGAATATTATAGCCGCAGTGTTGTGCTGTCAGAACTTCAGGCCGGAATGAGATCCGGCAGATTTTTCGGGCAGGATTTCAGGCTGTAGCGTGAGACTGGTAACAATTTAACAGGAGGTTGACCAATGAAGAGTTTTATGGCTAGTCCGGCGACGATTGAGAGAAAGTGGTATGTAGTTGATGCCGCCGGTTGTACTTTAGGACGTTTGGCTTCAGAAGTGGCAAAGGTATTGAGAGGAAAGAACAAACCCATTTTCACACCCCATATGGATTGTGGCGACTATGTGATCGTAGTGAATGCCCAGCAAGTGAAAGTCACCGGCAAGAAGCTGGATCAGAAGATTTATTACAACCATTCAGATTATGTAGGTGGAATGAGAGAGACCACCCTCAAGGAAATGATGGCAAAGAAGCCGGAGAAGGTTGTGGAACTGGCCGTGAAGGGAATGCTTCCAAAAGGACCTTTGGGTAGAAGCATGATATCTAAGCTTCATGTGTATGCAGGGCCGGATCATGAGCAGGCCGCGCAGAAGCCGGAAGCTCTGGAAATCAAATTTTAATCGAAAGGTACTGAAAGGAGGAAGTTATCATGGCAGACAAGTATTATGGAACAGGTAGAAGAAAGAAATCCATTGCAAGAGTATATCTGAAGCCGGGAAACGGTAAGATTACAATTAATAAAAGAGATATTGACGAGTACCTGGGTCTGGAGACCTTGAAAGTGATTGTTCGTCAGCCGTTAGTGGCTACAGAGACCACCGATAAATATGACGTGCAGGTGAATGTACGGGGCGGCGGTTTCAGTGGACAGGCTGGTGCAATCCGTCACGGAATTTCCAGAGCGCTTCTTCAGGTGGACAGCGATTTCCGCCCGATTTTGAAGAAAGCAGGTTTCCTTACCAGAGATCCGCGTATGAAAGAGAGAAAGAAGTACGGCCTCAAGGCGGCTCGTCGCGCTCCGCAGTTCAGCAAGCGTTAAATTTTATCAAAATGGCTCAAAAAGCCCGGAAAATCAAGGTTTTCCGGGCTTTTGCTTTTGATAGGGTTTGATGCAGTTTGACGCTAAAAAGCCATTTTTCACCAAATTTATAGTGGTTCCAAATAGGATAACCGGGAAAAAAGAGGGCAAAATGAGGGTCAAGTGGTTACAAAATAGGATAACCACAGCTCTGTTTTTGGGGTATTTCAGAGGTGATTTTTACTCCCTCTCTCCCCTCGATTTATATGAGAACAGTTTGGCATAGTTTGACCGAATTTGAATAATTGAATATGATTTTAATGCAGGCACTCAGTATTTTTTGCTGGGTGCTTTTTGCGTTTCCGGGGAACTGTATTCCGGGATCAGAAAAAGCCGTCACTTTTCAATTTATGAAGTGGCGGCTTTTTCTATTTCCAGAAGCAACCACAACGAATTAGAAACGAGGTGATTATCTTGAACACGCAAATCATCGCCATCGCCAACCAAAAGGGAGGTGTGGGCAAGACCACAACCTGTGCCAACTTAGGGATAGGACTGGCACAGGCGGGAAAGAAAGTGCTGCTCATTGACGGGGACCCGCAAGGGAGCCTGACCATCAGCCTGGGCAATCCCCAGCCGGATAAGCTGCCCTTTACCCTCTCTGACGCAATGGGCCGCATCCTGACCGATCAGCCGGTCCGCCCCGGCGAGGGGATTCTGCGCCACCCGGAGGGCGTGGACCTGATGCCAGCGGATATTCAGCTGTCCGGTATGGAGGTGTCGCTGGTAAATGCCATGAGCCGGGAAACGATTCTGCGGCAGTACCTGGATACCGTAAAGGGGCAGTATTCCCATATCCTCATAGACTGCCAGCCCTCCCTGGGTATGCTCACCGTCAACGCACTGGCCGCTGCCAACAGGATTATAATTCCCGTCCAGGCGGAATATCTGCCCGCCAAAGGGCTGGAACAGCTGCTCTCTACGGTGAACAAGGTCAAGCGGCAGATCAACCCGAAACTGCAAATAGACGGTATCCTGCTGACGATGGTGGACAACCGCACCAACTTTGCCAAAGAGATTGCCGCCCTGCTGCGGGAAACCTACGGCAGCAAAATCAAGGTGTTCGGCACCGAGATTCCCCATTCTGTCCGGGCAAAGGAAACCAGCGCGGAGGGCAAGAGCATCTTCGCCCATGACCCAGGCGGCAAAGTAGCGGAGGGCTACGCAAATCTGACCAAGGAGGTGTTGAAACTTGAAAAGCAGCGCGAAAAAAGTAGAGCTGGCATCGGTCGATGATCTGTTTTCCACCGAGGAAAGCCGCGCCGACGCGGGGCGGGAAAAGGTGGTAGAAATTCCTTTAAGTGAGCTGCACTCGTTCAAGGGACACCCCTTCAAGGTCAAAGATGATGATGCCATGATGGAAACCGCCGACAGCATCCGGCAGTATGGCGTTCTGGTTCCTGCTATCGCCCGTCCTGACCCCAGCGGCGGCTATGAGCTGGTAGCCGGACACAGGCGGCATCGGGCCAGTGAACTGGCAGAGAAAGAAACCATGCCGGTGATTGTCCGGGATTTGGACGATGACGCCGCCACGATTATCATGGTTGACAGCAACCTGCAACGAGAAAGTCTGCTCCCAAGCGAGAGGGCCTTTGCCTACAAGATGAAGTTAGACGCTATGAAGCGGCAAGCCGGTCGGCCCTCCAAAGAAAATTGTTCCCAAGTTGGGAACGATTTTGGGAAGAAGTCCAGCGAGGTTCTGGCGGAACAGGTCGGCCAGAGTAAAAACCAGATTTTCCGCTACATTCGCCTGACCGAGTTAATCCCCGAACTGCTGAACATGGTGGACGAAAAGAAAATTGCCCTGAACCCGGCCTATGAGCTGTCCTTTCTCAAAAAAGAAGAACAGACACAGCTTTTGGACGCGATGGACAGCGAACAGGCCACCCCCTCCCTTTCCCAAGCCCAGCGGCTCAAGAAATTCAGTCAGGAGGGGCATCTGTCCATAGATGTAATGCGGGCGATTATGGGCGAGGAAAAGAAAAGCGATCTGGACAAGGTGACGTTTACCTCCGACACCCTGCGGAAGTATTTTCCCAAAAGCTACACCCCTGCCCGGATGCAGGAAACCATCATCAAACTGCTGGAACAGTGGCAGAAAAAGCGTCAGAGAGATCAGGAACGCTGAAAGGAGCGCCTATGAGAGATCACGTTGCCAGGGAGTTAAAGGGCCACAACATACTGGCTGTGGAACGGTTTCAGGATAAGACCCGCTGGATGGTGGAGTTTTCCGTCCTGCGGCCCCGCACCGCCTACGGCGCACCCGGCGATGAAACGCGCCTGTTTCTGGACGAGGACGGCTACCAGGCCGTTCTCGCCAGCCAGAAACGCCGGGACATCAAAATCAAACGGTATGCCCGCGTCATTGAGGGGCATATCCTGGACTTCAAGCCCAAAAAGAAACGCCACCCGTAAACCCGACAAATTGAGAGGAAGGAATGAATATGTGTACCGTTAAGGAAATCAGAGAAGCCATCCGGGAGGACTGCCGCTCCCAGCGCAACATGGAAACCATTGAGATTGACCGGATTTTTCAAACCCTGACGTTTCCGCAGTTAGAGAGCCTGTTTGACAAACCGCCCATGCCGCCGTTTTTTCACCGGTACAGGCAGAAGTCAGCCAGCAAATGAACGCCGCAATTCTTTTTACGGGATTGTGGCTTTTTTCATGCCCTGGGAAACGAAAGGAGTGCAGAAAATGGCCGTTTTTCGCGTAGAACGCACACAGGGATACACCGTTATGAGCAACTATCATCTGCGGGACAAGAGCCTGAGCCTGAAAGCAAAGGGCCTGCTGTCCCAGATGCTCTCGCTGCCGGAGGATTGGGACTACACCCTTTCCGGCCTGGCTGTTATCAACCGGGAAAGCAAGGACGCGATCCGCTCCGCAGTCAATGAGCTGGAAAAGGCGGGGTACATCAAGCGCCGCCAGACCACCGACGCGGGCGGCAAGTTCAGCGCCAACGAGTATGTGATTTATGAGCGTCCGGTAACAGAGGAACCAGAGGAACCGCCGGCCCAACCGTTGTTGGAAAAACCGTTGTCGGGTTTTCCGACAACGGATAATCCGTCAACGGGAAAACCGTCAACGGAAAATCCAACGCAAATAAATATAGAGAAATTAAATACCCAAAAATCAATTACTGACGGATCAATTACCGATTCCCTTCCCTTCCGGGGAACGGCGGCAAAGCCACCGGAACCGAAACGAAGGGAAACGATGTCGCTCACAGAGATGGAAAGTTATCGGGAGCTGATTTTGGAGAATATCGAGTATGACTGCCTCAAACAGCGGTTTGGGACCTACCGGGAGGATTTGGACGAGATTGTGGAGCTGCTGGTGGAAACGGTCTGCGCGAAGCGTAAGACCACCCGGATTGCCGGGGCGGACTTCCCCCATGAGGTGGTGCGTTCCCGCTTCCTGAAGCTGGACAGCTCCCACATCGAGTTTGTCATGGACTGCCTGCAAAAGAACACCACCGAGGTACGGAACATGAAACAGTACCTTTTGACGGTGCTGTTCAACGCGCCCACCACCATGAGCAACCATTACACCTCACAGGTCAACCACGATATGTACGGCGGCTTTTGAAAGCTGGCCGTTTTTGTCTGCCCGGAACTGCCGGGAGAAAGGAATCTGTTATGAAACGACCGCTTGCGTATATCACTGCTCCCTGGAGCAAGAACCCCCATGAAAACGCGGCAAACGCCGCCAGCTACTGCCGCCAGGTGTATGACGCCGGATATTCCCCGGTCTGCCCAGTTTTGTTCCTGCCGCTGTTTTTGAAGGATGAAATCCCCCAGGAACACAAGGACGGAATCGACATCGCCAGAGATTACCTGCGCCGCTCCCATGTGCTGGTGGTCTGCGGACACTCGACCGATGAAACGGTCAAAAACGATATTGCCACCGCTGAACGCCTGCGGATCACCGCCACCACGCTGGACGGGATTCTGACGGTGAAAGGCCAGGGCCGGGAGAAAGGGGGCGCACACCATGCCTGAGCAAAAGACCATCGGCCAGCTGATGGAGGAAATGCGGCTTAAAGCCGGGGCGCGGGAGTATTCCGGCCATAGTTACATGGACTTAAACCGGTTCGCGGAGGACACCCGGCACATGATTATTTTTGATACCCTGACCGCTGATTCCCCTGTTGGCTGGAAAGGGGAACGCAGCCGCGCCTTTCTCACCGAGGAGGGATATAAAAAGTCCCTGGAACGCCAGGAGCAGGGGCATATCAGGATTGTGAGCCATGCGAAGGTCAGAAACGGCCATCTGCACTATGACCGGCAAGACCAGCTCCGATAGAGAAACCATGCAGAAAATCCATAGAGAGGAGGCGAAACACCCATGCAGGACGAAGTGGAAAGCAAAACCCTGACGCTCATTGTCAGCGGCACAAAGTTCACCGGCAGGCTGTTCAAAGCGGCAATTATGAAGTATCTGGCGCACCTGAAAGAGCAAAAGATGCAGAAACAGCGGGAAAAGGGCGCGGAGGTCAAGCCCCAGGGAAAGCAGACGGTGAAGCAGCTCATCGGGCAGAACCAGGGCGTGTCCAATCTTGAGATCACAGACCCCTCCATCAAGGCGTTTGAACGGGTTGCCCGGAAGTACGGCGTGGATTACGCGGTAAAGAAGGACCGCAGCTGCTCCCCGCCCAAATACCTGGTCTTTTTCAAGGCCCGCGACGCGGACGCGCTGACCTCGGCATTTACTGAGTACACCCAGAAGAAGGTCCGCAAGGCGTCCCGCCCGTCTGTGCTGGCGAAGCTGAACCAGTTCAAGGAACTGGTGAAAAACGCGGTGGTGGACCGCACAAAGCGAAAGGAGCTGGAACGATGAAAAAGCCCCTGAACATCAAGAAGCTCGTTTTGCTGAACCTGCCCTATATCCTGATGGGGCTGTTCGCCACCAACTTCGGGGAGGCGTGGCGGATGGCCCAGGGCGCGGACGCTTCGGAAAAGGTATTGTCCCTGATCTCCGTCCTTCCAGCTGCTCTTGGAAGTTTCTGGCCCAGCTTTCACCCGCTGGACCTGCTGGTTGGGTTGTGCTGCGGCGCGGCGCTCCGGCTGGCTGTTTACCTGAAAGGCAAAAACGCCAAGAAGTACCGCCCAAATATCGAGTACGGTTCTGCGAGATGGGGAAATTCCCAGGACATCGCCCCTTATGTCGATCCGGTATTCCAGAACAATGTCATCCTCACCCAGACGGAACGCCTTACCATGAGCAGCCGCCCCAAGGACCCCAAGACCGCCCGCAACAAAAACGTGCTGGTGATCGGCGGTTCCGGCTCCGGCAAGACCCGCTTCTGGCTCAAGCCCAACCTGATGCAGCTCCATAGCTCATATGTGGTTACTGACCCAAAAGGTACAATCCTGATCGAATGTGGAAAGCTGCTCCAACGGGGCGCACCCAGGCTGGATAAGGACGGAAAGCCCATGAAGGACAAGAACGGCAAAACCATCTATGAGCCGTACCGGATCAAGGTGCTGAATACCATCAACTTCAAAAAATCCATGAAATACAATCCTTTCGCCTATATCCACAGCGAAAAGGACATTTTGAAGCTGGTGACAACCTTAATCGCCAATACCAAGGGCGAGGGGAAAGCCGGTGACGATTTCTGGGTCAAAGCGGAAACGCTGCTGTACTGCGCCCTGATTGGATATATCCACTATGAGGCCCCGGTGGAGGAACAGAACTTCTCCACCCTGATTGAGTTTATTAACGCGATGGAGGTCCGGGAGGACGATGAGGAATACAAAAACCCCGTTGACCTGATGTTTGACGCGCTGGAATCCGAGAAGCCCAACCATTTTGCGGTGCGGCAGTACAAAAAATATAAACTGGCGGCGGGCAAAACCGCGAAGTCGATTCTGATTTCCTGCGGCGCGCGGCTGGCGGTATTCGATATTGCCGAGCTGCGGGAGGTCACAGCCTATGACGAGCTGGAACTGGACACCCTGGGGGACAAAAAAACCGCCCTGTTCCTTATTATGAGCGATACCGATGACAGCTTTAACTTCCTGATTTCCATGTGCTACACCCAGCTGTTTAATCTGCTCTGTGAAAAAGCGGATGATGTGTACGGCGGCAGGCTCCCGGTCCATGTGCGCTGCCTGATTGACGAGTGCGCCAACATCGGGCAGATTCCAAAGCTGGAAAAGCTGGTAGCCACCATCCGAAGCCGGGAGATTTCCGCCTGTCTGGTATTGCAGGCGCAGTCCCAGCTGAAGGCCATCTACAAGGACAACGCCGACACCATCATCGGAAATATGGACACTTCCATCTTTCTGGGCGGCAAAGAACCCACCACCTTAAAGGAGTTAGCCGCCGCCCTGGGAAAAGAAACCATTGACACTTACAACACCGGGGAGAGCCGGGGGCGGGAAACCTCCCACTCTCTCAACTATCAGAAATTGGGGAAAGAGTTGATGAGCCAGGATGAGCTTGCGGTGATGGACGGGGGAAAATGTATCCTCCAGCTGCGGGGCGTCCGCCCGTTTTTGTCGGATAAGTATGACATCACCAGGCACCCCAATTTTCAGTACACCGCCGACGCGGACGATAAGAACGCCTTTGACATTGAAGCGTTTTTGTCCACCCGGCTCAAACCAAAACCCAACGAGGTCTACGATGTGTTTGAAGTTGACGTAGACACCGAGGGCGAATAATCCCGTTCCGCGAGAAAGGAGTGATCTTATCTACCCGCCAGGGTCCCTGAAACCTGCCTCGGTTGAGGCCATTGGCGTACAAAGCGGACAGCTCAACAAAAAAATGAAGAAGGAGGATAGCCGGAATCGAGCCGCCCAAAATTCAGGGCGGTTTTGTTGTCCGGCTTTTGTATGCCTATGAACCAACACTAACCACAAAGCGATTCCGGCTAAATTAAAGTATGGAATTTTTCAACAGCGCAATCGACGTTTTGCAGACCCTCGTTATCGCACTGGGAGCCGGCCTTGGAATCTGGGGCGTCATCAACCTGCTGGAAGGTTACGGCAATGATAACCCTGGCGCGAAAAGCCAGGGCATGAAGCAGCTCATGGCGGGCGGCGGCGTTGCCCTCATCGGCATGGTGCTTGTACCCCTGCTCTCCGGTCTGTTCGGCTAATCCCCGCACCAGAAACACCCATACCTTTGCCCCTCCCGCAAACGCGGGAGGGGCGGAAAGCAATTTGGTGAAATGTCAAGAGGAAAATAAAAAAGATTTTCTGGAAGAAGGGTAACTTTAATAGACCT
>QXWR01000120.1 GCA_009911065.1 Clostridiaceae bacterium | reverse complement strand
GGCCATGCCGTCATCCTGCACCTCCCAGCATTTCATGGTCCGCCACAAAGCGCACCATGTGTCCATCCAGAAGCCGCTTCTGCTGCTGGCAGGCATACATCAGCGCCTTTTCACATACACGGTTTATCATCCGCGGGATGCCCGCAGATATTTTATAGACTTCGTCCTCCGCACCGCTGGTGAAGACCTCTTTCCCCGCACCCGCATATGCCATATGGGCCGCGATATATTTCCCTGTCTCCGCACGGTCAAGCCTCCCCAGCACGATGTTCATGTCGATCCGCTGCCTTATGGCCTCATAGGCCTGGAGTCTGAGTTTCTGCTCCCACAGTTCCGTCTGCCCCACAAGCACCAGCGACATCGGGCTTGTGGAATCAAACTGATAATTCAGCAGGAACCGCAGCTCTTCCAGCATGTCCTTTCCTAACAGATGCGCTTCGTCCAGCACGCACACCACTTTCTTTTTCTGCTCCGTCCTGACCGCACGGATCTCTTTCTGCAGCAGCCGTTTGGAATCCCCGCTGAAATAATGGGGTTCAAGTCCCAGCTGCCCTAAAAGCCCCGCATACAGCCATCTCGGCGTCAGCTTGGAATCGGACAGGTATAGCAGCAGGTATTTTTCCTTCCCAAGCCTGCTGTCAAGCATCCTCACCATCGTGGATTTCCCGCATCCGGGATTTGACGTCACCACTGCAAACATCTGATGGTCCACCACATAGACAAGCCTTCCCAGGGCATCCTCTATCCGGGGCGATGTATACAGCCTCTCCACGGGGATGTCCCTTGTGAAGGGGGTATGCTCCATTCCAAAAAAACTCTCATACATGGCTTCCCGCCTCCTTCCCATACTCCCCGAAGGAAAGCGCACGCGCCATCTGCCCGTGGTCTTCCTTATATTTCTTTTCCAGTGCATCCAGAAGCCTTGATGTTTCAGGGATGCTTCCCGTCATCCCCACAGGCACGGGCGGCACTTTGGACGCAAATGCCCCGATCTCCAGACGGTGCGCCGTCAGCGGCAACGCCCCGCGGCAGTACACAGTCACCGTCTCCATGTCCATAGGATCATAGGCAACCTCCACCTCCAGGTTTGCAAGCGCTGCGCTTGCCTCATACCGGCTCCCTGAAAGGGAAAAACACCCTGCCTCATCAATCCTGCGCCTCTCACGGTGCAGGATTGCTTCCGCCACTGTGGAAATATCCATAAAAATAAGCCCCCGGCTGTCCCTCATCCATTCCTGCTCCGGCGTGATCCCGCAGGCCGGGACGGATGCGCCGCAGGATTCATAATACTCCTTTATCCCTGCATGCGCTTCCTTCTGGTATTCCTGCTCCAGGAATACCTTCCACCTGCGGTTTAAGTCTTCCACACAATGCACATGCGCCACCCGTATCTCCGCTATGAACTGGTCCACCTTCTGGTGGAATTTTTCTATCTTCCCTTTCGACTGGCACGCCCCCGGTTTCGCATGGACAAGACGTATCCCCAGCTTTGCGCAGGCTTTCCCCAGATGCCCCGCCGTGTACTGCACACCATTGTCAAGATAGGCGCAGTCAAACTTCCCGGCTTTTATCACTGCCTTATGGAACGTGTCCTCCACAATCTCCTGCCTCTGGTTATCATAAAACTCTGACTGCACGATGTAGCGGGAGTGGTCGTCGATCAGGGAGGATAAATAAGTTTTTACCAGCTTTCCATCCGTTGTCCTTATCTCCGGCCCATACTTGATGTCGCCCTGTAAAAGCTCCATCCGGTGCGGGCGGCAGAAACGCCTGGATGAGGATGCGCGTTTTTCCGCATACCTTTTCATCTGTTTCTTCCCAAGACCCGCGTCATACAGGTGCCTCTGCATCGTGGACGGTTTCAGCACCCCCGGCGCAGCCCATCCTTCCAGCTCCAGTATCTTTATGACCTGGCGCACGCTTCGTTTCGGCACCTCCCTCTTTAACTGCACTGCCTGTTCCATGATCCTCTCAAAGTTTTCCGGGAGCCTCTGCTGCCTCTTTTTCGTCCGCCCGGCCGGGCGCAGCCCGTCGAACCCTTCCTCCCGGTAGCCCTTCTCATACCGGTACAGCGTCCTTTTGGATACGCCGTTCCTTTCAGCGGCCTCCTCCCTCATCTGCTGCCTTTTCCCTTCATCCATCTCCGGATCCAGCAGCGGCGCTATCATCTGGTATCTTCTGAGCGCCTCCTCATCCTGCCATTTTTTTACTTCTAAACAGTTTTCTGTTTTTTTCTCCATCTGTATGGCCCTCCTTCCAAAGACAGCATACTCCGGAATTAAAATGACATCGAACAAAAGCAGGTGCATCCTCATGCACTGGCCGGATACGCCTCTATCCGTCCCCCGCTGTTATATATGGCCCTGGCTGCTGCCTTAAGCCATCCGGGGCTTATCCGTTCTTTCAGTTTTTCCAGTAAAGAAGCGCTGGATTTGAGGAACTTCCCATCCAGGTCCAGGAACCGGTGTGCCGCCTCCCTGATCTGCCCTTCCATGTTTTTTTCATTCATGCGGATCCACCATCTCCAGTGCTTCATGGTCCCTTCACAGGGGTAGTCTTCTGTTTCCGTATCTTCTTCACTGACCACACCATCTGCTACATCCTCAATCAGTCCTGCATCATAATGCTTATAAGGGCAGAAGCAGTCCGGCAGTTCATTATGGAGCCGCCCACACTTATCACCCGTGCATTTCAGCCGCCGGATCAGGTACCACTCTTTATCCCCTCCCGCAATTTTATGCACACGATGCCTGCTGTCCCTGTATTTCAGGGGACTCCCACAGCATGGACAGATGTTTTCTTCTTTACTGTTTATTAAAAATATTTTCACCCTTGTTGTATTCCACTTCATATCTTGATATAATGACCATGGTTTTAATAAAGGTTTCAGGATACGCTTCTCTGCGAAAGATTAGTGTCCTGGAACCTTTTCC
>QXWR01000119.1 GCA_009911065.1 Clostridiaceae bacterium | reverse complement strand
GTCTGCTTTCTCATAATTAATGCACTCTCCTTTTTCTTTTTGAAATTCCTCGAAATTGCCTGTTTTTACTATGGATGGCGGCCAACTTCCTATAAGGGGAATTACGGGGAATGATAGAAATATACATTACTTAATATTGATGTATAATTAGGGGCTTGTAAAACTTAGAAAACATGCTATAATTATTAAAATAAGTATCGGTTCAGGGCAAATGAGGAACCTTTTCTGCTAAAGATAAAATTGCCCTGAATGTGATGCTTTTTATTTTGTATCTAAATACAATGTGTTATAGATATTTTCTAATAATTTTCCCATTTATTATTTAATCAAGACAAGATTAATTTGTAATATTAAGCTTATACTTTTTATATGATTAAAATTTCCATAAATCAGAAAAATTTTGGTGTAAAAATATACTGCTAAGAAAATCAGCAAAAAATAGAATAATAGTAATATAAATCTATTTTAAACCAAATAGTAGAAAGAAAATAATGATTGTATATTAAAATATGATTCGGTATAATTAAAGTAAAAAATAGCATAAGCAGGCAAGAGCCAGGATTGAAAAAGAAGCAGGAAAGGATGGCTTTCACACATGAATGAGGCAGTAGGGATTGGAAATCAAGATTTTGAAATTATACGAACTCAGAATTATTTTTATATTGATAAGACACGATTTATCAAAAAATGGTGGAAGAGCGGGGATAGCGTGACCCTAATCACCCGCCCCAGAAGATTCGGAAAAACCCTGAATATAAATATGATAGAAAAGTTTTTTTCTGTTCGCTATGCAGAGAGAGCAGATTTATTTCAGGGACTTGAGATATGGAAAGATGAAAAATTTCGAAAACTTCAGGGGACCTATCCGGTCCTTTTAATTAGTTTTGCTGATGTGAAAGAAAGGTCTTATCTACAGGCGAAAAAAAAGATATGTAGCATTATTCGGGAATTATATTACCAGCACCGCTTTCTTTTAGATAACGATGTACTAAGTAAAGAAGAAAAGCAGGAATTTTATAGTATTTCCGATGACATGGAGGACTATAAAGCATCTGGATCTATTCGAACTTTATCTAATTATATATCCCGTTATTATGGAAAACGGGTGATTATCCTGCTGGATGAATATGATACTCCCATGCAGGAAGCCTATGTAGGAGGATATTGGGAGGAATTGGTCTCATTTACCAGAAACCTATTTAATTCAACATTTAAAACCAATCCGTACCTGGAAAGAGCGATTATGACAGGTATAACACGAGTAAGTAAGGAATCCATTTTTTCAGATTTGAATAATCTGGAGGTAGTGACTACAACTTCTGAAAAGTATGCAGATTGTTTTGGCTTTACGGAAGAAGAAGTTTTTACTGCTTTGGATAACTTTGGGTTATCTGCCAAAAAACAAGAAGTAAAAAATTGGTACAACGGTTTTACCTTTGGGAGGCAAATGGATATTTACAATCCTTGGTCCATTTTAAATTATCTGGATAAAAGGAAACTTGCGCCTTATTGGACAAATTCCAGTTCTAATAATTTGGCAGGAAAACTGATTCGTGAAGGAAGTAAAGAACTGAAGATTTCTTTTGAGACTTTGATTCATGGACAAACGATCACAATAGAAGTAGATGAGCAGGTAGTTTATAATCAGTTAGATTATGATGAACAGGCAATATGGAGTCTTCTTCTTGCTAGTGGGTATTTGAAGGTAAAAAATTTGAATACTTATATCTCTGATTTTGGGGAATGGAAGCAGGAATATGAATTAGATATCACCAATTTTGAAGTTCGGACAATGTTTAGGCGTATGGTACGAGAATGGTTTTTCAATGTAAAAACTAGTTATAATGATTTTATCAAAGCTTTATTATTAAATGATATAAAGGCTATGAATATCTATATGAATCAAGTAGCTTTAGCAACCTTCAGCTATTTTGATACTGGAAAAAATCCTTCCACAGAAGAACCAGAACGATTCTATCATGGTTTTGTTTTAGGGCTTATGATAGAGCTTTCGGATCAGTATATTTTGACTTCTAATCGGGAAAGCGGATTTGGCAGGTATGATGTGATATTAGAGCCAAGAAAGCAGGGGAAATATGGCATTATTTTAGAATTTAAAGTGCAGGATGTGCAAGAGGAAAAGGAGCTTTCAGAGACCGTGGAGAAAGCATTGAAGCAGATTGAGGAGAAGAGGTATGAAACTATATTAATAGAAAAAGGAGTTCCCAAGGAAAAAATACGAAAATATGGATTTGCGTTTCGGGGAAAAACAGTGCTGATTGGGGGATGTAAGGAAGTATAACGCACTAATTGGAATGTTTTTAAAAGATGATTTACTTAACATTTATCAACAGCAATTGATATTTTTCCATTGTAAGGAGTATGTATTTTCTTTGAGTTTTAATTTGGGTGTCAATAATTGTAACTTCAGAAATCTTTTGGACAAAGCCTTAAGATTCTAATATACAATTTTTGTTTTTTATAAATGAGGTTTTTTGCAGGTACAAGCTTAATGTTTTCAGGGAATACTGTGAAAGAAAGTAGACTTTCATTACTATTTGTGCCGTCGGCCGAAGGCGGCAGAAAGGAGATTATTATGAAAGATTGGGGATAACAGGAGAAATATGTTTTTTATGATTTAATGGTAAAATTTGAGCCTAATTGGAACATATTTAAAGTAACACTATGTCTTAAAGAGGGGGTCATAATGATTAATAACATTAAATTCCGGTTAAGCCAAATGTTCAATCATATAAATTTGCTGTGAATAGTCATCTTCATTTCCAACTTTTACCCTCATAACAAGTTCTTTTGTACATAAATAATTTTTGGGAGTTTTGTTATGAATGTTAATAGGCAATCGTAATTTCCTGAAACTTTATAAACACTTAATTCGGTTCGGTTTCTCTGAATATGGATGTTACTTTCCACAGTGTAACTTTTATTATTTGCATTATTATAGTTTTTTATTCCCCGTAATTCCCCTTATAGGAAGTTGGCCGCCATCCGTAGTAAAAACAGGCAATTTCGAGGAATTTCAAAAAGAA
>QXWR01000118.1 GCA_009911065.1 Clostridiaceae bacterium | reverse complement strand
TGAGACGCTGGCCTAGCAACAAAGGGTTATACCCGTTCCACAAGCCACCCGTTTTACGGGTGGTATTGACTTAAAGTTCTTTCATGGCAGGATTGTATTTTAATTCCAAAAATGCAGGAAAATCCCGGTTGTACAGCTTCTCCAGCTGGTCATCATATCCGACGATTATCCAAGGCAGTTCTTCCCCATATATTTTCAAAGCTTCCTTGGTGCTTTGTTCAGTCAAACCAATAGAGATCCTATTATTTTTTTCTTTCGTATACAGACGCATCTCGCTGACACTGTTCCGCCCGGTCCGGCAGAAGTAATATCCCCATGTCAGATCTTTGTTGGTGAAAATTTTGGCTTTGTTTCCTGCCATATAAACCGTCCAGTTTTTCCCAATCCATACATGGTTTTGTATCAGATGGGCCTGATTGAAATCTGCTTCAATGGCTGACAGGGAAACGGAATTGTTTTGCTGTAAAAACTGCTGAATGGGTTTCATGTATGCATTGTTGAAAATTCCAATGGCACTGATGATGGCATATACAAAAAGTGCAGCGGCAGTAGCAGTCAAAACCCAAAACAGGAGTGTATTCACTCCGCCGATGTGCTCTGTGTCCAGTTCATAAAAATAGAAACGGTCAAAATCAGATTCTGTGATTTCCATTTCTGCCATGGAATCTCTGAAATACCGTTCGATCTGTGGTTCCATCTTGGTCCAGGTACCCGTAACAGAAACTGGATTCGGCGGAGCTACATTTCCGGTTTCATCGATTAAATATTCCAAAGTCTGATCGATCTTGGAACTCATTTCACTCTGCTTGTCCTTGTTCATGTAGATACTGTAAAAATACCAGACGGATGTTTGATTCTCATAGTCGTCTATGGACTGAAATGCGATATAGCTGTATCCGTCTACCCTGGTTGAGGTGCTGCTGCTGTATTTCCTCTTGGTAGTGGTGGTGTGTTCTATGTAATCATATAAAAGAAAATCTGCATCAATGGTTACATACTTGCCATCATAGGATTCTGGGTCGGATGTGATGTCCAATTTGGAAGGGCCGGTGATTACATCAAATATGGCGAACTTTGTGCAGACTAACAAAATTACAGCGCCGATTACAGAAAAAAGGCACCTCCACATATTTGATTTTTTTGCTTGTTTTCTGAGCGTGTCTAACATAATTTTCCCCCTATGTTTTAGAATGTTTTATAAATTAATACTACTACAATTTGTATTATTTGTCTACGGAATAAGTGTTTTATTTTATAAACAAACAAAGGCTCAAGACCACATCCGGCAAACACCGGATGGTTCTTGTCTGGATCGGAAAAACGGACGTAAAATGAAATTGTTTTTCCTAATTGGGTATGGTATAATTTTCTCCAGTATAAACCGATAGACTGGAATTAAGAGGAGGAAAATATATGAAACAAACTGATGCATTGAAACGAATTGAAATGCCAAATCCAAACACAAAGAATGGACATGTGTGCTACAAAAATAAATTACAACCTGAATTTGATTTTGAGTCGGAGGAATTAAAGGCTGTTTATCAACAGCATGAAGCAGAACTTCTTTCTGTAGCGGAAAAAGAGGCATGGGATTATTTGTTGGATGTTGGGGCATGGGATTCTGAACCAGGTGAAGATTTTCCATGTGGGAAAGAAATGACAGGTGAATGGTATGTTGGACGGGTAACGTTAAAAAGCCTAAAGAATCAAATTTATGGTTCTATTGATATGCGTTTTTTAGGGTATTATTCAGCTCCAACAGTCCGTTCTCCTATTGATGATTATTTAGGTATGGAGTACACTTTTTATTATGAACCTAATACGGATACGTTTGAATTTGACGGATTTAATACAAGCGCAATTTAATCACTATAATTTCTAGGGAAAATGTATGGTACGTATTAAAGATATTGCAGATCATGTTGGGGTAAGCGCTACAACTGTATCCAATGTACTTCATGGGAAAGACCAGCGGGTGTCGCCGGAGACCAGAAGGAAAATCGAGACAGCCATTAAGGAGATGGGATACATTCCCAGCATGGGAGCGCTGATGCTGGCTCAGGAAAAATCCTGTATTATTGGTGTGATTTTGTTTAATAAAGGAAAAAGAAATGAACCTACTTTGACCGATCCCTATTATGGTTCTTTGGTGGGATATTTGGACCAGTACATCAAAGAAAGGCATCACTATATGTTGATGTTGACTGTGGATAAGGTGGAGGATATTGTCCGTCAGACCAAAGCATGGAATTTAGACGGACTGATTTCTTGCAATATGCAGCCAGATGCCCTGGATTATCTGTATGCCCTAAGCCAGATTCCTCTGGTGTCTTTAGATGCCTATATGGAAGATAAGGCTTCTTTTAAAAATATTACTACAGATGATTTTGGCGGAGGCTATCAGATGGGACGCTTTTTTGCTGCCATGGGCCATCGCAATATATTAATGATATCTGACAATGATCTGGCCGTAGACCACCATCGATGGCTGGGCTTGAAAAGAGGGCTTGAGGATGCGGGAATTTTTATGGAGGAAAAGAGGCATGTGATTGTTTCGAATTTATATGAGGAACGGCTGGTTCAGTTAAGACAACACAAGAAACTGTTTCGTCAGCAGACGGCTCTCTTTTTTTCATCAGACTATTATGCCATGGAAGCTTGCTCGGTTCTTCGGCATATGGGATTTCGCATTCCGGAAGACATTTCGGTGGCAGGTTTTGATGATCTGTTTTCTTCCAGGATGGTGACTCCGGCTTTGACCACAATCCGGCAGAATATTGATCAGAAGGCAAAAATGGCTGTGGACGGGCTGTTTGGCCTGATGAATGGAACACAAGATGGCACAGAAAGCAGGAAGGCCCTTCTTCCTGTGGAACTAATCGAACGGGAGTCGGTAAAACGACTGGGATAAAATGTACAGAAATTCTCTTTCATTTTGTGGACTTTAATGGTTATGCGCAAAACTATTGACACAGGCAACAGCCTGTGTTATTTATTGTAGGCTTTAGCCTGTTGAGCATGTAGGAGTTTTTCGCTGATCCGAAAAACGGAGACATGCGAAACAAAAAACCACCCGCTATGCGGGTGCGCGACAGAA
>QXWR01000117.1 GCA_009911065.1 Clostridiaceae bacterium | reverse complement strand
GTCTCTTTTACTTCCATGATTTTCACTTATCTGCCTTCTTTCCTTTTAATTACGGCCCAAAAACTCGATATGTTTCAAAAATTCTGTTATCTATTTCTATTATACACAGCCTTCTGGCAATTTACAAGAAGAGAAGAACTTGTTTTCCCTGTTCGTCGCAGCAAAAATATCAAAAAAACAAGATGGTTACTGGATTTGTTATTTAGTAGAGTCTATGGTAATCCGAATCACGCTTACCCATACCACCGGCCTGGGCACAGATATTTTCGGTAATATTCTGCGGCTGGACAATCTGCTGGGCAGCATGGAGGAACGGATGATAGCCTGCCGGGAGGAACTTGAAAATATCAATATCCAGTTGGACAACGACAAACAGGAGGTGGAGAAACCGTTCCCCCAGGAGGACGATTTGAAAACAAAATCGGCCCGTCTGGATGAGTTGAACATCCTTCTGAACATGGACAAGCAAGAGAGCGAGATCGTGGACGGGGGGGATGAAACTAGGGAGCCTCCTGCCCGTGACAGCGGCCAGCGGGATCAGTGAGTATCGCGCTGGTGGCCGCAAAGTTTAACAGAGCGGTTCTAGTAGTCAGCCAGCGCTGCCCCCTACATAACCGGGAACATAAAATTCATAGGAAAAAGAGCGAAGAAAGATGAAAATTTCCGTCAATCAAGTCCAGTATAAACGGTGCCGCAGTGCCGTCCGACGATTGACGAAACGCGGTTATTTCGGTATAATATCAGTGACTGGAAACACGTTCAGGAGGATATACAGCATGGTATTGGAGAATAAATTGGGCGTCACCGACTCTGCGAAGCTTGCACGGATGGAGGAACGGATCAGCAAAGCAAAGGCACTGGAGCTGTTTGAAACGGGCCTGTTGGATCAGTTTGAGGTTGGGACATTTCAGGGGCTTGCACAAATCCATCAATATCTGTTTGGCGAGATATACAATTTTGCGGGGCAAGTCCGCACAGTGAACATCGCAAAGGGGAATTTCCGCTTTGCCCCTGTCCTTTACCTGCAAGCGGCGTTGGAACATATCGGACAGATGCCGCAGTCCACCTTTGACGAGATCGTGGAGAAGTATGTAGAGATGAATGTGGCGCATCCGTTCCGGGAGGGCAACGGCAGAAGTACCCGGCTCTGGCTGGACGCCATTCTGAAAAAGAAACTCCGGCAGGTCATTGACTGGAGCCGGGTGAATAAGGAGGACTATCTGTTGGCGATGGAACGCAGTCCTATCAAAGATTTGGAAATCAAAACACTTTTGAGAGCGGCCCTGACCGACAGGATCAATGATCGGGAGGTTTATATGAAGGGCGTGGATGCCAGCTATCACTATGAGGGCTATGATGTTTTCAAGACAGCGGATATAAAAGTGAATGCTCTCCCGAAAAGGCTTGACTAGAACACACAATAAATGGACAGACATAAAATTACAGCAAGACCGCGCCTGTGTCCACGCTGTTTTACTTCTGGAACTACTATGAAGCGTGAGCTATCTCAAAAAAGCGAGCATCCTGTGACAAAAGGCGGCGCTGGCAGTCAGCCAGCCAGTGTCACCTTTTGTATAGTAATGAACATAAAAATACAGACCATTTTCAAACGCTTTAATTTCTTGGATATGATTATTACATAGTTCCAAACTATACAATAGATATAAGTCTTCTAATGGAGATATATCTTCAATTTCATTGTCATTTAATAAAATCAGATCTTCTTGAAATCAATAAAACAACCATTTTATTTTTATTATACTTTATTCATACTACTCCGTCAAAAAATATATCTAAACTTTTAGCGAATGTATTCATATTTAAAGATATATTTTTCTTTTATAAAAGCAGCAAGATCATATTCTCTTACCGCTTTCATATTAAGTGGAACTTATTCTATTCGCTATCTATACAATTTAAGGCGCTCCAATTCATCTTCATCAATCGGATTATCGCCTATACTTAAACTATAAAGATTTTTCATAACGGAAAGATCGATTTTCTTTGGCAATTTTATATACCATGTGTTAATACAATTTTGGAAATACAATCATTGGAATCAAATTCAAAGAGAACCCATACTTCCCATTTTCCATTTTTCTCAATCATACCCAACTCTTCATCAGAGATGCCTTTGATTTTCCTCCTCCATCTGCATATAGCCTCTGCCTTTCTTCTTGTATCTCCTACTTTGATTTTTTGTCTGCCAAAGCTAGTATGTTTTACCTACTATTTCTGCTCTTACAAAGAATGGTACTTCTCCATCTGAAAATACCATAACCAAATCTTCATAATATACATAAGTAAATCCTTCCGAATCTTTTCTGATTTCAGATAATTCACCCTTTATTTGAATCATATCACTATATGAAAAATTAGTAGAAAGACCAATTTCTCCAAAGTAATCCTTTTCATAAGTTCTTAAACTGCATAAAAGCTGCAGAATACTACCTCCAAAAAACAAAATAAAAAATCGTAAATACTGTACCTGATAGGTTCCGCCTATGAATCGCAAAGACAAGTTATTCCACCTCTTCTAAATATTGACTTGCCTCTTCCTCTGTTAAATCGAATTTCATCTGCAGTTTTGTTATGATTTCTTCCTGGGAAAACTTTAAATCTTTGTATACAGAAATTGCACCATATATTTTTCCAATCTTTTTGCCGATCTCTTTTCCAATCTCTTTGCCGATCTCTTTTCCAATCTCTTTGCCGATCTCTTTACCGATCCTCTGATTTTCCCTGTCTCGCATTAACAACGTCATATACTCATGCCTCCATTCCCGATTCTTCTTTGCCTTCTCCACCGCGTGTTCCAGTTTCTTCACAAATCTATCTTCCGACGATCTTCCTGACACATACTCTAAGAATGCTTTTAGTTCTTCACTTACCTTGCCTGTTTTTCCTTCTCCATTCAGAAATATCTTTTTTGCTCCGTCATTTAACATGACCTCCGAATCTTCTTTGCAGACATTCTCAAAGGTGTACTTATAACGGCCTTTTCTAAATAGATCTGACAAACAAATAAAGATAATGTAACTATTATTCAGCGTATCATAGTCCTGCCCTTTGTCTACCAACTGTAAATCAATCATGCTCTGATAATATCTGCT
>QXWR01000116.1 GCA_009911065.1 Clostridiaceae bacterium | reverse complement strand
GGCGATACTTACTATGTAAATTCCACTGGCGTTATGGTTCGCAATGCTTGGGTTTCGATTGTAAATGAAGACCAGGATGATGACGAAGATCCGGCAGAGTATAATTGGTATTATTTCCAGTCGAATGGTAAGGCTTATAAAAAAGGCGACGGTGCAAACACCCGTTTCCGTACCATCAATGGAAAGAGATATGCTTTTGATGATGATGGAAAGATGCTGTATGGCTGGGTAAATAAGAGTGGTGAGCGCGAGCCTGATGATGAAGGATGGGCAGATATTGATACTGTCTATTACTTAGGAGACTGGAATGACGGCTCTATGAAAACTGGCTGGCAGAAAATCACCGTTTATGATAATGAGAAAGAAGACGATATGGATTACTGGTTCAATTTCAAATCCAACGGTGAAAAAAGAATGCAAACCAAGAGCTGGAAGAGCAATGGAAAAACCTATGCATTTGATAACCGTGGCGTAATGGTTTATCAGTGGACAGCAATTGATAGTACGATTGATAAAGATGTAACAGCATCTGATAGTAATTTAGCTTCTGCATCTACATGGAGATATTTCAATAGCCCAGAAGATGGTGCCCGTGTAACCAAAGGTTGGTTCAAGGTAGTTGCACCTGATGATGACAATGATAATACCTTTATAGATTATGGTACTGGTTTTGCAAGCGGAGATGCAGAAGATGAAACCGAGAGATGGTATTATGCAGATGCTAATGGTAAACTTTATGAAGGCGAAATCAAGAGCATTAAAGGTAAATACTATGGTTTCTGGCCAGATGATGGTCAGGGAAAAACCGGTGCCATGTTGAATGGTTTGTGTGTATTACAGATGAATGGTGAAGTAATTGACGCAGTTATTGCAGATAATATTGATTCCAATGATTTAGATGACATTCTGAAAGGCGATTTTAAAAATGATAACTGGGATCAGAAGAATGATACTGTAAATAATGTTTTCCTGTATTATTTTGGTAATGACTTAGATAGCGATGGCTCTATGAAGACTGGTAATGTAACAATCAACCTGGATGGCAACTCCTATAACTTCCTCTTCAAGAAAAGTGGTAATCCTGCTAGCGGAAGAGGCCGTGGTGTAACTGGTATTGAAGATAAAAAATATATCTACAATTATGGCTGCAGAATTAAAGCAGATTCTGATGATAAGTATCAGTTAGTTCAAGTTACAGGTCCTAAAGGTAATGATATTAATTCTGATAATGTTGTTGTAACAAAATGTGATTCGCCAAAATGGGGTAGTTGGGCTTATACAAACACAGATGATGAGACGGTTCGTTATCAATACGATATGTTTAAGAAAGGTATTACCGGAAATGTAGATAAGGGTGAAAATGGTTATTATCTGGTAAATACTGGTGGTAATATTCAGAAGAATAAGATGACTGGTGTCAAAGATGGTAATGACTGCTACTATTATGTAAATAATAATCGTTGTGTAGTGCTTTACACCGACAATAAGACTCTTAAAACAGCATCTGAAGGCTATACAGATGGTAGTGGAACAACATGGCATGTTAAAGCTAACAATGCAGAAGAATTTATCAATGGATTGTATCCAAAAAAAGATGATAAATAATAGGATTGATTAATGGTTTTACTCCAACATTCAGCCAAGTTTAGCCTTATAATAAACTAACATAGAAAAGCCCCACTCTAGGCGCAAAGCCAAGACTGAGGCTTTTCTTCTCTTTTTATTACGTTTATTTGATACATTCCTTAGTGATTTTTTCGAATTAGGCTAGTTATTTCTCAAAATCAAAATCAGAGACCTGATATTTTACAAAATCTAAACCGCTATTACTATTACATTTATCTTTATTTCTCAAATCTTTATTATCTGAATAAAGAATAACATGGCAATTTTTGTTGACATAGTAATAACATTCGTTACCATCTTTAAGACCATTCAATTTGTTCTTTTGAATGTTACCGCTGGTATTTACCAGATAATAATCCAATGATTTGAAGTCGTCAATGTGATAACGTACATTCTCACCTTCATTATTTTTGTAATCTGTCCCATCTTCCCATGCTGGGATAAGATCTTTTGTTGTCACGTTAACTCCACTGGAATTGATATCATCTCCATTTGTGCCTTCCACTCTAACCAGTTTGTACTTATCATCAGAGCTGGCTTTAATCTTACAACCATAATTGTAGATATATTTCTTATCTTCAATTCCAGTGACACCCTGACCTCTTCCACCAGCGGGATTACCTGTTTTCTTGAAGAGGAAGTTATAAGAGTTGCCATCCAAATTTACGGTCACATTTCCTGTTTTCATAGAACCATCGCCGTCTAAATCGTTACCGAAATAATACAAATATACATCTGTCCAATTACCCTGGTCTTCATAGTCGCCATCAAGAATATCATCTAAATCATTAGAATCAATGTCGTCTGCAATTACTTTTTCAATCTTGCTACCATCCATCTGAAGCACACACAGACCATTTAACATAGCACCGCTCTTTTTTCCATTTTCTGGCCAGAAACCATAGTATTTTCCCTTAATGCTCTTAATTTCACCAGCACAAAGTTTACCATCACCATCTGCATAATACCATCTTTCTGTTTCATCGTTGGCATCATCTTCTGCAAATGTGACACTATAATCCATAAATGTATTATCATTATCATCATCAGGAGCAACTACCTTGAACCAGCCTTTAGTTACACGGGCACCATCTTCTGGACTATTAAAATATCTCCACTCAGAAGAAGATGCTCTTTTTCCATCACTGTCTGATGCTTTATCACTGTTAATTGTACCAACTGTGGTCCATTGATAAACCATTACACCACGCCCATCAAAAGCATAGGTTTTTCCATTATTTTTCCAATTTTCCTTGTCTAACCTCTTCTCACCGTTGGATTTGAAGTTAAACCAATAATCCATGTCATCTTCTTTTTCATTATCATAAACAGTGATTTTCTGCCAGCCGGTCTTCATAGAGCCGTCATTCCAATCGCCTAAGTAATAAATGGTTTCATCATCTGCCCATCCCTCATCATCTGTCACACGCTCACCATTCTTACTCACCCAGCCATACAGCATCTTACCATCATCATCAAAAGCATATCTTTTTCCATTGATGGTGCGGAAACGAGTGTTGGTACTGTCGCCTTTCTTGTAAGCCTTACCATTCGACTGGAAATAATACCAGTTATACTCTGCCGGATCTTCATCATCATCCTGATCTTCATTTACAATCGAAACCCAAGCATTGCGAACCATAACGCCAGTGGAATTTACATAGTAAGTATCGCC
>QXWR01000115.1 GCA_009911065.1 Clostridiaceae bacterium | reverse complement strand
ACCCGGCTAATTCCGATGTTTTATTTATTCCGATAGAGGCGCTAAAAGCGCCCCTATTATGCCTTTGATAATCATAAATGTCGGAATAATTATTTTGTGTTTTTGTTGCTTTATTCCAATCCATATAGTTTACGTATTGCCTCCTCGTCATTTTTGTAGATGAATTCCTCATCGGAAAACACCATATTATTTGCGTCTGTTATCTTTTCAACTGCGTTCCGTTTCATTCCTGTATCCGCATAAGCGTAGATCAGGGTGGTTTCCAAATGGGAATGTCCAAGCCATTCTCCAATCAGGGCTAACGGCATCCCTGCCTGATATAAATGCATTGCTCTTGTATGGCGGAACAGATGCGGGTGTAAATGTGGGATTTCCGGGTTTTGTGTTTTATATATTTTTTCGTATTTATTCAGTATCCTTGCTGCATTGTCCGGGGACATCTGTGTTATGGCTGCCCTGTGTTTTATGTAAAAGAGTGGGGTATTGACGTCACGCCCTGCATGGAACCTCAGTATATATTGCCGGTAATTAGCAGTTACTTCTTTTGATACCGGAGTGATGCGGAACTTACGGCCTTTCCCAATCACCTTTATTTCACCGCTCCCATCTTTATGGGTCACAAAATCCCCGCGGCTCAGGCTGAGGAGTTCGTCATTCCTGCACCCGGTGTCATAAAGCAGGGCCATATAAAAATAGTCACGGAGTCCAAAATCAGTTGTAACGTCAGGTATGGATAAAAGGATTTTTACCTGTTCTGTCGTTAACACTTCACATAACACTTTATCCACTGTTTTGGCTGGCTTTATCTCACTGATTTTTGAATACGTGTCAAAATCGGATGCATTGTTAAAAAGATATCTGCAGAATACCCGCAGCGCAGTCAGACGCTGGTTGCGTGTGGAAACCGCACACTTTCTTTCAGTTTCAAGCCATTGCAGGAACTTGAGGAGGTTCTCCGCCGTGAAATCGGCCGAAAGGATCTGGGACAGTTCCTTATTGCCGTCTTCTTTTATGAACAGAAGGTAAAGGTTCAGCGCATCTTTGTATGCCTGCACTGTATTGGGGCTTAAAGCCCTGACATTGGGAAGGTATTCCGTCAGGAAAGTTTTCATTGTTTCAAACAGCCTGGCATCTTTGATCTTTTTCATTGCGGCACCTCCTGATATAACGATTGAAAGCGTGACCAGTCAATCCCTCTGCTCTTAAGCAGGTTCTCCGGGACAAGATGGATATAGTACAAAGTGGAATCCAGAGTAGCATGTCCGAGGTATGCGCTCAGGAAAGGCATCAGCGCATGGACATCCCTGCCCTCATCCAGCCATCTTATGATCGTCCTTGTGGAAAAGTTATGACGGAAATCATATGGGCGTGGGTTTGCGCCCCTTTTCTCCAGGCCGCTTAAGCCCCATGCAAGGTTAAACTGACGGTCAACCCAGCAGGTATTAAGTTTCTCACCCGGAAGCCGTTCCAGAAAATATATTTCCGTATGGACAGCCCCGGCATACTTCCGGCACAGGCTTAAAAGATCGTCTGAAATAACAATTCGCCGGTCTCTCTGCCTTTTTGACTGGCGGATGTATATTTCGCCTGTATCCAGATCAAAATCCTCTTTCTTTATAGAAGCCGGTTCCTGTGGACGCATTCCGCAGCAGTACATCATCCTGAATAAGACAGGAACAATGTATTCCCGCATGGGAGAATGGGAATCCGGCGGAAAACCGTCAATCGCCTTGAACAGCTGTTTCAGCTCGTCATCTGTGTATATATAGGGATAAGGTTTTACCCTGCTGACAGAATAATCATCCCCAGGGATAAAAACATCTTTCCCGGAAACAGAACGGAGATAACGGAGGAACATGCGTATCCGGGTAATGGCGTCCGCATGGCCTGCATGTGAATGGAACGCCCGCTGGTTCAGCCATGAATCGAACATCTCTTTTGTAACGATGTCTGATTCCGGGTATTTTTCCAGCAGATATCCTATAAATTCCTGCACCGGGTAGTGTGGGTGCTGCGCATATCCAAGCGATACCCGCAGCTGCCGGTAATCATTAAAATACTGCTCCAGATTTTTAACCATAGTAAACACCTCCCATGACAGGGATATCTTCAAATCCCATAGCGCACATGGATACCGCTGTATCCTGGAAAGACAGGTACGGTTTCCCGGATTCCATGTCCGTATGCCCCATCAACTGGGAAATCATAGGCAATGGCACTTCCTCGCTGGCCAGCCATGTGCCAAAAGTCCTGCGCAGGCTGTGGAACGCCCTCCCGTTTTTCTTTTCGACTCCCGCAATGGCACTTTGCCGGTCAATGATCGTGTTCAGCCCAGGGACTGTTCCTAAAAATCGTGTAAAGGGTGCATGGCTTCTTAGGAACACATATTCCGAGCTGCTTTCCGGACGCCCATGGAGTATATAATCAGCCAGCGCATTGCAGCATTGTCCGCTTACCGGGAGCAGGATGCCATGCTGCGTCTTTGACTGGATAATGGAAATTTCCTGTTTGTGCCAGTCAATGTCGGCAAGCCTCAGGCCTTCGATGTCCCTTGCCCGCATCCCAGTGCTGATCCCCAGCAGGAGCATCGCATAGTTACGCTTACCGACAGGGGTTTCACGGTCAACGGATTCCAGTATCTGTTTTATCTCTCCTTCAGAATAACAGGGCAGGAACCTGTGGCCGGGGCTTTTCGGTGTGAGGAATTTTAAATCTATTTCATATGGGAAAATCCCTTCTTCCACCAGATGCCGCATGACCATTTTCAGGGAACAGCATACCCAGTTCATGGAAGACGGCGCTTCCTTATGGGATTTTTCAATAAATGCCGCGATAGTTTCAGGGGTAATCTGTTTTTCATCCAGACACTGCCCCTCAATAAAACAGAAAAATTTACGCAGGTAGGTTGACCGTGTAATTTTAGTACGTTCGCCCAGCTGCGCATCCTTAAGTATCTTATCAATCGTTTTTAATGCCTGTTCGCTTGGGATATAGGTGTCTTTACGACGGCATCTGTCATAGTTGAGATTTATATCTCCTGTGTGGTAATAGCTTTTTAGCTGTTCTGCGCACCTCATTTTTGTATTGATCCAACCCTTATCATGACCTTCAGCCAAGAGTTTCTTGAGGGAATCAACATATTCCCCCAAAGATTCATCGCTGTAAACGCCGTTAGCATTTTTGTTGAACCATTTACGGATGTTCCGAAATGCCTGTTGGAAATTGAGTGTGCGTGCTGCAGAATAATTGAATTTTTCCAGTTCCTTGAGAACTTGTGCGGAAAGGAAATTTATGTCATTCATTTTTAATACCTCCTTCAAAAGGAGTATATCGGAGCAAGAAAAATATTCCGATACTTTTCTTCCAGAAATGCCAGATAACCAACTGAAAACTGAAAATATCGGAATAAATAAAACATCGGAATTAGCCGG
>QXWR01000114.1 GCA_009911065.1 Clostridiaceae bacterium | reverse complement strand
AAAGTAGTTGCAGTAACCTCTGCAGCCGCCCTGCTGGCCATTGGCGCTTCCATGACTTCCTTCGCAGCTACTGGCTGGGTACAGGAAAATGGCGAGTGGTTCTGGTATGACAGAGACGGCAGCCGTGTGGAAGATGAGTGGAAAAAGTCGGGTAATGACTGGTATTGGCTGGACAGCGAAGAGAACGGAGCTATGGCTTTGGATAAGCTGATTGAGGATGACGGCGATACTTACTATGTAAATTCCACTGGCGTTATGGTTCGCAACGCTTGGGTTTCAATTGTAAATGAAGACCAGGATGATGATGACCCAGCAGAGTATAACTGGTACTATTTCCAGGCAAATGGTAAAGCCTATACCAGTGGTGATAACTCAAGTACAGTTAAGTTCCGTACCATCAATGGAAAGAGATATGCTTTTGATGATGATGGTAAAATGCTGTATGGCTGGGTGAATGAAACTGGTGATCGTCAAACGGATGATTATGGTTGGGCAGATGAGAATACCGTCTATTACTTAGGCGATTGGAATGATGGTTCTATGAAGACTGGCTGGCAGAAAATTACAGTTTATGATGAATCAAGTGGTGTTGAAGACGATATGGACTACTGGTTCAACTTCCAGCCTAATGGTAAAAAAAGAGCTGATAAAGATAGCTGGAAATATAACGGTAAGGAATATGGATTCGATGAACGTGGTGTAATGGTTTATCAGTGGACAATGGTTGATACTATTGACAGCAAAGCATCTGACAGCAATAAAGCATCCAGTTCTTCCTGGAGATATTTCAACAGCCCTGAAGACGGCGCCCGTGTTACTAAAGGCTGGTTTAAAGTAATAGCTCCTAATGATGATAATGATAACTCCTTTATAAATTACACAAATGGTTTTGCTGATGACGATGCTGACGACGAAACCGAAAGATGGTATTATGCCGGAGCTGGCGGTGAGCTTTATCAAGGTGAAATTAAAAGCATCAAAGGTAAATATTACGGTTTCTGGCCGGATGGAAGTGGCAAATCAGCTGCTATGTTAAATGGTTTGTGTATCTTAAAAATGAATGAAGATGAGCCTGCAAAGATTGATGCGGTGATTGCAGATGACATTGATTCTAACGATTTAGATGATATTCTGGATGGCGACTTTAAGAATGATGACTGGGATCAAACGACTTGGGGACCCAATGTATATTTGTATTACTTTGGTAACGATTTAGACGGCGACGGTTCCATGAAAACTGGAAATGTAACTGTTAACTTAGATGGCAATTCCTACAATTTCCTCTTTAAGAAAACTGGTAATCCAGCTGGTGGAAGAGGCCGTGGTGTAACTGGTATTGAAGATAATAAGTATATCTATAGTTATGGTTGCCGGATTAAAGCTAGTTCCGATGATAAATATCGGTTGGTTAGTGTTTTTGCCAACGGTGGTAAATATGATGTAGATAATGTAGATATTAATTCTTCTGATGTACAGGTTACAAAGTTAAGTGCTCCAAAATGGGATGGAGATACCTATACAAACATTGATGATGAAACAGTTCGTTACCATTATGGATATGTTGATGGCGATAAAGCAGGTATTGATTTTAACTTTAAGTTAGGTGATGGCGATATTGAAAAGCATACAAATGGCTATTATCTGGTAAATACCAGCGGTAATATTCAGAAAAAGAAAATGACTGGTATTAAAGATGGTAATGATTGCTATTACTATGTAAATGACAAGGGATGTGTAGTGCTGTATACTGATAACAATACCTTAAAATCACAAAAAGGTGAAGAGCCAGAAATTAAAACCAATAATGCAAAAGACTTTATTGAAGGATTTATCAAAAGAGACAAATAATATTAAGATTTATCAAACAATTTAAATGTTACTCTTTTGTATAAAAATCTTTCATAGCAGATACCCTGATTCAGATATATTATTCTGAATTAGGGTATTCTTAGTTAGAATATATGGGATGTCAAAAAAAATTTTGATTTTCCCCATAATTTGTTACTCTTTATTTTATGACAGAATAAAGTAAACCGATATAAAACTATTTTTATTAACCTTACAAAAGTAAAAAACAATGGAATATTTTATCCTTTCAGGAATGCTTCCTAGCTTTTTCGTAACAGCTGATTTTCATTTCTAATATTCTTCCCATAGACCTTGATTTTCTCCTATTTTTCCTATGAATTTCAATACATGGTCTTATCTTTAATCTGTTTAATTGAATTTCTTGATGTACGATTTAAGAATCCATGTATCCCTAATTATTTATTTTTAAAGAGAGACAGGCTCTCATCCGGTCTAAATGATGGAAGGTGTTTCCTATGCCAATGAGTTGTACATGGTTATGTTATATTTCGCTATGGGGATACTATAAAGCATTTTGTATGTTCTGTGGGGAAACTGTATTCAAACTATCTGCACTATCATGCACTTTCTTTAGAAAAAAGGTATCCTGAACCGCTCTGTTGATCTATTTACGAGATTTTTTCTTTTTAATGGAAATGTAGCCAAAATTGCGTATGACATAGATAATTCGGAAACAACAAGATATGTCAGATTCTGTTGAGATTCTCTGGCTTTTTAGGTATGTAAACCATTTTCTCTCGAAGTTTTTACTCACAAGAAGAAATTGATATTATTACGGGAACTATAGTAGATAATCAAAAAAACATTTGCAAACTACTGCCAAATATGCTATCGTATAAATATGGGGGAAGCCAGAGAAGCGACTTACCCTTAACCAATATAGCTTTTAGCCCTTTACAGGGCTACCGCCGCTATTGTGAGTAGTGGCGGCTATTTTTTACCCCCGAAGATTGTGTAACGCAATCCTACGAGGGCAACCAAACGTAAACAAAATTGAAACAAATCAGTATATGTAACCATGGCAATCCCTCCTCTTACACCTGGAGGGTAGCCCCTCCTTAGTAGGAGGGTAAGCCGCCTTTGCTCTCTGACTTTCCTTATTTGGCATTGTAGCATAGTTTATAAAATTCGACAATGATTTTTTAATAACCTTCAATAGGTCTTTTGGCTAAATCCTGAAAAAAATCTGCTATAATGAATGGGGATTTTCATTATATACCAAAGCAGAGGTGAACTATGATACAAGTATGGCCTGTTTTATCTTCCTGTTCTGGCCGACAGGCAGGGGAAAAACGAAATGTTTCCTATGGGTCGTGGGTCTCATGACGGAAACTATGGCCTTTTGCATTTCAGGCGGAAAGCAATACCGACAACAACATGCAGCATTTTTGGCAGGATTTTACATTTGCAGACGGCACTGCGCAGTCAATGGGATAAATGTCGGAAAAATAATTCGCTGTTTGCATCTCCCTCAATTCGCCGTCCGACAGGTGTCCATTGGAACTGGTGTTAGTATATAAATGTGGACAGGAAAAGTTGAACAACCTATACTATCAAATGAAAGAGCAAAGGAGA
>QXWR01000113.1 GCA_009911065.1 Clostridiaceae bacterium | reverse complement strand
CAGTCCGAAAATGGCGGCACGCTGAACGCCACCGGCATGACTGACGATAGCGGTAATGCCAGCGCGGGCATTGGCGGCAGTACCGACTCGCTGAACAGCGGCGCGATCACCATTCATGGCGGCGTGATCAACGCCACCGGCGGCAGCACAGGCTCCAATGGTTACGGCGGTGCGGGTATTGGCGGCGGCACCTCCAAATCTGCGAACGGCGGCAACAGCGGCACGATCATCATTTATGGCGGCACGGTCACCGCCAACAACGGCGCAGGGGGAATCCCTGGCGCGGGTATTGGTGGCGGTGGCGGTGGCGGGGACGCTGGCGGCGCCGGCAGCAATATCACCATCTATGGCGGCAGCGTCACAGCGGCGTCCACTGGCACACAATTTGGCGGTGCGGGCATTGGCGGTGGTTTCGGCCTCAGAAGCGGAGGTGCCGGCAACAATATCCAAATTTATGGCGGCACAATAAACGCCACAGGCGGCGACAGCGGTGCAGGGATTGGCGGCGGTGGCAGCAGTGTCATTGATGACTCCAGCCATAAATCCGGCGATGGCGCCGTTACCATCAGCGGCGGCAACGTGACCGCTGTGGGAGGAAACTATGCCGCAGGCATTGGCGGCGGCGGTGGGTACTATTACAGCACCCAGTACACCAGTGGCGGTTGTACCGGCGGCACCGGCAGCGTCACCATTTCCGGCGGCATTGTAGACGCTTCCAGTCCCACAGATGTCTATTGGACAGGTTACGCGGGTGCTCCCATCGGCAACGGCGGGAACGCAGGCGATACGGCGGCGACCGTCAACAAAACCACCGGCATCGTGTTTGAAAACGGTGCGGGGACTGTCTGCGGCGCTGTGACCCTGGACGGGAGCTATACTGTCCCTGGGGACTATACGCTGAACATCCCCGTTGGGGCCAGCCTGTCCGGGAGCGGCACCCTCTCTGGCAGCGGGACGTTCACCACCGAAAATCTGACGGAGGATATGATCTCTGTCCCCACCGATTTCTATTATAATGGGGAGGATAGGACTACTGAACTCACCGAAGCGGTTGCGATCAACGGCGGCGTTACCATCTGCGGCCAGACCTTTACGGTCAGAGGCTGGTCGGTGACGGTCAGCAAGACGGACGATTTGCACTATACCGCTACTTATACGAACGAAAGCGACAATACAAAAAACTTCACGAAAACCATCACGCTCCAGCAGTCCGGCACAACGCTTAACGGCGCTGTGAAAACCTACAAAGACGGCGCGGAGTGCAGCGACTTCACCGCTGATGATACCATCACCGTCAAGGCCACGCCCACCGCAACCGGGGAGGCTCCGGCCAACTCCGCTATGTTTGCGGCCAGCTTCACCGGGCCGGGCGCGGGCCAGATGGCGGTGTTTGTGGGTGATACGCAGGTGTCCGCTCCCGCAGACAAAGGTGCGGACGGCGCCTACACCATGACCGTCAGCGCCGCCGATGTGCTGGCTGCGGCAGGAGGCCCAGGTACGGGAATCACCCTCACCGCGAAATTCGTAGGGAATAACAATATGGCGGACGCGGCAGGGACGGTAAATGTCAATATTTCCGCCGTTGCGAAGGTGGAGAAGTACGGCTCTACCACCTATGTGGGCGCTTTGGCCGATGCGTTCACAGAAGGAAACTCCGGCGCTACAGTAACCCTGCTGTCGGAGGTGGATTTAGGCAGCAACTACATTAGCATCAGAGAAAGCAACACCTTCACGTTGGATTTGAACGGTCAGACTGTCAAAGCATCTTACTATGACGCATTTGATATCTCAGGCGGCAGCCTTACCATTCAAGACAGCGGAACCGGCGGAAAGATTGAGAGTTCTGATATTACAATCGAAGTAACCGGCGGAACGCTATCCATCCAAAGTGGGACTGTTTCAGGACATACCGGTGTGCAAATTTCCAGTGGAGCGGTCAACATTTCCGGCGGAACTATCTCAGGGAGTGATACAGGATTGAAGGTGACCGGGGGTGGAAACATAGCCATTTCCGGCGGAACATTCAGTGGAGTGATAGCGGTAGAGATACACAGCAATGCGTCTGTCACGCTGAAGGATCTGCTTGCAGCCGGGTACGCCTATCACCAAAATGATATACCCGTTGCAAATGCAGAGGGGCCTGGGGGCGAAGTACCGCTTGACGCAAAACCCGCATGGCTGCCCGGCACCGTGACGGTCAAGGAGTGCAACCACACCGGCGAGGGCGTCTGCGAGTACACCCATGCCACCGGCACCACCACCCACCAGCAGACCTGCCTTGCCTGCGGCCGGGCGGCGGCCGCGGAGAAATGCAGCTTTGACGAAACCGGGGCCTGCCCCTGCGGGGCCGCGCTGGCGGTTGCGCTGCCCGAGGATCTGAACTTGATCTATGACGGCACACTGCAGAGACCCGCCGTCACCGTCACCGTGGACGGGATAACCACGCTCGAAAAGGGTACTGACTATGGGGTGTACTACCTCGACAGCGTCAACGCCGGAAATACGGCAAAAGTGACCGTCACTGGCACAACGTTCACCGGCACCTTCACATTGCCGTTCACAATTAAGCCGGCCACGCCTACGCTTGCATGGGAAAGCACCACACAAGAACTGACCTACACCGGCAACGAGGCGATGATTACTGCGCCCAAAGCAACAGGAGTGAATGGCACCCAGCTTGGTATCACCCACGATACGGGTCCTTGCCAGTTTTCCTATGCAACGCAGGGCAGCAGCGAGTTTACGAATGGCCTGCCCATCAACGCCGGGACTTATACCATCAAGGCCAGCGTTGCGGCAAAGGGCAACTACGCCGCCGCTGAGAGTACGAACACGCTGACGCTGACCATCCGCAAAGCTGCGCCCCTCACCCCCAAGACCGGCGATCTGGCGGTTGCCAATAAGCAGGAGCATACCTACACCTACGGCCTGGGCGCTCTGCGGCCCGATGTGCAGGAGGGCATGAGCCTGGGCAGCACCGCCGTCACCTACGAGCTTGGTCCGGTCAATCTGGGCAGCTACTACGACAGCGGCGCAATGATTGACGGCCAGACCCTCACCCTGCCCATTAAGGCGGTGGAGAGCGACAGCGAAACTAAAATCGGAACCATCACCGTCACTATCCATACCCAAAACTTCGAGGATATGACCGCCACCATCAACGTGCGGAGCGTCAACAAGCAGTCCGTGGACATTTCCGGCGTGACACTGACCGGGCGTACCTATAATGGCAGTCCTATTGAATACCAGCAGACCGCCACCGCCTCTGTGGACGGCAAGACGGTAAACGTAAATGGCTTTGTCTACACCTGGGATACCCCGAACCATGCGGCTCCGGTCAATGCCGGGAACTACACCCTCACCGTTTCCGTGGACCCGGAGGATCGGAACTACACTGGCAGCACAACGATTCCCGTTGTGATTGAACAGGCGGAAATCAGAGTTACCGCCCCAAGCAAAACGATTT
>QXWR01000112.1 GCA_009911065.1 Clostridiaceae bacterium | reverse complement strand
CCTTAAACGGCTGGGGGTGTATGCGGATAGCCAAACAACTGATGGAGGATAAAATCCCCATCACACGGGTAAAAAGCAATACGGAATGTGACGTGAATTATTATTCGTGGGGGAGCGCAAGGATTAGCCATATCCTGCGGAACCCGTTTTACAAGGGCGCACATCTTGTCTGCCGGACGCACCAGAAGGGAATCCGCTCCAATACCTATGACATCATTCCCCGTGAGGAATGGGAAGTCCTTGAGGGCTGCCATGAAGCCATCGTAAGCCCGGAGGACTGGGAGAAGGTGCAGGAACTGATTGACCGCCGCCCTCCCATCATGGAGGGGAACGCCTGCCCCTTCTATAACCTGTTCCACGGCATTATCTACTGCGCCACCTGCGGGAAGTCCATGCAGGTACGCTATGAGAAGGTAGGCAGAACCGGGAAGAACCGCTTTACCGGCGAGGAACGGGAGCCGATAGACAAGGCGTATTATATCTGCCAGACGTATAACCGGCTGGGGAAGGATGCCTGCACCAGCCATAAGGTGGAAGCCAGGGATTTATATAACCTTGTATTGAAGGATATTCAGGAACTTGCGGCAATGGCGTTGAAAGACGTGGAATCGTTCTACCAGCGGATTAGCAGCCGCATGGAGCGGCGGTATCTGGCGGATGCTTCGGAGATGGAGAAGGAACGGGAACGGCTGGATGCGAGGAACCGGGAGATTGACGATATATTTTTGAACCTGTATACCGACAAGGCAAAGGGAATCCTGTCAGAGCAGCGGTTTGTGAAGCTGACGGCGGCAATGGAGCGGGAACAGGAGGAAAACCAGAAGCAGCTAAAAGAATTGACCCTTTCCTTGCGCCGTTCCAATGAGCAGGAAAGTGATGTCCGTACCTTTATCCGGGAAATCCGGCAGTATGCCACGATACAGGAATTGGACGAGGGTATCTTAAACCGCCTTATCAGCCGGATTCTGGTGGGGGAGGTGAAAAAGGTTGACGGGGAGAAATTTCAGGAAATCAAAATCATTTATAACTTTGTCGGGGAGATACCGGCGGTAACAGAATAACGGCAATGCCCTTCTCTCTTTTTGGGGGAAGGGTTTTCTTTTTGCCCGTACACGAAAAAGAAGCCGGGTTCCCTATTCTCCGGCTTCCAGAAAAAACTGGGATTTATTTGATAGGTGTCCCAATGCGTTTATCCAATCTCCATTGTGGTGCCATTCCATCATCGGCATAATATTCGTCCATTGCTGTAATTTTATCGTTTTTTGTTTGAATAAACGAAGTCACATGAAAAGAAATACTTCTATCTTTGGGATAGATACGAACAACTGTAATAATTAAATCATTCACAATTTCTACTCTTTCAACGAGTCCGTCCCATTCTCCGGGGTACTCACAATTCGCAACAATATATTCATCCACCGTAAAATGCTCGTTGGTGCAATGCCAATTTACATAGGCTTCTGCATGAAAGTATTTTCTAATTTCTCTTTCATCTTGGGCAAGAACGGCTTTCCAAAATTGTTCTATATTCATAATTTTCTCCTTTAAATTGCGATTTCCCAGTATGTCAAACTGGAAATGGTTGAGAAAGACACTATATTGAAATCCAAAATCTTTGAATAATGCCACTTTTACTTAATCCCACTGTATCAACAATTTCATTTTCCATCACTCCACCGTTTTTAATAATCGTCCTTTGCGAAGCTACATTTCGCTTATCGCAGGTTACTAAAACCTTGCTTTCTCCAAACGCACGGCAAAAAGGTAAAACTAATCCCAGCATTTCAGACGCATAACCTTTTCGTCTTTCTGACGGACGAACACTATATCCAATATTACCCCCAAAATTTTTGAGAAAATCCGATAATGGGTGTCGAAAATCAATCATACCAACAACAAAATCGTCTTTTCGCCTTACCGCTAAAAACACTTCTGATGGAACATATCCGCTTTTATATTTTTCTCTTAATCTTCTCTCAAAGTCAATCCACTCATCAAATGATTGGACATCTTCAAGACCTGCACAACCATCAAAACTATCTCCACATTGTAACATTTCTTCTTTATATGACATGACTTGTTTTGCATATAGTTTAGATGGCCTAACCAACATCAATTCACGCATCACATTCATCCTCACAAATTTGAATTTATCTATACAAGGAAATACAATACCTCTCTTATATCTTTCCCACTGATATTATCATCCCGAAATACTTCTGAATAAATAAATCCGTTTTTTTCATAAAATTTTCTTGCTCTATGATTATCCTCCAAAACCCATAAAAGCACTTTACTAAATCCGCATTGTTTTAATTCTTTAATACACTTGTTAAGCAATAACCTACCGTATCCTTTTCCAATGTAATCAGGCAAAAAATATATGGAAACGATTTCTCCATATTCGCTGTATTTTTCCCATCTTGATTTACAGAAACTTGCAGTACCTATAAGACGCCCATGTTCTATCAGAACAAGGTTATTCATACCAATTTTATTGATACTATTAGCCCATTGCCCCGTTGGAATACTATTAAGATAGTTTTGAGGAATAATGTTTTTATATGCGTATTTCCAACTACTTTCATATATTTTGCTTATTTCAAGAGGATTATCATCTTTGGTGATGTATCTAATCTCCATTTCAACAACTCCTTAAATACCGATTTGTTCAAATCTATAAACTGGAATCTATCTATTTTCCATAATCAATTCTTTGCACTTCCATTCCTCACCCAGAATACAATATCTTTCTGTTGTATCAAGAACTACGTCGCTAAAACCGACTGCCTTATAACAGTAATAAGCTGGAAGATTATTCTCAAAAACACCCAATGATACTTTTTTTGCTCCATATATTTCAAATGCAAATTTTAGACCTAACTGGAGCATAGCTTTTCCATAGCCTTTTCCTCTCTTGTGAGGATTTATAATAACAAATCCAAAGCGTAATTCATCCAAAGATTCATCAGGATTCCTTAGTGTAAAAAAACCAACAATTCCAGTTTCATCAAATGCAGTAAACGGCATTAGAGATTCAACAAAGCAAAATTCATTTTGTGTTATTGGGTAATTACCAAGTACACCTGCTGTCCATTGATAAAATGCTTTTCCATCTTGACACCACGATAATATCGTATCTACATCCGAAGCTTTATATGGTCTTATTCTAATCATATATTTTCCCTCGCAAATTTGAATTATAGCAATCGGCTAACCAAATTAAATGCTGTGACTGCATAAACAAAAATTGCTACTCCGCCAAAAATAGCAGCATCTGTTTTCGATTTTTTATCATAGCATTCTTTCGCATTTAATGACATAACTAATCCCATAAACACAAACATAATAGGTAACGTTATATCATAAGGCAGTAATTTCATCAATCCAATAGAACCAAAAACAACTGTCAGAACCGAAAATACTATTTTCCAAATACGCATATATATTTCTCCTTATATTCTGATTTGCTATAGTTTAGCACATTTATAGAACATCTACAAGATTCCGTGTATGAAAAAGCAAAAGGAATGAATTCTTCACTTGACAATGTGTCAAAGA
>QXWR01000111.1 GCA_009911065.1 Clostridiaceae bacterium | reverse complement strand
TTTATAACGATCAGATAACTTGCTGATGCTGGTGCAGGCAATCTGCTGATCCCCAACGCGCAACATCAAAATCAGGTGCATCTAATCTGCATGGAGCTGGTGCGTCTAATTTGCAGGACAACAGTATCCCCTACATAATTACTTGTAACAATCTCTTTATCCTTTATGTAATAGTTTTTGTTATAGTATGTATAGATTCCGTCCTCGTTTACTCTTGTAATATCTGCCTCACTTCTTATGATACCTTTACTGCCCTCATTCTCTGCACTTTGAATATTCTGATATCCAGGCCCTATCTCACTTGCATAGGCTATGTTTACATTCATGCAAAACATGCCTATTGCTAATACTGTTGTTAAAAATCTTTTACTTCCTTTTCCATTAAACATAAAAATTACCTCCTTAGAGAAAAATTAATTTACTTTCTCTCTATTACTTTTTAATGCTTCTTTTGAGGTAACTTTTATGATTTTTATGTATCAGCCTTTATCTGCTTCTACTTTCTCCATATCCTTTTTACAGTTTCCACAGATAATCCATACATCCTTTGTTGCTCTTACACTGATCCCACAACTCTTACAAATATATTTTCTTGTGCTTGTCTTTTTCTTTTGTGTTCCGTCAATACCTGGAAGCCCTGAACCACCATTATCCCCATCTGAACCGCCTTTTCCTATAATGCTTTCCACAAATAACCCTCTGTAATGGTTAATATCCTTATCCAATCCATATTTTTTTATTGTTTCTATAAATTTAGGTGACGGCTCTGTTACACTGTATCCTATCCCTTCAGCATGACTTATTAATAAATCCCTTGCTTCTGCTATCTGTTTGAATCTCTTATTATGGTATCTTCCATTTTGTGATGTATCCTTAATACCTTTCACCATAGCATAAAGATGGCACATCTCATGTTGGAGAGTAGCCATCACATTTACGATTGGTCTATATAAATATTCTGCCGTAATGTTAATCTCATAAAAATAGGTATCATTCTCTTTCCACACTGGAACTGTTGTAATATAGCCATATGCCCTTGGCTTGGACTGTATGGTTATTACTACTTCTGGTAAACAATTTTCAAAATAAACTTCATTAAGAATTTTAAATGCCCTTTCCATTAAATCACTGTCTTTACTTAACATAGACTTGGTATCTCCTTTTCATAAATTTTTTTATTTGATTTACAAAAAGGTGTATCCTTCATGGTCTGTCTTTGGAAATGCACTGTCAAAAATCTTAATCTCTGATTTCCCCTGTATTCCCCTTTTTATCACTAGCCTATCTATTTTACCCTCAACCTATTTCAATCGCTGTAAAGCCCCTTTAAAACGCTCACACAGCCTTTTTCTCCTATTATTTCAACAATTATTTTTATATATAAAAAAGATACCAAACCACTGTCTGATATCTTCCTTTAATCATTTATGCAACATTCTTCATGCTTTATGCTTTAATACTATGCTTTCTGTAGCTTTCTTTCTTCCATTTCTCTTAAAAAGGCTCTCCCACCCTCATTGTAAAAATTAATTCTTTCCTGTGTCGTCATATCTTTTGTAAACTCATAATGATATTCTCTAATCTTATGAATATCTTCAATGGTAAAATCAGGACTAATAATTGGTTTTTCAATCATAATCATTTCTCACTTTCCAATAATACAGAAGGATTCCATATCTCAATCATTTTATATCCTTCCAGGCTTGTAATTGCTCTTACACCTCTGTTAAATATCTCTCTTTTTACTCATATATTGCTTCCAAATTTTTCTATACAGCTTAAAAACCTCTCACCATATTTCTCAAACTTAAATTCTCCTACACCTGATACCTTCAACATCTCCTGCTTAGACTTTGGCTTTACAATACACATATGCGTCAATGTCTTATCTGAAAACACAATGTAAGGAGGTACTTTTTCTTCTTTAGCTATCTCGGTCCGGAGATTTCTTAATCTTTCAAATAAACTTTCTTCATTCTTTGTGAACTGCTCTTTGCCTAATATATCTGCCTTACTTTTCTTACTCTTAGATTTCACTTCCTTTGTTTCTCTATCAGATTCTTTTGCTAATTTCATTATTATCTGTTTATTATCTATTTCTTTTGCTTTTACTCCTAACTTAACTACAGCATAATCATCACTGGTAACAAACAAATATTCTTCTAACTGTAAATAATTTAAAACTTGTCTAATTCTATAGGTAGGAACTTTACTCAATACAGAATAATAAGGATTTTCATTCATTCTATAGCTTTTTATCTTAGCTGTATTTGCTCCATGTACTGTATCTATAATTACTGTTGTTCCATACCTCTGCCTGCTGCTCTCTACACAACTAATCAATGCCCTTGCAATCTCTGTTACATCCACCTGCTCAAATTGAGTTAAACAATTAGAGCAATTTCCGCAATAATTACTTCCATACTCTCCAAAATACTTTAATATATAATCTCTTAAACACTCATTGGTAAAGCAATAGAATGTCATTTTCTTCAAGCGTTCCCTGTCACGTTCTTTTACTATTGCCCTTGTCACTTCATCTAACTCTATATTATCTTGGTTATTATCAATGAATAATTGATTGGTGATTACATCTCTACTGCTGTAATATAAAATACACTCTGCTGGCTCTCCATCTCTCCCAGCCCTGCCTGCTTCTTGATAATAAGATTCTATATTCTTAGGCATACCATAATGAAGTACAAACCTTACATTGCTTTTGTCTATCCCCATGCCAAATGCTGACGTACTTATCATTATGGGTATCCTATCATAAATAAAATCATCTTGATTTTTTCTTCTTTCTTCATCACTTAGTCCAGCATGATATCTTGTTGCTAAAAACCCGTCTTTAATTAAACGCTCACATACTTCCTCTACTTGCTTTCGTGTTAAACAATAAATAATACCACTATCGCTATTATGTATTTCCAAATAATTTTTGATTGCACTGTATCTGTCTTTTACTGTCATAACACCAAAATACAGATTCCTTCTGTCAAATCCTGTAGTAATTACCATAGGACTTTGTAACTCTAATATGTCTATAATATCATCTCTGACTTCCTTAGTCGCTGTAGCTGTAAATGCACTTACAATAGGACGCTTTGGTAATCTCTTAATAAACTCAACTATCTTTAAATAGCTTGGTCTGAAATCCTGCCCCCATTGAGATACACAATGCGCCTCATCTACTGCTACCATCACAATATTACTATTTAATGCAAAATCCAAAAACTCATCTGTTACTAATCTCTCTGGCGCCACATAAATAATAGGATAACGTCCTTGTTTGGCAAAACTAAGAGCCTTATAATATTGATTTACTGTTAATGAACTATTTAAAAATGCAGCGTGTATCCCAGCTTGATTTAAACTCCCTACTTGATCTTTCATTAAGGAAATCAATGGAGAAATCACCAGCGTAATCCCATCCATTAACAAAGCTGGTATCTGGTAACATAAAGATTTACCAGCCCCAGTTGGCATAATACCTAATGTATCCTTTCCCTCTAAAATATTATCAATCAATGTTTCTTGGGCATTTCTAAAGGTATCATAGCCGAAATATCTCTTTAAAATCTCATACTTATCCACTTTTACTGTTTTATCCTTTTTTATTATACATTACACCAGTTTACAACTTTTTGACCTTTGAAAAATAAAATACAAACTCAATCTCTTTGCGGTATAATTTAA
>QXWR01000010.1 GCA_009911065.1 Clostridiaceae bacterium | reverse complement strand
TTCTGTCGCGCACCCGCATAGCGGGTGGTTTTTTGTTTCGCATGTCTCCGTTTTTCGGATCAGCGAAAAACTCCTACATGCTCAACAGGCTAAAGCCTACAATGTAAAGTCTTCCCCTTTTCAGGGAAAGACTCAGATCTTCTTATTCATCATAACAAGTCTCACGATAAATAAACACATCTTCCAGTTCATCCATAGTCATCTTTCTTCCCCAATGAATGGAAGAATTATAGTTTCCTTCGCAGATGGTGATAAAATCATCTTCAATGGTCAGAACAATTACCGAATGTTCTCCACCAATACTGTTGTAAATCCGCAAATGATCCCCCACCCGGAGAGAATCCCACTCAAAGGTGTCATATTGATATTTCTTTGCCTGTTCGCCAAAAACCTCATCCTGAACAAGGAAAGCAAAACCTGCACATCCATAGCCAATTCTGTAACCAGATCTGTGGGAATTATCGTTGGTCCACTTTTTCCCTTCCGGATAACGGCTCTTCAGCTTAATGATTTTTTTGTAAGCTTCTTTATCAGTAAGATTGCTTCCCTCTGACTCTTCTTGTGCATCTCCATCCTGATTTTGATCCGACTTATCTGGCAGCTCCACAGAATCTGTGTCCAGATCCTTTTTGTACTCTTTCCAGTCCAGTTCGCTTACCACATCCACCACATAATGCTCTTTTTTATCAATGACATAGTAAACCCCTTCCTCAACGGAATGAAAGGTTTTCTTTACCAGCTCGCCGGTTTGGGTAAAATAATAATCCTGGCCTTCTGCCTGCTGGAAGCCAGTCAGGGCATAACCGTTTCCATCAAAATAATATTGATTGCCGTCAATCTTTTTCCACCCTGTCACCAGCTCACCTTTGGCATTTTTATATTGTCGGCCGCGGCTATCCTGCAGCCATTCGCTGGTCTGCTGGTTGGAATATACGGCGGGAGTTTCTGGCTGGTTTACCGGAGTCCAAACGCCTTGGGTCATAACCTGACCGTTGGACACCCATGCGCCATCTCCATTCACGTCATATCCGTCAATGTTTGTGGAGGCATACATCCAACCAGCGTCATCAAACCGATAGCTCTCTGCAACTCCATCCAGGTTGCCGTCAATCCATGCCCAGCATCCAGTAGTAAAAGACCCATCGTCATTCTGGTACCGCCAGTTAGAAACCCCATTATCATTTGCCGGTCTGGTCGGGTCCTGTTGCCAACTTCCTGCAAATGCCTGCATTGTCACTGATAATGTCATACTTGCTGCAACAACTGCTATCCATACCTTCTTCATAAAATCGTTCCTCCAAAAAGTTTTGTTTTTTACTGGCAATTTTGCAAAAAACTACCTGGGCCATTTTTTCAATTTTACCACAATTCACAAAAAAAGTACAGGCTTTCCTCTTTTTCCACATTCGAAGCAACCGTTTGTGCTGTTTAAAGAGCATTTTTCAAATACTTATAAAAAGTGTCCGCCGCCCGGTTTTTCCACCATCCCGGATCAAAAACCACCTCAATGGAACGTTTGGGTGCCGGATGGTTTAAGGGAATCTGCACAATGCTTTCCTCCTCCCAAAAAGGCGCTGCAAGGCTTTCCGGCACAAAACCAATTCCGAGATTTTTTCCAATCAAAGGCAGCATCAAATCGGAACTTGCCACCTCCACGTCCAACTCTAGTTTTGTGTGATGTTCCTCAAAAAAGGCGCGGTACAGCTCATAAGTAGCAGTTCCTTTTCCCAGTCCAATCCAGGGACAATCCTTTAATTCCCAAAGATTTACCGGGCCTTCCCATCTGTTTTTGTACTGCCGTCCCCCTGCCAAAATCTCCTTAAAGTCCAGCATTTTTTCACAAAACAGCTGTTTTGGCGTCGGAAAAGGGGTGGTGATCAATGCCAAATCCAGTTTTCCACCCATCAGCTCTTTTATAATATCCGGTGTGTTGTGGTTATGAATTTTAATTCGTATTTCCGGGTATCTTGCCTTAAATCCGTGCAGCACATCCAGCAGAAAAAGATGCAGAGCGCTCTCAGTGGCCCCGATTTCCACTGTGCCGGTCTCCTGTAAATTCCTTCCGAAAATCTCCTCCTGTCCATAAAACAAATGGCGGCAGGCAGCTTCCACATGAAAATACAGCTTTTCTCCCTCTTCCGTAAGGCTGACTCCTCTTGGCTCCCGAACAAACAGCCTTGTATTCAGCTGGGACTCCAAAAGCTTCATTACCCGCGTCACATTAGGTTGGTTGCTTCCCAAGGCAAACGCGGCTTTTGTGATGTTTTTGTATTTGGCCACATAGTAAAAAATTTTGTAATACTCAAAGTTAATATCCATATTAAATTTAGATGGCTTTCATATGATATATATATTTTTCATATTTCTTATCCGGTAGTATAATACCAATCTGGTGAAAAGTAAAGGAGGAGATTTACCATTCCTCTGACAGGCGGATCTCATAAACCTTCACCGAAAAAATGGAAAGGAAGAATGAAATTATGACCCAAGACTTAACCCAGGGAAACCCAAGAAAAATGTTGTGGTCTTTTTGCCTCCCCATGTTTGGCAGCATTGTTTTTCAGCAGCTTTACAATATTGCCGACTCCCTGGTGGCAGGAAAATTCATCGGTGAAAATGCCCTTGCAGCTGTGGGAAACAGCTACAACATTACCCTTATTTTTATTGCCTTTGCTTTTGGCTGCAACATCGGCTGCTCTGTAATTGTCTCCCAGTTATTTGGTGCAAAAAATTACAAAACCATGAAAACTTCCGTGTACACTACCTTGATTGCCAGCAGTGTTTTATGCGGCCTTTTGATGATAGCTGGTCTGTCCTCCTGCTCTCTTCTTCTTCGATGGATGAAAACACAGCCGGAACTTATGGCCGATTCTTCCCTGTATCTGAAAATCTACATAGGGGGACTTCCCTTTTTGTTTTTTTACAACATTGCTACTGGTATTTTTTCCGCACTGGGAGATTCCAAAACCCCTTTTTACTTTCTGGCCTTCTCCTCAAGCGCCAATATCCTGGTGGATATTCTTTTTGTAAAATGTCTGTCTATGGGAATTGGAGGCGTCGCCTGGGCCACCTTTCTCTGCCAGGGCGTCAGCTGCATACTCTCGGTTTTTCTTGTGTTAAAACGGCTTTCTGCCATTAAAACCGAGGGGAAAATTTCCGTTTTTTCCTGGCACCTTTTTAAAAAGATTGCTGCCATCGCCATTCCCAGCATTTTGCAGCAATCCTTTATTTCTGTTGGAAATATGATGATTCAGGGGTGCATCAACAGCTTTGGGGTCAGCGTTGCCGCCGGATATTCTGCTGCTGTAAAGCTTAACAACCTGGTCATTACCTCCTTTACCACCATTGGCAACGGCATCTCCAACTTTTCCGCCCAAAACCTGGGCGCACGCCAGTATAAACGGATTCGGGAGGGATTTTTAGCTGGCCTTGGACTGGTTTTTAGCCTGTGCGTTCCCTTTTGTATCGCTTACATTGGATTTGGCAAATACCTGCTCCTTTTGTTTATGGACTCAGACTCTGCCACTGCCCTTATGACGGGCCGTCAGTTTTTGTGGATCTTGTCTCCCTTTTACTTTGTGGTGTCCGCCAAGCTGACGGCTGACGGCATTCTCCGGGGAACAAGCGCCATGAAACCTTTTGTCATCGCCACCTTTACGGACCTGATTCTGCGGGTGGTTCTGGCTTTTGCCCTTTCCGGATGGCTTGCCTCACCAATTGGCATTTGGTGTGCATGGCCCATAGGCTGGAGTATTGCCATGACCCTTTCTCTTTTGTTTTACAAAAATCAGTGCCGCCGTTTCCTTTCATAATCTTTTATCATGCGAAGCATTTGGTGTGCCTCCGAGGAGCCGTTTAGCCAGTGGACGCGGTTTTCCTGTTCAAAGGCTTTTTTGGACTCTTCGTACTTTTTGTCCAGAAAGGCCAACAGCCCCCGGATTTCCCACTCCTCGGCACACCCTTCCTCCTGGCACCACCAGCACATTTTTTCCGGAAACATTTTCTCTGCATAATCACGGGCCTTTTCGTATTGTCCCGTATAATAAGCATGACAGAACAGATGGTAAAGCCGTTGTTTGGAATCCGGACCGGAACGAGACAAAAGTTCTTCCATGGACAATCCCAAATCCCCACACTCTTTGTAGTCTTTTTCCAAAAGCTTCCGGTACACCACTCCATATTCTTTTGCCTTTTCCAAATCTCCCATCCAGTAACAGCACTTCATCAAAAGTCCTGCCAGATCTTGAGATTCTTCATAGTCCTCCCGGTTTTTCACCACACGGTATGCCTGTTCCAAAAAGGTTCGGGCTGTCTTATAATCTCCGGCGCAAAAGTAAGCCTCTCCCACATCCTGACAAATTTTTGCCTGATCTGTATGCAGCGCGTTGTCATCCTTTAGCGCTTTTTCTGCAAGCTCTGCTCCTTCCCTGCATTTCTCAAAAAACAGCTCATCCAACTCCGGCTGAAAAATCAGCCACAAATACATTACGCTGCGAACCCGTTGTTCTGCCCGCTCCCAGGTATCTTGCCCCCGGTCTGACAAATCCACGGTTTTATACCGCTTTTTAACCCAGGAAAGAGCCAATGGAAGATCTCCTGTCATGGACGCATAATCTGCTATATGATCCAGACATGCTTCCCGAATCTCTTCCTTCTCTGTTGATTCCAGCACTTTCTCAAAATACTTCATTCCTTCCTCAAACCGTTTGCCAACCAGAAAATACTGAAATATCTGTCCATAACAAAAGGTTTCGCTGCCCCCATAAGTATCCTTACAGGAAATGCTGGACTCAAAATATTTTACTGCCTCCTCATAATGGCCCAGCATACGGAGGGCACGTCCCTTTAAGAGCAATAGCCCGCTGTCTGCTTCTTGTTCCAGTCCTTTTTCTGCCTGGAACAAAGCCTGATCATAGTCTCTAAGAATCAGATAAAGATAGGAGCGCAGCCGGAACACATCCAAAAAAGCTCCAAACCGTTCTTCCACCTGATCAAAATAATACAACGCCTTGTGTGCATATTCCTCCTGTAACGTATTTTTACATTTATTTCGCCAGATTCTTCCCATCCGCCAAAAAGCATTCTGACAGTCAGGGTCATTTTCTATGGCCTTGCTGTAATAGGACAAGGCCAAATCGTAATTTTTAAAATACTCCTGACAGTTTCCAAGAAAAAGATACATGCCGGAAAATGTCATGCCTTGATCTTCGCAGGATTTTAAATGCTCATATGCCTGTTTGTAATCCCGGTTATACTCCAAATAAAACCTTCCAAGAAAATACCGGACACGAATGTTGTCATTTAGCTCCAAAGCTTTCTTTGCGTACTGTAAAATTCTGGCTTTTTCTTTGTTGTGCAAATTGCTGTTATTTTCATTCAAATAGGCCCGTTCCAAATAAAGTTCTGCCAGCAACCCTGGATCTGCTCCCTCTTGTGTCATCTGTTCAATGGCAAGATCTGCGGCGTTGTCTGCCTCCTTCCATGCTCTTTTGTCTTTTCTATGTACCAGACGGCACATAGCAATAATCTTTTTTGCCTGAAGCTCAAAATTCATGGCGCCTGCCTTTTTTGCCTGGTGAAGAATCTCCAGGGCATCCTGGTACTGCTGGTACGCCAGAAATACCCGCACTGCCCGAAGATAGATCTCTGGATCGCCGTCATAAATGTTTTTTGCCCGGTAAAACGTATTCACCACCTCCTGGGGCATTTTAAGCTTTTCGTAAGCTTCCTGAAGGTGGGAATAAGGAGGAAAAAAGGAAGGAGCGATTTCCAAAATTTTCTCACACAGATCAATGACCTTTTGGTATTCTTTCTGTTCCCGCAAAAGGAGCATTTTATGGGTGAGAAATTCCACCTGATTTGGCTGCAATTCCAAGGCCCGGTCATACCAGACAAGCGCCTTGTCGGCAAGCTCTTTCAGGGTCTCTGGATTGGGCGTTTCCTTTTCCTCTTCCTGCATGTAACATCTGTTGTAGATTTCTCCTTCCATGTAGGCATTCATGGCCAACTCTTTTGTGACGGATTCATCTGGTTTTGTCTCATTTAGGCGGCCTTTCAGTTCCACCAGCATACATTGCCTCCATGCTTCGGTCTCCTTAAAAGCCTCCTCTGCCTGTCCGGCCTTTAACTTGAGGGCTGACAGCTGCCGGTGCCACTGGGCCGTATTCTGGCAATATTCGGAATGTGATGTAAAAAAGGCAAGCCCTTGTTCGTATTGGCCCGACTCAACAAAACACCTGCAAAGAAGATAGGCTTCCTCATTGGTTAAAGATTCTTCTCGTTTCCTGTAATTCTCTATCAGTTTCTTATGAATCTGGTCCTGAAGCGTTTTTAACTCCTCTGTATCGTGAATTACTCTGGCATGATCCGACAAAACTTTTGCTCGTTCCCATTTGCCTTGTTCTGCCTCCATCTCTGCCAGTCCAGAAAAAGCATGAAACTTTCCCCAAAGGGTTTGTTCCTCCCAAGTAAGGTAATCCTCCAAAACTCTGCGGGCATCTTCCTCCTGACCGCATATGCTTAAAAGATTCGCCCCTAAAATCCAGATATGTTCATCTTCCGGGTTTTCTTTTATCAGCTTTCTTGCCATCTCTGCCGCTTTTTCATAGTCTTCCTGATCTGCCTGATATTTTGCCAGCTCCAGATCAAACCATGGATGATCAATGGCGTAAAAGCCGATTTTTTCCAGCCAGCGTCCCTTTTCCTTCAGCCCTTCTTTGGTGGGTTCAAACGTTTCTTGGACAAATTTCCCGTATTCCCGGATAAATCCGTCGTAATCTCCCTTGGGCTGTCCTTTCAGTTTTTCAAAAGGAAATGAACCTCTCTTTGTATTTGTCTGAAGTTTTGCCACCATATAATCCACAAATTCTTTTGGCAGATGTTCTTTCAGTTCCTCCTGGTCCCTCTCAATGAAAAATTCCTGGTCCAGAAATTTCCATATATGCCATGGAAGATAAAAATGCTCCGCCAAATAAGAAAACAAAATCCATTTTGCAGTCTCCCCGTCCTCCAAAGACTGAAAAAACTCATCTGACAGAAGATTTTTCCATTGGTCCAAATCCTGCCTTTTTGATATGTCTTCATAAATTTCCGCCAGCTGCTGCAAAAGCCTGCCTGCCTCCTGATTTTGAAGCCACTCCACGTTAGATGTTACTTCCTCCTTGTCCAGTTCTCTGGCATATGCGATTCCTTCTTCATAGGCTCTCCGAAGCCGCTTAAAACCTTCCGGGTCATCCTCTGGATTGACACCGGTCAAAAGTCTGTAATAAGCGGCGCGGATTTCCCCTTCCTCCTTGGTTTTTGGGATTTGAAGAATCCCGAATATTTCTGAAACGTTCATCACATCCTCCTTTTGGTTTCATAAGCCTGTTTCTTTGAAATGTTTGTCAAAAAACAGAAAAAATCTCTTCCACCATTTTTACCACCTCACTGAAATACCGCGGCTTTACTTCCATCAAAATACAATTTTTCTTTGTGTTCTTTTCCCCTTTATTCTCCGCCCACCGGTAAAATCCAAGTTCTCCTATAGTCACTTCCTCCATTTCCGCCCCAACCAAACTTCCGGAAAATTCCAACTCTGCTTCCATGTCCCCGTCTCGGTAAAAGAAAGAATGGTAAAATCCTCCGCCTTCCACCGGCCCCCGCATCCATCCCTGCCGGAGCAGTTTTCCTGCCAGAGAAAAACCATTTACCGTTTTTCCCTGAAAACGGGTCAGCTGACTTTCCTTCCTCTCCTTTTCTTTTGGTCTGTACACTGGACGGTCAATCTGTAAAAACGGCTGTGCCACCTCATAATCCGAAAGCTGTTCTCTCCACTTTTCCAGCAGCTGTTGGGAAAGCTCTACTGGATGGATCAACCCTATGGTTCCTTCTTTGGGAAACTCATATAGAGTCTCTTCCTCTGTGTTGAAGCTTCCGTCCTCCATATACCGGAACGTCTCCACGAGAACGTCTCCTTCATACCTTCCCCAAATCAATCCCCAGGCAAAAAGATTCATCACCGGATTATTTACAAACAGGGCTTTCCACGAATCTGCACTCCATTGTCTTTCGGTTGTCAAAACCCGCTCCAAACGCTGTTTTTGACTGGCTGCCACATCTTTTAACTGCTTTTTCATTTTCTTAAAAGCCCCATAAGCTTCCAATGCTTTTAAATCTTCCTCTTTCTTTCCCGGAGCCGGAATATGTTTCAGCTGTTTTCCGGTCTCATCAAAAATCTCCACTTCCAGAGAGAAGGTGAGAACTGCCCGAAACGTTCTGGTTCCATAATCAAACACTCGTTCCCGGTTCTGATCAAATCCAAACGTCGGCACAATCCGGTCCTCCAGTTCCTCTGGATGGATTCCAAGGACTTTTGCCGCCTCCGAAAGAGCTTTTAAAGCTGCTTTTTTTACCTGTCCAGACTTGTGGCTTCTGGATGCTTTATCTGCCCACAAAAGGGCCTCGGTTGTACCTCCAAGGACCAACGCTCTGGCTGCTTCCCCAGCCATAACTCCTCTTGCATTTTTTGACCACACATCAATCTGACGGCATAAAACCGGAACCAGGGCTTCTCCTCCATGAATGGCCGCAGCATACAAAACCCATCTCTTTTTTGCCTCTGCCCCTTCACGAAGCCATTCATCCAGAAGGACTGCCATGGAATCGGAAAGATCTTTTTGATTCAGTTCTGACGCCAAGCGGCTGACCCTTTCATCCAGCCCTGGCAGGTCCATGTCTGCATAAGCCGCAAAAATCGCCGTGCGGTAATCTTCCGATACCTCCTCCCCATCCTGTCTGTGAAGTTTGGGAAAAGAAATATTTTTTGTCCACTCCACCCTCCGCTTTTTTCCAAATCCCAGCAATTCTGCTGCCAGACGGTCCATGACTTTTCCTGTCACAGGTTTGTTTTCAGAAGAAACGATGTCTTCCAAACGCTGTTTTAGCTTTTTGCTCTTCTCTTTCAAAGCTGCTTCTTTTACCTTTTCCAGAGAAGAACATCCGCCCCACTCTTCCAGAATCCCCACGGCAAGCTCTCTCTCCCCAAGTTTTTTGGAAGCCAGAAGGTCTAAAATCTCTGACTCCCACTCCCTATGGCCAGCCAGCACCTCAAAAAGCGCCCTCTGCACCTGCTTAGAACCACTGGAAGCAGCAGAAAAAATTTGTTTCCGGTAAGCTTCTAAATCCGCTTCTGTATTCATTTCCTGGATCATGCAAAAATCCAGCATTTGTATTCCAAAACACCGCCCACAAGGGCTGCCTTCTTTGGCCGCTTCCCCCAGTCCGGATTCCCACTCATCCTGCTTCCACACCGTTCTCATAGAAATCAAAGCTTTCTTACATTGTTCCAAATAAAGAGGTTTCTTTCCCTTATCCCGTATTGACTCTCCCAAACCAGCTAAAAGATGAATCTGGCAGCTAAGGGAAAGGTGTTCTTTACAGAAAACAGACAGCATCCATTTTAAATCCTCTTTCCGGCCAATCCATTCATGTTCAAAAAAATTCGTATCCCTTAAAAATGCTTCCAGAACGATTGCCCTTTCATACAATCCTTCGTCCCCCCAGTCCTTTGCCGCCCAAATCAGCCTCATTCGTTCCTCGTCCCCAAAACCGTCCCAAGAATCTCCCCATTCTTTGACAAAAGGCAATAGGGTATCTGCCAACGTCTGCCCCAGCAGATACGCCCTCCCTTCTTCCCTGCCGGGATAAATCCGGCTCACCATTTCTTTTGCCCATTTTTCCTTCCAGTTCTTCTCGTAAGAAACCGACATTTTTTCATAAAGGGGCAGATTTTGTTGTTTCAGCTCCCCCATTATATATTCATAATCCTTCCAGGCACATTTGGACCCAAACCGTTCCACAGCATCCGGGTATTTTGTCGCCATACGTCCCAGAGTCTGTCTGCTCTTTTGGCTGACACACCATAAAACATAGGAATCTTCCTCCATGGGAAGCATATCTTCCAGCTGTTCCATCTGTTTATGATACCAGGATTCCTCCACCACATCCATACAAGAGGACAGAACAATTCCCCGACTGCTGTATCTTAATTCCAGTCCCACCATCAGCCTTAAAAATTTCTCCAGACAGGGAGAATGGAACGCTGCAAGAAATGCACATGCCCCACACACTCCGGTATGCATGGCTGGATTTCCCTTTTCCCAGCAAATCTGGTAAATTCCCTGGGGAAAAGGTTGTTCCAGGTCCGTATTTCTCACATAAGCTTCCATCCGCTCCAAATCCCATTTGGAAAAGCCTCTTCCCATGTCGGAAACTGCCTTGAGAAGACTGTCCACCAGTTCATTTGCCACATTCCCGGCCTCTCCTGGTTTTGTCACATGAAGATAAGAAGCGGCCAGTATCCTCCAGGCATTTTCTTCATATTTACAATATCGTTTCATTGCTTCAAGAAGCACATTGGGTTCTTTTTTTCCTGTCTCAAACAGCTTTTCCATCTCGGATGGTTTCCGTTTGTAAATGCCTACGGAATAGATTTTCCCCCGAATGGCCATTTCCTGTTCTCTGGCATCCTCCCCTGACAGATAAGAAACAATTTCTTCCAGATTGTCTCCGTTAAGGTTTGTTAATACAGACCCTGCAGCTGCTCCCCCAACCACAGCTGCCATCCGCACAAAACGTCCCGCCTCTTTTTTCCTTCCATTCTTTTTCAAACATCCAAGATAGGAAACGCAGGCCCATGTGTTGGTTCTGTTTCCGTTAAAATCCTGAAGTCTCATAAGTTTTAAAAGTTTTGGGTTTTCCTCCTGCTCCATATCCATCCATTGATCTGCCAGCCTGCGGTTCTCTTTTGTAAGTCCCATGGAATCCAAAGCTTCATTTCTTTCCTTCTCAAAACGGTTTTCTGCCAAATTCATATCGTTTCCTCCCTTTTGGAACACTGCTGGAACGCTGCTTTACTCTCTTGTCCCTTCTCCATCTCCCTCTTCCTCTCCCCCATTCTCCTCCTCTGGCTTGTTTATCTCCTCCTTCATAGCCCCATAGGCCCGGTCATAGGAAATTTTCTCCTGACAAGCCTGGAGATAGCGGTGCAGCCGCCCCATGGAATCCAAAATCCCTTCCGGTGAAAAATCCATTTGGTGTTTCTTTTCTTCCAACTGTTGTCGGATGAAAGCAAATTCCTCCCCTGCCTGATGAAGCCCCATACTCTCCCCATCCTTTGCCAAATGGGACAGGGCCAAAAGCATCTCCTCCCCCAGAGAAAAAAGTCCGGCAGAAAACAAATCCTCAAGCATTCCTGCCGCCTCATTTTGGTACTGTTCCATGGATTTCAATATAAAATCCGGCACACATTGCCTGGTAATTTCAGACGTACCTTCCTGTCTGTCCTTGAAATCCTCATCAGCCCCGGATTGGCCACCGTTGCGGGATTTTTCATGGCTTCCGGATTTCTGGCTGTTGTGGGATTCTAACCAAGCAAGATATAATCCGGCAGTTTCTTTCTGGAAAATCTCAATGGGATACAGACGCAGTTGTCCATCCTCCAGATACACAGAGCCAAAGAAAACCATGGATGGATGGGGATTTTTCTTCAGCCGTTCTGCCAGCCGCTCCAACAGCTTAATGACAGCCCCATCCTCCTTTGTATTTTTTAGAGAAATAAACAGTTTTCTCCCCATTTCATCCAAAATACTCCAAAAAAATCTCTGATTAATCTCATCAAACTTGGTCTGCTCCCACCCAACTGCTCCCACCAATGCCAATCGCTCTTTCCTTCTGTCTGTCTGTCTCGTTCCCCTTTCACAGCCAAACATGTCCTGCAAAAGTTTTCCATAATCCCAATAAACCAAATCTCCTATTACCTCTGGCTCAAATCTTCTCACTCCCAGGACGTCTCCTTTTGTTTCCTGGCTTACAGACAATCTGCCATCTCCAGCAGCCTTTGCCCCTTTCAGCAAAAATTCCATCTCCAGCAACTGTTCCCGATTGCAGGGAAGGCCCCAGGGAGCTGGGGATTTTTCTACGGCAGCTGCCTGCCTTTTGCGGACTCCTTCATAGAAAACCGGCCGCACATCTGTCCAGGTATACCATTTCTTCTGTTTGGTTTCGAGAAAATAGTAAATGTCCCCCTCATATCCGGTTTTGCTGGAAAAAAACCGTCTCCCAATACTCATTAGCTGCAGTTTTCCCACCAGCTGGTAAGATTCCCTGAACACTCCGGCCAATGTCCTTAGCTCTTTCTTATCTTTTGCCCTTGTAACCCGGTTTGCCTGTTCATACAAAGAAAGTAGTTTTCCCAAAAGTTCTTCTCCGCGAAACACAGCAGAACGGTTAAAGTACTGTTGATACAAAGAACCAATTTCCCGCAGCTGTCCCTCAAAATCTGCAAGTCCGGCTCGGTGGCAGATGACAGCCAGACGTTCCATGGTCTCCTTGGCCTCCGGTGACTGTCGGGACAGGCCGGTACACAGCTGGTCTGCCACTTCTTTTCGAACCATTTCCCCAGCCTTTTTCATCTGTTCTTCATGGACAGGTCCATCCTCTGCTGGAATTTCCTCCAAATCTTCCAGCAAAATCCGGCTCCGGTGAATCTGAAAAGCCAACAGCGCCTGGGCTTTATGTACACAAAGCTCTGCACTTCGGCAGGTACAGGAAGAATACTCCAAAGGTTCTAAAAGCTTCACCACTGTGTTCTCCCAGGGAAACTGTACCGTTACCACAGACCGGGTCTCTGTCTGCACTACATCTCCTGCCTGCATATGTGCCACAAATCGTTTTAAACGGCTCCCTTTGCAGATACGCTTTAAGTGTTCAAGGGGAATGGTAAGCAGTTCCTCGAAAATACCTGGCTGTTCATCGGTCTTTTCTGTCTCGTTTGTTTTGGCATCTGCTTTTCCCGTTTTGTCTGCTTTTTCATCGGATTCTGCCTCTTTGTTTTCTGTCTCGTCTGATTTTCCTATATCGTTTACATTCCCATCTAGGTTTTCTGTCTCCGCTGTTTTTTTACAATCCAGGGAAACCTCCTCTTTCCCAAGCTCTTTTTGCAGCCATAAAATTGCCGTCACCACATGGCGGCAAATACTTCTGGAGGGACAGCTGCAGCTGCTCTTTCCCAACGGTGCCCGAATGACACAGGTCTCTTCCCGCAATGTAACCTGAACTTCTTCCTCTTGCCACACAGCCGCCGGCTGCTCCTGATTCAAATCCTTATAGGCCCGCTTAACAATTCCCTTGTTACTTAATCCAGCCAAATAGTCATCATCTACCTGCTGAATTTGTTGTCTGACTTCTCCCATAATCCGTTTCCCCTTTGCTGTTTTAGCCATTGACAAAACAATTCAAATATGGATCGTTCTTTAGATATTTATATCTTTTTTCTTATTTTAAATAGTACCAGAAAAACCGGCTCTCCTCAATCAAAACCATGAAAAATTATGAAATTTTAACTTTCGATTCATGAAAACGCTTTCGGTTGGAAATTGCCCTGACTGCCGCCCATTCTTATTTTTATTGAAATTTATTAAAATAGAAAACACCTATTTACAAAAACATAAAAACATGGTACAATCGCGCAGTTAAAGTACAAGGAAAAACATTTCATTTACCTATGATTTTCTGATGGACGAAAGAGATTGCAGGAGCAGGCCAAACTGCTCCAATTTATTTTTTAAGTCGATTGAAATGGAGATTTTTGAGCAGTGTATTTAGCGATTCATGACAGCAAAAAATCAGGTATTTAATGTATGGAGGAATTATCATGTTAAAAAATCTAAAAGTAAAAAAAAGCTTGTTGCTTGGCTATGGTATCACCATTGGAGTTTCCCTGCTCCTGATTGTCACCAGCCTGTTTATGATGGTCAACATCAAAAGCAGATACAATATGCTGCTGGATGAGGAGACCAAGTCAACTCAGCATATTTTATACTGTCGGGTCAACTCACTCCTGACCGGACGAAACATCCGTGATTGCTATCTTGTCGCTGGTTCTGACTCAAGCGAAGAACTGCTTCAATCTGCTGAAAAAGCACAGGATAATCTATTTGCCAATATGGAATTGCTGAAAAAGCATTTTCCATCCAAACTGGACCGCAGTATATTGGATAACTATATTTCGGTGACAACCAATTGGGCCAATACCAATCCACAGCTTATTGAGTGGTACCGCCAGTATGCAAAAACCGGAGATGAATCCTATCTACATAAGGGCATTCGGTTTATCTATGAAACAGATACCCCGGATCAGGAGCAGATGGCCGCAGCCGCAACCGCTTTGGACAATTATTTAGTTCAGGCTATGGCGGATGAACGGGAGCGTATTGAATTAGAGATTACGGTTATTATTGCTGTTGTTGCTCTGGCCACGGCTATCGCCACTGTTGCAGTCATAACATTGGGGCTTATAATTATTAAGACAATCACCGTTCCGGTTGCCCAGGTCCAAAATGCTTTGGTCGGATTCTCACAGGGAAATTTGGACATTCCCGTTGACTACCAGAGCAAGAATGAATTAGGGGTGATGTGTGATGCCCTGCGCAGCAGCCAGAAAACCCTTTCTGGTGTCATTCAGGATGAAGCTTATCTGCTTAAAGAGATGGCAGATGGAAATTTTGATGTGGATAGCAAGGACACATCGGTATATGTGGGCGCCCTGGGAATCATCATCCAATCCATTAAAGGCATCAATCATCAGCTCAGCGATGCACTTTTTCAAATTGCTCAAGGTACAGACCAGGTTTCTGCCGGTGCGGATCAAGTGTCAACCGGCGCTCAGTCATTGGCTCAGGGTGCGACCGAACAGGCCAGCACACTTGAGGAATTGACCGCAACGATTACAGAAATTTCCGAAGTATCCAAGCAGACTGATCTTGCTGCCAAAGATGCAAAAACCAGTGTTCAGGTAGCAGGCGCTCAGGTTGAAAAAATGAATCAGCAAGTAGATGTTTTAAATGAAGCCATGAACAAAATCGCACGTTCTTCTCAGGAAATGAGCAAAATCATCAAGACGATTGAGGATATTGCCTTTCAGACAAATATCCTGGCACTGAATGCCGCAGTAGAAGCCGCCCGCGCCGGCAGCGCTGGAAAAGGCTTTGCAGTAGTGGCGGATGAGGTGCGCAGTCTGGCAGCTAAATCGGATGCCTCCGCCAAAGCAACGAAGGAGCTGATTGACGGCGCGATCAACTCAGTTCAAGATGGAAATGACATTGTGGAACAGGTTACTCAGGCTTTGGTTGAGTGCAAGGGATTAACTGAGGAGGTTGTAAAACGTGTGGATGTGGTTACAGATGGCGTTGATGTTCAAACCGCTTCCATTAAACAAGTAACCGAAAACATTGACCAGCTTTCATCTGTGGTTCAAACAAACTCTGCCACAAGCGAAGAATCTGCAGCTGCAAGCGAGGAACTTGCCAGTCAGGCCGCTACGATAAAAAATCTGGTTGGACGTTTTAAACTTCGCCGTACCGATGGCAGTATCCACTCGGCAGTGCCTGTTCCTTATGAGAGAGAGGCTGCAGCCAGTGGCAGAAATGCTATTCCTAGCAGCATAAGTGGAGATAAATACTAAAAAACTTCGGGAAATTTTATGAAATCAAAACACCGCCCTGCATGATTGAAAGTGCAAAGGGCGGTATTTTTTCAATGACTGTATGACAATTTTCATCCCCCGTTCATCACTCTGCCGATAAAATCTCCCAACATCTCCGGCGTCATAGCCCCCACAAAAGCGCCCATATCCGCCAGTTTTTGAGCCATATTCCGGTCATAGGCCGGATTCGCATCTTGGTCCAGGGCAGTCAGACAGATAAATTTGGCCCGACTTTCAATAATTTTCCGACTTACGGACAAAAGAGCCGAGGTGCTTCCACCCTCACACAAATCTGAAATCAAAATCATCATAGTCCGGTGGGGATTCTCCATCAACGTCTCACAGTATTCCAGCGCCCCGGCAATATAAGTGCCTCCCCCCAGCTGAATGCTCATCAAAGTTGCCACCGGATCTTCCAAATAAGCGCTTAAATCCACTACCTGAGTGTCAAAAATAACCAGCCGTGTATCCAGCATAGGGAGTTTTGCAAATATTCCGGCCATTACCGCGCTGTGAATCACAGAATCCAACATAGAACCGCTTTCATCCACAGCCAAAATAACCCGCCAGGAATTATATCGCATGGTCCGCTGGCTGAAATATATCTTTTCCAACACCAAATGTCCGGTTTCTGGATCATAATGTTTCAAATTCCTTCGAATGGTCTTTTTCATATCCAGATTTCGCATGGAAGCCACCAGACTTTCCGCATTCCGATCCAGCCTTCCCAAAAGAGAACGCCGCAGCTCCTGTTCCAGTTTTTTTGCAATCTCCTCTGCCACTGTCTTCACAATTCTTCGGGCCGTATCCAGCACTTGTCCTTTCATCAAATGTTTCAGCTGCAAAATGGTCTTTAAAAGTTCCTGGTTCGGCTCCAGCTTTTCCAGCACCTCCCGGTCTGTCAAAAGCTCAGTCATTCCATAAACATCCAATGCATGGCGCTCCAATATCTCCACTGTGGAACGGGGAAATAATTTACGGATTCGGGTAATCCAGGAGGCAACGGTCAGCTGGCTTTTCCCAGTCCCTGCACTGCGCCTCACATCCTCTTTTTGTTCCCTTCCATAGAGAAAATCAAGCGCCTCCTCCAAATCCTCACAGGACATACCGCCAACTGTGGCAGTTCCCTCTCCAAAAGAAAGCTTCTCTTTGGAATACCCGCCTAAAATCAGTCTCCATCGGTTCAGCTGGCTGGTATGAAAATGCGGGTCTTTCTGAATTTCTACTGCTGTATTTTCTTCCTGTTGTCCCATTTGCTCGCCCATTACCCTCTTCCTATTCCTTGTTTCATGATTGATTGTCCCTCCAAAACCGCCGCTGCATCTGGAAACGGCTCCAGACTCCGCTTTAAAATCCCATGAACATAGGCAATCAAAATTCCATAATTGGTCATGGCCACCCCCTGGTCTTTTGCACAGGCCAGACGATACTTCATCTCCCTCTCATTTAGCATACAGGCTCCGCAGTGGACAATAAGCTTAAAACTGGTTAAATCCTCCTCAAACCCAGTCCCGGAAGTATAGACAAACTCCGGATTTTTGCCGGTAAAACTTCGAATCCACGCTGGAAGCTTCACCGTTCCAATGTCATTACATTGACGATGATGGGTACACCCTTCCGATATGAGAATCCGATCTCCATCCTGAATCTCTTTTAAAGCACAGACTCCTTCCACCGCCTGTTTTAAATCTCCCTTATACCGGGCAAACAGAATGGAAAAAGAAGTAAGCATCCGGTCTTTTGGCACAATCTCAGACACCATGCCAAATACCTGACTGTCCGTAATCACAAGGGACGGCTGTTTCCCCAAACTTTCCAGCGTATGGGCAAGCTCGCTCTCCCTCACTGCCACGGCGATACAGCCATAATCCAGCAAAGCCCGGATGGTCTGCTGCTGGGGCAGAATCAGACGCCCTTTGGGAGCTGCCTTGTCAATGGGCGTAACCAAAACCACCAAATCCCCCGGTTTTACCAAACCCAAAAGGAGATCTTTTTCCTCCTCCTTCCTCCCCATGGCAGCAAGACAATTTTTCAGTTCTTCCACTCCGGACCCGGTTTTGGAGCTGACATACAAAACCGTCTCATTCTCTTTCCCTGTCCGGTCTGCACATGTTTCCCTCTCTTCTCCAGACAAAAGGTCTGCCTTGTGATACACCACCACATATGGCACCTGCTTTTGCTGAAACAAAGTCAGCAGCTCCCGGTCCTGGTCCGTCTCTCCCACGGTCCCATCAACCACCAGCACAGCAAGATCTGTCTTATTCAGCACCTGACGGCTTTTTTTCACCCGCAGCCTGCCAAGCTCCCCTTCATCGTCGATTCCTGGAGTGTCAATCAGCATAACAGGTCCCAAGGGCAGAAGCTCCATCGTCTTGCTTACTGGGTCCGTGGTGGTTCCCTTCACCTCCGAAACCACTGCCAAATCCTGTCCTGTAACTGCATTTAAAAGACTGGACTTTCCGGCATTTCTTCTGCCGAAAAAACCTATATGAAGCCGCTGTGCAGCCGGTGTCTGGTTCAGTGCCATAAAAAATCTCCCTTCTTAATTAAAACAACCTCTATTTGTTGTCAATTTCCTCTGGGGACATCCTCCACTTTCCGTATTGGTCTAATTCCTCCCCATATTGATATTCTATGGGCGAAACCATACGTCCTTTTAGCAGCTGTTTTTTCTCTTCTCCATGAAGAGCTGCCGCTTTCCCTGCAATCCGATCCGTCTCCATCGGTGTAAAATATCCAAATGCCCTTCGAAATTCCGGCAAAAGCTCCAAAAATTCTTTCGGGGAAAGCCTTGCCAACAGTCCGTCAATCATCTGCAAAAATCCTTCCCGGACAAACACCAGATCTTTTGCCGTATAAAACAGCCCCCGCAAAAACAACGCGCTTTTCATCTGCTGTTCCCCGGTTCCCTGCAAATATCCTGCCGCTGCCTCCCAAATCTTGTCTTCATAACTGCTGTCACATCCATAGGCCAGTCCCATAACCGCTCCTTCCAGTCCCGGACGGATCTTCTTCTGTCCAAGAAGCCGCAAAAACGCCTCCAAAAGCACTGGACGAAACTTAGAAAACACTTCTCTTCCTGTAATCTGATACAGAGACAGACAACTGTCCATACAATCCTGTTCCTTCTCTTCCGCCACCAGCGCCATGGCTGGCAGCAGCTGAATAATCTTTTGGAAACAAGTTCCAATCATACTTTCCAGCTGGGGAAACGCGTAGGTCTGATACAATTCCTGCAGCTCATACAACATGCGAAGATAGGAAAAACCTTCTGTCAGTGAAAAAAAGTCTCCGTCTGCTGCCAGCACTTGTTCCACATGAGCTTTCATTTCCGTCTGTTCTCTCAAAAATCCCATCAAAAAACCTACAGTCAAAAGCCTTGCCGCTTCCCTAAAGCCAGTAGTTTCCTTAAATTTTCTTCCAAGTCTGGTTCTTGCCGCCTCCTCCACCGTTCCTCCGGACATGGACACATCAATCAGCACACTTAGAACACGGCTGGAAAACCGATACCGCCAAACCTCCCGAATCCGGCTTTTGTCTCTTCGATTTACCAGATCTGCCCCCTTCTCCCGCACGCCAAACCCAGTTTCCAAAAATTCCATTTGACAGAAAAAACGGCTGGCTGCCAAATGCTTCTTTTTGGCAAAAATCTCCAAAGTTACTTCCTGCCGGACGGACCCATGGATCTTTAATCCATATTGTCTGCATTTTTCTTCAAAATCTCCTAAAATCGGCGGTTTTGGCGCATTGGTGCAAAGGCTCCCCACCTGCTTTCCTGTATTCAATTCCTGAAGAATCTGCAAAGGCAAATCCGTTGATGGACTGCACTCTCCCTTTACAAAGGCAGACAAAGCCCCGTCTCTTAACTCATATAGCCCTGGTTCCCACTTTCCCCGAAGACTGCCCAAGCCTTTGGCCATAGAATAAGCGCAGGCCACGTCAAAAGAGGAAATTCCCTCCTTCTTTTTTCTTGCCTGCCGTCCGGCGCTGACCAGCTGATGAAGTACCGCCGCCTCATATGCCCCTTTCACATGGCCCGATTGCTCCAGTTCTTCCCACACACGCTGATAAAATCCCGGCGCCTCCATGCCGCTGGCATAACCGTTCAAGGCGTCTGCCGCCTCCATTGAATAGGCGAGAGGATAAACTCCCTGGTCCGATTCAGCCAGTTTGTGAAGTTTTACTGCTTCTCCCTTATAGACGATTCTTCCTGCTGTGTTCTTTTTTTCCGGTTCCACCTTCTCTGGCTTTTCCTCCACAGCTTCCTCGGTCCATTCCAGCAGCTCCACAATCCCGTCTGTGTGAAATCCTCCTGTCACCACCAAAATTCTCTTAAACTTTTCCGAAGCTTCCGCCACCTGCTGCGCCATATACTGTTCCCGCAAAAGGCAGCCGTCCTTTTCCAATTCTTCCCTTGGGGTATATTTTCTGGTCATGCTGCAATAGGTCCGCATTTGACGGACAAATTCCCCTGTATCCATAAAAAAACCGCCGGTTTCAAAATATTTTTCCCAAAATTCCCCAAAATTGCGCACGCCGGTTTTTTCACAAAGAAGGGCAAAATATTGACTTCGGCTTAGCAGATAATCATCATTATACGTCTGCTTTTCCCCGCCTCCCCGGATTCCCCGGTTTTCTTCTGTTCGAATCAAAATCTCTCCATAGGGCAGATCTACAAACCAGGCGGGAATCTTTCTTTTGGCTGCCTCCCGCAAAGCCAGCAGCTCAGGAGAATAATCCAGAAAAGGATAATAACACCGGTAATCCCCCTTTTCCTCATTTAAAAGCCCTTTGCTGTCTTTATAATAATAATACAGGGCTACCGGCGCCTTTGTATCTTCATGGACCAGGGCTGGAATCAGTTCCTCTGCGTTCTTAGGTCCTTCAATCAAAATACAGTCTGGCTTGTAGGATTCTATGACCTGTCTTAAATGAAATCCACAGGCAGGACTGTGGTGCCGGATGGGAAAAAAGAATACCGGACCATTTTCCCACGGCTCCCATAACCTCTGTCCGTCCGTCGGCAATTCTCCTACCGCAAATGCTTCCTGGCCTCGTAATAGCTGCTCCATAGACCGCCCTCTCTCACTCCTTTGTCCCGCACTACTGTCTGAAAATAGCTGCGCAGTTTCTCTAAGTCTTCTCCGTTTTCCTTCTGAACCGCTCCCACCAGATTTTCCACCAGGCACCTCATGTCCATGTGGGAATCCCCATAATAATAAGCAGTCATCATCGTCTGAAAATAAACCGAAACCGCCTCTGCTGTGCTCATCACCGCTGCCGGACGGTCAATGCGATGGCCCAGAGAAGACACTCCTTCCCGTAGCTCATGGTAAGTGGAAGCCAAAAGCTCTGCCACATCCTCCTCCACTGGCATGGAGACTCCGCTTTCCGCTGCCAGAGCTTCCACCTCATGAATAATAATCTCTTTCTCCATGGCCACATCCCGAACCGGCATAACCGTCTCAAAATTAAACCTTCTTTTCAGGGCGCTGCTCATCTCATTTACGCCCTTATCCCTGGTATTGGCTGTGCCAATCACATTAAAACCAGCTTTGGCAAACAAAAGTCCCTCTTCTCCAAGCTCCGGCACATTTAACACCTTGTCGCTTAACACGCTGATCAGACTGTCCTGAATCTCCGCCGGAGTACGGGTAATCTCCTCAAACCGGGTCAAAATCCCCTGCTCCATCCCCACATAGAGAGGAGACGGCACCAAAGCTTCCCGCACCGGACCCTTGGCCAGCAAAAGGGCATAGTTCCAACTGTATTTGATCATATCCTCCGTGGTGCCGGCTGTTCCCTGAATGGTATTAGTGCTGTTACCGCTAATGGCAGCAGAAAGCAGTTCGGACAACATGGTTTTTGCAGTTCCTGGCTCTCCCACCAACATTAGTCCCCGGTTTCCTGCAAGAGTAATGATACACCGTTCCACCAAGGCATCATTTCCCAAATATTTCTTTCGGATTACAATCTCTTCCCCGTTCCAGCTTAACGGCTGACGGCTTCCAAGTATAAACGTTCTTACTGCTTTTGGCGACATTTTCCAGTTGACTGGCCTTGGCGCTGTGTCAAGAGCTGCCAGCGCCTCCAGCTCTTTTTGGTAACGCACTTCCACCGGCGGCTTCAGCGCTGCATTTCCCTCAGAGATTTTCTTCTGTTCCATTTGTCTTCTCTCTCCTTTTTCAGTGCTATTCCTGCCTCTGAACTGACAGCTGTTATAACTGTAATTATACCTTAAATTGCTGGAAATTCCTATCTATTTTTGTTCGGTTTTCTACGATGTTTTGTTCGGTTTTTCACGCTGTATTTGTTCCGTTTTCCACTTTGGGCATAGGTTTTAGCTTTGTTATCCTTTACCTCCTAAAGATTTCTTAAATGTACGGTCAGAAATAAACAAGAAAAGCCGAGAACATTCTCGGCTGTGTTTCAAATTATAACGAAACATTATGCTGTTAGAAATCTAAATCCATTCACACATGGCCGCTGCCTGAATGCCTGCAATAGCCCCGTCTGCAACTGCTGTGGCTACCTGCCTTACCTTTTTTACACAGATGTCTCCGGCAGCGAACACTCCCGGTATTTCGGTCTGCATCCATTCATCCACAGGAATATATCCTTGGACCAGCTTTAATTCTGTATACATCTGAGTGTTGGGAACAATGCCTGCATATACAAACACTCCACATTCTGCATCCTTTACAATTTGTTTTTTTCCGGTCTTGTTATCTGTAAATTCAAGTTCCTCGGCTCTTTTGGCGCCATATACAGCAGTGAGACTTGTATGTGGCATCATGTAAATATTCGAATACAAAGCTGCTTTCTCTTTAAATTCCGGTATACATACAAGCTCATCTTCCACACATACAATGGTCACTTTTGCTGCAATTTTTGCCAGATAAATGGCTTCCTTGACCGCACCATCTGCTCCGCCGATAACATAGACATTTTTTCCTTTATAATTCGGACCGTCTTTTGGAGCATTTAACCGCATTCCTTCCAGACTTTCTCCTGAAATTCCCAGCATACGTCCAGAACCCCCATTGGCCAAAATCACGGTTTTGCACTGGTAACTTTCCTGATCTGTAACGATATTCTTGATTTCACCTGTAAGTTTGGTCTCTGTCACTTTCTCATAACGAATCTCCACTCCGGCACCAAGAGCCTGTTCCTTCATCCGTTCCCCAAATGTCTTGCCAGTTTCTTCTTTTAAAACTGCGGTATAGTGGGTGACCGTGGATACCATTCCAATTAAACCGCCTACCTGATTCTTTTCCAGAACCAAAACCTTTCTGCCCCTGCTTTTCCCATAAATGGCTGCACTGATTCCAGCTGGTCCTGCCCCAATAATAATTATATCGTACATTTAAAATCCTCCTGGTTCCATAAAAATAAGTTTGCACGGTTCCAGTAAACCGTGCTGCTGACCTAATCCTATTTTTACGTTTTAGGAAAATTCTATACAGCCTTTTGAGGCCTTTTAAACAATGGTAAACATTCCTTCTCCAATGGTCCGATTCGGATTGTTTTTGCTGTTAATGGTTTGCTCTGGAAAAAGGGCATCTTTTTCCGATGCATTGATTATTATTCCCTGCATAGCTGCACACCACTTCTGATTTTTCCATTGTAATGGCAAAATTTTCTTCCACAAAATCGATTGCGGACAAAATGGATAAAAAGGAGTCTCGTTTACAACATCTTGGTCCTCCAACTTTGCCAATCTGTTCCAAAGCTTTGGATGTCATTTTATGAGACAAGGCAAAAGGTTCTTCTGCCAGGGGCGTGGACCCGGAAATGACCGATACAAATATTCCGGCGCTGATTCCTGCGCCGCAGGCTCCCCAAAATCCACAGGCGCCTCCAGGGACACTTTTCCCCCGATTGTACATCTCTGCCAGAGCCGTCTCCAGATCGATTTCTCCGCCTGCATTTTTGTAAGCCGTCAGAAGCGCACAGCCTACCATAACGTGATGCTCCGGCCCATGCATATGACAAAAGGGCTGCTCCATCATTTTTTCCATGATTTCCACAGGATTCTTTGATGATTCGTTCCTGCAAAGATCAAGAATTACATCCATGCCATTTGTATGGCATTCATCGCAGATATAATGTCCATTTACACATCTTGTTCTGCTGTTTTCTTTTTTATGGCAAATCATACACTCCATAAGTTCGCCATTTTCCAGATACTGAAGAGGCCCTTTGCACACCAGACATTCTTCCTTCATAGCCATCCTTCTTTCTAAATTGGATTAAACCTTCATAATAGATTCGAGCATCTTTGAAAATTCATTCCGCTTTCACTTTTCCATCTCCATACTACCATAAACTTTTTGATTTTACAAACTGGAATTCTGATAAGACACTTTTTATAGCATTTAATAACTGTTATATCTTATCTCCAAAAAGTCCGCAAACCCTTGAAAACGCTAAATTTATAGCAAGTGAGTTTGCCCTTATACTTTCCCTTATGTTATATCCTTTTCCCTCATGTTACGAACCCTCATAAGAGCAAAAATAAGGGAAACAAAATGAAAGGACGAAAAAGATATGAGGGTTATTCATGCAACATATAATATGCTCCATAACAATATTGACGTAACCACTTTTGACGGATATATTTTACGGATAGACTGCGGAAAAGCTGAAAAAGGATTGAAAACAACACCATACTCTGAATGCGCCTTAAATGCTTTGGCAATAGACAATCCTCTTGAATATGCAACACTATACCTTGATGGTTGTATGCAGGCATGGGTAGATACGGAAGATTCATTAGAATTGTGGTAACATATTTTTCTTTGGACGGAGAACTGGTCAAAATATAAACCAGTTCTCTCTTTATTTGTAAAAAGAAGAATGTTATAATTTCATTAAGCCAAATATGATGAGGAATACTTATGCAAACTAATATTCAAAAACACTACGATTCCATATAAAACCAAAAAAATTTCTGGTGTAACAGGAAAGGCGGGTAATTTTGGCATTCTCTTTTCGGAATTGCGTATCCGCGCAAAAAGAACGATAAATCTCAGGGAGAAATATAAGATGTTATTATATGAGAAGATTTTTAATGTGAGCACAAGAAAAGGAGAGATAGTGTGCCAAAGCAAAACGGAAATAGCCGAAATTATAAAACAGAGTGCCGCTTTATTGCAAGGTAATGAGGTATGGGTGAGCAGTAACGAGAAACCATATCCATGCCTTTCCGTTCTCATAAAAGGTCAATATGCCTGTGTCCACTATTTTAAAAACGATGAAGGAGATGTATGGCAGTCTTGTGGGAATTTTAACAAAGAAGTGACATTTTTTGCAGGCGAAGGCGACAGAGAGTGGGTGGCTCCTGGGTATGTCATAGTGCCACTGGAAAAAGCCATTAGCTGTATGGAAGAATTTTGCGATACATTCGAACGTCCAAATTGTATTGAATGGGAAGCATTGTGGGAGGAAGATTGAAAAAGTTATGTATTGGGAATACTTCTTCGAAAAGGGAGTAAATAAAACGGAATTGTCAAGGAGAGAAACATATGGGAATGACTGGTACTTATATAGCTATTGAAAATTTTCTGTTAAGCCAGATTATCAAAGGTGAAAAAAGCATTCTTGAGATTGACCCTACACAATGCTGCCCCTTAGATGTAGATAAATCATGGAGGGCAATACATTATCTCTTGTGTAAAGATATTGAGAATGGAAAGCCACCCATGGGCTACGTTGTACCAATAAGGGATGATAACGAGTTAGATTGTGAATTAGAATTTGGGGCATTTTATATTACCGAGCAACAAGTTAAAGAAGCCGCCGATTTTTTAAACTCATTAGATAATAATGTTTTGGAAAATATGTATGATTTTAAGGCAATGCAAGAAAATGCAGTATATCCACTTCTCGGAAAGGAGAATGAAATGGATGCAGGCTTTTTGTATGAGTACATATATTCATATCTAATAAAGTTGAAAGAGTATTTTAATCAAACAGCAGAAAAAGGATATGCCATCATTTTATATTTCAGTTAAGTATTCGTATATGAAAGTTAAGACCGTTAGTAGATAAACGGGAATTTTCCACAGACAAAAAAGGACTCTCTGCTTTCCCTATTTAAACAGCAGAGAGATCCCGGATATTAACAACAATACATAGGTTATTACCATAAAGGTTTTCTGGCTCATCTGCCGGACCAGCCTTTCCCCCACAAACATTCCAGCCAGAAAAAAGGGGATGGTCATAAGCAGCAGCGTTACAATCTCAATTTCCCACAATCCGGACCGAATATCATCCATAAGTACGATTGTGTTCAGTACAATCCATACTGTAGATATGGTTGCACGAAAGGCTTTCTTGTCGTCCACCCGTTTTGTCAGATAACCAATCAGCAAAGGACCTCCACAGACAAAAATACCATGTACAAGTCCTGCCAGAATCAGAAGTCCTCTGGTCCGCATTTGATTCAATCCACCTGAATTTTTGCCTCCAGAAGTCATCTTATCTTCACCGATCTCCTCCTCTCTGCCCTCCTTCCAAAGCCTTGCCATCCCCTGTGCGGACAGCAGCAGGACAAAAATCCCTAAGGGAGGATACAGGATGTTCTCTCTGCCCGCAAAATATCCCTTTAGCAAAATCCCTGCTGCAATTCCTATGGACATCACGGTTACAATCTGTTTTAATTCATCCCATAATACCTTCTTCCGGTTTCCGGCAAATACATAGATTCCTGAAAGCAATCCCAAAACATTCAGCACTGGCTTTGCTGCATAATAACCCACCAGTATAAGACTGGGCGGCATAGCCAGGATTGTCCCTGCAAATCCCGTAATGCCCTGAATGACATTTGACAGAAATAAGATCAGCAAAAAGGCTGCAATTTCCATATCTACCTCCGCTCATGGATGCCTTTTTCAAGCACACATCATTATCTGATAACTGCCGCGAGGGGCAAATCCCCCCGCAGCTGTGTCTCTGAAAATTGGATGTCCCGTCAGCTCGCTGCGGGGGATTTGACTTTGGTTTTAACGATCCGCATTATGAGCGGCAAAAAGATTGACAAAAAAGCAATGATCAACAGCCCCATGGAAATTGGTCTGGTAAAGAAAATAGCAAAACTGCCTTTGCTCACCATAAGAGAACGCTGTAAGTTCTTCTCCAGGGTGTTTCCCAAAATCAAGCCAAGGATAACCGGCGGCATGGGAAACTCTAGTTTCATCAGGAAAAAAGCCACAATCCCAACCAGCATCATTAGATATACATCATGAATGCTGTTGTTTAATGCAAAAGTTCCCACAATACAGAATACAAACACGATTGGGGTCAAGTATTTATTACTAATATCACCAATCTTTGAAAACAGCCGGATGCCCATAAAGCCAAGAAGTCCCATAAAAATATTTGCCACAAACAATCCTACAATAATCGTATAGACCTTCCCTGCCTCGCTTGTAAACAATAGGGGACCAGGAACAATCCCCTGCATCATCATAGCCCCCAACATAACCGCTGTCCCCGCATCTCCCGGAATGCCAAGGGTCAAAAGGGGAATTAAAGCGCCGCCGGACACCGCATTGTTGGCTGCCTCCGGGGCGGCAACTCCCTCCAGCCGGCCTGTGCCAAATTCCTCTGGATGCTTGTCCCAACGTCTGGCTTCATTGTAGGCCAGCCAGGAAGCAATATCGCCTCCAGTTCCAGGTATTGCTCCCACCATGGTCCCAATCAGGCTGGAACGAAGCAATGTGGGCATGATTTTGCGGATGACGGTCCATTCTGGAAAAGTATGACGAATCTTTTCCTTTGTGTGTTCTCCATCTCCCATCTTCTGTTCCGTATTGGCAAGTCCCTGGGAAAAGGCATATAGTCCGATTAACACTGGAACCATGGCAATTCCACCCATAAGATAGCTGGTATGAAAGGTAAAGCGTTTTACCCCGGTCAAAGCATCCATCCCCACGGTTGCTAACATCAAACCAATCAATGCACTAATCAAACCTTTTGTAACATTTTTTGACGAAAGACTTGTCACCATGCTCAATCCAAAAATCGCCAGTGAGAAATATTCCGGTGAGGTGAAAGACAATGCTACTTTTGACAGCAAAGGTGCTGTCCATAAAAGCATCACTGCACTAAAGATTCCCCCGAAAGTGGACGCCAGTGTTGACACGCCCAAAGCCTGAGCTGCTTTTCCTTTTTGGGTTAAAGGATAACCATCCAATACCGTAGCTGCAGAATTTGCGGTTCCTGGCGTCTTAATCAAAATCGCTGTGATGGAACCGCCATAGATGGCCCCGCAAAATACCCCAAGAAGCATCAATATTCCGGTATTTCCCGTAAATTTCAAAGTCAAAGGCAGCATCAAACTAAGACCCATAATGGAGGAAAGTCCTGGCATAGCTCCCACGAAAATTCCCACAAAGCTTCCAACAAAGACAACCAACAGATTAAAGGGCTGGAATACTTCAATAATGACAGAAAATAACGTTGACAGCATACAGATTCCCCCTTTCTACTTAAACAGAAGACCTATGGGCAGTTTCAAACCCAGAAGCATAACAAATACCACCTGGACAAAAATCAAAATGCCAAGAGTAAGAGCAGCCAGCATGGCAGGACGCTTCTCCCCAAGAAGCAGCATAACCCCTGGAACCAAAAAGATCATAGATGGGAAAAATCCAAGCAGCTTCAGCAGTACCGCAAAAACTAGGCAGATTCCAACCAAAACATAGATCCGCTTCATTCCTAAAGAGCAAAACTGTATGGGTTCTGTCTCCTTTTCGTCTCTTTTCTGAACCAGAGTTTCCACTGCCAGAACACAGGCCAGAATCATCATCGCCACTGCCAGGATACCAGGCCAAACACCAGAACCCATGGCAGTTCCCTTCGTAGCGCTCCCATAGGTGTTGGACTGCTTTAACATAGCTGTGGAAATCACAATCAATATGACAGACATGCCAAGGTTATATTTTTTCATCCCATACCTCTCTCAAGAAAGATTTAATTGATCAGACTCTTATAGTATTCTCCCTGTTCCGTAATAAAATCAGCCATTTCTTCAACCGTAAGGGTAATTGGATCAAAATAAAACTCCTTGCGAATGGAAGCATAGCTGTCCGATACAGCGGCTTTGCTTAGGATGTCCTGCATATAAACCACAATCGCATCCGGGGTTTTTGCAGGCGCTGCAATCATAATCCAGCTTATCAGGTTCACATTTGCAAAACGCTGGTCTACTTCTGCCATGGTTGGAACGTCTGGAGAAGATGGAGAACGCTCTGCAGATGTTACTGCAATGGGAATCAGATTGCCGGACTCAATATTTCCCACAGCAGGGGCCATGGCAGAAATACACAAATCCACCTCACCAGAAAGAACACCTGCAATGGCATCTGGAGCCGAATCATAGGGAACGGACTGAATTTCCAGAGAGGCATTTTCAAAAATCGTTCCTAAAAGATTGGGAATTGTGCCTACTCCTGTCACCCCGGCTACAATCTCCCCTGGGTGTTCCTCTGCATAGGCTACACATTCCTCAAAAGTCTGAAAGGGCGCATCCTTTCCTGCCAACAACAGGTATGGATCTTGTTCCACTGTCGCCAGAGGAATCATCGCCTCACTGGGATTGATCTCTGTAGTGCCATTTACATAATTCAAAACCAAATCACAGTTTACAAGACCTAAGGTATAGCCGTCTGCATCCTTGGTCAGAAAATGCTCTGTCCCAATCAGGCCAGATCCCCCTACCATGTTGGTTACAGTAACCTGTTTTCCAAATTCTTCCTTGGGGATGGCATCCAGCACACCCCGCACTGCCAAATCCGTGGTTCCGCCGACTTTATAGGGAATAATAATTTCCAGATCTCTTTCCGGGTAATTTCCAAGTCCCTCTAAGACTGCTTTGTTCTCCGGCTTATCTTCGCTTTCTAGTGCTGCTGATTCCGGCTCAGATGTGGTTCCTTCCGTTTTATTGTTTTCCATATTTTCCCCGTTTCCCCCACATCCAGATAACATCCCTGCTATCATAGCTGCTGCCATAATTTGCGCCAACACCCTCTTCTTCATAAATTTTACCTCCGTTTTATTTTTGAACTTGTTTACTTTTTCCGCATATTCTCATTTTGCATTTCTTAGAACAATCTCATAAAGATAGGAAAAATCTTTTTTGCCCCCGTCTGCCATGGCCTGACTATAAAGCTGTTGTACCAGGTTCATCCCCGGATAATTCATTCCCTTTTCCCTAACCATGTCTACTGCAATATTCACATCCTTGTCCATATTTTCCACAGAGAAAACAGCCTCATAGTCTTTCTTTTGGATGGTTGCCAATTTGGAATCCAGATAAAAATTCTGACCGCCTCCGCAGGCAATGGCCTGGGCAAATTGGTCATACCCAATGTGGCAGTGTTCTGCCATAGAAAGGGTTTCGTTTACTGCATTTTGTATCTGAGCTACCATCATATTGTGAAGAATTTTCATCGTCAGTCCGCTTCCGTTTCCTCCCATATAAAGGATACTACATCCCATATACTTCAGAATAAACCGAACGGACTCATATGTGTTCTTGTCTCCTCCTACATAAATGCCCAGCTTCCCTTCCAGGGCTGCCGGACGAGATTTCACCACAGGAGCATCCAGCATCACCGCTCCCTTTTGCCCCACCATCTTGGACAGCTTTACAGATACTTTTGGGTCAATAGTGCTCATATCAATATAAACCTGGTTTGGTCTCATATTGTCAGCCATTTCATCATAAACTGTCTGGACATGAATGCTTTTTGGCACCATGGAAATCACCACGTCGCAGGAAGCAGCAATCTCCTTTGCGCTGGCTGCCCCCTTACCGCCTGATTTCTCCAGAGCCTTTATCTTTGCCGGCTCCACATCAAATATGTATACTGGCTCTGAATGCTTTTGGATAATGTTAGAAGCCATGGCCTCCCCCATCAATCCTAACCCAATAAATCCGATTTTCATAGGCTCCTCCGTCATATCTTTATTCATTTTACTCATCACGATGTTTTATGTCAAAAAAAATTTAGCCATGCCTGCACTTCCAAAAAGTCTGATTTTTTCTCTGGTCTTTTCTTCCATCTTCTTCATTGCCCCGGTCAGATAATTGGCTGGATGAATTTCCTTCGGACTGGCAGCCAGCGCCTCTCGCAAACCTTCTGTGAATGCCTGCCGTAACTCGGTATCCACATTCACTTTAGCAACTCCTCCTAAAATCACCTGTTGTATCTGCTCATCAGGAACCCCGGAACCGCCATGAAGCACAATTGGCTTCTTTACAACTCTGGTAATCTCCTGGAGACGCTTAAAATTCAGCTTTGGCTCCACTTTATAGACCCCATGAGCGGTTCCGATAGACACAGCCAAATAGTCCACTTCTGAGTCTTCCGAAAACTGCAGCGCTTCCTCTGCAGTGGTCAACATGGCATCCTTTTCTTCTACTGTAATATCATCTTCTGTTCCGCCGATCTTTCCGATCTCCCCTTCCATTCCCATATTAAGGCTGTGGGCAATCTTGGCAATACTCCTTGTCAATTCCACATTTTCCTCATAGGGAAGCTGGGAGCCGTCAAACATAACCGACTGAAAACCAGCATGAATCGCCTGCACATTCTGCTCAAAGGTGCGGCTGTGGTCCAAATGCACGCATATTGGAACATCCACATCTTTTGCCAGACTGTCCACAATTTCCTTCATTGGTTTCAGCCCCATATACTGAATCACCTTCTGTCCTATCATCAGTATCACCGGAGCATTTTCCTTTTGGGCAGCAGCCAAAACCGCCTTGGCAGTCTCTGCATTATGTACGCTGAAAGCGCCTACGGCATAATGATTTTTCGCCGCATGTTCCAAAAGTATTTTCCCAGATATGTAACCCATTTCTCCTCCTATCGGTTTAACTCTATCTCATAATTATAATAATCGCTGCGGTACCGGGTTCTGGCATACTCAATGACGCGTCCGTTCACATCTGTTGTAGTACGACTCATCTCTAACAAGGCCATCCCGTATTCCACTCCCAACAGCTCCGCCTCGTAGATGCTGGCATTGACTGCCCCGATGATTTCACGGCTTTTTTTCAGATAAATGCCGTTCTTCTCCAAAATCTCATAAAAGTTGATAACATTTAAGTCATATTTCTGAAAAATAGCTCCAATATCCTCCGGCCAGCAAGTCCGCTCTACAGCTACTGGCACCTCATCCATAAAGCGAATGCGCTCCACCAAAAGAATCTGGTCGTTTTTGTCAAGATTCAGCTTCCCTTTCTCAAAAAACAATGTGTCCTTTATCCCCCAATCCATTACCTTGCTGCTTGGATGATAACCCTTTCTGGCCACCTCCTCCGCAAATCCCCGAAGATTGGCAAGGCTTTCCAACATTTTAGGACGACAGACAAAGGTTCCCCTGCCCTGATGGCGTTCCAGAAGACCTTCCTGTTCCAAAAGAGATACTGCCTGCCGGATTGTTGTCCGGCTTACCTGATAAAGTTCCATTAACTCCGGCTCTGTGGGGATGGACTCTCCAGGCTTCCAGCGTCTGTCTCGTATCTCCTGCTCCAAACGTTCCTTTATCTGTTTATATAATGCACCGTTCTGCTTTTTGAGGGTAGCTTCCCTGTCCATATCGTCCTCCTTAGACTTAAGGTGCAGTGTGCATCAAACCAAAACTTCTAAATCAATGGTTTTAACCACTCATAAAACTTCCGGCGGTCCCTGATAAATTCCAAAGGCATTGTCCGCTCACCTGCATCCTTTACTTTCTGCAAATCGCAGCTTCCGATATGAACATTATAACGAATATTGGATTCTCTTTCAATACAAACCATCTTCCTGCTGATATTTTCTTCCAGCAGCTTTGCAGCTTTCGCTCCTACCAGATAAGCCTCCTGCCGGTCTGTCTCTGACACGGAAAGAGACAATGCCCTTTGGCTGATTCCCAAATTTTCTGACCGGACAAACATCCCCAGCTTGGCCCTTAACGTCTCTTGCAGATACGTGGCCGCGCCTCCAAGGACCACCCTTCCTCCAATGATGGCCTGTGATATGGGGTTTGCTCCGTCCCACTCTACGCCTTCGCTGACCACCACAACCAGGGTTTCCTGACTTTTCAGTCTCTCTCGGACCTCGTCTGCCATACTCTTTAGGGAGATTTTTTGTTCTGGTAAGCATATGATACATTTTTCTTCTTCCATCAAAGCTCCCGCTGCTGCTGCCAGCCAGCCAGCATTCCGGCCCATGGTTTCTAAAATCCGGACCTTCTCAAAATTTCGCATAGACTCCAAGTCCCGGCCTATATCCCGGACGGAATATGCCACATGTCTGGCTGCACTGGCAAATCCTGGTGCATGGTCTGTCATTCCCAAATCATTGTCTACAGTCTTTGGAATACCAATTACCTGAAGGTCCATTCCTTCTGCTCTGGCAATTTCTTCCATCTTCTCCAGGGCAGCCATGGTACCATTTCCTCCAATAAAAGCCAGAGAATCCACGCCATACGCTTTCAGGTTTTTCACTGCCTGGACCATCTTATCTTCTGTAAATTCGTATCGTCCGGAACCAAGACATGCTCCGGAATCGTACTTTGCATCCAGAATTTTTTGTATCCTTTTTCTGTCTGCCTTTTGAATCTTTGACTCAGCCAATCCCTCATATCCATTTTCTACCGTGTATAGCTCTGTATTTCCTGGAAGATTTTCTATAAATCCAGCCAGACTTGTATTGATGACCGCTGTCGGGCCGCCCGCCTGCCCTATGGCTATCCGTTTCATTGACATCCTTCCTCCTCCCATTTTCTGAATCCTCCTGAAATCAATCCGGAACACTCCTCCACTCTAAAACCGCTGTATCGGGCCTGCAATTTTAGATTCATCACTATGTTTACTGGGATTATCTTACCACTTTTAGATATGAATTTCAATACCTATTTTATAAAAGCTGTCTTTTTGTTTATTATTTACGATTTTACCATTTATTTTTTGTGCTATATTTACAATTCTTTTTGTCAAAACATCACTTTTCTGATTTGTTTCGATTTATTCATCGTGATGTTTCATATTCAATACATTCTAAATTCGTCCGTTCACCGTTCCCTGCAAAAATCTGTCCGTTTACATCAAAAATCTAAACTTTATACCCATTTTTGGCGATATTCATTTAACCATTTTTCAGAAAAGCAGGTGATTCTTATGCTGTCCATCGCCGTATGTGATGATGAAATACTCCAGTGCTGCACTCTGTCAAAAAGAATCCAGGAAATTTTGGATGGCATGAATATTCCCTATACCATCCGGCAGTTTTACAGCGGAAGTTCTCTGCTCAGGGAAGCTCTGGATTTTGACATTCTGTTTCTGGATATTCTGATGGAGGGACTTGACGGGATGAAAACGGCCCGGATATTCCGTCAAAAAGCCTCCGACCAAATTCTGATCTTCGTCTCATCCAGTCAGAAATATGTGTGGAATGCTTATGATGTGGAGGCTTTTCATTACCTTCTAAAACCAGTGAATGATCAAAAGTTAAAGACCGTCCTGCAGCGGGCTGTTCAGAAAATCAAGAGGCATCCCCGGGAGTATCTGCTTATTCGGTGGGAACGCCAGCAGCAAAAAGTTTTTTTGGACAACATTCGATATTTTGAGATTCGCAGTCGTATGATAGATGTACATGGGACGGAAGGATGCTTTTCCTACTATGAACAGATTCGCGTCCTGGAAAACCAGCTAAAGGATAAAGGGTTCTTTCGCTGCCACAAAAGCTTTCTTATCAACTTAAACCGTGTCGATTCCTACAATCGGCAAGAACTTCTTCTTGACAACGGAGAACGAATCCCTATCGCTAAAAGAAGATACGATGATTTCTGCCAAAAACTGCTTACCTGCATGCGAACAAACGGAGGTATCCTATGAAACCACATTTCATTCAAAAAGATCTTTTTTTCTGGCTGCTCTGTCTGGCTGCCTCTATATGGGCCATTGACCAACTTTGTCAAAAACATCTGAAGTCTGGCAAATACAGCCCATGGACATTCCCTCTTTGTCTTTTTTTCAGTCAGGCAACCTTCGGCTTGTTGTGGAAAGCTTATGGAACCGATCAGATTCCCTATATTCTTCTTGTTCTGCTAAAACATGTTCTCTTTTTGGGAACTGTTTTCCTGTTTTTCCAGTCACATGCTGCCAAAAAACTGCTGACTGCTTCTGTGATAATCGCCGCTGTCACATTGACTGCAAATTTCTGCGAGTCCTTTCTGTCCTGCCTTTTTCTCTTTGCCCTGCATACGATATGGCATGTCCCAGCTCCTGTTCTTGGGCAGGCAGAATCCATCCAAATCCTCTGTATCTGTACCGCTGTGATTCTCCTTGTCCTCTGGCAGCTTCGTATCCATCTAAATCTTGATGTCCTGTTTTTCGACAAAAACAGAAAATGGTATGGAATCCTGTCTGCTCCCCTCCTTGGAATCACAGCAGTGATTGATATCGCCAACTGGAGCGCCTCCAACGGTATTCTGGTCCGAAGCCGTGCTGATATGGGTATCTATTATGACCAGATCTTCAGTCACAGCGAATTGTGCGTCCTGACTGCTCTGTCCATGTTTGCCGCAGGTTGTTACCTTTTTGGGATGGAAACCATCTGCACAGAACAGCAGAAAAGCAGCCGGTATCATATCCAGATCAGGGCATTCCAGATTTTGGAGCAGCAGTACCGTCAATCGGAACGTCTGCGCCATGACATGAAAAATCATTTAATTGCCCTGTCAGGTCTCCTAAAACGTGGCGAATGGGTAAAAATCGAAGACTACCTGAAACGAATGGAGCAGTGCGCAAATCTGGAAACCGGAGAGGAAAACACTGGAAACAGCGCGGTAGATGCACTTTTGTATCAGAAACGAAAACTGGCAGAAGACAGCCACATTCGATGGGAATGTGATGTGCAGGTTCCTCCCACATGCACCATTCACGAATTTGACCTGTGCGTGCTCTTTGGCAATCTGTTGGACAATGCGCTGGATGCCTGTGGAAAACTTTCTTCAGAAAAAGACCGGCTGATTCGCATCCAGGCAGGACCCGTTAAAAAGTGCTTTCTCCTGGAAATAAAAAACAATACAGACCTTAAAGATATGGATAAGATACAATTCCGCAATCAATGGTCCGCCGATGGACACGGTATTGGTCTTTTGAACGTTCAGGATGTGCTCCGGAAATATGACGGCACCCTGCATATGGCTCTGCAGGATGATTTCTTCATCGCTTCTTTCCTGATTCCAATGGAACTTCCGCCCGCATATGACAGGAAAACGGCTTTTTAGAACAAACGCCTGACATTGTTTCCATTGCCGCCGAAGAAAAAAGTAGAAGCTGATAAAAACGTCCAAATACAAAATCGGGAGGTCATGTTCATGAATGTGAAAACGATGGAAGGGTTGGTTGGAGCCAAATCCAATATTAATCTGTCTGATACCGCCATGGGTGTCTATCGACAGGCTGTCCAAAAGGGAGATACTGCCACTGCAAAACGAGCTCTGGGATATGCGGGGGATATGGTAAATCAGGCAGAAGCATATGAAACCAAAGCCAAAGAAGGAATGAAAGAAGATACCAATGAACTAAATGAAAAAGCAAAAGCCCAACAGGAAAAGATCATAGAAAAACGCAGGGAAGATCAGAAAGAGCTTGAAAACCAGATCGAACAAAGGAAAAAACCAAATAGCGATACCATCCAGATCAGCAAAGAAGGAAAACCCGTTTCTCCAGAAACATCAGACACGGAAACAGAAATTGCCCATTCTGTCCATATTCCTTCCAATATTGACACCTCCGAAATGCCATCTGTCCTCTATAACAGTGCAGGAGAAGTAAGCCTGCAAAAAGTCCCGGAACAGACAGAGATATCCGTTGTTATATAAAACAAGGGTGTTCTAATTGGCTAGAGTGTGTCTGAAATACTTTCTGTCAGATGTGCGTTCTGTTTTGTGGGAGATTTGGGAAATGCCAATATCAACTAACATTATCTTGCTAATTTTATTTGCTATGATAAAATAGAACCTTACATTATTTCATATAAAGCAATGCAAGATGATACGTCTTGCATTTCAGGTAGAAATCTTGCAAAACGGGTTAAGAAAGAAAATCGAGAGGGAACGCCAAAATGGAGAAGAAGCCATTAAGTTTCAGGAGGGCGATTATCAGCCAGAAATTAAAGTTTCAGAACTATGTGAAGAAACCGTTGTCTTTATAAATCACCTGCTGACTGGATAAAAATACGTGGTTCTTTCCTCTTGTTTTTGGGAAGCTGGCTTTTGACTATGATATCGACTTTGAGTATCGGATTGTTGGTTGAAAATGCGCTGCTTTCGGTTACTGTTATGAGTGCTGTTACCCTCATCTGTTTTGGTATCTCTGTAAAATTTTTTAAATGGGAGTAAGCATTTGACGGGTAGTTTTTGGCTATGGTGAATCATAAAAATCTTGTTTTGTAAAGTTGGATATTCTGTTTCGTGCAGCGTTGCATTCATGTGAATGCAGCACTACACGAAATCATGTCTGAAAATTCTTTCCAAATCTATATCATTCCTCCAAAGGCAGTTTCTTATAAATCTGCTCCCAGTCGTAATCTGGGCCATACCCTTTCGCTGCTTTACAGATCTTTTCAATCACCTCCAGCTCCTCCACCCAGTAAAAGGACTGGCACCGCAAATCCCACCTGCCCTGCACACAGAAGAACCACAACGGTTAGATACAGCTTTCTAATCTTTTCCTCAGGCTTCAAATAAGTTTCCAAATACCCCGCTGTAAACAACAGGGCATTTGACTTTACCTGCAAAAATTATTTATCTAAGTAACTAAATATCCAGTGCCGCATGATATCCCCAATAAACTGCATTGGTAATGGTGGAAACTTTCGCTGCGTCCCCAATCACCGCTGTATAGGGGGCGGCGTCTCGAAGTTCTTCTACAGTTTCTGATCTGGATTGCTGGCCAAGAGCACAGATAACGGATGTACCTGGCACAAACTGTTTTCCATCCTGTTTATGTTCACACAAAACTCCGTCGGCTGTAACTTCCAATCCTTTACAATTTGTGTGAACCGTTGCATATTTTTCAATCTCTTTTAACAGCAATGGACGATGCCTTACATTGGCATCTGGCGCCAATGCATCACGCATTTCTACCAGATGTATGTTCTTTCCTTCCATGCCCAAATGGACTGCACACTCGCACCCGGCAAGGCCGCCGCCTAAAATAACCACGTTTTCTCCGATTTGCTCTTTTTTCTGGTAATAATCGTTTACAATAACAACATTTTCCCCATCCAGTCCTGGAATCGGCGGAATGAGCGGCGATGAACCTACGGCAATAATCAATGCTTCTGCTTGTTCTTTCTCCACATATTCCTTTGTAACTTCCGTATTCAGCCGAATTTCCACACCAGCCTGTTTTGCCATCTGTGCATAGGTTCCTGCAAGTTCATACATTTCATGTTTAAATGGAAGGGCCTGTTCGCTTTTTAAAATACCTCCCAGTTCCCCTTCCTTTTCACAAAGGATTACTTTATGCCCTCTGCGTGCGGCGGTATATGCTGCATACAAACCTCCTGGCCCGCCTCCGGCCACCAGCACTTTTTTCTTAACTGGAGCAGGCAATATCTCCACGCCCTCCATTTCTCTTCCAATCAAAGGATTTACAGTACATCTTCTTGTAGAAGTTGCGGCCCGCTCTGCCATGCAGGTGAAACACCGCAGACATTTTACAATCTCTTCCTCTCTGTTTTCAGAGACTTTTCTTGGCAAAAATGGATCTGCAAGAAGCGCTCTTGCCATATAGACCACATCCGCCTTGCCCTCTGCAATGATTTCTTCCATCTGTTTGGGACTGTTCAGCCCGCCAATGGTGGCAACTGGTATGGAGATATGTTTCTTAATCTCTGCTGCAAGATATACATTGCACCCATGTTCTTTAAACATGGATGGATGTGTATCCCCAAATCCCCGCTGATACGTCCCAGCCGATACATGCAGCAAATCAATATAGGGTTCGATTTGCTGTGCAATACGTATGCCCTCTTCCAGATCGTATCCATCGTCAAACAGCTCGGAACCGCTCATACGAAACTCAATTGGAAACTTGGGTCCTACTGCTTGTCTGACACTTTTTAACACATCAATGGCAAAACGGCACCGGTTTTCCAAAGAACCGCCATATTCATCTGTACGCCGGTTAAAATAGGGCGAGAAAAACTGGTTCAACAGCCAGCCATGCCCCCCATGAATCATGATCATTTCAAAACCCGCTCTTTTTGCAAGACCCGCTACGTTTCCATATGCTGCCGCAATTTCTTCCATCTTGCTTTTTGTCAGGGCTTTTACTTCTACGCCGTCGGAACGGGTTGTATCCGATGGTCCCCACTGATTCATCGACTTTTGCCTGCTTTTGTCCGTCATATAAGTTCCTGCATACATGCCAGAATGGGAAAGTTCCAGGCTGGGAATGGCCCCGTGCCGCCGGATTGCATCGGCTGTATAAGTTGCTGCTGCAAGTGAATTTAAAATACTCGTATCCAGATGGTATGCATGAGAACCGTCTGTTTCTGGATGCACCATACACTCGCTTACGGTTACTGCACCAGCGCCGCCTTTTCCACGAAGTTCATAAAATGCCGTAGATTTTGGCCCGATACATCCATCGTTTGTAATATCAGTCCCTCCCATTGGAGCAGAGAACATCCGGTTTCGGAATGTTACGCCCCCAATGGTAATTGGACGACACAAGTTTGGATATTTCCTTTCCATAAAAAATAACCTCCTCCTACATTAATTTTTTCCTTTACTGCCTATGTACCTGATGCTTTGGCAATCCATGCTGTTTTCATTCCATTTTTTGAACCACATACCGCTCGTGAGGCATATCCACACCCCGGTAATGCTTAACCCAAGTATCCATTTTCTTCATCCCATTTCGAATTGCTACATTTTTGGACGCCAGATTGGTATCACGGATAATCGAACAAACTTCCTGTGCATGTAACACTTTAAAGGCGTAATCTTTACACCCTTTTGCCGCTTCCGTAGCATATCCCTGATGCCAGAACGCCCGCCAAAAAAGATAGCCGATTTCCAGCACCTCCTTCTCTTTCCACGGCTGCATAGTCAGTCCGCACTGTCCAATCATCTCCCCAGTCTCCTTTAAGACAACCGCCCACAATCCAAAGCCCCATTTCTGATAACGGGCAATCTGTCTGTCAAGCCATTCCTGCACCTCACCATGATCAAATGGTCCCTCATAGGCGTACATTGCCTTTTCATCCTGCAAAATCTTACAGAGAGAGGAAAAGTCAGATGGAACCATCTCCCGCAGATAAAGCCGTTCTGTCTCCACCCGCTTATTTATCTCCATATTTTTCACGATTCCTTTCCAAGGCACAAATAAACTGTGAAAGTTTTATCAAATTCTTTCACTCTTCCCCATCTTTTGTAGGCAAATAGGATCGGTCACACTTTACAGGACAAGATAAAACCTGCTCTGTAAATTCCTTCACGATTTCTATTTTCCCAACAATATGCCGGTTAAATTCTTCCAACTCCCCAGCGGGAACCCACAACTCCTGATGGTAAAAATCGCCTACCTGATGAACTTCAAACTGACTGGCATACGCATCCTCAACCTGAAATTTTGTCACGTATCCTTTGTGGTCATGGTTATATTTCACATTCCATACCTTGGCTATTTCCACTGCATAGGATTCATCTAAAACCGGGTAAAAAATAGGCTGTTCCGGCAGTCTTGGAGGAAATGCCGAGTATCCGCTTTCTTTTATTAATTCCAGCTCTTCGGTCCCCACAGGTCTGTATAAAACCATTTTTCACCATTCCTTTCCCTTCGCTCAAGGCACAAATCTAGCGCCCTATTTTTCATCTCATCTCCTTAATTTTTATTCTTTTTCTGTAACAATCTCTCCTTGAACCGACACAGTCACAACCTGCAATAAAATCTCTTTTCCACTGCCTAAGAGTGCCTTTTTGACTGCTGCCTCCATCCCTCCACAGCAGGGAACCTCCATCCTTAAAACGGTAATACTCTTAATATCATGATTTTTTATAATTTCCATAAGCTTCTCGCTGTAATCAACAGCATCTAGCTTTGGACAGCCAATAAGGGTTATTCTGCCTTTCATATAATCATTGTGGATTCCTGCATAGGCATAGGCTGTACAGTCTGCTGCAATCAATAAATCCGCCCCTTGAAAGTAAGGTGCATGAACAGGAACCAGTTTAATCTGGCAAGGCCATTGACCAAGGTGTGATTTTGCCACGGACAATGGCTTCTTTTGTTTGGCAGCAAGAACTGCTTCTTCATTGTAAGCCGGAGCCTCCCTCTGTTCAAAGGAGATTGCACCGCAGGGACATTCCGGCAGACAGTCCCCTAAACCGTCACAATAGTCCTCCCGAGTCAGCCTTGCCTTTCCGTCAATCATTTCAATGGCACCCTCATGGCAAGCCTCTGCACATGCTCCGCATCCATTACACTTGTCTTCCTCTATTTTTATGATTTTTCGAATCATGCTTCTCTCCATTCTGTTTTGTTTACAGCAAATTCTGCTGGTTTAGAAGTTAAATATTTTAATATCTTAACATCTAATGATTGTACCATAAAAGAAAAAAGATGAAAATGCAATTTTTAATTTTGCCGCCAAATTCCTAATTATCTAGTGGCTGCAATTCATGGGGCGAAAAAACCGGATAAAAACCTTGACAATCAAACAAGAACGCTGTATAATATGGTCTCGTTCGGAGGGCAAGTCATTCGTTGGAAATGATGAGCTGGATAAGGCCGCAGGCTGAAACGTCTGCTGACTTTATCCAGCTCTTTTTTTATCACACAAACAAAGGAGGAGAAACAAATGGACTTTTTAACTGAAAAAATCGGACCCATGTACAGAAAATATCTTTCTGCTGCTTTTGGCAGTGCATTTATCTCGTCTGTGTACGGAATTGTAGACATCGCCATGGTAGGCCAATATCAGGGTCCGGACGGCACGGCAGCTATGGCTGTGGTTGCCCCGATTTGGAATATAATATACAGCATGGGACTGTTAATGGGCATTGGCGGCTCTGTACTGTTCAGCTCTCTGCGTGGTCAGTCAAAAGAAAATGAAACGATTTCAAACGAATATTTCACGGCTGCTGTTATAGGGGCAGGATTTTTAGCCGCTGTATCCTGGATTGGCATTGCATTTTTTGACCGGGAACTTTTGACGCTCTTTGGCGCCAGAGACCATCTGCTCCCCCTTGCCAGAAAATATCTCATTCCGATTAAATTTGTCATTCCGTCATTTCTTTTTACACAGCTTATGTCCGCCTTTCTGCGAAATGACAAAAATCCCGGACTTGCCACAAAAGCAGTCTTGCTGGGAGGTATTTTTAATATAATCGGTGATTATCTTTTTGTTTTTACCTTCCATATGGGCATCCTGGGGGCGGGACTTGCCACTGCAATCGGTTCCATTCTGTCTTTACTGGCGATGATGAGCCACTTTTTAGGAAAAAAGAATACCCTTCGTTTGGTTAAACCAGAAAAGCTCTTTGAAAAGATAAGAGCTATTACTGTAACCGGTTTTTCCACGTTTTTTATTGATGTTGCCATGGGCATTCTCACCATATTGTTTAACCGCCAGATTCTCCATTATCTGGGAACCGATGCATTGTCCGTGTATGGAATCATTGTCAATATCAGCACATTTGTCCAGTGCTGTGCGTACAGTATCGGACAGGCGTCCCAGCCTATTATTTCTGCCAACTACGGGGCTAAAAATGGCACCCGCATCCGTCAGACACTTTTGTATGCACTGTATACAGCAGCAGCATTTGGTCTGTTTTGGACTGGTTTAAGCATGGCGGTTCCCAACCTGTATGTCCGTATTTTTATGACACCTACAGATACGATTTTGAAAATTGCTCCCGCCATTATTCGAAGCTATGGGATTTCATTTCTATTGCTTCCCTTTAATATTTTCTCTACCTATTATTTTCAGGCGCTGATGAAACCGTCTGCCTCTTTTCTTGTTTCGGTATCCAGAGGCGCTGTGATCAGCGGCGCTTTTATCCTGCTGCTGCCCCTATTTGCAGGAAGCTCTGCCATCTGGTTTGCCATGCCTCTTACAGAACTGATCGTGGCATTTTATGTAGCGTTTAAAATAAAACAATTTACAAAAGAGCTGACAAATCCGTTGCCCCAAACAGCTTGACCATGCTTCCCCCGCTGATAAAAAGCTCCTTTTTCAGCCCATAGACCCCGTTGCTTACCACATACTCCCCGTCATTTATATAGACCTCCACCATATGTTCCTCCACATAGATGTCCAGTTGAAACCCCTCCTTTATCTTAGGGGTTTCAAACACCGTTCGGTAATCCTCTCCTTTACAAAAGACGTCTGTCCGATCTGTACCGATTCGGCTTCCCCGGCGGAAAATCCGGTATCCACCCACATTTACACATCCTCCGTCTTCCAGCTGAAGGCTTAAGTGATACCCTTTTTGCCCGGTATCCTTTACATCCCTGACAGGTCTGCTATACAACTTTTTCACATTCGGATGGACCCGAAAGTACACATGGCCGTCCTTTACCTCAACCACCCGAGGCAGGCTAAACATTCCCCTCCAGGGAACCTGCCCCTCTTCTTTCACAGCCTTTGGCATCCGCAGCCACGCCACAAGCACTCTCCTGCCCGCTTCGTCCACTGTACTCTGAGGTGCATAAAGGTCAAACCCATAATCCAAATACTGATACTGATCAGGCATGTTCATCTTACAGCCGTCTTCCTGGAAATCCACAACCATACAGATGGCCTGATTTTCTTCCCCTTTTCCATCCTTCAAAAATCCCATTGGGGAGAACACCACAACCTGTCCTCCTTCTGTCTCAAAATAATCCGGACACTCCCACATCCAGCCCCAGCCGTCTCCCTTGGATACTTCGTTAATATAGGACCAATTTTTCAGGTCTGTACTCTGATAAAAAAGGAGTTTTCCCTTTCTGTTCTCGCCACGGCTTCCTAAAACCATGATCCAGCCATTTTTCCCCTTCCACACCTTGGGATCTCTGGTATCTGTCCTGTGTCCATGACCATTGTCCTCCATAGGCAAAATTACCACCTGCTTGTCTTTCCAATTATCAAAGTGAACCCCGTCCTCAGAAACCATCCTCATCTGACAGGAATCAAACTGATCATGAAGACAAACATGAATATTTTCCGGGTCTGCCTCATAATAATGGACACCTGTATAAAAAAGGATCATCTTTCCCTCATGCTCCACTGCGCTTCCTGAAAAACATCCATTCTGGTCTCCATATTTTGTGGGAAAAAGCGCAATGCCCTGATGCTCCCAATTCACCAAGTCATCACTGATGGCATGTCCCCAATGCATGGTCCCCCATACTGTCCCATAAGGAAAATACTGATAAAACAAATGATACTTTCCTTTATAGTAAATAAATCCATTGGGATCATTCATCCAGTTCCCCGGTGCTTTCAAATGTCCAATCTGCTTCATGTTCTGTTCCATCTCCTCAATCCCTTTCCGTCAATTCATCTTTGCTTTCTTTTACATATTAAACCTTACACTTTTCTTATTTTACCATGAAATGGGAGATAAAAACATATATTTTGAATGATTTTTAATTTTTAGACACGCTTTGGTAAACAATCCCTATAACAGTAACCGTTTAAGGATAAATACAAAATTATGGTTGTTAAATTTAGATAAATTTGTTATCATAAATATGAGGTGATCTTTATGAAATTATTGCACAAACTTACAGAAGAATCCTTTGCCAAGTCTGCCGCCCGGTTTATGGAATTTGTCTGCTACTTTATCATCGGTTTCTATGTCCTAGGCACAATCGCAAGCTTTATGGGACATCAAGCTTTTTATCTGCATACAGATAAAGGAACCTTTGAGTATACCATTTATACTCTGAAAAACAACAATTCCCCTCTCCCCTATATGGCAGTCCAAATGGGCGATGATATTCATGTATGGGCAAATGAGCATGAACCCATTAACCTGACGATTCAAATTGGCCTTTCCCTTTTGTATGCTGTCCATACACTACCTGGGATTGCTGCTTTCTGGTTTTTAGGCCGCGTATTTTCCAACATACAAAAAGGGCAAATTTTCACGGAGCGAAATTCCTCCTGTCTCCTCTATTATGGATTCCTTCAATTTTTATCAGCTGTTTTTGTCCCATTTATCAAACTGCTGATTTGTTGGCTCACCAGCCTTTTTGCTCCTAGCCGAATATCCATATCCACAGGACAGAATATGTTCCATATGCTTATTTCAAGTCTTGGCTTTATTGTAGCTGCATACATCATTCATTATGGCGTTCATCTGCAAGATCCAATCGATCACACAGAATGACCAAGGCCCAACTACATCAAATGCCACTAGAGTGTGTCTGAAAATGCAATCTGCCTGCTGTAAAACTTTTAAAAACTTTGCAACCAATTCTTAAAATTCATATGGCGGTTTTCCCGAAAAATCAGCAATCAAACCATGGGGATTTTCCAGATAAAACACTTGGAAAATCGGGTTTTCTGCAGTCTGATACTGACTTTTCACAATGGGATTCGCAATACACATTTCTTTTACTGCCATATTATTTTCAAACACTGCCTTTCCATTGAGACGAATCCAGGCATAGGAGGGACTGGATACCGATATTTCCACATACGGATTTTCCTGCATATCCTTATACACTTCTTTTTGATTGTTGGTACAGAACCACAATCTTCCCTCCATCTCTCCGGCAAACATAAACGGGCGGCATTTCGCCTTTTTGTCACGGCCAACTGTTGCAAGATACTGAACAGGGTTTTCTCTAAGAAATTCCAATATTTTTTTCATTGTGTTTACCTCCAAGTATTGTTGTATTTTTGTTTTGTTATTTTGTTGCTGTTTTGTTTTTGTTGCTTTGCTTTTAAAGTTTTCTTTTTCAGGCATTTGCCTTTGTCATTTACATTGTAACAATACTTTAATTCCCTGTGAAGTACGCACAATATTGTGGTATAGTTACCAAAAGGAAACCCATACGCAAATACTTGATACTGTTTCAGAAGATTTATCAAACCATTAAAAATCATTCTGACCAACTCAAAATTTATCACTTTATTGATCCGGATTTAGGAAATTTTCAGCCTATTTCAAATATTAAAATTTTTTCCCGGAAATCATTACCTGGAAACAAATCCTGGCAATTTATCTCGTCAACAAACATCAGCTCATCTTGTGTCATCATATATCCAACATACTCGTCTGACGGATAATAAAAAAACAAAAAAATCTCCCTTGGATTCTCATAATAGGAATCCAAAATCTTTGCCAGTACAGTCTTTAATATTTCTACGGAAAAAGGATTGAAAAAATAAAATCGGTCTACGTTTGCCGGAACCAGATATTGCTCTGCATTTGTCAGCACAAAATCGGTTCTTGGTCCAGATACTGCCGTTTGGTGATTGTCCATTGCTCCTGTAAAAATCCGCTCATCATATTCTATTCCAATGGATTTACATCTGGTCTCGTAAGATAAATAAAAGCATACCCGACCCTTACCTGTGCCATAATCAAGAAGTAGATTGTTCTTTCCAAAATAACCGCTATTGGCCATCAATTCCAATACACAATAGGGAGTTGGCTCATAGGGATAATAATACTGATTTGAATTTGAATCATCGCGCCCAGTTGTCTTAATCTTCAGCAGTTTATCCCATTGCAATTCATTTTGATTCATAGTTATATCTCCACAAAGTTTATAATTACGCAATTTTTTTGCAAAATTGTACTCAAAAATATCTTAAAATTCATTCCTGCCATTTGCTCTTTCTCCTTTGCAATCTATGTTGCTACGGATTCTCCTGATGGGTATCTGACCGCTATTATAACAAAACAATCCCATCCAAACAACAATTTATTGTAAGGATTGACAAAAATATACCCAATACATTATAATAAATCAAATCATATTAAGGAGGCAATTTTATGTTAAAATCAAGAGCGCAAACAGCGGTAGACTATTACGCCAAAAGCGGCTACAACTGCTCCCAAGCCATAGCAGTTACCTATGCTGATCTTCTGGGACTAGATCCTATGGTCTGCTTTAAAGGAATGGAAACTTTTGGAAGCGGAATGGGTGCCAGACTGGGAACCTGCGGCGCCATTTCCGGCGCTGTTTATCTGGCTGGCTTTATCACCAGTACCGGCCATATGGACGATGACAAAAAGAACAAATCCAAAAAGGAATCCTATGCTCTGGCAGGAGCCATCACCAAAGAATTTTTTGAGAAAAACCGGACTGTAACCTGCGGCGATCTGAAGGATTCTCATTCGGATAAGTTTCGTTCCTGTTTGGACTGCATCGCGGACGCGGCGATTCTGGTAGAAAAGCACATTTTCCCCGGACAATTTGAGGAATCCACCTATTTTGAAGACAAAGTAACAAAACAGCAACAATGATCCGAATACAGAAAGAACGAGGAATACTATGACTTACATCATCTTTTTTGCGGTCAGCATCCTGGCCTCCGTTGTAGGCGCCATCTGCGGTGTCGGCGGCGGCGTATTTATGAAGCCTGCCTTAGACGCAGTAGGGGTACTGCCTGTCAACACCATTACTTTTCTATCCACCTGCACAGTTATCTCCATGACCAGCTATAATGTTCTAAGTTCGGCCATGAACACAAAAAAAGGCGGCAGTGACAATCTGATTGATTGGAATCTGACCACCTGGCTTGCCGTTGGCTCTGCTATTGGAGGAGTGATCGGCAAATATCTCTATGATATCATCAAAAACTCCTCGGCAAACCGGGAAATCGTAGGTGGTTATCAGGCTTTGGCTCTGTTGATCGCAGTATTTCTCACACTAATTTACACCTTGAATAAGAACAAATACAAAGCTCTTGAAGTGAAAAATCCCTTGATTTTGATTCTGCTTGGCTTTAGTCTTGGAACCTTATCCTCCTTTGTGGGAATCGGCGGCGGACCTATGAATCTGGCAGTGCTGTATTTCTTCCTTTCTATGCCTACCAAAACAGCTGCACAAAACTCTTTATACATGATCCTGATCTCCCAGATTGCCAGCCTGATTGTCACCTTCTTCAAAGGCAGCGTTCCGGAAGCTCTCTACCAGGATGTAGATCCCGGGCTTTGGATTATGTTAATTGGCATGATGATCTGCGGCGTATATGGCGGAATTGTAGGTAAAAAGATTAACAAGAAAATCCCCACCAGCACAGTGGACAAGCTGTTTATTATTCTGATCTTTGTTATTATGGGACTTTGCGTTTGGAATATTTATACAAAGCTTTTGCTCGCATAAAATTGCCTGATTTTCTGCTTTAAGAGGGCGCGGATACAGCATTCACGAAATGTAGTATCCGCGCCCTTTTGCATTTTTCATTTTTCCGTTGTCAAATGCTGCCACCCATACATTATAAGAAATCCCACAAATTGGGCAATATCCGTAAGACAGACGCAAGAAAAATCAACAATCAGCCGACAAAAAGCAAGGCCGTTTCCTATTTAAGGCCAGCAACATCACCAAACCGCTAATCAAAATATTTCTCCGGCCAAACATAAAGAGAAATGCCGCCCAGTTCCACATGCTCGGTAAGCTGGGGAGCCAGAGCCGGAATGTTGTACCGACGGGCAACATTAGTGTCCAGACAGAGACAGCTTAGCCGTTTCATGGTTGTAATGACCTCCAGACCGGTGAGAGCCGGATTCTCATACAGATCCAGGATCTTGGTTCGGCAGAACTCTAAATCGGAGATGTCCCCCAGGCCAGTGTTGCTTAAGTTTAGCATTCCCAGCCGCTTGCACTTGCGCAGGCAGGCCAGCGCCCCCGGCTCCAGGGGATTGCCCCGCAAGTCCAGCTGATTCAGGTTTGTCAGCCCCCGCAACGGCTCCAGGCTGGCAATATGGTTGCCGTAGATATTCAGTTTCATCAGCTTGTCCAACCCTGCCAAGGGGGATAAGTCGGAAATCAGGTTGTAGGGCAGCCACAGTTCCTTCAGACCAGTAAGAGAAGCCAGAGGGGACAGGTCCTCAATGTCGTTGTCCCAAAGGTCCAGCTCCTTGATTTGGGGCAGCCTCTCCAGGAAAGACAAGTCCCGAATACCCTCGCTCCGAGCCTGAAAACGATTTTTGTGGACCAGTTCAACCGCCTGGAGGAACAATTCTTCCTCCTCTGGGTTAAAGATCCCAAGCTCCTCTTCGTTGGCCTCCGCCGTCTGGATAACTTGAATCAGTTCTCCGATCCGGTTCCACTTTGCATCCTGCTCCTCGTCCCAGCTCCAGTCAGGCTTTTGCTGAGCGGCACGGCGGGCGGCCAGCTTCCCGTCCCGCTCCTGGGGCAGCAAGCCCAAAGTCTGGCGCAACTGGCCTCGAAGGTATCCTGTCCAGTGATCGCTTGGACCCTGGTGGACAAAGCGGTTGTCCTCCAACCATCGGGCGCATTGTTCGGCAGGATCAGCTCCCTGGGGCCAGGTAAAATTCGCCCCGATTACATCCGGAAGGCGGCGGAAGCGGCCCATCCGTCCCCCTTCCCCTGTGAGACAGTAGGTGAGATAAGGTTCCAGGTTGCCGTCCAATACCAACTCCAGCCACTGGGCAAAAGTACAGGCCGGGACCCGGCGGACGCCGAACTCTCCCACTGTCCACACCTCCCCGGCGCAGGGTCCGGCAGTGACCAGCGACCAGCCCAGACGGTCGCTGCCCATGATCAGGACCTGCCCTGGCAGCTTGGAGGGTTTGGAGGCATAAACCAGTCCGCCTCGCAAGGCCCTGGAATCCTCCGCCGGAGGATAGGAAATGCCCAGCTTCCCTTCCTGGTCTCCCATGTTCTGGAGAGGGCGCCAGTACACAATATTGCACACGTCGGGTACCTGACCGCCATCAGCGGATTGACTGACAATCTCCCAGTAGTCCTCCGGCAGACGGATGCACTTATCCTCCACTAGAAACTCCAGCCACTGGCGGGGAGCCGGCTCCTCCGGCCTGACCAGATTCCCCTCCCGTCGGGCCATCCAAACCAGCTTATCCTGCACCCGCTTTATTTGCTCTGCGTCTCTTGTGTAATCCATACCTATACTCCTTTCTGCTCAACCCTCGGTCGTTACCAGCCAAGTTGTCACAGAAGATTTTTTTATTTTCATGGAATGGCATTCCGTCAATTTCCAAATTGTTCCTGCAAAGTATACTACAAAGTTAATGGGTTTTCAATTCACTGCTCTCCACCACTCTAATCAACAAATAAAAATTTTTCAGTTATGTCTCAAAAACTTTTTCCCGGTGAAATTTTAAATATTTTTTATTACCATCCGTTAGTTGTTCTATATGCATTTTACTGTCTACATTAAGAAAAATACAATCGGTCTTTGTCAATTTATTAGAAATTTTAATCTTACCATCATCATCAAAAGTAATATAACCTTTGTCAAATAATCGGTCATGGTTAGGACACATCAAAAAGCCATTATTGACATCTGCTTTTTCTTTTGATTCACTTTTTGCCCAAGGTTTGATATGACTTGCTATCAAAAACTTTTGGTTTTTTACATCGCACAGACAGCATTTGTTATTATATCTCTTTAACAATAAATCTCTGAATTTCCCTTGATTGACCCTAACATTTACAATTGCTTTTTTTGACTCCTCGTCTATATTTAACGGTACAATTTCTTTTTCTATTTTTTGTATTTCTTCGATTACTTCGTTATTACAAATTTTTCTTTTACTTATAAATGCCTTTTTATTGGGTAAATATTTGAAAGGAGCCTGTTCACCTTTTTTATATTCTATTACCTTCTCTATGTACTTATCTCGAATTTCTTTCTCTGCAATTTTACCAACAAATCCATATCTCCCCTTCGGAACTTCTTCATCCGGAAAAGTTGTTCTTTGAAGTTCTTCTGCCCGTAGCCATTTTTCAATTTTATAGACTTCTTTTATAGTACCTTTATAGACACTGAATGCATAATCTGCATATTGAGCCATTTTATAGCTTATTCTCCAACACCCTCTTGTAATATCATATAACTCAGTTTTTGGCATATTTTCCTTATAGGAATTGTTTACTTTAAAGGCAATTATATTTTCTGTTATATCTCCATCCTTCAAAACATTACTATTCATAGAAAATCTCCTCTGTATTAAAGTCTATTATTTCAACTTAATCCTTGTTCCCATTCCTCTATTGTGGGTAATGTCCCTTTAAATTCTTTAGGCATCAATGCGTTTAATTCATATTCCGATATTCCTATCGGCTCTGTAGATGTTTGTACCGCATATTTGGCTAATATGTTATCTTTTGTCATTTCCTGCGCTAAGTCACCAGTTTCCTTGGGCAGTTGTTTTCAATCACCTTATCTACATAAAAATTAAATTTCTTAAGATTATCGTGGCATTTATCGATTAGAAGCTTTATATGTCCCCAGGGAACCATAAAAACTTTATTAGATGCCATTTCAAATTGTTCCCCAACTTGGGGAACAATGATACATTAACATTTCATTATTTACTCGCACAGAAGCCTTAATTTGGCTTATTCTATACCTTTTCTCAAGTTCTTGCATCCAGTTTCTATACTCCTCATCAAGCCGCATTAATTCACTCATGATTTTCACCTTCTTTCTAAAACTCATAGTTCAAAATAAAACAGTCAAAATATAATACGTCAAAAATTTCTTAATGTAGGTTTTCATCTGTTCCTGCTGTAATTTCAAAACCTGCTACGATTTTGTACCTATCCCCGTATTCTGGACTTGTTTTCGTACTTCTCGTTACCCCGCTTCGGATTACGACTAATTTCTTTTACCTTACTTGCCACAGCCGGACTAAACCGAAACTGATAGTAATTTTTCAAAACAAAATCGCATATCTCGTAGCCCTTTGGTTCTGCCCCAAAAGTCACCTTACATCCAGGTAGCTTTCCTTCCGATATATGTTCAAACACTCCTACCAAAATGGTGGGACCGGACTACCTATCGGTTCTACAGGGCTATACCCTGCGTTGTGTTTTTATCTTTGCCCTTCTATTTTATCATACACCCTGGCATTTTTCTACGAAAATATTGAGCATGGCTAATACCACACCCTATTTTTATCGCCCTAATGGCTTTTCTAGCTTCCACTTCTCCCCTTTCAAATTATTTTGCTTCTCATACAAGATATTTCGCTCTCTGCAAAGCTCCTTCATCCGCACAACAGTTCTTTCTATACCGCCATATAAGATAACAAGCGAGAAAAACAATATTCCTCTAAACCAGTCAACACTAAAAGTTGGAGCTAAAAGAATATCCCTTTCCATTACCTGCAAAAAACTCGATCTTTTCTACAAAAGCATATGCTTGTAACATGATTGTCACATCCACCCTGTATGATACAAAGACGAAGGCCATTCGATGTTAAAGGTTGTTTTATGCTGGCAGTTTTTGATATAATATGATACGGTTTATCAAAGGTTAAATCCTATCTAATAAAAAAGATACAATAAATTCAAAGATCGGAACTTTTAGATAGCCAAATTGTTTTGTCGTTCCACGCGAAATTATTATAATCCGTTCAGTAAAGGAAGAATACATGCACATTTTAATAGTTGAAGATGATTTAGATATGCAGAAGATACTAAAATTATATTTGCAAAAAGAAGGTTTTATCGTGAGTACCGTATCAAATGGACAAGATGCCATTGATTTCTTATCAGAAAATCATGTGCATTTAGTCATCCTGGATTGGATGATGCCAGTTATGAATGGGATTCAAACCTGTCGTGAAATTAGGCTCTTGCAGATTCCTACGAAAATTTTAATGTTGACAGCAAAAGGGACTAATGAAGATGAGATAAAAGGGCTTACCTGCGGTGCGGATGATTATCTAAGAAAACCCTTTCATATTCAAATTTTACTGCTTCGAATACGAAAACTATGTCATGCAGAAAATTTGCTATCGTTTCAGGATATCAAACTGAACCCTGACACAATGGAAGTGACAAAGCATGGAGAAAGAATCATTCTCACAAAAACAGAATATGAACTTTTAAAATTTTTTCTTTCCAATCAAAACCAAATTCTCCCAAGAGAGCTTCTACTGGATCATATTTGGGGAATGGATTACCAAGGGGATATTCGCACTGTTGATACAACAATTCGACGATTGCGGATAAAAATTGGTGATAATATTATTCAGACCAGAGTTGGTCTGGGATATATCATAACATCAAATCATTCATAAAAATATATTATGAGCAGGAGGGGAATCCTTATGAAAATGTTATTTCAATATTCCCATCATTTATCTCAAAAAATTTGTATAGGTGTTGTATTGATTCTTCTCTGCACACTTGCTGTAACATTATTTGCCAACTCGCAAATAACCAGACGGATCTATCTCCGTGAACAACGGGAATATCTGCGAAAAATCGGTGAGCAGCTGGAAGATGAGTTAAGAACTGGAATGTCACCTAATGAAGTAATCGAAAATATTGAAAATAAAGAAAAGGTCTTAATTGCTTACTCGGTTCAAAGCAATGATCCCGAAATTCTGGCAAATGAACTCCGGGATTCTTTCAGACAAAAAGGAATGGGATTCCATAAACTTTGGCTATGGGAGCAGGATTACATAGCAGCTACGCAAAATGGAGTCCGTTTCCGCCTCTATGGTCAAGAGAAAATGAATTATAGTATTTTAGTTGAATATCTTTCTTTGGATTCTGGATTATACGCAATTGCAGCAATTGTTCCAGAAGCACAGAGATTTATCGAAATTATAAATCACATTGGATTTCTGATCGATTCCCTTTCTATTTTGACCGCAATTCTGCTGATATTTCTGCTGGCACAGCATATCATTCATCCATTGACAGAAATTCAAGCATTTACAAGAAAAGTTTCCTCTCATGAATTTCAGCCATTGCAGATTAAGACAGGCGATGAATTGGAGGATGTCGCTAATAGCTTAAATGAAATGGCACAAAATATTGAAAAATATAATAGACTTTTGGAAGAAAAAAATGAGCAAATGAAACACTTGCTTAGGAATGTAGCCCACGATTTAAAGACTCCCATTGCTTTAATTGGAATGTATTCTTCCGGGATAAAAGACGGCTTGGATGATGGAACTTTTCTGGATACGATTATCCATCAAAATGATAAGATTTCTCAAATCGTAGAAAAATTATTGTATCTTTCTCGCATTGAGCAAAAAGAATATCCCTGCATGGAACTTGAACTTGACACGGTTTTACAATCCTGCATAAAAGAACAAGAAATACTTTTTAAAAGCCGTAATTTGACATTGTTTCCAAAAATAGAACACCATGTTCGAATCTATGGGAATCCGGAACTTTTAGGTGAACTGCTTTCCAATCTTTTGTCAAATGCAGCCAAATATGCTTCTTCTGATTTTGTGAATGTGGAATTGTATCAAAAAGAACACAGTTGTGTTTTCCATATCTCAAATGAAACCGAAGATATTTCTTTAGATATTAACAGCATCTGGCAACCATTTTATGTGGGCGAAAAATCTCGGAATAAAGAACTGTCTGGCACAGGTCTTGGATTACCTATTGTGAAAAATATTGCAGAAAGGTTTGGCTATACGATTTCTTGTAAACAAAACGAAAACAAAATTGTATTTGAAATTTTGTTTCCGCTATTATGAACATAAATTAAGGAGCGTGTATATGAAACGATTGTCTTTTAAACGATTCAAGCGATTTAGCCTGATCGTAACATTCATACTATGTTTGTGCGGCTGTACCCCAAGCAGAAATGAGATAGCATCAACCCCTTCCTTTGAGGTTGATGTAAATCCAGAAACATTTGAGCTTTCTCTTCGGATAAATGATCAGGTAATTCCAATATCTTCTGGAATGGAGAAGAATGTGATTGAGAACTATAAGGAAGAAAATAATATCATTTCCTGGCAGTATCCTCAAAAGCAGCTTCGTGTCAGACTCATCTCGGAACAAGATTACCTGAATGTTGAAATCACATCTGAAAAAAATGGAGACAACACCGTTTGTTGGCCGTATATATCAGCAGAACAGTACTATCTTCCCCTTGGGGAAGGAAAAAGGATTCCTGCCAAGGATTCGAATTGGATTCGATACCTGGATCAACAGCAAGTATCCGTACTGGAACAGTTATCCATGCCTTTCTGGATTTCATCTAACGGGGAATATTGTGTGCTGTTTATTATGGAACATCCATATCGCACGCAATTAAATTTTACATCAGAAACCGAACTTCTCTTTTCGGTTTCCCATGAATTTCCAGAAATATGCAGGGATAAAACGTATAATTACCGCATTTATGTTACAAAAAAAGACCCTGTAATCGGTGCAAAAATATATCGGAATTACGTGATTGAAAAAAATAATTTTGTAACACTTAATGAAAAAGCAGAGCAAAACTTTAATATAGAAAAATTGTATGGGGCGCCGTTTATTTATCTTTGGGGAGATTTTATAGTCTCTGCCGACGATATAAATTGGCATGAATTTTGTCTTTCCCTTGATTCGCCAGTAATGACTTATCTTCGTTCCTTTGCAAAAACCATGGAAACTGGGAATGAATTTGAAACTGTATTGGCTGAATTGAAGCATCAGGATTATGTGGCTGTCTACCAAAAAAATGTTATCTGTAACTATATCAGCCAGATTCTGATAAAAGATGGATTTTGGAATCCTGAAATATTGACAGAAAGGAATCATCAAATCGATGAATTTCTGCAGGAGGGATATGAGAAATTAACTGCCTCGCAGAAAATACAATTTCACAAAAAAGCTTTGTCCGTAAATATGCCGATGGTGTTCTCCGATTCTGATCGTTGGATGGATTCGAACACATTAGATGTTATCCATGATATGAAAGAAAACGGAATTGGCCATGCTTGGATTGGTTTGAATAGTTGGGAGCAAGCATATCGAAAACCAGAACTGGTCAGTCAGGCGGCAAATATCGATTATCTAATCGCCAGTTACGATTCCTATCATTCCATTCATGAACCTGGGAAAGAACAGTGGATCACAGCCTGTTTTGATGACATAAAATTATATGAAAATGCAACTATAATGAATAAAAATGGTACAAAAGAAAGCGGCTTTCAAGGTGTTGGAAGAAAACTGAATGCAACCTTGTCAATGCCTTCGGTCAATGCCCGAATGAGCAAAATAATGGAAAATCACTTGCCATTTAACTCATGGTTTATTGACTGTGACTCTACGGGAGAAATTTATGATGATTACACGACAGAACATAAAACTACCCAAGAACAAGATTTATTTGCCCGTTTGGAACGAATGTCTTATATTAGAGATCAGTATCAGATGGTAATTGGTTCGGAGGGTGGAAATGATTTTGCTGCTTCTACAATTGCCTTTGCCCATGGAATTGAATTACATTCCTTTGCGTGGATGGATGAAGACATGAAATCCAACAAAGACAGTGCATATTATATTGGAAATTATTATAATCCTGCTGGAGGCGTGGCTGAACATTTTGCAAAAAGAATCCCTATAAAAGAGGAATATTTCTCTGTTTTTGTAGATCCCAAGTATGATATTCCGTTATTTAAGCTGGTTTATAATGATTCTGTCATCACAGCAGCCCATTGGGATTGGTCAACTTTTAAAATCAAAGGAGCAACCCAAGACCGAATGATTCGGGAAGTTCTTTATAATGTTCCGCCCCTTTATCATTTGGATCATGAACAGTGGAAAGAATACCAACAAGATATTGTAAATCATCATAAAATCTGGTCTGAATTTAGCCAGAAAGCAATACAAAAAGAAATGACTGATTTTCTGTATTTAAAAGAAGATGGTTCCGTCCAAAAAACTTCTTTTGGCGATGAACTAAGTGCTGTAGCTAATTTTAGTGAACGATCTTATGTATATGAAAATACTGAGATTCCCCCTCACTCTGTATGGGTCAAGGACAGCAATAAAACTATGATTTATATACCTGCACTGGAAGAATCCCATAAATAGCAATCGTAACAATATTGTTGTGATAAGCGTGCAAAAAAACGGTCCCATAAATTGTGTGACCGTTTTTTTGCACACCTATTTGATAACTATAAAAGTGCAAATGAAAAGATAATCACATGGGCAAATAGGGCTACATAAAGCAGTCAAGATTGAATCCCTCTCCAATACATGAAATTATATCGTGGTGATTCACTCCAATCATCCATTGATATTTTTTGGAAACAATATAATAATCAAACCAGCCATTTTCTAAAAAAGCAGTATGGTTTAGCAAATCAAGGGCTTTTACTAATTCCGGTATATAACTTTCAAATATCCAAAATTCTTCTCCTTCATGCCAATCTCTCCCCTTATCGATCAGAAAATAAACCATTTTATTCTCCTCTTTTATCATTTGAGACAAAAAATAAAACCATGTTCCATAATCCACCCTATAGCATCCCAAAAGTTTTTTCATGCTTTTCGGACTATATCCATTGGTATTCGCCCAATGCAAACCATTTTTCCATGTTTTTGTTTTATCCGCATATTTTTCTACAATCTTCTGATATATATTTTCCCACTGATTTCCACTCACTTTATGAAAGCGTTCTTTCGATATGCCACATTGCGTTATCACTTCGTGTTCGAATCGAAATATGCCGCTTTTTTTATCTGATTTCATAGTTTTCCCTATCCCAATATAGATTTTATCACTTTATTTACTTCCCCTAATTGTTCCAGTTTCACTTCACCATTACCGGATGAATTATGACCTTTCACAATCCCAAACATCATTGTAACAACGCCACGAAAGACTTTCATGTTTTTATCATCATATTTATGACTATCACCTAATTTAAACCGGATGTATTTCCAAAATTCACCTGAACACAATTCTCTGCGAACGATCTTTAACTTCCCAGCATCAAAGTATTGTTCCATTTCCTCATTAAAAATCCAATACAAAACTTGTTTTGGCTCATAAGAAACAAAAAAACTGCCTTTTAGAAAATTTGGGTTAAATCGGTTCTCCCCCATCAAGTCTAAAAATAGTCTTTCATACTTCATATCGAGAAATTCTTGTTTCCGTTTCATACGCTCTTCATTGCTGATTTCCATCTCATCCCTGTCCTCATCATCGTCCGATTTCGTCAAATGTTCAGCCGTCATGTCAATATACATCCTTGCTGTGTCAATCTCAGTATTGTCAACCATAAGATATAACAGAGCATTTAAGTCTAACATTAGTTCTGCTGCAAGTATCTTTATGGACACCTCTTTAGAATCGTAATCACTTGATGTCCGGCTTTTCATATACTGCATATAATTTCCATGTGCGATTGTATTCCTCATAATCGAGTTGAAGTAATATTTGAAATATGCTATATAATCAAAATCTAGTCCATCGAGAAACTGGATCTTTGGCACAAGCTGCAATTCTAAACTATTTACATATTTTCCTAAATCATTCTGAAACTTATACAGAAATGAAAACTCAATGAAATCAGCAAATAAGCCCTCAATCTGAACTGGCAGCAAATTAATTACCACCTCATAGTCACCATTCTTAAAGGCATCTATAGCACTTGTAAGCACTCTCCTACGATTGGTAAAAGCTGGTTTATTGATGGTATCCAGCAAGTCATTTATCCGTTCTTCACATACAGATTCGAGTATTCTCAGATACTTTTCAGAACCATGGATTTTAAGTAATCTATAATTATTGAGAGGATGTACTCCAACTTCTCTTGTTAATTTTCTTTGCCAAAATGAACCTTTTATCATCAATTGTTTGGAATGCTTCATCCAGTATCGGTTTCTTATCTTTTCGTAAAAGGGCTTAAACTTTATTCTATAGCCGATAATACGGATAATTTCAATGGGAGTGTGATTTAAAAGTTTATCAAAAGTACTTAAATTGTTGAAATAGATATGAAATTTATCATCAATGGTTTCATTCTGATTGCCCGACTGCTTTCTCGTACAATCCAAAGCCCATTTTTTAAGCAATTTCATAACATGTTCAGGTATCATATCGTCTTTTGCAGAAGAAAGGCCAACCTCTTGATTTTCTTCCTCTGCTATGTCCTCTTCTTCTTTTGCATCATGGTCAAGAAACCCTTTCATATTCTCTTTCAGAACAACTTTCAAATAAACCAAAATTCCTGATTCATGTTGGATGTATTTGCCATTCACGTCTTTTATGGTTTCTTCTTTCCATAGTGTCTGAAGTTGTTTCCATTGAAAAAGGTCTTTCATTAACTGATCTTTATCTGCTGACACATTATATGCCACTTGATTTTTTAAGGATTTAGCAATAATTTTATCCCTTCGAATCTTAGTATCCTTTTGTAGTTTCTTCGTCTCATCAATCAGGCAGTCAATTTTATTTACCATCATTTTGTATCTTTTTCTAATCTCTCTACATAGCTCTATAGCCCGATCATAACTCCTTTTTGGCGGTTCTACAATCTCAAGATAACCACAAAGTTCCAAAAAATACCCATCATCTGTATATGGAACATTACGCTTGTTAAAGGGATAATGATGGATTCTCTTGAGTGCAATTTTTACCCATGGATCATCTGCTTCAACTTGTGTTTTTACCTTGTCAAAAAGGTATTTTCCGATTTCTTCCAGTGTATCAAAAGAGTAAATATCTTCTTGATCAAAATCTTTCCAATGCCTTATGTACTTTTCCGCTTTTATTACCATTCCATACTGTTCCACATTGAATTGTTTTATCCACCTATAATAAAGCTTAAATCCATTGTAGTTGAAACCAAACGACGATGAAACTATAAGATTTACAATCGTATTGTATGTTTTATATGCCAATTCCCCCGATGCAAACGGATCATCAAGAATCTTCTCGACTATGACATTCAGCATAGGAAGAAATATCCCTGCCTGAAACTCATCAAAATCAGTAGTGAATAGATTTAGAACCTTGATATAAAACTCACATAGTTCTTTATCCCAATCATCGGATGAGAATGTCTTATTTTGGTATTTTTCTGGAACGGATTGCAAAAATAAAGACACAACATAAAATGCAGTCAATCTTCCATCATCCATGGCATCTGGAGAAAAGAGTATGTTTCTTAACACAGATAATGAATTGGGTTCTTCGTTAAAATCCTGTCTTCTAGGAATTAACGACAACAAAATCCTAGCGTAAACCAAATGTTTGTCAACCAGCTTATTATCTTCCTTAAATACATCACCAAATGAATGTTCCAATACCACAGAGAAAAAAGAGAAAGCGCCTTCTATTTCAAGTAATGACGACAATTTTGCAAGATTAACCACATATTCAAAATCGAATTGTTTGCTTTGACTTTGTACGCCCTCTTTGTAGTCCTGAAGTAGAGATCGAACAAGATCATAGGCTTCCTCTTTTCGGTCCACCACAGTATCAATCGCTGTTTTGTAAAAATTATAATGTAACACTTCATTAATCGCAGATTTTAATTCTTCCATAGTATGAATCCTTTCCATTTAAAAATAATTTCCACCTGCCCATCTGCAATTCCCTTATTCTACAAGCGAAATTTCAGCTTCTTACTTTAACAGGAAAAATCTGTGGCAAGCAGCCCGATCACACATACCATGATACCTGAAGGGATCAATACAAGATACACTGCCCCATGAAACCGGTCAAATAAAAACCCATATACCATCTGTCCAATCGGCTGAGCACACATTGTAACAGCAGCTGTATAAGCCATGATCTTCCCAATCAACTCATCTGGCGTATTCTGCTGGATGATAGATACTGCAAAAATAGAAAAAATACTGATCGCAGCCTGCATGATGCAGAAAGCAGCAACAATCACGGCATATTTGATAAATACGCCGGAAGAGAAAAGGAATACACCCCCTGCCGGAAGAATACAGACACCGATTACCACAAGCACATAGGATAATCTGCCAGATCTTAACTTCTCTGTAAGAAGCCCTGCGGCAATACTTCCCAAAATAGTTGCCACTGCCAGCACACTCTCCGCCCCGCCATAAAATTTTGCGTCCAGTCCCAACACGGTCCGCACAAGAAAAGGCAGCCCAACCAATGTAATCCCCATGACAAAAAACCGTGAGAGTGCCGCCAGAAGCAACATCTTCATCATATCCGGCCGGTCCTTTGTGATAAACCGGATACTGTCAGAAAAATCATCTTTTACCATGGAAAAAACATTCCCCTTGGAATCCCTGGCCTGATGACTCAATTTGATAAAACATTCAAACAGCGCTGTTATAAAAAAGCACACAACACTTGCATACATCACCGGCTTCAAACCGACTGCCGCATATAGAATACCACCCAGCAAAGGCGCAATCAGATAAGAAATGGACGCCACCTGATTTACAACCGCGTTTCCCTTAATAATGTTATCGCCGGATAACATCTGTGGGATACAAGCCTGTACTGTGGGCGTCTCAAATGCCCCAAGGACAGAGAGTACCACCAGCAGCACGCCAATCATCCCAATGGCATTCCTTCCGGACAAAAAAACTGCCGCGCATAAGACAGATATTCCCGTCAGCGTATCCAGCGCCACCATGATCTTTTTCTTATCTGCCCGGTCAGCCAGAATACCGCCAACTGGCGATAAAAGAACTGTGGGGATTGTGGCAATGGATAAAATACCTGCAAACACAGCCGCCAAACCAGTCACTTCCAGAACATACATGGACAGCGCCAAACGTAATATATAATTCCCAAACAAAGAACTTGTCTGCCCCAATACAAGGAACGTAAAATTTCTCGTAAATAGTTTCTGCCCCATAGGCTACTCCTTCCTTGCTTCCCTATAGCCTCCCAGTATTCGCTCTGTCCTCCCAGCCATCTCATTCTCTATGATCGGAAGTCCCATTGCGGAAAGAACCTCTGCAACAAACCGACATTTATGCCGGATTTCTTCTGCGTCCGCCGGAAACACGGACGGCAACATCCAGAAATTAACAAGGGGCAGCAGTTCGGAAAGTTCCCTTGCATATTCCGTCTGGATGGAACCGTCACGCTGCCCTTCCTCAATCAGTTCAAACCATAAAGGAGTCAGTACCCGCCGATTCGCCTCCACCGCAGCCATAAGAATGCGTGGGTCTTTTAAGATAGGGATTGCCTGTATATTGATTTCCTCCCGTTCCTCGTCACCTCTGTCAAAAGCAAGCACTTCCCGGATCTTTTGCAACCCGTTCAGATCAGAACGCCCCCGTACTGCCTCAAATGGATTCTTTTCCAAAAACATCTGATCCCCTAAAGCGTGCATGACCTCTTCCTTGCTCTGGAAAAAACGGTAAAACATCCCCTTTGCGCCGCCTGCCAGCTCCATAATGTCCGTAATGGCAGTTTCCTCATAACCTTTGGATAAAAACAGTTCTTTTGCCGCATCTAAAATCTCTCTCTTCCATTGTTCTGGCTGTTTTTTCACTGGCCTTGCCAATTTGCATCCATCCTTTCCGCAGTTATTGACTGAAAGTCATTAACTATTATACAAAGAATCTGCTGGCATGTCAATCACTTCCGCAAACAAGTCCTTTTCAAATGGAAAAAATATTCCACGAAAAAAAGGGCTGAAAATACCTTCCCAGCATTTTCTGCCCTTTTTCTAAACTTACAATAAATTTTCACAACACAATTCTGTTTTGGATTCTATGATAGAATCCAGCTTCCACTCCTAAAATGATTCCAGGTATCTCTGGAGCATATCCGCAAACTGCCCAATATGTATCCCATCCAGGAAACGATACCGGAATGCCTCAATCTCATTGGCGCATTTACGTACCGCATACACAAATGCCAGCGGAAAAGAAAGATTCCGCGCCTTCACCTTCCGGCGGAAATTTGTAATATCTACCTCAAATGTCACACAGAAAGCAGGCTCCACACTTTCCCTGAAAACCATACAGTGCATGGCCCTCTCCCAATTTTTTTCATCAATCACCTGATAAGGATTCATTCCAGATTCTCCAGACAATACTTCAATATCTCACCCAGCTTCATATCCCACCTTCTCTTCAAAAGACTCCGCAAATTGAAATCCATCCCGCACCATAGCTTCATAGGATGTCTGTCCCATCTCATAGAACATGGCGCAAGCCTCCAAAGAGTCCCTCATCTGTCCGTCGTCGTTGTTGTCGTTGAAGCCGCAGGCCTTGTTCCCAATCATGTATACCCGCATATTATCCTCTGCAATCATCCATTTACGATAATCGCAGGTTGTGGATACCACAAAGCAGTACCGAGCCTGACCATCCTTCAGATGGTCGCAGTTGATTTCAATCTGAATCTCATAATATGAACTTTCAAAATCAATTTGTTCCACGAAAAACTCCTGGAGTGTGTGCTCCGCCACACTGTCATCAAACCTACGCAACTGGTAGTAAAGGGCGGTCCAGCCCGTTTCAAACAGCTTGTTGAAATTTTTCAGCACATAGCGAACCACTTGTTCCGTCTGCTCCAGATTATCCTCGTTCAGATTCCAGATAACCAGGTCCAGATTGAAGTTCCGCTTTAAATAAGGGGTGTCTAAAGAAAACCGGACCTTGATCAGGGGACCATCTTCGTCCTCCTGAAGTGGAATAAACTGCTTGACGTCCAAATCCTTTAGACTAATTGGCGCTCTATCGTCTAAATCAATGTACATATAATTCCTCCTTTGCAGCGTAACAAATTCAAATTCCAATTTGTCAAATTCACCTGCCTAAAGTATAGCACAAAGCCAACCAATGCTCAACACCCATTACAGGGCCTCGCAAGTTTGCCACAGGTTCGTATCTTGTCAAGTTATCTTTTAATTGACCGCTTCCTTCATTTTACGGAATTTTTTCAAACTTTATAAAACTTACATACTTTACTTGAAAAACCCGTTTACTATAATAGCTCACATTTTTCTTAAAGTATTGCTTTTTATATCTACCCATTCCTTTCATTTTTTCTTAAATTTGTCAAACCACCTATATAATGGTATGAAAACAACATTCTGTATATCTAACCCATCTTTTCTAAGCAAAAGGAACCTCCTCGCTCAAATATTTCAATTAATGGTTCATACACCTTTCTACTTCAGGATTACGATCTGCCAATTGGGCTAATTTTAAATAGTATTCAACTAGATAAAAACATCGCTCCTAAATCACCATTTTCTCTCGATGAATTTGTACCAACTTTATCCCGATCAATATTGTTTATTCTGGTTAGTGCCTGTTCAAAATACATTTTGACTCCTTCACATCAATTTTATTTATAATCAGATACTTTATATAATGTCAATAAATCCTCATAAGTTTCTCCAAACACGTTTATGTATTAAATAAATTCATATTTACATTATTCTCTAGCTATATAAATTTCATCATTATTTGAAATGGCCTCCCTGAATATATCGCAGATCATCATTAAAATTTCCGTAGCCTCCCCACATAAATTTTTATCATCTATTGACTCAAATTGCTTTAATGCCATTTGTAAATCTTTTATTACCCAAGGACTTTCTTCATACCATCCTGTGTCCATATTATAGTTATAGGCTAAGCCAGTCCATCCCTGTGCGTCTGGATGCATTAACTTCATTATTTGATCAAAATAACCTTCCCACATTATGAAAATTTTACTATTATCTCCTTTTCTGTAAATTAATTGGATCTCTGGTTCTCCTTCAAATCCATCATAATATTTTTTATTAATTAATTCCATCGGATTCCTTTCTATGGTACTTGTCAATGTCCATTTTTTGCTTGTATTTGTACTTTTACTTTTGCATTTGATGAAATTTGTATAGGTGTTTGTTTTGATAAATCAGATATTTTGCCTAACCAATTGTTTATTGTTGATGGCATATCTCTTATGGTTTTTCAAGCAATTCACCGCCAAGATTATCAGCCTTCTTCTCTGCCTGTAACATATCCTGTATTATATCTCCTACCTCATCCATCCGGTTGATCGGTACACAAAAATCATCACTCATGCGCACCCAGTAAACTATTCCATCTGACGGCACGTATGCTGCCGCATAACTGCCCCTGTCAAGCAGATCGTCCCAGCGTTTCCAAATCCACTCTAAAGCTCACTAATATCCACCCTGGGACTTTAATAAAATTTTCCAAAAAATCCCCCATCAATGGAATCGCACTGTTCCCCGACAATGCCACATTCCCCCAATTCCTCTCCGTCAGGTACAGGACAGTATTGACAACATCTGCAACATCCAGGAATATACCAGCCATGTCAAGGGCTGTATGCCTCCCCTCCCTGGTCATCAGCCATTCCCCGAATTTTTCTATGTCCGTCTTTCCATAGGAAGCTGACAGCCACTTTAAATGCAAACGATTTTCATACAACTCTTTTTCTGCGGAATCCAGCATCCCTTCCTCATAGAGTAGCTTCAGGACAGAGTTGTCCAGGTAGTTCTCATACCCTTCCAATCACGGTCCCATCCGGCATGAACAGCTACAATAAACTTCCCCATTTCATATTGTAGTACATTTCCTTTATGGTTACAATTACACTATTGCTAAATTCCATTTCCCCTTTTTCATTCAGAAAGCTGTCCAACTGCACCCTTGACGGTCTGGATAGTCAAAACGAATATAGAACGCTGATTGTTTCTGGTGGGAAAATGTGCTATACTTGGGTTAGCAAACTAACCGGCAAATCGGAATCGGAAGGTCTGAATGATATGAATCTCTCCTTGATAGACGAATATGTGTATTTGGTTTTGCTCGATAATGGCTGGACAGAAAAAAGAGATTTTCTTTTAGCAGATAGGTGGATAGAGAAAATAGAACAAGAAAGTAGGATTTCATGTTTCGAGTATGCAAGAAAAACTTTACGTTTATTTGGCGGTATGAAATTTCGAGAGTTCTCACCGAAATCTGGTCAATATCTTTTGGGGAAATGTAATGGTAACGTCAACCGTTTAGAAAAATGGTATTTGTATCCTTTGGAGCGATTGAATCATTTAAGGGAAAGGAAATCAATTGACACCTATACTGGAGCAACTTTTACTTTTGATGGGTGGGCTGCTTTTTTAGACTTTGAAATCGTAATTGATTTGAAAACGGCAGAGCAGGTGATCGGTGAAAAACTATTTCCCATAGGGACTGTTGAACCAGACGGAATAACCTGTGCCGCTGAAAGCGGAAACATTTACACGCTATTTGACGACAGTATTTTCTTATCCGGCAAATCAAAAGTTGTAATTATGAAAGGAACGGTGATTTTTTATGGAAGAAATTATTAGAAAGCGTGAAGTCCCATCTATGCCAGAGGGCATTCAGATTCAAATGGCCAGCCGAGGTGCGCTCCCCAGCCAGACAATCCAAGATATTTCAGAGCTGGGTATCCGGGAGATTGTGGAAAATGTCCGTACCGGAAAATATCACAGCGTAATGATGGCCCCAGATGAAGACAACGAGGAAGGCTTTTTGATGATGGAATCCTCTCCTGACCTGATTTTTTTACAAATCTGGGACGCTGAAACGGATACTGCTTGGGCTTGCTTTGACCCGGAACTTTTAGAGTCTAATGAAGAAGCCCCTATTACGCCAAGCGATGGACAATCCGTTTTCCCTTTGAAATGCACTATGCGAGATCGAGAGTTGGCGGCAAAATGCGTTGAATGGTATGCTCACACATGTGAGCCATATCCTGGTATGGACTGGCTGAAGGACACTGGGGAATAAAACAACTTCCAACTTGTAGGACAAAGGAAATTTTCAAAAGAGAAGCGGCGGGGCAGGTATTGACTATCCCGCCGCCTTGTCTGTTACCGCTCTATATCCTGCGCTCTGCAGGGTTGCTGTTCCTGCCGAAAAGCCCATACGGTAACTTCCTTTGCAGTAGGCTTGAATATATCGTCCGAGAGCAAAAAAAGAAGGCTCCCGAAAGAGCCTCCATGTCTGTCATGCCTGCTGGGAATGCGGTTCATATGGATGCCGCTATACCAAACTGCTCCACAGCTTTTTCCTAATCCAACAATGCCTTCATACTTTTCCTACCCAAGACAAAATTGTTTCTGGTGAAAACTCCAAAAATCTTGCAATTTTATCAATAGGTTCCCCATCCTTAAACATATTGGATGCAGTCCTCATTGCCCGCTTCAAATCGCCTTCTTCGCGGCCTTCTATGCGGCCTTCCATACGGCCTTCCTGCTTTTTCTCATACCCAAACTGCTCCACAGCTTTTTCCTGATCAAATAATGCCATCATAATGCTGACCACCTCCTTCTCATGAGCTGACAAGTATTCTCTTAACACATCCTTATCCTTGCAGATACGGATCGTTTCCCGCACTGCCTCCACTGTCCTTCCCAGCAGCCTTGCCTGCTCCTGGTATGCTTTTGTGAAAGCCACGTATTGGCTAATAATGTCGCCATTACCATTGCCGTAGAGCATCTTCACTCTGGCTTCTAAAAACCCTTTCTCCCCATCAAAGAACTCCTCGGATAAGTTTAAATATTCCGGCTTTTCCTGGCGTTCCCCAGTGAAAATAACGTAAAATTCAGGCCTGGGGAGTTCTAACTTCCTGCTCCCATAGCGGTTCTGCTTCGTTTCTTCGATGTGCTCATTCCAGGTCTGGGCCAGATACAAAAGAACCCTTATGATGATATTGACACTCCATGTAGACTGGCTTTCCACCAGAATCATCACCCGGTCGCCGTTGCGGAAGCCCAGGTCATTATAAAGGTCATCTGTCAGGACGTTCTGGATCGTCACATCCGTTAAGTCCTCCTCCGTAGCCCCCATATCCTCCGGGTGCAGGGTCTGATAGAGCTGGAGAAGGTATTTTTTATTCCCAAACAAATCTGAAAATACGCTGTCCCTTATGGTACGTTTTGCTGTTTCCATCCGATCCCTCCCTCGTTTTATTTTTATTATAACCAAAAGCCGTATGGAAAACAATAGATTTTTATTTCGCCTGACTAATACCTAAAGGCAGCCGCAAAAAAACTAGAAATCGTGTCGGCAAATTGACATGGCCAATACAATCATCTTTCTTAAAGAATATCTACTGCCCTGAATCGACACAATAGCCCGCCCCGTCGTCCGAGGACAAAAAAGAAGGCTCCCGAAGGGACACTTCACATAAGGAAGTGTCCCTTGCGGCGTTTTAAAAAATTTGTAATGACGGTTGGATATGATGAATTTGTAGGAATAACTAAATATAATTGGAGGAAACTATAATGAAATCATTATTTGAGCAATTCGGCGGTACATACCGAAAAGAAAGCGATTATGCAGTTCCTAATCTTGAAACACCAGACACAGGAAATTTTGAAATCGGTATTTATGGACAGCGACATTTATATTTTCTACAACATTACCTTAGAATAACTTATATAAACCTACTTACAAGCGGAAAACTTAATGAGTACCTTGTTGAAATTGACAGTCAAGCACAAGAGCATGTCTTTCGGATTGTAGAGCAGATGAAACAAGCCCAAGGCATTACCGAGCAATTAAAAGAGAATAATCCTATAAAATGGACAGGAATCATGAATTGCGCTAGGCAACAGGCGGAAGAAATCGTTTTAAAAGAAATGATTTATAGCTAATTAGGGATGGCATCGGCGTAAAGCTAATGCCGCCTTTAATCTTATGAGAGTAGAAATCTTAATGCGTTTGTTGTATAATTGATTTGTAAAATTTATGGTTTTTATATTGAATTCAAGAAAAATCATTTTGCATAGTCTAAATTAATTTGTTATGAAAGGAAAAACATATGAAAATGAAAACAAAAAGTGACTCTTTGCCAATATTTATAAAGGTCATATATTTTGATGAGCCTACAGCGCAAGACTATATTGACATCGTTAATGGAGGTAGGTTGGATTGGAGTAAAGAAGAAAATAAAGAAAGAGCAGCAAAAATTCTTACAGAAATAGAGGCACAGGCAGAAAGTGGATTTAATATTCTAAATTTTATTAAAGCATCTTTCTCTGGTGGTGTGAGTAGTAACATTTCTGGTGAGATTTCTAAAATGCTAGACACAACTTTAAAAAACACTTTATTGACAGATTACATATCCGAAGCATTTAAAGATGATAATGTAAGAAAATTTGAAAATGACGGTGTGTATGCTCCAGAAAATTCTGTTTCCATGTATAAGATGTATAGCTCTTATTTGACAATAGTCCCCAAAGAGCAGTTACCTATTGATATGGAAAAGTTAAATGAGGCTTTATTAGGAGAACGTGGATATTATGCAATGTTATTGGCAAGTGAAAAAACACCTACATGCGTTTTGAGATTTAATATAAAAGCATTCAAAAATAACTACAACCTTGCTGATTTATCCAAAATGAAATTAACCTATTATGGTGTGAAAGTGGGGTTATGCAATAAAGAACAATTATCTATTGAGAAAGAATTTGAATTAAAAACTGAGAATACAAAGCCGAAACCAGAAGATATTTTGGATGGAACGACGCCCGAAAACGATTTTCTGGAAGTATATGATATAGTATTGGCAGGTGTTGTGTGTGAATAAAATCATTATTTTTTATGGTTCAAATAGAGAATTTAACAAAAAAATCCCAAGAGATAGTCGTAACCTTACTGATGTAGTAATGGAATTAGATAGTGACAATAAAAATATGATTGTACATATTCCAGAGCTTCAGAAAGAAAATAATGAGACAAAAACTGAAAAAGAAAAATTGAAAGTTGCTAATTTTGTGATAAATTCGGATGAATATTCTGGAGTTAGAGAACACGTAATAATAAATTTTGCTAATTTTATAGCAAAAATGGATATTCAAAATATGTATATCCAAAATCCCCCGATACACATTAGCGAGCAATTACATCGAATTTATGACGATAAGAACATAATACAAGAAATTCAGCAACCTTATAACGGAATAACTAAAACTATTATTCAACAGTTTTATAACGGGTATGATGATAAAATTATAGGACAAAAAATAGCAAAAATGAAAGTTCTTCAAGCCTTATATCCACTAATGGATAATAAACAGAAAAAACCTATGGTTATCCTGTTTTATGGAGATTCTGGGATTGGTAAAACAGAAACAGCACATTATCTTGCTGAATTGCTTGATGGAAAATTGATGAGAAAACAATTCTCTATGTATCAAAACAACCAGTTTGGGACGTATTTGTTTGGTGGAAGTTATGGAGAAGGTAGTTTTGCAAAAGACTTATTAGACAGAGATTCTAATGTCATTCTGTTAGATGAATTTGATAAAGCAAATCCTGTTTTTCATAGTGCTTTTTATCAATTATTTGATGAAGGCGTTTATGAAGACCAGAATTACAAGGTCAATTTGGATTATGCTATTATTATTTGTACTTCAAATTACAAAACAGAAAATGAAATAAAGGAACAATTAGGCACTCCTATCTTTAACCGCTTTGATGCAGTTATCCATTTTGAGGATTTGTCTGATGAAGCAAAAGAAAAAATAGCGAGAAATTTTATCCAAGAAACTATTGAGAAATATAAAGAAGCTACTATCGAAATAGATGAAAATATTTTACTGCGTTTACAAAAATCAGCGATTGGATATTCAAATGCACGAGAGATTAAACATCTGATTCAAAACACTTTTTCATTATATGCTATAAGGCAACTATGCCTAAATGATGTGAAAAGCGAATCAAATGACTAGAAATGGACGAGAGGTGATTTAAAAATATCTCTAAAATATTGAAAGGAATTTATGAATATGGTGTGTGCGTATTGTGGAAAAGAAGCAAAAGGAACTAAAGAACATATTGTTTCATGTGCAATATTGGATTTGTTTCCAGAATGTTATATAACCTTTGATGAAACAAGAAATAGAATTCATGAATCAGACCCCATGGTAAAAGATGTTTGTGCTGATTGCAATAATAATCGAATTTCATATATTGATAGTTATGCCAAAGATTTTATAGCAAGATATTTTATTCAGACTTACAGTGAAAATGACAGGGTTGAAATAGAATATGACTATACCATGATTCAAAAAATGTTATTGAAATATGCTTACAATGATATGCGGTCACATAAAGAAGACTGCTCATTTTTCGATGAAGAAATAAAACAATTTCTTATGAATTTCGATGATACTATCCCAAAAGAAAACATAACTATTTTGTGTGGAATTGCTGTTAATGTTTCTCCTGTTCCCGATGCTATGTTTGGAAATCTTAAATTACGTTGGGGTAAAAATCCATTTTTCTACTCAAACAGCACGATAAGAAATATAAATTATGAAACTGGACAAATTATTTTGAATGAGGATATTGAAAGAGAAAATTTTCCAGATTTAAAAATTTCATATGTATTTAGGTTTAATAGTGTGCAGTTTTTATTGCTATGTTGGGACAAAGAATCAAATAAGCTTGACAAATCAAGCGAGGAACAGCGAAAAGAAATTGCCAAGAAGCGACGTGAATTAGCCAAATCCGAAAAACGTATTGCGGAACTTGACATATTATTTCAGAGGATTTATGAGGATAACGTAGTGGGCAAACTGAGCGATGAGCGTTTTGCAACAATGTCAGCAAACTACGAAACTGAGCAAAAAGCCTTAAAAGAATCTCTTGTCCAGTTAAAAGCAAACATTGAAATGCAGAATGACAAAGCCGCAAATGTGTCAGAATTTGTGGAGAAAGTCAGGCGTTATACGGAAATCAAGGAACTTACGCCTGCCATCATCAATGAGTTTATCGATTGCATTATGGTATCTAAGAAACAGATGATAGATGAAAAGACCGTATATCCGATTGATATTTACTATAGTGGTATCGGTATTATAAACGCCCCATCTGCTGAAGAATATGAAGAAATGTTCCAAGAACGCTTGAAACAGAAACATTCAGAAAAAGAAAAAACGGCATAGCCACGAAGACTATACCGTAATTTGATGCAGAGATGCCCTCGTACCCTTCACTTCCTTATGTGAAGGGTACGAAAGAGCCTCCGTGTCTGCCATGCCTGCTGGGGATGCAGTTCATATGGCTGCCGCTATACGAAACTGCTCCACAGCTTTTTCCTAATCCAACAATGCCTTCATACTTTTCCTACCCAAGACAAAATTGTTTCTGGTGAAAACTCCAAAAATCTTGCAATTTTATCAATAGGTTCCCCATCCTTAAACATATTGGATGCAGTCCTCATTGCCCGCTTCAAATCGCCTTCTTCGCGGCCTTCTATGCGGCCTTCCATACGGCCTTCCTGCTTTTTCTCATACCCAAACTGCTCCACAGCTTTTTCCTGATCAAATAATGCCATCATAATGCTGACCACCTCCTTCTCATGAGCTGACAAGTATTCTCTTAACACATCCTTATCCTTGCAGATACGGATCGTTTCCCGCACTGCCTCCACTGTCCTTCCCAGCAGCCTTGCCTGCTCCTGGTATGCTTTTGTGAAAGCCACGTATTGGCTAATAATGTCGCCATTACCATTGCCGTAGAGCATCTTCACTCTGGCTTCTAAAAACCCTTTCTCCCCATCAAAGAACTCCTCGGATAAGTTTAAATATTCCGGCTTTTCCTGGCGTTCCCCAGTGAAAATAACGTAAAATTCAGGCCTGGGGAGTTCTAACTTCCTGCTCCCATAGCGGTTCTGCTTCGTTTCTTCGATGTGCTCATTCCAGGTCTGGGCCAGATACAAAAGAACCCTTATGATGATATTGACACTCCATGTAGACTGGCTTTCCACCAGAATCATCACCCGGTCGCCGTTGCGGAAGCCCAGGTCATTATAAAGGTCATCTGTCAGGACGTTCTGGATCGTCACATCCGTTAAGTCCTCCTCCGTAGCCCCCATATCCTCCGGGTGCAGGGTCTGATAGAGCTGGAGAAGGTATTTTTTATTCCCAAACAAATCTGAAAATACGCTGTCCCTTATGGTACGTTTTGCTGTTTCCATCCGATCCCTCCCTCGTTTTATTTTTATTATAACCAAAAGCCGCATGGAAAACAATAGCTTTTTATTTCGCCTGACTAATACAATAAATTTCTATCCAATGGACGGCTTCCAACCAGAATAACAACTGGTAAACCGTTATTTGTAATATCAACCACTATCTCATTCACATAACGGAGATTTTTTAATAATTACATAAAACTTATGCAGCCATTACATAACACCTATGCAGAAAAAGGCAAAAAAGTGCGCAATCCTAATGTCTACGCACTTTTTTGCCTTTAAAACTCTCCTATTTTCCAAGCTCCCGGCCGGACTCGAACCGGCGACCCACGCATTACGAATGCGTTGCGCTACCAACTGCGCTACGGAAGCAATCACAAAAAAACATGGCTGAATACACAAGAAATTTAAAATTTCTTTCTGTCCGCCATTCTTCTTTTGACGTATAAGATGCTTTGGACACAAAGTTCCAAAGCATCTTATGACCTCACCGGGAATCGAACCCGGGTTTACGCCGTGAGAGGGCGTCGTCTTGACCGCTTGACCATGAGGCCGTAATCCTATTTTATAACCCATCGAGGCGACAAGATTCGAACTTGCGGCCTCTGCGTCCCGAACGCAGCGCTCTACCAAACTGAGCCACGCCTCGACACCTTTGATAGTATAATACGAATTGTCTCAAATGTCAACAAAAATTTTACATATTTTCAATTTTAATAAATTTTTCCATTCTCCCATTCTTTAATTTTTCTCAACACGCTCATTACCATTCACAGCATCATCTTCTTGTCCAGCTATGCCAGACAAAAAGCATCACAAACTGTAACACAAACTTTAGAGCGTATCTGAAAATTGCTTTCCGTCAGATGCACGCCCTCTTGTAAACCTTACCCAAAATCAAACAACGACAGCTGATTGCTCTCCGGCAAATCCCCCAAAAGCCCCATATCCGCCATCAAATCAGTAAGACTCTTGCTGACCTTTGCCCGGTTGCGGAAATCCTCCCTGGAAAGGAACGCTCCCTCTGCTGCTGCCTCCACCACACTTTCTGCCGCCTTATCTCCCATACCGTCAATGCTTCCAAGAGACGGCATCAGCTTACCGTCAATAATCTGAAAATGGTGGGCCTGCGCCCGGTAAATATCCAAAGGCATAAACTCATATCCACGAGCATACATTTCCTGCACTATCCGCATATCCCGCAAAGTATCCAGCTCCTTCTTGGATAGAGAATCCACCCGTTTTCTAAAATCTGCCAGATGGTATTCCAGTCTATCCCTTCCCTGACACATCAGCTCATAAGAAAACCCATTTGCCCGAATGCTAAAGAAAGCCGCATAATAGGCCAGAGGATGAAATACCTTGCAGTAAGCCACCCTCCATGCCATCATAACATAGGCTGCCGCGTGAGCTTTGGGGAACATGTACTTAATCTTCAAACAGGAATCAATGTACCACTGAGGCACATTATGTTTCTTCATCTCCTCAATCCAGTCCGGCTTCAGCCCTTTGCCTTTCCGGACACTTTCCATAATGGTAAAAGAAAGACCCTCTTCCATCCCCTGCTGAATCAGATATACCATAATGTCATCCCGACAGCAGATGGCCGTCTGAATGGTGGCCTGTCCACTTAAAATCAGGTCTTTGGCATTTCCCAGCCATACGTCCGTTCCATGAGCCAGACCTGCAATCCGCACCAAATCCGAGAAATACTTTGGCTTGGCATCCATAAGCATCTGCATGGCAAAATCCGTTCCAAATTCAGGGATTCCAAGAGCGCCCAACTGGCATCCTCCTATATCCTCTGGAGTAATCCCAAGAGCCGAAGTGTTCTGAAACAGAGACATAACTTCCGGCGAATCCAAAGGAATATCTTTCACCGGGTCCAGGCCCGTAAGATCCTGAAGCATCCGAATCATGGTAGGATCATCGTGTCCCAGAATGTCTAACTTCAGCAGATTATGGTCAATGGAGTGATAATCAAAATGAGTGGTAACGGTCTTGGTGGTCATGTCGTTAGCCGGTCGCTGGACAGGGGTAAAAGAGTAAATCTCCTCCCCAATGGGCAGCACCACAATTCCCCCTGGATGCTGTCCGGTCGTCCGCCGTACCCCCACACACCCCTGAACAATCCGGTCAATCTCACAATTTCTTTTATGTACTCCCCGCTCCTCATAATACCGTTTCACATAGCCAAAAGCAGTCTTATCTGCCAGAGTGCCAATGGTTCCAGCCCGGAACGTCTGCCCTTTTCCAAAAATCACTTCCGTGTAATCATGGGCCTTACTCTGATATTCTCCGGAGAAATTCAGGTCAATATCCGGCTCTTTATCCCCTTTAAATCCCAAAAATGTCTCAAAAGGAATGTCATATCCTGCCTTCATTAAAGGAGCGCCGCATTGAGGACAGTTTCGGTCTGGCATATCACATCCTGCCATACCGCCAAACTTTTTCACTTCCTCTGAGTCAAAATCATAAAAATGGCATTTCGGACAATAATAATGAGGGCTTAAAGGATTTACCTCCGTAATACCAGACATAGTAGCCACAAAAGAAGAGCCAACAGAGCCTCTGGAACCTACTAAATAACCGTCCTCATTGGACTTCCACACCAGTTTTTGAGCAATAATATACATAACGGCAAATCCATTTGAGATAATAGAATTTAGCTCTCTCTCCAGCCGCTCCACCACAATTTCCGGAAGCTTCTCTCCATACATTTCATGGGCGCAGTCATAACAGATTTTCCGCAAAGTTTCATCAGAATCCTCAATCACCGGAGGACACTTATCCGGACGCACTGGGGCGATAAAATCACACATATCCGCAATTTTCCGGGTATTGGTAATCACCACTTCCTCTGCCTTGTCTGGTCCCAAATAAGCAAATTCTTCCAGCATTTCCTGTGTAGTTCTAAGAAAAAGAGGCGCCTGTAAATCCGCGTCACTGAAATTCTGCCCTGCCATCAAAATCCTTCGGTACACTTCATCTTCCGGATTGAGAAAATGCACGTCGCAGGTGGCACATACCGGCTTGCCAAGAGCCTCCCCCATACGGATAATCCGCCGGTTTAGCTCCTTTAAATCCTCCATGGATTTTACGGTACTTTTTTCGTCCCGCAGCATAAACTCGTTATTACCCAAAGGCTGAATTTCCAGATAATCATAAAACCCGGCAATCTTCATCAGCTCCTCTTCTGGAAGCCCCCGAAGCATAGCCTGATAAACCTCTCCTGCCTCACATGCCGAACCGATAATCAGGCCTTCCCGGTACTCCTCCAGCACACTTTTGGGGATTCTGGGCCGTTTGGCATAATAATCGATATGAGACCAGGAAACCAGACGGTACAGATTGGTCCGTCCCACCTCGTTTTTTGCCAGTAAAATAATGTGATAGGTAGGCAGTTTTTTTACCATTTCCGGGTTCATAGCACTCAGTTCGTTTAACTGATTCAGATTTTCCACCTGCTGTTCCCGAAGCATTTTTACAAATTTTACAAAAATCTCTGCTGTGGCCCCTGCATCATCAACAGCCCGGTGATGGTTTTCCAGAGAAATGTTCAAAGCTTTTGCCACGGTATCCAGCTTAAAACGGTTCAGATTCGGCAGCAAATGTCTTGCCATAGCCACGGTATCCAGCACAGTAGGGTCAAAGAAAAGATTCTGCTTCCTTGCCTGAAACCGGATAAAACTCACATCAAAAGAAGCGTTGTGAGCCACCAAAACACACCCTTCACAGAATTTCAAAAATTCCGGAAGCGCCTGGTCAATTTTGGGCGCAGGCAGCACCATATTATCATTGATTCCAGTTAGTTTTTCAATCTCCAGAGGAATGGGAACATCCGGGTTTACAAATGTGCTGAACTTCTCTGTGATGGCTCCATCTTCCACCTTCACAGCCCCGATCTCAATGATGTGGTTCTTCTCCGGACTGAATCCGGTGGTCTCAATATCAAACACCACAAAGGCATCGGAAAAAGACTGGCCCCTGGAGTGTTCCACCAGCTCCTTTTTGTCATCCACCAAATACCCTTCCACTCCGTATAAAAGTTTAAAATTATCTCCCTTATCCAGTGCATGACTGGCATCGGGAAATGCCTGTACACAACCATGATCCGTCACTGCAATGGCAGGCATTCCCCATTCCTTAGCCCGTTTTACAATGTCCTTTACCTCCGAAACCCCATCCATATCGCTCATTTTCGTATGACAGTGAAGTTCCACTCGCTTTACCGGACTGTTGTCTGTCCGCTTGCTGGTAAAATCCTCATATTTTTTGATTCCCCGCACCGAGCCAATAGACAGTTCCCCGTCAAAACGGTCAATGGTAGTCATTCCCCAAAGACGGATAAAACTGCCGGCCTTGGTAGCCTTTTCGATCTCCTCCAAAGATGCCTCATCTGCAAACATTTTTACAGTGATGGTATCTGTAAAATCTGTCACATGAAAGATAAAAATGGTTTTTCCACTGCGAAGGAGACGGCTGTCCCGGTCTAAAATCTTCCCCCGAATAAAAACCTCCCCAATCTCCCCTTCCATCTTATCTAATTCAATAAAATCGTCTGCAAAATCTTTCCCATAAAGCACATCTGGATTGTCGGACTTTCTGCTTCGATAACCACCGCCAGAACTCCAATCACTCTTCTTAAATCCGCCCCTTTTCTCTGACGCCTTCTTTTGGAAATCGCCTTCTGTACCATTCGCCCCAGCTGGACCATTCGTTTTGCTTCCCGTTCCTGCCCCATAAGTCCCGACTGGACCATTCATTCCACTTCCTACACCCGCTTCATAAGCCCCAGCCGGACCATTCATTCCACTTCCTGTTCCCGCTCCATAAGCCCCGGCGGGACCACTCATTTTACTTCTCGCTCCTGCTTCATAAACTCCGGCGGACCCAGCGGACCCAACTCCTGCTCCGAACGCTTCCCCATGGCCATTCGTCCCGGCAGCTCCACTGGGTCCTCCTCCTGCTCCCACACTACCATCCCAGGGAGCCACATCTGCGGCCGGACCACTTTCCATGGCTCCCCCCTTTGGGCCTGTCCCATTGTTAAGGCCCAAAAACGGAGCAACCTTGGCAATCATCCGCTCCGCCTCTTTCCTTGCATACATTTCCCGTTCCAAAGATGCCTTGGCCCGCACTGGCTTTACATAATCAAACACCAGCTCTACCGGCAGGCCGCACCGCTCATGAAACACTTTCTCTAAAATCCGCTTCAGCTCTCCTGCCTTCTCCTTGTTGACCATAGTATCCTCAATGGTCATCCGCATCAAATCTGGCTGTGGGAAAGAAAACTCCGCCTTTCGGAACATGCTGTACTCCACAATGCTGTAATGCTTCAGCTCCATCAACAGGCTGTCCTTATATACTTGTAAAAGCTTCTCCGGGGTATACTGTTTTGAAAGATGATAACGCTCAAAGATTTTGACCTGAAGCCGCTTTCCCGGAAAAAGCTGGTCCCGGATTCCCTTTTCCAAATCCATAATGCTCTTTCTGTGAATCAGCCGGGAGCTGACCAGATACACGCGAAGAAGGCTTCTGTCTCTGGTCATGGAAACCTTCTCCACCTCCACCATCTCTAAAAGCTCTGTCATTGGCTCCGTCATATGCAGCCCCGGAAATACCTCCAAAAATCCTCTCATCTTCACTCTGCTCCCACTCTATTGCAAAGAAAGTCCCATCAGTTCTTCCCTCAAAGCCCCCAAAAGCTCCTCCTCCGGCAGCTTTTTCACCACTTCCCCCCGGCGGATGAGAAGTCCCTCTTTGATTCCTCCGGCAATCCCAAGATCCGCCTCTTTCGCCTCTCCTGGTCCATTGACCACACATCCCATCACTGCCACTTTCAAATTCAGATGGTCAAACTCCTCCACCATGTTTTCCACCTGGCCAGCCAGCTGGATAAGATCAATTTTCGTTCGCCCGCAGGTAGGACAGGAAACCACCTCAATTCCACCCTTTCGAAGACCCAAAGTCCGAAGAATCAGCTTTGCTGACTTAATCTCTTCCACTGGATCTCCCGTCAGAGACACCCGTATGGTGTCTCCAATCCCTTGACTTAAAATCAACCCCAGTCCTACTGCTGACTTAATATTTCCAGAAGTCACTGTCCCTGCCTCTGTGATACCCACATGAAGAGGATAATGGGTCTTGTCGCGGATGATCTCATGGGCATGGACACACATCATCACATCTGACGACTTGATGCTGATTACCAAATTATCATACCCCATCTGTTCAATCCATGCTACCTTATCCAAAGCGCTTTCCACAAGCCCTTCCTCTGTGACGCCGCCATACTTTTCAATCAGATTTTTTTCCAAAGACCCGCTGTTGACTCCCACCCGGATGGGAACTTTGTATTCCCTGGCCTTGTCCACCACTGCCTGCACCCGCTCCTGACTGCCGATATTCCCCGGATTAATCCGAATCTTATCCGCCCCATTCTCTATGGCTGCAATGGCAAGGCAATAATCAAAATGAATGTCCGCCACCAGGGGAATATGAATCTGCCTCTTTATCTGCCTTAAACTTTCTGCCGCCTCCATAGTAGGAACTGCCACCCGTATAATCTCACAGCCAGCCCGTTCCAGACGAAGAATCTGCTCTACCGTGGCCTTCACATCCTCTGTGTGGGTATTGCACATGGACTGAATCAAAATCGGATGCTCCCCGCCAATCACCTGATTTCCAATGTGTACTTCTTTTGTTTTCATTCGGTTCATATTGTTTGATTTCACCTGCACTTTCAGAAAAATCGATTATTCTTTTCATTTTATATTATAATATGTATATAACTTTTCCTCTGTCTGAACCATCAACCGATTCCTTTCTATTTCATTTAATCCGGCAAAAATTGGGCCAAATTCACTTAACACATCCCACTGCGCCCCGTTCCTTTGGCCCAAATATACCACACCAATACCCTCAATCCTCAAATTAACTTCCGAATATCATTCACCAGCACCAACACCATTAACATCATCAAAAACACCAACCCTGCCGCATGGACCATACCTTCCTTCTCCGGGTCCACCGGCCTGCCCCGCAAAACTTCCAGCAAAAGGAACGCCAGCCGCCCTCCATCCATAGCCGGAATCGGCAGCAAATTCATAATTCCCAGGGTAGCGCTAAGAACCAGCCCCCAGGTAGCTATGACATTAATGAGAACTGCAACGCCGCCGCGCTGTCCTTCCTCAATGGTCTCTCCCACCATACTGACAATCCCCACAGGACCTGCAATGGCATCCTGCACCTTCATCTGTTTCCGGAACAACATCATAATGCCGTCAATGGTCGTATATACGCAATATTTCACCTCATAAATGCTGTAATCCAGAAATTCCAGCAGATTGTCTGCCTTTTTATAATTTCCCAAAAAGCTGACCCCCATCATATAAGACTGGTATTCCTGATGAAACCGGGGTACCAGTCTGGTGACAAAATCTTTGGTTTCACCCTCAATGGATCTTTTGTAATGAATGTTTAATGGTTCTCCCGGATGGGACATAAGATATAAAGACACATCCCGACGGGAAGAAATCTTCCGGTTATTCATCCGAATCAGCTCATCCCCAGGCTGCAGTCCTGCCTCAAATGCAGGAGAACCTTCCACCACCTCATACAAAATGGGAAGATCATGGCCTACCTGGGCCACAACCACCATGGCAAACAACAAGGCAGCAATCAGGTTAAAGACCGGACCTGCTGCAATCACTGAAATCCGCGTCCACACAGATTTGTTGTTAAAGGCAGCTGGGTCCGGATTGTCCGCATCTTCCCCCACCATCATGCAGGACCCGCCAAAAGGCAGAAGCTTAATGGAATACCGTGTTTCTCCCCACACACGGCTGCACAGACGGGGACCCATGCCAATGGAAAATTCCACCACACCAATGCCCCCCAATTTGGCAAATAAAAAATGTCCAAACTCGTGAATCAGCACCATCACACCAAACAACAAAAGTCCTGCCAGAATATATACCAAATTACCACCTGCTTTCTAAAAATTGCGTTCTAAAAATTCATAAGTTGCCTTCTCGGTCTCCAGAATTTGTTCCACTCCCGGATGAGGAGAAATCCCGTTCTCCTTATGATGCTTCATAGCCCTCTCAATCATTTCCACAATGGTAAGATACGAAATTTCTCTTTTTAAAAACTTTGCCACCGCATATTCATTAGCAGCATTATACACTACCGGCAAGTCTCCTCCCTGCCTTCCCGCCTCATATGCCAGAGAAAGCCCCCGAAACACGGAAAAATCCGGCTCTTCAAAAGAAATGTTGCCCAATTTTGCAAAATCCAACCGCTCACCGGGAAGAAATCTCCGCTCTGGGTAATACAGCGCATACTGAATCGGAAGCCTCATATCTGGCGTCCCCAGTTGGGCCATCACTGCCCCATCTTCAAATTCTACCATGGAATGAATCACACTTTGAGGCTGAACCACCACCTGCACCTGGTCCATCTCCACTCCAAAAAGCCATTTTGCCTCCATGACCTCCAGTCCTTTGTTGACCATAGTGGAAGAATCAATCGTAATTTTCTGCCCCATACTCCAGTTGGGATGTTTTAAGGCATCCTCCACCTGCACTCCTGCAAGCTGCTCCCTCTTCCATCCCCGAAACGGTCCCCCGGAGGCAGTCAGAAGAATCTTTCTCACCGTCCGGTTCTCCTCCCCGTTGAGACATTGGAAAATTGCGCTGTGCTCACTGTCCACCGGCAGAATTTTTACCCCCTTCTCCCTGGCAAGAGGCATAATCAAATGCCCTGCTGTCACCAATGTCTCCTTGTTGGCAAGCGCAATATCTTTCCCCGCCTCCATAGCTGCGATTGTGGGACAAATTCCCATCATTCCCACAATGGCTGTCACCAGAATTTCTGACTCTGGGTCCGCTGCTACTTCCATCAGCCCTTCCATCCCGGCAGTCACCTTCACATCCAAATCCCTAATGGAAAGCTGAAGTTCCTTTGCCTTTTTCTCATCTTGCATACAGGCAAGCTTTGGGCGAAACTTTCGAATCTGTTCCTCCATGCGCCGCACATTTTTTCCTGCTGCCAGCGCTGTCACCTGCAAATCCCCGTTTTCCTCTGCCACCTGCAGCGTCTGTGTCCCAATGGAGCCGGTAGACCCCAAAATGGCTATCTTTTTCACGTCTCTATCCTCCTGGTTAGAAACACACAAAACTCCTGTGTTTTCTGCTGTCTTTTGATACAAAAACAATCCTTCCCCTTCTGGCATATTGACAAACGTCCAACCACTACTCTGCCATTCTGACAAACGATTCCCGCTTTCAACTCTCTGCCATATCGGCAATTATCCCCACTACCGCAAAAACGTCACCGCAAAATAAATCGCCGGCGCCGTAAACAACATACTGTCAAACCGGTCTAAAATCCCGCCGTGGCCAGGAATCAAATGGCCGTAATCTTTAATATCATGGTTTCGCTTAATAGCGGAAGCCGCCAGGTCTCCCACCTGTGAAATCACCGCTCCGATGGCACAGGCAATGGCACAGGCTACCCGCGGATTTCCCACCTCTAACATCCGGCTTCCATAAATGCAGGCAAACAAATACCCTAAAAGAGCGGCGCCGCAAACGCCTCCAATGGCTCCCTCAACGGTCTTTTTCGGGCTTAAAACCGGAACCAGCTTGTGTTTGCCAAACATCATCCCGGCACAGTAAGCACAGGTATCGCATCCCCAGGAACTGAAAAAAATCAGCCATACCAGATAAATCCCATCTGCCATAGCCCGGACCTGATACAAATAGGAAAGCATCACCGCTGCATAAAATACGCCGAAAAATGCCACCGTCACTTCCTCGGTCCTGTATCTGGGAAACGTAAACACATAAATTCCCATAAGAACCATCAGGGCTGCAATGGCCATCAAAATCACATACTCCTGTCCTTCGTACCACACCAGTCCATAGTAAGCCACTGCAGTCACATATCCCACGATTCCCAAAGGATTTTTTTCAATCTTCATTACCCGGTACAGCTCAAACAATCCCACCAGAGAAATCATTCCGGCTGTCACATACAAAAGCACCCCGCCTCTTCCCACAATGACAATGGAAAGAATTACCAACACAATACCGCTAATCAGACGTTTTCCAAACATTCCGGCTCCCTCCTCTTTGCTGCCCGAATCCTCCCAAGAAGCCTCCCGATTCCATATCCTGATGCTGACTGTCTGTGTCTTCACACATAACAATCCCAGAAATCCTCATTTCACTCCGCCGAATCTTCGCTCCCGTTTATTATACGCAAGGATTGCCTTTTCCAATTCCTCCTGATTAAAATCCGGCCACAGACAGTCTGTGACAAAAATCTCTGTGTAAGCCAGCTGCCACAAAAGATAATTGGACAGCCGAAGCTCCCCGCTGGTGCGAATCAGAAGGTCTGGATCTGGCATTCCCGCCGTATCCAGATAAGAGGCAATCATCTCCTCTGTAATGTTCTCCCCGTCCACGTTCCCATCCTTACAATCCAAAGCGATCCGCTTCACTGCCCGGGTAATCTCATCCCGGCTGCCATAATTGACTGCAATGACAAAGGTCATTCCTGTATTGTCCTTTGTATCCCTTTCCAGCCGATTGATTCCCTCAATAATATCCCGGTCAAACCGTCTTCGGTCCCCAATCATTTTCACCCGCACATTGTTGGCAGTAGCAATCTTTAAAAGCCGGACCATATAGTACCGAAACAGCTGCATCAGCGCCCCCACTTCCTCTGTGGACCGCTTCCAGTTCTCCGTGGAAAAACCATACACCGTCAAATACTCAATCCCCATCCGGGCTGCAATCTCCACCGTCTTTTCCACTGTCACACAGCCCTGTTTGTGGCCCATGGTCCGGGGAAGTCCCCGCCTTTTGGCCCATCGGCCATTGCCGTCCAAAATCAGCGCCACATGTTTTGGGATTGTCATATTCTCCAGACTCTGTCCCATTTTATAACTTCCTCCATTCATAACAGTGGGACAGGAAAATACCCCCTGTCCCCCTTTCACACTCTGTTTTTTCAGATCATGTATCCTGACTTAAACCGTCATAATCTCTTTCGTCTTTTCTTCCACAGCTTTATCAATCTTCTCAATCATCTTGTCCGTAATCTTCTGAATCTTCTCAGTTCCAAGCTTCAAATCATCCTCGGACATCTCTGCAGACTTCTCCATCTTCTTAAAGGTCTCGTTGGCATCCCGGCGGATATTGCGGACTGCCACCTTGGCTCCCTCGCCTTTTTTCTTCACCTCTTTGGCAAGATCTTTTCTGCGCTCCTCAGTCAGCTCCGGGAACACCAGACGAATCACATTGCCATCATTGGTAGGATGGATGCCAAGATCCGATGTGTTGATCGCCTTCTCAATGGCCTTTAAAAGGCTCTTCTCCCAGGGCTGAATCACTATCATTCTGGCTTCTGGAATGTTAATGTTGCCCACCTGCTGAATTGGCGTGGGAGTGCCGTAATAATCCACCCGAATCTTGTCCAGAACATGGGGATTGGCCCGTCCGGCACGAATCGTAGAAAATTCCCCCAAAAGCACCTCCAGAGATTTGTTCATCTTGTCCTCATATTTCTTTAATTGTTCCTGCATCTCGTTCCTCCTATTATCCTACGGTCACTATCGTGCCATTTATTTTTCCCTGCATCCCATTGGCAATGCCATCTTTCTCGTTTAAATCAAATACAGCCAAGGGCATCTTGTGTTCCATGCACATGATGGAAGCGGTCAAATCCATCACAGCTAACTTCTGATCAATCACTTCCTCAATGGAAATCGTATCATACCGCTTGGCATCCGGGTTCTTGGCTGGATCGCTGTCATACACCCCGTCAATCGACTTGGCCAGCAGAATCTGATCGGCATCCATCTCAACCGCCCGCAAGGTTATGCCGGTATCTGTGGAAAAATACGGATGACCTGTGCCTCCTGCAAAAAATACCACCATACCCTTTTCAAAATATTTGTTGGCCCGGTCCTTGGAAAACAGTTTTGTCATGGAACCACACTCAAAAGGCGTGAGAATCTGTGTCGTCATACCTGCGTTTCGGAAGATCTCAGACACATAAATACAATTCATCACTGTGGCAAGCATACCAATCTGATCGGCCTTGGTCCGGTCAATGGCTTCGCTGGTGCGGCCCCTCCAGAAGTTCCCGCCGCCAATCACAATTCCCACCTGAATCCCTGCGTCTACGGAAAGCTTAACCTGCCTTGCCACCTCTCTCACTGTATCCTCGTCAAAGCCAGTCTTCTTTGGTCCGGCAAGGGCCTCTCCGCTCAGCTTTAAAAACACCCGTCTCTTCTTCATATGTCATTCTCTCCTGTCCTGTTTCACTCTGAGGCTATCATACCACATTCAGGGAATTTTGAAAAGCGAAAAAAGCGGAAAGCATCGCCTTCCGCTTTTTTCCTGTTGCCGCTTTGTTATTTTAAAAACGCTCCAAACAAAACGCTTCCTAAAATCAGTACAATACCGCCGCCGAGACGGGAGGACAGCTGTGCATAAGCAATTAATCCCATCCGGTTGGAGGCGCCGAGCACAGCCAGGTCCCCGGAACCGCCCCGGTTCGCCATACACAAGCCAGCTGTAATCGCAGAATCGATGGGGAAAAATCCCACCAGGTATCCAACAATCGCAGAGCCAAGAATCGCGCCGATTACAATCGCCAGAGCAATCGCTACATTTCCAAAGGTAATGGCCTGGACAAGCTCAATAATATTCGTGTCCACTCCCACTCCTACCATAATAACCAGAACCAGATTGCCGCTGAAAAATGACTGAAGTTTCTTTGCCGCTGCCCGCACATTTTCCGGAACAATGCCAGATGCCGCAACAATGGCCACAAAAATAATCATGTAGGCAAACTGATGAATGGGCGTGCCGAAAATCTCCGGAAGAATGGTCTTTGCAAACAACCGGCCCAGGGCATAAAAGCCAATGGCCAGAAAGAATGCGCCACCCAAATCTTTCATTCCCACCTTGATCTTCTTGTCTTCTGTGGCAAAGTCTCCGCCCTCGCGAATCAGCTGGGTTCCGTCCCCTGTAAGAGCTGGTTTCGCCTCTCCGATCTTTCTTAAAATAGCTGCAGTAAGAATGGCGAAAATATTGGCAATGGTCAGGATGGTGATGGCAAAAGAATAATAGTTTGCCGCCGCATCTCCAGTTACGGTCTCGTAAATCTGACTCAAAGGAACCGCTCCTGCCCCGTTGCCCCCGCCCATAACCGGAAGCACATATTTTAACATTACATTTACCGGATCAATTCCAAAGGGAAGCCCCACAAGGATTCCCAAAAGAGCCGCCCCTGCCAGACCGCCGAAAATTGCCGGAATGTAGCCTGCAAAGGAACGGATAAGAAGCTTCCGGTCCAAAGCCAAAATAGAACCAGTAATAAGAAAGATAATGAAAAAGGAAAGGAAATCCGCCTCATCCATAATCATAATCATTCCCTCAGCGTACTTTTCCGGAATCAGCTTGTAGGTGAACAGACATGCAGATACCAGGAAAGTAAGCACCAGTCCGCCGCCGATGTAGCTGTTCCAAAAAGGAATCCGCTCCCCCACTTCGTTGCAGATCAGACCAATGGCCAGCATCAGGGCAAAACATCCTGCCAGATCTGCCGAAAGCGCTCCGGTTGCTGCAGCTCCTATTACAATCAGAGCAATTCCCCCTGCCAGCCACCAGGGCATCCCAAATGTTTTCAGAGTAAATCCTTTTTGTTCTGACATATTTATACCTCCATCCTATGGTTTTGTTTTCCTTTATCGCTTTTTCTGTCCGTTTTCTCAATCTTCAAACTCATAAGGCTTGATCTCCCTCACCACATCCATAATGGTGCCGTCCCGCCCTTCAATAATGCCTACTACCCGCTCTTTAAACTGTACCGGGTCAGGTTCTCCCACTATCGAATAAGCCAAATCCCTCAGCTCCTCAATGGTGCAGATGGGAAGCTTCGTCTCCTTCATACACTCCATAAGATCTTTTCTCTTTGGATTGATGGCGATTCCATAATCTGTGATAATTACATCCACAGTCTCTCCTGGTGTAGTCACGGTTGTCACATTGGTACACACCGCCGGAATACGTCCCTGAAGAAGAGGCGCAATCACAATGGTACATTTTGCCCCTGCCGCTGTGTCCGGATGACCTCCCTGTGCTCCGGTAATCACCCCGTCCGAGCCAACCACCACATTACAGTTAAAGTTTACATCCACCTCCAAAGCCGCCAAAATCACAAAATCCAGTTTATTTACATAAGCGCCTTTATTGAAAGGATTGGCATATTCTGAAGCAGAAATCTCAATATGACGCCCAGGATTTTTCTGAATAGACTCCACTGCCCCCAGGTCAAAATCCTGAGTGTCCACCAACACATCCACCAGATTTTGCTCCAAAAGGCTGCACATGGGCGTGGTCAGTCCTCCCACCCCAAATCCCATGCGGATTCCCCTCTTTTCCATCTCCTTTGCCAGAGAGATGGTGGAAGCGATGGATGCGCCTCCCACACCAGTCTGATACGAAAACCCATCCTTAAAATAAGGTGTGTGAATCACAAACTGGGTGCAGTAATCTGCCATTTTAAGCTTCCTCATATCCGTGGTAGGCTTTGCTGCCCCTGTGGCAATCTTCGCCGGATTGCCGATCTCATCCACCATCACCACATAGTCCACATAAATCATGGAAATGCTGGCCGGAACATTGGGAAAAGGAACTAAGGTATCTGTGATGGCAACCACCTTGTCCGCATATTGGGCATCTGCCATGGCATAAGATAAAACTCCGCAGTTTGATTTGCCTCCGTTGGCTTTTAAATTGCCGTATTCATCTGCAGACGGCGCTCCGATAAATGCAATATCAATATGTACTTCGCCTGACTCTATGGCCCGCACCCGGCCGCCGTGGGAACACATAACCGCCAGATTTTTTAACTTGCCTGTGGAAATGGCTTCTCCGATTTTTCCTCTCACTCCGGAAGACCGAATGGAAGTGACTGTGCCATCTTCAATCATGGGAACAATGGGGTCATGGGCTTTTCCCAGGGATGTGGCGCAAATGGAAAGATCTTTGATTCCCATTTTATGAATCTCTTCCATAACCAGATTCACCACATAATCTCCCTCACGGAAATGATGGTGAAAGGATATGGTCATTCCATCCTTTATGCCGCATTTTTTCAAAACCTCGTGAATGGATTCCACCACTTTGCTTCTTGCAGGGTCCACCATTGCCCGGATTTTAGCAGCGCCTCTTGTAAACTCATAATTGTCCTTTGCCTTTGCCCCCTGAAATGGCTCTTTGCCGGTAATTTTTAAGACTTCTTCCGGAATCTCCCGTCCTACTGCATTGATCATCTTACAAATCCCCCTCATATACGCCTGATGCCTTGGCTAAGTCAATGGTTCTTTTCGCTCCGTCATAAAATGCAATGTCAATCATCTTGCCATCCACCGTAAACACGCCGATGCCCATGGCCTTCTTCTCCTCAATCTCCCGGACCACTTTTTCCGCAAATAGGATTTCCTTCTGACTGGGAGTGAAAATCTTGTGAACAATATCAATCTGTCTGGGATTTACTAAAGACTTTCCGTCAAATCCCATCATTTTAATCATTTTCACTTCTTCTTCAAACACATCCATAGCATCCAGGTTCGTAAATACCGTGTCAAAGCACTGAACTTTCGCTGCTCTGGCTGCAATGATCATCTGTTGTCTGGCCCCCTGTAACTCCACTCCTGTCCCGGTAATCACGGTCTGAAGATCCTTGGTATAATCGCCGCCGCTTAACGCAATTCCAATAAGCCGGTCAGAAGACTCACACACCTCCAAAGCATGAAGCACGCCCCGGCAGGATTCCAGGGCTGCCATCAAAAGAGTGGAACCTTCCGGTCTCCCAAACTCTCTTTCAGCCGCCAGCACATGTTCTTCCACAATATGTACGTCTTTTGCAGACTCTGTTTTAGCGATGCGGATGGTGTCTGCTCCCCCTGCCACACAAACCCGAATGTCCTCCTTCCAGTGAGGAGTGTCAAGGCCATTGATCCGCACCACCCGCTCCACCCCGTGGTAATCAATTTCCTGAAGGGCATGGAACAAAGAATATCTGGCTGCATCTTTCTGATTCTCTGCCACGGCATCTTCCAAATCCAGCATGATGGAATCCGGCCCATAAATGTAAGGGTCCTTGATCAGCCCTGGCTTTTGGCAGTTTAAAAACATCATGGAACGTCTCAAACGTTTTTTACCTGGATGACTCATCGAATCACACCTCCCCAGGGAAGATTTTGGGTCATATCATTTGCGCGGTAAACCGCACATTCCACTCTTGCCTTTAAAGTGCAGTCCAAAGCTCCTTTATCCACCACCGTCACCTTTGCATCGGTAACGCCCAAACGGTCCAAAGTCTCTAACACAGCTGCCTTAATCTGTCTGCCAAACTGATGAATCACGCTGCTTTCAACGGATAAATCAATCTGTCCGTTCCCCGGCTCTACCGTTACCTGAGCATCGCTGGATTCAAGAGTTCCTGCCATAGCGGCTTTCTTGATTTCCATTCCAATTCCTCCTTTAATTTCCCGATTCCCGTTTTGTTTTTCCTGCTTGATAGCCTTATGGTAACATCTGGATTATTCTTTGACAAATACAAAGCCTTTTATGGTCCCATAAGTAAAAACCTATAGCCCAAAATACGTTTTTTGCTTGCGTTCCCGGCCTCCCTGCGGTATGGTTATATAGGAATTAGAAAGGAGTGTCCTCCATGAATATCAGACACATTCAATATGTGCTCACCGTTCTTTCGGAAGGCAGCATTACCAGTGCAGCAAAAAAGCTTTATGTGTCCCAGCCTTCCCTAAGCCAGACCATTAAAATCGTGGAAAACAACTTAGGCGCCACTATTTTCAACCGCAACACGGACCCTCTGACTCTTACCTACGCCGGACAGAAATATGTGGAAGCTGCCAAACAGATTCTTGCCATTAACCATAATCTGGCCAGAGAAATCGAAGAAATCAACCACGAAGACCACGGCTTTATCCGCCTGGGAGTGCCAGTCCAGCGGGCCATGCAGGTTATGCCCTATGTCCTCCCCCGATTTCAAAAGAAATATCCTTTTGTATCGCTGAAACTGATGGAATACGGTTCCGCCACCTTAGAATCCATGGTCCTAGAAGGTTCTCTTGACCTTGCCTGCCTTACTACCTACCCAAAGCACGAGGAGCTGCGCTACACCCTGATTGAGGACGAGGACCTGGTGCTTCTCACCAGCAAAAATACGGACATTGCCAAACGAATTTCTTCTGGTACAGAGATCTCCATCCTGGAAGCAAAGGACGAGCTTTTTATTTGCAGCAAACCAGGACACAGCGTTCGAACCACCCAGGACCGGTTGTTTATCACCTATGATATTCAGCCTAAAATTCTTCTGGAAACCTCCAGCATTGAGGTTGCCAAACGCACCACCATTGCCTGTGACGCTGTGTTTATTTGTCCCATAAACTATATCGAAATGTCCCCTGAGCTTCATCCTTACTGTAACATTTATCCCATAAAGGGCATTGAAAACCGGCGCAGCTTTTACATCTGCCATCGAAAGGACCTTTATCTTCCCAAATATATGAGAGATTTTATTCAGATTCTTACTCAGGTAGAGAAGCCGTTTCTCCACTAAAAAAGAGAGGACGCCGATCCGTTATTGTCCGGTCTGCGCCCTCTCTTTTGTCTTCTTATTTTCTAAGTTAATTTCGTGTGAAAAATCAATTTCATACTTGAAAACCAGAATCACTCATGTTAAAATAATTTTCGCAAAATCGGTTATCATCCATAGCCGTTCCAACCTACTGTCTAAGGTTGATTCTTTATTGCAGGGAGGATAGTATGAAAATTCTAGTAAATCAAAAGCTTGCCACGCGTATTGGCATTATTACCACCATCATCACGGTTTCCGGAATGTTGCTTCTCTGGCTGATCGTCTCCAACCGCATAGCATCTGTTGTGAAAGACAACATTACCAATCAAATGATCGATGCCGTTGAATCCAGAGCTGCTATTATAAATGATTATGTCACTTCTGCAGAAGAATATATTGAGGCATTTGCTTTAAGCAGTGAAGTCCGAGAGCTTCTTGCCGACCCGGAAAATCCCCAGCTGCTGAAAAAAGCACAACAGTACACAGAAGATTTTGCAAACGTCAAGGGAATTTTTGAAGGATTGTACATTGGCACTCCCTCCACTTATGTCCTGACACACACTTCAGACCGGGCCATTGGAATCACTACCCGAACCGGGGAATCATTAGAAACATTCCAAAATACCATTTTAACCAAACCTCAGCTGACCAATTTAGGAATCATGAAATCTCCCGGAACCGGAAGTATGATTCTTTCTATGTACTATCCAATTTTTGACAATGATGAATGTATTGGATTTGTAGGCGCCGGCGTTTATGCCAGCCATCTGATGGATGCTTTGCTGGATTTAGATATAAAAGGGCTTTCTCACAGTGAGTATGTATTTCTCAATGCAGAAACCGGAACCTACTTGTATCATACCGATCAAAACTTGTTAAATACCGAAACTACAGATATTGGCTATCTGAAAATCATTCAGCAAATCAAGGAAAACAGCAACACACAGGCAGGCACCTATTCCTATGAGGACGAAAATCAGGTAAGCCAGCTGGTGGTTTACAAATATTTAAAAGACCGGAACTGGATTTTCATTGTCCATGACGATGCGGCGGAAGTCTATGAAAAAGTAATGGCCGTACATATTATCGTAGGCATTTTGTGTGCCATTGTTACCACAGCCATTCTTCTTGTCACCCTGCTTATTTTATACTGGGAAGGCCGGGAGCTTATGGTCATGGAAAGGGCAATCCGGCGTCTGGGCAATCTGGAACTTTCCGCTGACCGGGAATTGGAACCTTTTTATGAACGAAACGATGAAATTGGCATGATTGCAAAGACCATTCATCATGTATGCGAATGTCTAAGAAGAACCATTGATGATATTGGCCGCATCTTAGGTGAGATGGCAAAGGGCAATATTGCAGTTGACGTATCAAAAAATGAATCTTATTATAAAGGGGATTTTAAAGTTTTGGCAGAAAGCCTGAAAAGTATCCGCACTCATCTTACGGATGTGATGTGCAATATCTCTCATATTGCAAATGAAGTGGGAGCCGGGGCCGTCCAGGTATCCACAGAAGCACAGGCTCTGTCCCAGGGAACCATACAGCAAAAAGATTCCATCCAGGGACTTATCTCCAATGTCACAGACATTACCACTCAAATTCAAAACAGCGCCGTCCGTTGCGGCAATGCCAGCGATCTGGTAGAAAAAGCCACTGGCTATGCAGCAGAGGCAGACAAAAAGATGGAAGAGTTAATGGCTGCCACCCAAAATATTGACAAATCCTCCACTCAGATCAGCACCATAATCAAAGCCATAGAAGATATTGCTTTCCAAACTAACATTCTTGCACTGAATGCTGCAGTAGAAGCCTCCCGTGCTGGCAGTGCAGGAAAAGGATTCTCAGTTGTATCCGATGAGGTCAGGAACCTGGCCGCCCGGTCTGCAGAAGCCGCCAGGGATTCCAGTTCTCTAATCGGCCGCTCTATCCAGGATGTTAAAACCGGCACAGAATCCACCAACCACGCCATCTCTTCTATGCAGGTGATCAGTGAATGTGTACAATCCATCAAAGCACAAATGGATGAGATCTCCCGTGCCAGCATCCAGCAGTCTCACATGATTGTTTCGGTGGAAAACCGAATTAAAGAAGTGTCCAAAGTAATACAGGCAAACTCGGAAACTGCCGAAAAGAGCGCGGTGATTTCCAATGAACTGTCCGATCAGGCCAGAACACTAAACCGCCTGATCAGCCAGTTCCGAATTAAATAAGTTTTGCGTTATACACCTCTTTGGGATGATGTTAGAATGGTTTCTGATCATGCCAAAGGGGTGTCATTTTGTTTCAATCTCCCTTTCTCCACACCATCTGATTCACAATCCCAGTATAAGACTGAATGATTTTCACCACCTTGCTGCTTACATTTTCATCCATATAATCCACAACCGGAAGGCCATAATCTCCGGCCTGGTGCATTTCTACCGCCAAATCTACTGCCTGAAGCAGCCCCAAAGACTGGATTCCCGACAACACAAAGCCTCCCTTATCCAATGCCTCCGGCCTTTCCGTGCTGGTCCTTATACACACCGCTGGAAACGGATGGTCAATGGACTGGAAAAAACTGCTCTCCTCTGGCAAGGTCCCGGAATCTGATACCACCGCATAAGCATTCATCTGCAGACAATTATAATCGTGAAATCCCAAAGGTTCATGGGCAATTACAGAAGAATCCAAAGGAAATCCACTGCTCTCCAACCGCTTTCTGGAACGGGGATGACAGGAATATAAAACCGGCATCTGATACTTTCGTGCCATGGCATTGATCCCCTGAAACAATGATAAAAAATTCTTTTCTGTGTCAATATTTTCCTCCCGATGGGCAGAAAGAAGGATATACTTTCCCGGCTTTATCTGGATTTTCGTTTCCTGGGACAGCCGTTTGTGAACATCCGAATGGACAATCGAAAGAAGATTCTTTTTTAACACTTCAGCCATGGGACTTCCCGTCACAAACGTTCGCTCCTTTGGAAGTCCGCATTCTGCCAAATATCTTCTTGCATGTTCCGAATAAGCCAGATTCACGTCGGAAATAATGTCCACGATCCGTCGGTTAGTCTCCTCCGGCAGACACTCATCCTTACACCGGTTCCCTGCCTCCATATGAAAAATGGGAATGTGAAGACGCTTGGCGCTGATTGCCGACAGGCAGGAATTGGTGTCCCCCAGCACCAAAAGGGCATCCGGACGAATGGCATCCATCAGCTCATAGGAATACCCTATGATATTTCCCATGGTAAAACCCAAGTCCTGCCCCACTGCATCCAGGTATACTTCCGGCGCCTCAAGCCCCAAATCACGAAAGAAAATTCCGTTTAAATTGTAGTCATAATTCTGCCCGGTATGGCACAAAATCACATCAAAATAGCGCCTGCATTTCTTAATCACTTCCGACAGCCGGATAATCTCCGGTCTTGTCCCCACTACAATCAGCAGCTTTAATGTTCCCTTTTCCTGCCATTTTACTGACTTAAAATCCGTTCTTTTCCTCTCCATTTTCACTCCACCTTTTCATAAAATGTGTCCGGATTTTCCAAATCAAATGTTTCATTTGCCCACATAATCGTCACCAAATCCTGTGTTTTTGATAAGTTGGTAATGCTGTGGGTATGTCCCGGCAGCATATATACTGCCCTCATCTCTTTTCCAGACACCTCAAACTCTGTAACCGGATAAGGCGTTCCGGTTTCCGGATTTATGCCTAACTTTCTTTCCAAAATCCTTCCATGACCGGAAACCACAATAAAAATCTCCCACTTGCTGTTGTGCCAATGATGTCCTTTTGTCTTTCCCGGTTTTGTCACATTGACGGAAATCTGACCGCAGGAATCGGTGCGAAACAGCTCTGTAAAGCTGCCCCGCTCATCTTCTTTTGCATGTAAATCACAACTTATTTTGGATTCTGGAAGATAGGATAAATAGGTGGAATATAGCTTTTTTTCAAATGAATGATCCGGAATTTCCGGCAGAAAAATGGGAGAAAACCTGGAAGAAAAAGATTGAATCCGTTCTGCAATCTCCCCTAAAGTGGCAAAACAGGACGTGGGAACATAACAAAAGTCTCCCTTTTTATGCTCCTTTCCCTCCAAAGCATTGAAAAGCTCTTCCACAAGATCATCAATGTAGACCAATTCCAGTTCCGTATGAGGGTCATTTACGGTATATTCCAAACCATTGGCTATGGCATTGCAAAAAGTCGCCACCACAGAATTGTAATTGGGACGGCACCATTTTCCAAAAAGATTGGGAAACCGGTAAATAAGAACAGGACTCCCAGTTCGGGCTTTATACTGAAGCAGCAGCTCTTCTCCTGCAAGTTTGCTCTTCCCATAATCCGAATCCTTATACCGTCCTGTAAGCTCTGCCTGAATGGAACTGGCAAGCATCACCGGACACTGGTTTTCATATTTTTCCAAAGTGTCTAACAGACGAGAGGTAAATCCAAAATTCCCCTCCATAAATTCCTTCGGTTCTTTGGGCCGGTTTACTCCGGCAAGATGAAAAACAAAATCACAGTTTTGGCAGAAAAAATCCAAAAGAGCCGGATTTGTGTCCACATCATATTCAAAAATTTCTTCAATGAAAAGGTCTGGCCTTGTAAGATTTTTCCCATCCCGAATATTTTTCAGATTTTCAATCAGATTTCTTCCAATAAACCCCTTGGCGCCTGTAATAAGCAACTTCATTTTTTCACCGCCTTTTTCTTTTTGAGCGCTCTTTTTAAGCACTCCTTTTTAAGCACTTCTTTTTTTACACTCTTTTTTGTGTGCGAAACATTTTCTTTGTTCCTTCGTCATCTTGATGTATTTGGAAGATTTTCTTTTTCATTTAACTGGTCCTTCACATAATCTGCAGTAAGAAGCTTCGCAACGGTTTCCTCTACGTTAAGCAGTCTTGTGTTATGGCTTGTGTATGCTTCCTCGGATTCGGTCTGCACCTGCCCGTCCACAAAATACTGGTCGTAATTTAAGTCCCGATTATCGGCAGATACCCGGTAGTAATGACCCATGTCCTCGGAACGCAGCCGCTCTTCTCTTGTCATCAATGTCTCATACAGCTTCTCTCCATGGCGGGTCCCAATGATTCGCACCCCTGTATCTCCAAACAATTTCTGCACAGCCTTAGCCATCACATCAATTCTGCTGGCATCGGATTTTTGAATAAACAAATCCCCCGGACTGGCATGTTCAAAAGCAAATTGAACCAAATCCACAGCTTCGTCTAAATTCATAAGAAACCTGGTCATTTTAGGGTCTGTAATCGTAATGGGATTTTTGCTTTTAATCTGGTCAATAAAAAGAGGAATGACAGAACCCCGGCTGCACATTACATTACCATAGCGGGTACAGCAAATCACCGTATTCCCCCGCTCAGCAGCCACTCTGGCATTGGCCCGAATCACATGTTCCATCATAGCTTTTGAAGTTCCCATGGCATTGATGGGATAAGCAGCCTTGTCTGTGCTAAGACAAACCACCCGTTTCACACCTGCCTCTATAGCCGCATGAAGCACATGGTCCGTTCCTTCCACATTGGTATGTACCGCTTCCATTGGAAAAAACTCGCAGCTTGGTACCTGTTTTAAAGCTGCTGCATGAAAAATAAAATCCACACCTGGCATGGCATCATGAACCGACTGTGGATTGCGCACATCTCCAATATAGAATTTTACTTTAGACGCACACTCCGGATTCTGACTTTGAAGGTCATGGCGCATATCGTCCTGTTTTTTCTCATCACGGGAAAAAATGCGGATTTCCTTTATATCTGTGGTCAAAAAATGCTTCAGGACCGCATGGCCGAATGAGCCGGTGCCGCCGGTAATGAGTAATGTTGAATTTTTAAATATAGACATTTTTATTTTCCTTTCTAAATCATACAGACCGACCAAATATCATAACGCTTTTTCAGTCTGCCTGCCTTTTTTCATTGATTGGTTCCTTCCAGGCATTCCGATATACAATTTCCAAATGATCTCCCTCTCCGTAAATTCTAAAAAATTGGTTTTCCTTCAGCAGTTTCATTTTGGTAATGTCATTGGCCTGGTCTGAAAAACGAAGATTTTGACAATTGTAATAGGTTGTCAATACAAGATTGCTGCCCCAACCATTTCCAAAAGGATAAGGTACCAGATCAATGAGAATCTCATATCCATTTTGAATCATGTTTTCAAGAATTGGAGACCGCCCAATATTTCCTGTAATGTGTATGTTCCTCTCATGGTTTAGCTGGTCCAGATTATCCAAACTGTTCATCAAAAGAATAATCTGATTTTCTGTATATTCTTTTTGTTCATAAAGTGCATTTCCAAAAGTAAATGAGAACACGAAATAAGACCAACCTAGAAAAATTACAATTATTTTTGATATAATTTCTCTGGAATGATTCACCACATAAATGGCCAACAAGGTCTGAAAAAAACCAAATCCATACATTGTCCGTGGCAGAAACATGGTTTTCTCAAGAATAATATACATGCCAAGGGAAAGAATGCTCTCAATGAATAAAAAACCTATGGCCAGAAAAAAAGAAAACATCTTTTTTTGTCTGGAATTTATGGTATAAGTCCATATAAAAGAGCCAAACAAAAACAGAGACAACAATATCTGCCAGCGGCTCAAATTCCTCATTGTGTGATAATACTGCTGATAATTGGAAGCCATTCCAGAAATCAGAGAAGAGATGGAATATACTTTGCTGGAAACATAGGTTTCAAAAGGTTTCATGAAAAAAATCCGAAAAACCAGAAGACCCCCTAAATACATCATTGCTCCCCATATCATTTCCTTAAAAAAATCTTTCCTTAACTCTTTTTTATTCCATTTACAGCAAAGACAAAATACCAGCAGCATCGGATAAATTCCAGATGATGCCTGATAAGTCATGCACATAAACAATGCCCCCACAAAACTGAATATCCGAAATTTCTTCCAATCTTTTTCTATATAACAGAATGGAAAAATCCCACACACTACGGAAAGAGCCATGTACACTGCATCATACCGATAAGATAAACACTGAAGATAAAATGGGAACAATGCCAGCGGCATAACGGAAAATCCAGTAAGAAAAATCTTTTGTTCAGACTTCTTTTCCTGCATCTTGTGCATCGGTTCTTCTATACAAAGCAGACACGACGCCCCCCATGATAAGAGAAGAATTGCCAAAATCTGAGGCAGGGGAGCTATATCACATAAATATTTTCCTCCATGAATCACATGGGCCAGAACATCGGAAAGATACCTGCTATAAACGAACCATCTGCCTTGTCCGTCCGCTGTCCGGCGTATGTCATCTACATACAAATAATTGGCCCGCAAAATGGAAGATACTGCTGTCAGGTAAATAAGGAATATTGTCAAAAAATTCCTCTTCCATGGATTATTGGTTACAATCCACAGATATTTTCTTATCCCTTTTTCCCCTCCCTGCGAAGGGTTATGATCATTCCATGTTGTCTCCATGCTTTCTTCTTCCACCTCTTTTTTCATGAATTGGTATGGAAAACATCTCCCCAAAAATCTTGTCATATTGTTGCGGTTTTAAGTGAAATACCCCCCCGTGGCCAAAAATGTCAGTTCCCCAAAAAATATTTTTCCAAATTCACAGTACAAGTCCACTCTCACAAGGGGAAAATCCGCAGACAATACTTTGGCATAATTTAACATTTCCTTCAAAAGTTCCGGTTTCTTCCTTTTCGTCTGTGCATTTGGCAGCTGACCATTTCTGACAGGAATCCACTTCCAATCCGTCGTATAATAATCCAAACACATTCCTTCTCCATGTCCTCCTGTCACAACATAAATCAATTTGGGGACCCCATAAGAACAAAATATTTTGTAATCCTTCAGCGGTTCTCCATCCTCACTTTCCATAAACTTCTCACAAATAATTTTTCTTTCAATTTGATCATAAACCAGTTCTGCCGTTTCTTTTCCATATCTTTCCTTCATCCATTTGTTAATCTTTTTCTCGGCCATTTTTAGATCAAATCTGTCTTTGTCTTCACAAATCAGGTTGTACCCACATCCATGATTACATTTCAATACAAACTTTTTTGGCAGCTTTTGAAAGTCAATATCCTCAAACTTATCCCACACCCCATACAATTCATTGAGAATCTCCGGACACCCCTTCTTTTGAATAAATTCCCTTACTCTGTACTTATCTGCACACATAGTAACAAGTGGATGATTCCTGTAGTGATTCAGTTTCAGCCACTGCATTTTTTCTGTCATTGCAACTGGATTCTTTAGGTTTAATTTGTGCCCTACTGCTCTTCTATAAAGCAATTTTGTTGCCAGTACCGGGTTAATTTCCGTCAAGCTTTTCATTGATACGGAATAGAGCTTTAAATACATACCATATAAAATCGCATTTTGTTTCACCATATTTTTAACTTGTCGAATCATTGCTTGTTGTTCCTGCCTTTCCAAATTTTATCCTGTTGTAATACCTGTTTCTAACCTTTTCTTCTCCCCATTCATCCCTCAATTGTCCTTCCATCCAACCACCATTTGCAGACAAATGCCTCTAATACAAGTTTTGTATAATTTCTTGTCTCCTTAAAAAGCAGCGGAGCAATCATACTGGTCACAATTTGCGTAATCAATGTGGCATATGCTGCCCCATTGATTCCAAATGCGGGAATCCACATAACATTCAAAACAATATTGACAACTGCCCCTATCCCCAAAAAATATTTCGCATACTGGTTCTTTTTCTCTGCCAATATCCAAATTCCTCTCATCGTTCCAATGATGGCAAACAGCTCATACCAAATGCAGATTTTCAAGGTTTCCGTAGCTTCCGTATAAGCATCCCCATACAAAATCTGTACAATCCATCGGGAAAAAACACAAACCACCAGGGAAAATCCAATACACATCCATATTAAGAAGGAATACAGCTGTTCCAGCCGTCTTTGATATAATTTTTCATTCTTACTATTCTTTAGCTCAAGAATCTTTGGCTGAAAAGAGTTGATCACTGCGATGGGTACAAAAAGCCACATAGAGCTGATGGTATTTGCAGTTGTATAATAGCCAACCTGTTGGTCTCCAAGATAACTTCCAATCATAATCTTATCCATCTGACCATAGGTCGCTGACATCAAACCAGAGATAATAAAATGATAGCTTTCTTTTAAAACCTCCATCCCTTTTTTCAGATTGATCCGGATTTTCTGTGTGGTTTCCTGACTGTAAAACCAAAATACAGTCAACGCAAGTATCATCTCAGATATTACGGTTGAAAATGCGAACCAGATAATCGACTTTTTTGCAACAAGCAGATAAATCTTGTATGTTGCAACGCAGAGACATGCTCCTGCCTTTCCCAGAGAAACATATCTGGAACACAAATGCCTCTGAAACCAGGAATCCAAAATGAAAACACTTTTCCAGGCAAGTTGAATCCCCTGAATCAATCCCAAACATAATTTCAGAGGATTCCCCGGATTCAGAATCACAATCATAATTCCAATGGAAAGGATGGAAAATACTGATGCAAAAAATCTTAATAAAATACATGCGCCCAAATAATCTCCTTCCTCGTTTGGATGTTCAATAAGCTTTTTTACCACCACCCCTTCCATCCCAAGAGTAGAGATTGCGCTGAAAAAAGAGACCAGAGAAGCTGTATAATTCAGAGAGCCGTAATTGCCTGGACCTAAATATCTGGCAGAAAGCATCCCTACAATCAGAGATACGAACATTTGAAAAACCTGTTCTCCAATAATCCAAAACGAATTTCTCATACCTTTTGAATTTGCCAGACGCTTGAACCACATATTGATACGATTCATTTTACTTTTTATCCTTCTTCCATCGGTCTATTATCTTAAAAATAACATAAGTAATAGATCTCCATCCAATTTTTTACAGGTCTGTATCACATCCTCCGTTTCCGATAGTTCTTGAAAGAACCTGTCAAATTTTTATCCATTTCATATATCTTCTGATTCGCCTGTTTACAGCATAAAAAAAGGAACGGATTCCGTAAATCAAAACCCTTTTCCAACCATTTCCATATATTTCATATTCTGTTCTCGTGTAAGATGTTTTCAGAATCTTTTTTGTTTTCTTATAGCTTTTGGGAACCCGGTATAAAAACAAATCCATTCCTGGTGTCCCACGAAATACATTCTCCTCAATTGGCCTCATCTGCAAACCATACGTCCGAATTGGCTTAAGAAAAGGTTCTCGGATTGATGTAAGAAGATATTTTTTTCCACTGGCATCCCGGTGTATTCCGTTTAAATCAATACATATATCCTTCCCATTGATTCCATTTATAAATCTTCCTGGTTCTAATATCCGCTCAAAAAACAAATCATACCGAATTGCCTGATTAAAAACTGGAAAATTATATTCTTTATCTTTGGCATCTAGTAACATAACCTGATAAGAGTTGCTTAATCTTGCATTATGTTCCCCAATCTCGGAGCAGTTGGTGCTTAAAGAAATATAAGGAATTACATAATATAAATCTTTTTCTACGATGTAATACACAAAATATTTTCCCCAGGACTTTTCACCCCAATGTTCAATAATCTCTGGGAGCTGGTAATTTACGCCCAGCCCTTCCCTTTTCTTCCTATCATACCACTTACGAAATTCTCTCCAACGCTCCTTTGTCCAGCATTGGCCCCATGTAATAGAGAACTGTCCCAAATAAGCATCATACTCATTTTTCTGAGCCATAAATTCATATCTTCCATACTCATTCCATTTATGACTGTATAATGCAATCCCTGCAATCTTGGAATGATTTTGGTAAAATCGAAGCGCCTGGACAACATAGTGATAAAAACATCTGGAAACCACCAAATCATCTTCCAAAATAATTACTGCCCCATATTCCTCACTCAGATCGCCGCACTGAAGAATGTGATCTTTCAGTCCTTGTCTTTCTGTATAACGCTTTATCAGAAGATCTCCATGAGACCAACCGATTTCCCGGACAATTTTTTCAATTCGGTCCGATTGATCGGAACAGTCAATGCTCACAATTAATTTAATATTTTCTGCTGGGTAATCCGCATTTTCGATACTTTTTACCAATCGTTTCATACATTCTGGCCGATTGTAGCCGACTGCTACGATTGCTGGAAATAGATCACTCATTTGTTATCCACTCCTTTTCTTCTATATTTACGCGTAAAAGCATACTTACTTGGCAAATCATTTGATTTATGGGTATCATAATACAATCCTTCCACAATTCCATTTAAAAAGAACGAACGAAATAATATACTTAAATATCCCTCCATAATTGGCTCCATAAAGAAATTGAGAAATAATCCAATGTGCAAAAACAAGAATGCAAATCTTAGCTCTTCTTTTATCTGCCGGTTTTTAAATATCTTTATCACATGAACCATTATAATGCAATCATAAGCTGCCACAAGTAAAACTGCCGTCACACCTGCAACTCTTCCTATATCCAGCCAATAATTATGAAAATACACTGTATCTGTATTTCCACCAAAAGGATGAATTACAAGATTTTGTATTCCCTGAAAAAACAATCCCATTCTGTAATAGTCGGAACCGCTTGTATCCTTGTCTATGAACCGGTAAAGCAAATTAGATTGTAAAATTTTATCCCGAATCCCAAGAAAATTGCTTCCAAATGCTACAAGAAAAACCAATATCAAACCTGCAAAAGCGAACAATAGCTTTATGGTTTTTTGGGATGGAATCCTTCCTTTATAATGTGATATAAAATAGGCTATAGCAGAAAGACAAACCACAATGACACATAAAAACAATTGTGTCCGTGTGCCTAAAATAAACGAATAAACCACGGATAATCCAAACAACAAAAAGCCGATTAATTTAAGCTTTTTATTTTTTGTAATCATAATACATGGAAGCAATGAAAAAATATAAGTGTTTGTAGAAGCTAAATTTGTGGCAGCCATTCTCATCCCCCAAAAATTCACAGTATGCCAACGGTCCACTCCTAAATTAGCAATGATACTTAACACTACATTAATGCCGCACCCTATGGCAATTGCATACAATATTTTTAATATTTTTTCTCCACAATCGTTTCTTGTCATCAAAGCAACCACACAACCGCTTCCGTATAAAAGCAAAGGTTCTATCCCATATAACACCAAACAGACAAAAAGGGAATAATTCAAAAACTTCGGATAACTTACTGCAAAAAGGATTCCGGACAAAAACAAGAGCCAAAACCCTGGATATGTTATAAAATTTATTCCGATTCGTCTTTTTTTCATTAACTGATAAACGCCTAACAGATATGCAGATAAAATCACAGATGCATAAACTGGTGCAACAAGATCTGAATTAAGTAGTAATACAATCATTTCCAACATAGTTTAGTTCTCTTTATCCATAAATAGTTCAATTAATTTCCTGCATTGATTTTCAGGATTTTTATTCGTTACAATAAATTCCCGCGCCTTTTCTCCAAACTCTAGTGCCATTTTCTCCTCCATTTCACCACACTCCACAATCTTTCTGGCAAGGGCAGCATCACTTTCATCCTTTGGGTATTGGATGTATTGGTCATAATCCTTTGGAATGCATGGCAGTTTATGACCAATAAACAGTTTTCCAGACGCCAAACATTCCATTGTCTTACTGGGAAAGCTATATTTTACATATTCTTTTCCAGATGTCCTTGGATTAATCAGCATGGTTGCCATTTGCTGATGATATTCCACCTCTTCTGGCGTAAGAAATCCTAAATAAGAAATTCTGTAATCTCTAGCTGCATATTTTTTAACATCTTCCACAGCCCCTCCGCCACCAGCCAGCTTTAACCGATAGTCATCTCCCTCTACTAAGGAAAAAGCCCTAAGCAAATGTAAAATACCATATTCTTCTTCGATAGCCCCTGCATAAAAGATCGTTTTATAAGAATTGCTTGTTTTGGTTACTTTCTTTTTCGTTTTATCGGAATAAATCCCTTCTATAACTACATGTGATTTGTCTTTTATTTCCAAAACATCTGCCATTTGCTCTGTGAGAAGTCCAAAAATATCGCTCTGGCCTGTAAGCTCATCCTGTTTTTTCTCAATACTGCAAATGATCTTCCCCCTTAATCCATCGTATCTTTCAGACACACGGAGTCCATATTTTCCATGAAGATCACCAACTACACTACACACCGAAACATTGGAATACTGATTTCTCACAGAAAGCATTGCTTTATTGATTGGCAGATAATTATTAAAGCAAACCAACACATACTTTTCATCGGGAAACTGTCGGATATACTTTTTTAAAGTTTTTTCAAATGAAATTTTCTGTGTCAGATAATTCAATCCCAATAGATTAATGAATCCAATGTTTTCTCCCATTTCTCTTCCATTCCAATCATAACTTGATTTTCTAAAAAATATTTTAGGATAATTGGGATAATATCTTACTCTTGGTAAATTCACTACTATCACATTTTGTCTGTTTTTCAAAAATCCTTCGATTAAATTCATCTGAAATTTATGAGAAGATACTGGCGGCGGAATTTTCATTTTCTTCATATCAACATCAATATTCACATATAAATTTCCGCAAAAAATTATTTTCATGAAATCTTACTCCCCCCGAAGAATGCGGATGGAATGATTTATCCCTGTCTGAAGATCAAATAGTCCTCTCCAACCAAGCTTTTCAATCTTTCTGCTTGCCAGACTGGAATTGACCATCCGGTTATACCCTTTCTTTTCCTTGTCTGAAGGAATTTCAAATAGCAATTTCCTTCCACTGTTTTTGGCAATACATTCTGCCATCTCTCTAATGGAAACGATTGAATCCGGATTTGAGATATTATAAGCATGTCCTGCTTTTCCATTTAACAGCACTGTAAACACAGACGAAATACAATCTGCAATATAACAATAAGAACGAATCTGACTTCCATCACTTTTCATCACAATGTCCTGACCGGATGCTGCATTCCGAAGAAATTGTGACGACGCCCTGGTATCATTGTCCGTAATGGTAGGGCCATAAATATGGCCTGGTCTTACAATTACAGAGTCCACTTGGTATTCCTGAAAATACGCCGCACACAAAGTCTCAGACGCCTGCTTTGCAGAAGGATAGCAAGCTCTGAAATCCAAAATATCTATCCCTCCATAGTCCTCCTCTGAATATGGAGTATTGTCTTCCTTTATTCCATAGATCTCACTGGAAGAAATAAAAAGAACCCTCTTTGCATGAAAGGTCTTTGCATAATCAAGCAAATAAAATAATCCATTAAAATTAGCGATCATTGTTTCTACTGGTTTGCTGACATAAAGAGTAGGATTTGCCGGACTTGCCCCATGAATGATATAGTGAAAATATTCTTTCGTATCAAATGGCTCCTCTGCATTATAGGAAAGAAAATGTAGATCTTTGCGAAAAAAATTTTCCTGAAATCTGGACTGTATTTTTTCTTTGCTTCTTGCTGCTGCATATATATTTACATTCATTTTACATGTATCGTTCAAACTTATCAAAAAATCCACCAATGCCGAAGCTATCAATCCTCCTGCCCCAGTAATCAGAATGTTTTTATTCTTCAATTCACTTAAATTTGGAATTGCTGTTTGTATTTTCTGCAAATCATTCCAATATAGATCTGTATGTTTCATCATCGTTTCAGCCATTCCTCTTGTCTTGTATGCAATAATGCCTTAAATATTTTAAGGTCATCCAATGTAGTAATTTTAATATTTTCCTCAGAACCTCTGGAAAAATAAGTAACCTTTCCAAGCTCCTTCATAAGAACACAGGTTGCTGCTGTTCCTTTAATTCCTCTCTTTTTTGCTTCTAAATGTGCTTCCATCAAATCCTCTAGCTTATATGTATGAGGCGTCTGTGTTCTGAAAAGTTTTTCCCTCTCTATGGAGACACAGGAATCCAATCCATTCTCACTTTCAAATACAACCTCTGTACATGGAATCACTGCTACTGCATTGCCATGTCTGGCATAGGTAGCAAAACTATCTGAAATCACCTCAGCTGAAACTAATGGCCGATTGCCATCATGTACCATCACAACTGCATTTTTTTCAGGCAGTTCCAATTCAAGCATATCCAATCCATTTTTGATAGAATCTTGTCCTGTTTCACCTCCTGCCACAACCCACTTTAACTTTGAAATATTAAACTGCTTTGCATAAGCCCATAAAACCTCTTTCCAAGATTCCATTGTCACAACAAGAATAGCATCAATACTTGGATGATTTTGAAATGCCTCCATTGTATGTATAATCACAGGCTTATTGTCAATATGAATAAACTGCTTGGGAATATCCTGGTGCATCCTTGTACCAGTCCCAGCAGCTGTCAACAATGCTATATTCATTTTGTTTCCACTTTGCCTTAAATATTGGCAAATCTCCTTTATCGCTTTTTTTCCTGAATTTTCCTGTATATGTCATGGGCTTTTGCATCTTTGTGTGCTTGTCTTGGCACCATATAATCGCTTCCATAAGATGAAGTTAAAATTAAGTCATAGTCTTTTGCAATCATAAGTTTAGTATCTTCAAATTGAATTAATTGATACGAATACATTACTTTTGCCGGAAGTATTATCTGAATTGCCACAAATTGATCATTTGCCCGATGAATCAATCTCTTTTTCCCTTTATGTAACTGGCTGATATGATTTGCAATTTGTAGTTTTGCATGATCTGAAAAAGGAAGACCAAGAATATGAATGAAATGAATCAATTCATATTTCCATCCCTGATACACACCATGGGCTTTTGTCACATACATTTCCTCTTTAGAGCGAAGCCATGCCATAAGAAATGCCAGCTCTGCTATTTTCAATTTTTGAATCAACCTATTTTCCGAAATAAAATCATAAATATATAAATCCAGCCACACAATAGGTTTGCCAGCTCTTTGCCGAATCAATCTTGCACCAAAAGAAAAATCGCACACAAAAGGCAATTGATCTTTTTCATATTTGGTTTTTATAACGTTTTTAAATTTCTCATACTCTGTTCTAAGAAAAGAAACATCTGCATCATCATCCCATGGAATAAATCCCCCTTCACGAATTGCCCCAAGCAATGTTCCTGCATGAAGAGAATATCTAATTCCATGCTTTTTACATATATTATGAAAATCTTTCATTAAGCATAAAAGCTCCTTTTGAATCTGTTTCACCTCTTCGTTTTTTTCCATTTTTTCCCTTTCATTCATAATATATTTCTACTGTCTTCCCATCAAGTTTACTCACACTTTGTCCTGTTACAATCAATCTGTCCGTCTCCATTTGAGGAAACAAAAAATTACCAAATTGAAAAAGAAGCATAGGAAACCAATCTTTTTTTGCCTTAAACACTTCTCGAAATCCTTTTTCAGGATTCCCCATAATAATATGGCTAAATCGGTCCTGCACCCCCATTCCAAGCTTATACGTCAGCTTATAAGATATGCCTTTCTTACGGCTGTCCGGTTCTACAGAAGTCCCAAATACAAAATCTCCATTGGATAACTGCATTCCATAAATACAAGGCCCTGGCATATCTGCAAGCTTAATCAAGGATAACTTTGTACTATTTATATCAGGAATATAATAGATTGCATTTTTCTCTAATGGGGTATCGGTCCCATAAACAATACCTTTTTCATAGGGAAATGCAACACAAGAACGGTATATTTGCTTTCCGGTTACAACTGGCTTTACTGATTGAAAATTGTTTTCTATTTTCCAAATGCCGGACTCCTTGTCTTCATCTCCTGTCAGCACAAAAAGACAATTCATTTCAGGAAACGGAACAATTCCATGAATATGCATTACGGTATTTTGGGCAAAGATATCGATTCTTTTCCATACTCCTTCCTTTGATCTGGAATAAATACAAACCTCTTCTTTCGTTAAATTGCCAAAATATTCTCCATATACAATACAGTTCTCAAAACCTTTTATATTTTCAATTTTAGAAAAACGAAGAGGATTATTCATCCCTTTCCGAAAACTATGTTCTCTATAAATCCCACCTTTTTCCAAATCCACTCTATATACGCCGCCATGTATGGAAATAAGCGCTGTACTTTCATCTGTAAAAATTCCACATCGTGGTTCAAGCCGAAACAGCCGACATAAAATATGGGATTTTGAAAATAACCGGAAAACAAACTTACCAGGAACCGAACCTATGTATTCCTCACTTCCTCCATTGGATTTCTGCTTATATAAAGCAGAACCTTTGCAATACAAAAAGAATTTACCAGAAGCACATAGCAATTTATGACTGCTTAAAATGGTAATTTTATCCTTCATCATTTCTTTTATATGACCTCATAATAATCGAACAACACACCTTAACCGAATAATTCTCCTTCATATACTGAAAACCATTTTCCCCATATCCCTTTAAATCCCACACCAAGCAGTTCTCCACTGCCGCTTCAAAAGCATCCACAGAATTGCTTTCGCACCACCAGCCAAATTTCCCGGCAGCTGCAATTTTTCCAATATCCGTGTTTGGATCTGTAACAGCCAAAACTGGCAGCTTTACTGTCATATAACTTAACAACCGGCTTGGAATATTTGGAATTGTAAAGCGATAATCCAAAAAAATCATTCCCACATCACAAGCCCCTGCCATTTGTTCATAATCTGCCTTGTTTTGCTTTCTCATCAACCGGATGTTCACGGGATCATGTTTCTTTATATATTTTTCCAACTTTCCATACTCCGTCCCATCTCCCACAATCAAAAAGAAGCAGTCCTTCCTGCCTCTCATTCGCTCTAAACATTGGATGAGAAAATCGATTCCCTGAGGTTTTCCCAAGTTTCCTCCATAGATAAATGCAGTTGCATCCAAAGGTATCGCATATTTTTCCCTCACTTTTACCCGTTCCTTATCCGTCAGGCTTTTGTCAATCACAACCGCAGCATTTGGACAAACCTCTGTTTTCCTTCTATCAATTTCCGGATTATGTTTTAATATATAATGAACATTTCCTTTTGACATACATCCGATGTGATCCGATATGGCATATAACCGTTTTTCTTTCCTGCGAAAATACCAATAAAACGGTTTATAAATCCCCCCTTTTTTCATCATCCCAAGGTCAACTGCATTTTGAGGAAATATATCTTTCAGCATTAAATAAGATTTTGCCTTATCTCTCTGCTTTATATAAGCAATCACCCGAACAAGGCAAACCGGGGGCGTTGCATACAAAATGAGATCAAATCGAATCCCTTTTAAATATCTTTTTATTCCTCTGATATATTTGCTCTCTAATGTAAGAAGTGTAATCCCTTTTTGAAACTTTCCTGTATGAAAATAGTTCCCTATATTCACATGAAGAAGATGAAAAGAACCCTTATGCTCAACATAATCTCTTTTTTGGTCCCGCTTTTCAATGGGCGTAATTCCATACACATTACAGCCTTGATTTACAAACTCATTTAATATATCTGTATAAAGCGTTTCCTCTTGTAGATTGGAAATTTTAGCTAATGTCAAAAATAATATGTTCATATTTCTTCATTCTCCCAACTATCTTCGGAAGTTTTTGACATTAATCTTGCTGGAATGCCAATATAAACTCCAGATTTTTCTATACTCCTGACCACCACTGTCCCAGCGCCAATCATACAATCTTTACATATATCCACATTATTGCTTATAGTTGCCCCAGCTCCAATCCAAACTCTGTCCCCCACCTTCACAGTTCCTGACAAATGTACTCCTACTGCAATATGAACATAATTTCCTATTGTGCAGTCATGATCTACCGAACTGGAAGTATTAACAATACATCCCTCCCCGATTGTAGTTTTTGAATTTACCACAGTCCCTGCCATACAAACAGAACCCTTACCGATTTGAACATCTTCTGCTATCACTGCGTTTGGATGGATCAATGTAATAATCTTTCCACCTGCCTTTTCGATCCCCTTTTGTATTTTCTGCCTGATTTTAGTATCTCCAATTGCAACAAAAAACTCCGTATCCTCTTTCACAAACTCGGTAAACTCTTTTCCCGGCCCTATCACTTTATATTTTCCGCAATTTCGTAAGCTCTTATTATCATCCAAAAAATCAATTCTTCTATACCCACATAAACAGGCAATATCTGCTACCACCCGACCATGTCCGGATGCACCAATTATAATTAACCGATTCATCCTCTAATCCCTTCCTTTTTCATCATTCTGCTGCTTTCTGTATCTATCAAAATCCATCAAGGCCCCTTCCCCTCTTACTCCAATATGATCTCTCTTTATCACTTTTTGGATTGTCAGAAAAATAATTTTTATATCCATCCAAAACGTAATGTGATTCACATATTGAAGATCATATTGAAAACGTTCCTCCCAGCCAAGAGCATTTCTCCCATGAATCTGTGCGAGTCCGCTTAACCCTGGCCGGACATCATGTCTGTGCCTTTCCTTTTTCGTATAATACGGAAGGTATTGTTTCATCAAAGGTCTTGGGCCTACCAGGGACATTTCTCCCTTTAAAATATTGTAAAGCTCCGGCAATTCATCCAGGCTGGTTGACCGCAGTATCCTGCCAAATCTGGTCAACCGTTCTGTATCCGATAACAAGTTTCCATTTTGATCTCTTGCATTTGACATAGAACGAAATTTGTACAAATGAAACATTTTTTCATTTTTTCCCGGACGCTCCTGTACAAACAAAATAGGAGATCCCAGCTTTATATAGACCAAAATGGCAATCAATAAAAGCAGGGGACTAAACAGAATGAATGCTATCCCTGCAAAAACACAATCAAAAACTCTCTTGAAATATTTTTCATAGATTCCATAATACCTGTGCTGTTCTTTTCCATCTCTTATATTTTTCATATTTACTAAGAATCACCTTATCCTCTACCCAAAACACCGCCGCACAATCTCTATCACCCCATCCTGTTCCTCCCTCGTCATCTTTATATCCGACGGCAGGCACACTCCCCGGTGAAACAAATCCGCACCTACATCTCTCCCTTTGGCAGAGGCAATATAGGCATTGGTCCTTCTTCTCCCCATTCCTTCCCTTGTCACAAATCCATGATTCCGGTAAATGGGCTGCATGTGCATCGGTTTCCAGATGGGACGGCCTTCCGCATGAAACATCCTAAGGGCTTCTAATATCTCTCCCGGACAAGTCTTTCCTTTAGCCGGAATATAACTCTCCTCCCTCTCCCCTCTCACCTGCTCACACATAGCTTCCTCGTCTATGGTCATACAACTCAGCCAAAAATTCGGTTCCGATTTTTTCTCATCATACGGATTCATTTTCACCGGAACATCCTTTAGCCCTTGTTTGTACCGCTCATAGATCTCTCGTTTTCTCTCTATATGCTCCTCCAAGTACAGCATCTGTCCCCGAATCACTCCGGCGATCACATTGCTCATCCTGTAGTTGTATCCCAGCTCTTCATGCTGATACCAGGCTGCCTCCTCCCGGCTTTGAGTAGACCATTTCCGGCATTGATCTGCCCCTTTCATATCCTCCGTCAGAAGCATTCCACCGGAACTCCCGGTTATCATCTTATTTCCATTAAAACTAATGATATTATAATCCCCAAAAGTCCCGGTCTCTTTTCCCTGATATACCGCCCCAAGACTTTCTGCTGCATCCTCAATCAGCAAAGCCCCATGGTCTTTACAAATCCTTTTAATCTCATCCACCTTCCCCGGTGTCCCATAAAGGTGGACCAGCACCACCAGTTTCACCTCCGGATACAGTTCAAAAGCCCGCTCCAGGGCATTGGGGTCCATGTTCCAGGTATCCTCCTCCGCATCCACAAACACTGCCTCCCCGCCTTCATAAACAATAGGGTTTACCGTAGCGCCAAAGGTCAAATCCGAGCAGAATACCCTTCTCCCAAACCAGGCTCCTCCTCTTCCCATTCCATCTGGGGTGGAAATCCCCGTGGAAGAATGATAAATCCGCTCCGCCGCCGCCTTCACCGCCAGATGCAATGCTGCTGTTCCCGATGACAATGCCACCCCACAGGCAATCCCAAGACGCTTTGTCATTCCTGCCTCTATGGCATCCAGATTCTCCCCCACTGTGGACATCCAGTTGGTCTTATATGCTTCCTTCATATACAAAAGCTCTTCCCCATGCATCGTAGGGCTGCTTAACCAGATCTTCCTTTCAAACGGCTTCATTCCCCGAAACCGTGAATCTTCTCTCAAATCCATAACTCCTCTTCCTTTTCTATCACAACTCTTTCCCTGACAGATAAGTAGGAACGATCCCCTGAACCTGTTTTTTTATATCTTCCGTATCCCGATTGGCCGCCTCATACAATTCTGCCAGCTGCTTTTCAAATCTCCCTTCCTCAAACTCCATTGGCTTTCCAATATGAATCAGCTTATTGGGCGTATCCAAAAGCCCTTCCTCTTCCATCAACAGTTCCTCATAAAGCTTCTCCCCTGGACGCAGTCCTGTAAACTCAATCTGAATCTCCTCCCCTGGCTCATATCCAGACAAACGAATCAGATTCTTCGCCAAATCCAGGATCTTCACCGGCTCCCCCATATCCAACACAAAGATCTCTCCGCCTTTTGCATACGCTCCTGCCTGCAATACCAAAGATACGGCCTCTGGTATGGTCATAAAATACCGGATGATCTCAGGATGGGTCACGGTCACTGGACCTCCCTGCTCAATCTGCCTCTTAAACAGCGGAATCACCGAACCATTGCTCCCTAACACATTTCCAAAACGCACCGCCACAAAATCCGTCTTTGAACGGCCATTCATCATCTGAATCACCATCTCACACATCCGCTTGGACGCCCCCATAATGTTGGTGGGATTTACTGCCTTGTCTGTGGAAATCAGCACAAAACGCTTTGCTCCATACTGATCTGCTGCCTTTGCTGTCTTATATGTACCAAACACGTTGTTCTTAATCGCCTCACAGGGACTGTCCTCCATCAGCGGCACATGCTTGTGAGCCGCCGCATGATACACAATCTCTGGCCGGTACGTTTCAAACACTGACTCAATCCGGTGGGTGTTGCGCACCGAACCAATGAGCACCACCAGATTCAGTTCTGGAAATTGTTCCTTTAATTCCTGCTGCAAATCATAAGCATTGTTCTCATATACATCAAACACAATCAGCTGCTTTGGCTTATGTCCCGCCACCTGACGGCACAGCTCACTTCCAATGGAACCGCCTCCTCCGGTCACAAGCACCACCTTACCAGATACATACTCCATAATCTCATCCAGATTCACCCGGATTGGCTCCCGTCCTAAAAGGTCCTCAATCTCCACCTGACGCAATCTGGCCACACTGATCTCTCCATTTAACAGCTGGTAGATTCCCGGCAGAATCTTCACCTCACATCCCGTCTCCCGGCAAATCTCGATCATCTCTTTCCGCTGTTTTGCTGTGGCAGAGGGCATGGCAATATAAATCTCATCCACCTTATAAGTTTCCACCAGCTTTGGAATATCCCTCCGATTCCCTCCAATGGGGATTCCGTTTAAATACTTTCCCTTTTTATTCGGGTCATCATCTGCAAAGCAGACCACCTTTCCTTTAGCAAACTGGCTGGTGGTCATTTCCTTTAAAATCACAGCTCCCGAACTGCCTGCTCCCACAATCAGAATCCTTCTGCTGTCCGGATTTCCCTTTCCCTGAACCATAGCCGTAAAAATCCGGTAAGAAAGACGAATCCCAATTTCACTGCCATACAAAGCGGCAAAGGAGAGAAAGAAATAGCTTCTTGGAACCTTCTGTTCCAAAACCATCATTCCTGCAATCTGCATCAGAGAAGCCAGCCCACAAGCCCCTCCAATGTAAACCACCTCCCGGATTCCCGCCACGCTCCACATGGTGGAGTACATGCGAAACAAAAAGAAAATCCCAAGAGTGATTCCTGCATAAACCGGAAAATATCCCATGGCTGCCATGACATACTCTGCCGGTATTTTTTCTATACTCAAATCAAACCGTATAAACAGACCCAAAAAAGACGCCAAACCTATGGCGCCCACATCCAATGCCATTAAAATCAGCATTCGAATCCGTTTATCTTTCGGGAGATATTTCTCCAGTATATTCACATTTGTCATGTTGTTTTGTTTCCTTTGATTATCCTCTTCCTATACTTTCCTGTCTGCCTGCATTCCGGATTCATCTGGGATTTCTCATCCGCCGTTCTCCAGATTCACCTGCAACTTCCTGTCCGCCACCCATAAACTCCCGTCATCCCATTCTTCTATATTCCACTCTCACCCATCCTCTTTTAGCCGAATCCCAAGCCGGATTCTCCTTATTCTCCCACAAAAAGGAATCTCTATCACCACACTCCGTTTTCTCAACCGCTGCTTTACAATACGGTCCATATAAAAACTCAAAACCCCTTGTGCCTTCTGAATCTGTCCTTCCTTGTCCACCCACACAAGTGAGGGGCGAATCAAATAGGACAGACCAAATCCTCTTTCCTTTGTTTCCCCACTGTCTGACTTGCCTTTACAGGTATCCTCCATCAAACGGCGCAAAAACATTTCCTCTTCCTCATAAATCCCCCAAAATCCTTCATCCATACCTAAAAAATAGGCTGCCTTGGGAATCTTTTTTAATTCTGCAAAAAACTCCTCCGGATGGTCTGTCTCCACAAAAACATAAGAAGGAAACAGCAATTCCACACCCTTCTTCAATTCCCCATTTCTCCGCCGAAAACATTCCTGATAAAACACAAAACAGTTCTTATAGCTCTCCCCATCCATTACCTTCCCAATCCCATCAGCCAATTCCTGCTCTCTCCCAGTCATCGTCTGAATCACATACCACATATCCCTCCCCCTTCCCTCAAAAGAAAAAAGCGTGCTTCGCCACTCCGGAATCTGCCATTGTCCCAGTTCCCTGTCCACAGCAGCCAAAGCCCGAATTACCAACCCAAAACCCATCCGTTTCACCTATGATCCATCTTCGCCCTGCCCACGGCGACCACCGGAGACATTCCACAAAATGTATTTTTCCACAAATATCATTCCGAAACCAAACCCTGTCCGAAAAAATCTTTTTTCACATCACCATTTACGCTGTATATTTTCCAACCTCAGAGCGTGCCAGCACACACCGATCCTGCTCCAGACAAATCCCAAACAGGACCGTCTGGCTGCGATGAAACAAAGGAATCTTGGCCACTGCAAATCGCTTATGAAGATTCAACCTTACAATCCGGTCCATATATTGCTCCAACGCCCCATGAGCTTTTAAAATCTGACGATTTTCCCCTAAAATAATCTTTGTAATTCCCATAGGAAACTGCAATCTTTCCCCGCATACATGTTGTAGAAAATCAAGGTCCTTCCTATTGACTGGAATCAATATCTCCTCCCCTTTTTCGTCCCGGCCAAAAGGCAAGAATCCAGGAAGCTCACGAGATTTTCTTAATTCCTCACAAAGCTCTTTCGGACATGAAGTTCTCACAAACAAATATCCGGGAAACATAATCTCCTCCACCAGACGAAGCTCTCCTCCTATCCGAAACACTTTCAGTTTTTTGGGAACACAACACAAACTGTAAAAAGATTTTGAAACTGCAATGTCCATAAGAGAAGCCGCTTCATACTCCTGATCGTTAAAGGTTTGAAGAACATACCAATCTTCTTTACTCATTAAAATCTCCTCCCTAATGTAACAAAATTCCAAATTGTGTTACACTCACAGCACTTTGTTATGATACCATTCTTTTATCTGGATTGCAAGTTTTTTTACCCAGGAAAGAGTTAAGATTTTCTGGAAAAACAGGATGAATTTTCTTAAGAAAATTTCTAAGGGGTTCAGATCTATTTGCTTCTCTGTGCAGTTTTAAACAGGGTAGACGGTTTGACTGTATTTTTATTCATCATTCTTATGTTAGACGATTTTTCCCTAAAAACTTTATAAAATCCATATTTTTTGTCTTTTTTAATTTCTTCCCAGTGTAACACAATTTGGAATTTTGTTACACTCACCCCTGTCTTTTTGCATATTTATTCTATTTCTTTTTATATTTATTTAAGCAAAAGGCGTATGATATTGAGTTTCCCACTCTTCATCATACGCCTTTTACAAAAAATTATAAGTATCTATTTGTGCTGCTATCCGCGCAGATGACGGAAAGCAATTTTCAGACACACTCTGGTATAATCCCAAATCAAGACTTTTCTTCCTGCTGCTTTTGAAACCATATATAACTCATAATATAAGGAATCACTGTTGCTACTGCCAAAGGAACCAACAGCATTCCCATCTTTATCTTCTCTCCTGGAAGAAACGCCCCAATCAGCCCTGCAATTCCAGCTCCAAACAGCATTCTTCCTCCCAGTCTGTGCGTTTTATTCCACACAATTTCATCACTTAAAGCCCATGGAGTACGAAAACCGCAAAAAAAGTTCTGTCGAAACTTTGGCATCATATTGCCAATAAACATACATAAAACCGAACACAAAGCTGTCACAACCACACTGACCTGAATCGTTCCCGGCCAAAAACTTTCCGTAATAATAATGCCTGTTATAATCATCAGAAAAATCTGCAAAAACAACTGAAAACTTTCATATACCCCTGAAAACTTCTGATAATTTTGTTTTTTCGGGTCCATACTTGGCAGTAGATAAAATAAAATTGCAAAAAAAGGACACATTCCTGCAATCATCCATATCTGGCTTTTTCCACTATAACTGATCTGGCCATTAAATCCCCAGTTAGTGGGAATCTGTTCCGGAAGTTTCCCGTACACTGCTGCTGTCAATACAATGGGAAGCAAAGATACCAGACCTATGACAATCTGCGTTTTCTTATGAAGTATTTCCCCTTTCTCTTTACCAAGTTTTTCTTCACTCATGATAAGACTCTCCTTTCAAGCCGCTGACCCATCCAATCAATTCATCTACCACCGATGTATTTAACTCATAGGAAATGTACTTGCCTTGGCGGTCATCTAAAATCAACCCTGCTTCCTTGAGAACAGACAGATGATGGGACATGGTAGCGCCAGAAACTGGAAAGTGCTCTCCAATCTCTCCTGCTGTCATTGGTCCCTTTTTCAGCAAATCAAGAATCTTTCTCCGGTTTTCATCTGACAGCGCCTTAAATGTCTTTTGAATCCTTATATCCCAATCTCCCTCTTCCCTTATATTTAGATATATATCTAAATATAAAATACCATTCCGCTGCTCAAATGTCAAGAATATCAGGGGAATTTCCAACCATTCCCCTGAAACAGTCTAAAGTGGGGCGTGCGGATGGCGGGAATGTATTTTCCGACACGCTCTAGTACTTTGTTTATTGCCCCAAGCAATGAGCCAAAAATCGTGCTTGCACAAGCATTTGGCAAATGCCGCGAGGGTCAATCCCCCACAGCTTTCTGGGCTGCTAATTTAATGCCCTGTTGCTTACTGCGGGGTATTTGACTCCGTAAACTCCACAACAATCCCATCTGGATCTTTCACTGTGAAATATCTTGGTTTCGGCCCTTGTTTCACAATATCCGAGGGAGCGCCCCCAAGCATAATTGCCCTTTCCCTGAGCTTTTCCAAAGATTCTTTTGCCTGATAGCTCATAACCATCCCCTTGGTCTCAACCTTCTCCCTGTCTTTAAACTCAATCAGCTCCAGCTTGGTTTCTTCCTTTCCATTGGCAAGAAAAACGATCTCTCCTCTTTCCAAAGTCATATGTTTCACAGTCTCTAATCCAACAAGCTCCTGATAAAATTTAAGAGACTTTTCCATACTTCGTACCATAATCGTGATATAATTCAGTTTCATATTTTCTCCTTCCTTTCCAAGACACAAACAAGTTGTGAAAGTTTTAGCAAATTCTTTCACTCTTCATCCGTTTAATCACATTACAAATAACGACAAAAGCGTCCCCGCCCTATCTATTTCTTTATGCTGTTTGTCTTAGTCCTTCTGCTAATATATTTTTTGCTGCATTTATATCCCTGGTTTTCTATGGATTTACGCAGCATTTCTTCCATCAACTTTATGTTATATCCTCTTTTAACGACCCTTTTATAATCCTTCATAAAAGAAGTATAATATCTAATCTTCAGCATCTAAATCCTTCATCAATTCTTTCACAGAAGAAAAAGAATGGCTCAAATTTCTTCCATGTCTTACATCATTGATGGCCCTGATTGTATCTGCATTAGGTACATCCATAGAAATCGCAAATGGTATTCTTTTCTCTCTTACTGCCTGCTTTGCTGATATTGTAAAAAAAGTAGTCATATCCATACCAAGATTAGAAACAAGTTCCTGAAGCCACACAGTTTTTCGCCTTTTTCTTACCTTACATGAGCGCATTTTAACCAGACTCTGTTCTTTTTCTTTACTGAACAGCGCCTCATAATGTTCGCTATGTAGATAATATGCGAAGCCATTCCCGCGAAATCAACTGTTGCCATGATTCTTTCCTTTCTGGACTCATCCAGTCCGCTTTGCTTTTAACTGTAATTACTATAACACTAATTCTTAGATTTGTCATTATACTGATAATATAAAGTTGTTCATTTTGTCTTTTTTCATCATTTTCCATAGCCATGCTTTTAAACCCTGATTCTGTGGGAGTTATTTAAAGTCAACCATGCCATTACACTTTATCAACTTTTATCTTTGTTTGCTATTTACCCCACAAAAAAGGGGTGGAAATTGGGGCAGTATTAGGGTAACGAAAAGGGCGGTTACAATGCCGCCCCTACTGCTATAACACTATTCTCAAATTGTCCATTTCTTTTTGTTTGGTATTCGGCAAAACGTGACTGTATAAGTCCATTGTCATTGCAAGGCTGCTATGCCCCCAGAATGGTTTTTAAAGTCTGCGGACTCCCTTTCTGCTCGATGTACCTTGTTGCAAAGGCATCTATTCTTTGGTAATCTGTTTTACTTTGTGTACCTCCTTCATTTGATACATCAAGTATAGTATATCTAGTCGTAGATTGATTTTTATGCTATAATTAGTGTATAGTGGAGAAAGTGTCTTTATATGTCGGTCCCCACTAGGAAAGAAAGTGAGGTGTAACAATGGCAGATAAAGTAAAAAGGGTAAAAACAGATGCAGAAATCAGGGCGCAAAAGAAGTACATGGAGAAATTCTGTGAGGTTAAAGTAAGAATGACAACCGAACGGCGGACAGAGGTTCAGGAACATGCCGCCAACATGGGAGAGAGTACAACGGCTTTCATTAACAGAGCTATTGACGAAACTATGTCGCGTGACGGTCTGTCCGATAAGGAATAGGGACAGCAGGCAGGCAGCTTTTACAATCACATTACAATAAACGTGTGTTTGGCTCTTGAATCCTGCTGCCAAATGTGCTATATTAAGCATAGAAAAAGGGAAAGCCATAGAAGCGGCTCTACCCACAAACAGTTATTACTTAACGCTTATAGCGTCAGCCGTCACTACTGCGAATAGTGGCGGCTATTTCTTTTTTCCCTTGTAAATCTGATAAATCAAATTCGCAAGGGCAACAACGAGTATACCGATCTGGATTAAATCCTGATATGTAACATACATTGCATCGCCCTCCTTTCTTTCGTCTTGAGGGCTACTTGAACCCTCCGCAAAATACAAGAGGGGTAAAGCCGCCTTTGGCTCTATGGTTTCCCATGAATGGAGTATAGCACACATTTCTTTTTCAGACAATGCCCATATGATGAATTGAACAATTTCCTTTACAGAAAAACAATCTCTTTCCGCTTTGGCATACAATCCCTTAACAATAAATTTCTTATCCGGGGAAAGCTCCTCTCTCCTGTTATCATCAATGGATATGCCGCATATTTCCGCACCCCTCCGCACTGCATCCAGGAACCTCAAACCCTCACTTATCATAATAAGGTCAATACTGGAATACTTTTTCTGTTCCCCTGCGAAGTCCTTCAAGAAAAACGAATCTCCCGACTGGTGCAGTCCCATTGATGGATGGAGATCGGCGTTATTATGTAAGGATGTTTCAAGCGCAGTGTATTTTTTCCTTGTATCGTCGTAACCGAATGAAGAAAATATCTGCCTGCTGCAACTCCCCTTTATCATCTGTACGACTTCATTAAAATCCACCGCCTTACCTCCATTCTGTCATTATCCGTAAAAATATCACCCATATAGATTAGCCTTTATATGATTTTAGTCCGGCTTTAAATTTCTCCCAGTCCGTAACCCTAATTTTTCCAATCCTATAAACTGCGTCAAATTCCTCTGCTAGTTTACGAAAAGTATTCACGCCCATGCGTGCCAATCTTGCCCCCTCTGCATCTCTTACAAATTCGGGTTCCTGTTCCATGTTCATTTCATTCAATGTACGCATATATTCTCCTTTCTGCCAAAAAACAAAAAAGTGCCAAAGACTTGTAAATATACTTACAAATCTCTGACACCATTTTGTCCTTCCCCTATGCCAATTCATAGGGCGCACTGATTCAATTATCTGTACCAACCTCACAAACTGCAATTCGGACTGTATTTATAAGTATACTAATCTGGCACTGCAACTTGTGACTGGCACTAATATTTAATTCTATAGATATTATACAACATGCGATTAAGCAAGTCAATACCTTTTTCCCAATATTTTGAGCGATATATTTTGAGTAACACAAGATATGGTATCAAATATTATAAGAAATCCTCATTACAACAGTCATTAAGGAAACCTTAGATATATAAAATGGGGTACTTATTGGGGTAAAACACTTTGTAAAATCCCTATAAATCGCATAAATAAAGGCTTTACACCATATCAGTCATTATACTGATAATATAACGTTGTTCATTTTGTCTTTTTTCATCATTTTCCATAGCCATATTTTCAAAAGGTTTTAGGACAGCCCCAGCAGGCTTTAAACATCTAGCCGCTTATGCGGCAGCTCAATCTCTCTTATCCTGTTTCCCAGTGTTACCTTGCGTTCTTGCTTTTCCTTTCGGTACTCCCGTCCGCCTTGGCTGTTGTATTCCTCTCTGTTGATGATATAAATATATTATATTTGCGCAATTACATCTATTGACATGATATATATATTTACGCAATATTTTGTGTATTTTATATATTTACACAAGTATATAATTGTGGTATAGTATTGTATATACTTGGAATAGTATTTCTCTATTTCCTTAATCCTTTGAAGAGAAAGAAGGTGCAATATGCCAGCCTCAAAAGCTCAACAAAAGGCCACGAACAAATACATTTCAAAAGCCTATGACAGAATCAATTTAACTGTTCCTAAAGGTCAAAAGGATACCATTCAATCTCATGCAAAAGCCCATGGTGAAAGCGTCAATGGCTTTATAGGACGTGCAATCACCGAAACCATGGAGCGAGACAATCTTTCCCCTGCTGCCTTAGAAACCCCATAACCACCCATCAGAAAGGAGAATCTCATGTCAGAAGCATTAGCCCACGCAAACATTTACACAGAAGAGGACTACTACAATCTGCCGGAGAACGTCAGAGCCGAACTCATAGACGGTCAAATCTATTACATGTCGGCTCCCAGCAGGATACACCAGGAAATACTATCCTTCCTCCATCTGGAAATCGGAAATTATCTCCGTTCTCAAAATGGTTCTTGCAAAGTCTACACAGCCCCCTTTGCCGTCAAGCTATTTTCAGAAGATGACAGAAACGTGGTGGAACCAGACGTCAGCGTAATCTGCGACCCCAATAAGCTGACGGACCGGGGCTGTACCGGAGCGCCGGACTGGATTGTGGAAATTGTCTCTCCAAGCAATTCCAGCCATGACTATGTACGCAAACTAAACCTTTACATGGATGCTGGAGTGAGGGAGTATTGGATTGTGGACCCCCTTAGCAGGAAAATCTTTGTGTACCATCTGGAGGAAATAGATTTTAAAGCTGACGCTTACACCCTCCAGGACAAAATAAAGGTCAACATCTATGACGATTTGTGGATTGACTTTACAGAGCTGGGACTGTAATCCTCCTCTGCCGTGCTTCCGGGACTATTCCTGGGGGCTTTTTCTTTAGCAGCAGGCCCCAGTCCTTCACCTGATAAGGAATAGCCGTCACAGTTCCGTCTTATCAGGTGAAAAATCCTCTTTGCTTGTTCATGGGTGAGCAAGCAGAAACCCTTTGATTTTACGTTAATGCAGAAATGACGCAAAGCATGTCAAGAGTATCCCGATGTATAGATAATGGTCCAATGGAAGCGTTCTGGGGGATGCTAAAATCCGAAATGTATGATCTAAAAAAATTTCATACCTACGATGAGTGAAAAGAAGCAGTATGTGATTACATAGACTACTACAATAATCACCGGTATCAAAAACGCCTAAACGGTATGACACCAATAGAATATAGAAAACATTTAACATGTGCAGCATAAGAATACTGCCAACCATAAAAATATGATTGGCAGCTAAAATTTTTGTTTTTTCCACTGTCTACTTGACAGAGAGCGGTTCAATTTTTAGTATTTATTGGGGTAAAATCTCCTCAAGACTGCCAGGAAACCGCATAAATACGGCACTTATTGGCGGTTTGTCATTATACTGATAGTATAATGATTCGTTTAGTTCAACAATTTCGGATAAGGTTAATTATAAACATTCCACAAATCAAAGTCAATAAATTGAAAAAACATATTTTCTGCAGCATAAAAAGCGGAATGCAAATACACATCCCGCTAAAAAATCAATTTTTATTTCCACACACAAATGCGCCAAGTGTCCTACTTATATGAACATTGAACCAATGCCGCGAATGTGAAATACCCCGCTGCAAGCAACGGGGCAAAAAATCTGCAGCGTAGCAAACAGCGGGGTATTTCACTATAAATCAGAATGAAAACACTCTTCCACCTAACTCATTAGCCCAGCAAACTCAGGATACTCTGAGGCACGGAGTTCGACTGTGCCAACATAGACTGAGATGCCTGAAGAAGAATGTTATTCTTCGTAAAAGCCGTAATTTCATCCGCCATATCCGTATCACGAATCCGGCTCTCTGCGGATGTGATATTCTCTGAAGTTACCTTCAAGTTGTTGACGGTGTGCTCCAATCTGTTCTGTGCCGCACCAAGTTTAGCACGATAGCTGGAAACCGCATTAATGGCAGCATTGATGGTATCAATAGCAGCATTCGCCACAACCGTGCTGCTTCCGGAAATATCCATAGAATGCAGCAATGCAGAGGCAAGTGTACTGTTGCCAGCAATATTACCAACACTGGTATACCGATTTACCTGGGCTTCAAATGCCGCTGCATTTACAATACCGCTTGAGGTCAAATAAGACTGGCTAGTGGTTCCAGTTGGTCCAGCAGTAGCTGCAGCAAGAGTAACCGTAATGGTTGTGCTGCCTACCTTAAACTGAACGCTTGTAGCGCCTGAAGTACCATCTTTTGCCGTAAGATTTGCAATTCCCGGCGTAGCCTCATCCTTAGCGGCTTTCTCTCTGTCAATACCAAGCATAGCATCCCAAACAGCTGCCTGAATACCACTGACGGTCATAGCCTGACTGTTTACCACGATTGTTTCAGCGGAGCTGGGACCAATCTGGAATGTCATCTTACC
>QXWR01000110.1 GCA_009911065.1 Clostridiaceae bacterium | reverse complement strand
GTTGGATGTAAAGCTGATGGTGCAGACCGTAAAGATTTTGTTTATGAAGGAAAGTACAGAAGGGATTGCGGCGGGACAAATTATGGCAATTTGCCAGTCCATTACGACATCACAATCACCAATTATAACATCACAACAGTCAATTGTATCCCAGCAATCCAACGCTATGCTATCACAAACTGAAAAGAATTGTTTTCGGAACGATTAACAAATTCAAAGGATATGATTTTATGAAACAGATAGTAAATCCTTTCATCAGCATTATTATGCCGGTCTTTAATGGAGAGAAAACCATCTCCAACTCCATTCAGTCCGTATTAAACCAAACTTATAAAAACTGGGAATTGATTCTCATAGATGATGGATCTTCTGACCAAACGATTTCCATCATTCAATCCTACATTCATCAAGACTCAAGAATTATTTTTTTACAAAACAGACAGAATCTTGGTGTTTCCTACACTCGAAACAAAGGAATTGCCAAATCATCTGGAAACTGGATTGCTTTTCTTGATAGCGATGATCAGTGGCATCCAGATAAACTAAAAAAACAAGTTCATGTAATCCAAAAAAACTCCGACGTGGATTTAGTTTATACTGGAAGCTCTTTTATTCATCCTTCTGGGAAACGGTCAGAATATATTCTTCAGGTTCCAAAAACTATTTCTTATCATACTCTTTTAAAGCAAAATATAATATCTTGCTCTTCTGTTCTGATAAGAAAAAAGCTGGCACAAAGGTATCCTATGAAAAGAGATGAAATGCATGAAGACTATGCTGTATGGCTTCAAATCTTGAGGGACGGTTATTATGCTTATGGAATCAACGAACCATTACTATGGTACCAACTATCCAACAATTCCAAATCTGGAGATAAGAAAAAAGCTGCAGTCATGACTTTTAAGGTTTACCGATTTATGGGTTTGAACGGACTTCAAATTTTTTATTATTTATCTTTTTATATCTTTAAAAATTTGAAAAAATATTTTTTCATTCATAATCAAGTTTAAATGTTTTATGTACATGAATATTCCTTTATAAGTCTAGCAAAAATATGGTGATCTTATGAAAAAAATTCATATTTTACAAGTACTTACGCTAAACCGAAATAGTGGAATTGCTTCTTTTATAATGAATATTTATCAATATATCGACCGTGAAAAAGTTCAATTTGATTTTTTGACATGGGTTGTGGATAAAAACTTACCTGTCTATAATAATATAATTGAAAATATGGGCGGCAATATATATACTATTCCATATTATAAAAACAATTTTTATGGATTTATTAAAAATTCATATAAAATTCTGTGTGAAAATAATATAACTATTTTACATTGCCATGAGTTTCTTGCAAGCATTCCGATTTTATATCTTGGTAAAAAGGCAGGTATACCAATTCGTATTGCACATAGTCATAATCCAACCATCGATCAAGTCTTAAAAAGAAAACTGGCATATATATGTCATCCCATATTTAAGCACTATGCAACAAAATTCCTGGCCTGTTCAAAAGATTCTGGCCATTTTTTATTTGGGGAAAAAGCCAACTATTCAATTCTTAAAAATGGAATTATTGTTTCAAAATTTCAATATTCTGCTACAACACGAAATCAGTTAAGACAAAAACTCGGATTAGAAAATAAATTTATTATTGGTAATATTGGCAGAATGGTTACTCAAAAAAACCAGTCTTTTTTATTATATAGTTTTGCCAAATTAATCGAAAATCACCCAAATTTTCATCTAATATTAATTGGTAAAGGTAATCTTGAGTCTAACCTTCGACATCAAGTGGAATTATTAGGTATTAAAGAACATGTCTTGTTCTTAGGAGTGCGAGACGATATTTGTGACTTATTAAATATTATGGATGTTTTCGTCTTTCCTTCTATTTATGAGGGCTTAGGTATTGTATTAATAGAAGCCCAAGCCAATGGTCTTCCATGTATTGTATCTGATTGTGTGCCAAAAGAAGTTCAGCTTAATTCTAATTGTCACTTTGTATCTTTAAAATCTAATTATGATATTTGGAATAAATTGATTCTTGATGCTAATCGTATAGATTCTGAAAAAGCAATTAGCAATGTCAATAATGCAGGATACAATATTATACAATCAGCAAAAATCTTAGAAGAACTATACTTGTCAGAAAATAGTAAATTACATAAAAGAAAGCAAAATATAAGTAATAACGATAAAACGATTAAGGATCGCAAGGTGAAAAATGAAAATAAAACCTGAGAAAAAAATACTTTTTGAAACATTGCAATATTATATAAAATTATTATGTTGTTTACTGCTTAAAATTCTATATATTTTTCCAATCAAAAATAATCGTATTATTTTTGAATCATATTCAGGAAAAAGCTACTCGTGTAATCCAAAATATATCTATAAAGCTATATCCAAAAAATATCCAGAAGAGCACGAAGCAATCTGGGTAATAAATAAAAAAACTTCTGATTTGAATCATACTGTCTGTGTTAAAAGAAACTCACTTAAGTATTGTTACTATATGCTTACTTCAAAAGTTATTGTCGTTAATTGGGGAGTTAATGCCTTTTTACCATACCGCAAAAATCAATTAATAATAAACACTTGGCATGGTGGTGGAGCATATAAAAAAATGGGGACAGATGTCACACTATCTCAAATAGAAAAAAAACGAATCTTACAAGATGGGAAAAAAACAGACATTGTAATATCTTCAAATCGAAGGTTTAGTATTGCTTTTTCTCATGCCTATGGCTTATCTATAAACAAATTATGGGAAATCGGCATGCCCCGAAACGACGTATTAATTTCTTATAATTTATATGATAAAGAAAAAATCCTCAAACGCTTAGGATTCAATTCAAAACAAAAATTAGTGCTATATGCTCCCACATTCAGAGGACATATTTCAAAGGCACATTCTATGAACACTACAATTGATCAAAAAAAATGTCTTGATTCCTTAAAAAAACGGTTCCACGGCGAATGGGTATTTGGTATCCGTACACATTACATATATAATTCTCACAAAATCACTTTATCAGAAACCATAGACCTTTCCAATTATCCAGATATGCAGGAGCTACTTATAGCTGCAGATGTGCTGATTACGGACTATTCGTCTTGTATGTGGGATTTTTCCCTAACAGAAAAACCTTGCTTTATTTATGCAACGGATTCAGATCAATATATAAACGAAAGAGATTTCTATACTCCTATGTCCAATTGGCCATTTCCAATAGCAAAAAATAATGAAGAACTAATTGACAATATTTTAAATTATAATAAGCAAACATATAATGAGAGAGTCAAAAAACACCACAACCAATTAGGAATATGTGAATCAGGGCATGCATCCGAACTTGTCGCAGATACAATATATGATTATTGTTTTAATCACATTTCTAAAGTTAATATTACAAAACAAAATAGTTAAATCCATACACGAGGAGTACATATATGAATATTGCATTAATAATCGCTGCTGGGTCAGGTCATAGAATGAACCAAGATATTCCAAAACAATTTATCAATGTTTATGATAAACCTGTATTAATTTACACTTTAGAAAGTTTTGAAAAGCACCCTAAAATCGATGCGATTGAGGTAGTATGTTTAGATGGATGGCATGATATTTTATGGGCGTATGCAAAACAGTTTAATATCACGAAACTTAAATGGGTAATTAATGGTGGTAATACCGGACAGGAATCTATACGCAATGGGGTATTCCATCTGGAAGGAAAATGTAAAAATGATGACATTATTATTATCCATGACGGAATCCGCCCATTGGTAGACGATACCATCCTATCTGATGTAATTATAAAATGTCAGCAATATGGAAACGCTGTAACATCTATGCCATATAATGAACAAATATTCAAAGTAAAAAGTGAAAATACAAC
>QXWR01000109.1 GCA_009911065.1 Clostridiaceae bacterium | reverse complement strand
AGGACCTCCTCTTTGGTATTTGGAAGAGTATTCCAAAGTGTGGATAAATCGTCACAGTTAAGGTTATGTTTCTGCGTGTTGCGTTTCAATCTATTATTTGCCATAGATAAATACCTCCATAAAGTTAAAAAAACGGAACAAGTGGTGAGAGATTCACCAGAACCATAGAAGAAATCGGATGATGAAAGTATAGCACGGAGGAGAGAAATTATCAAGAAACTTTTTTAAAACTGTAGTATAAATAGCTTTAAAGTACAGTTTACAAGGGACTACACAAGGTAACGGTCTGACGGGCGCTGATATGCCCGTCAGATTTTCCATGTGATGTTTAAGCTGTCGCTTGTGGCGGCAATGGTGGTAATCATCAAATCCACCACCCGCCGCTTGTCGTCAAAGGATACGTTCTTCCAAGTGTCGAGGTAGCCGGAAATCTGGCTGACCTGTTCCGGGCTGATGGCTTCCACGGTCAACTCCGCCATCTTCGCCAGAAGTTCCTGCTTGCGTCCGTCCAGTTCGGCTATCTTCACATTCACATAGGAGAGCAGCACATTATTTGCGCCTGTCAGACTGTCCAGCAACTTTTCAATCTCGCTATCCACATGGGCAAGTTCCACTTGCAGGGCGGTGATTTTGGGATTGGCCTTTGCCGCTTTCTTCCTGCCCGTCAGTGTCTTGTAGCTGTCCAGCTTTTTCACCATCTGCCGATACACCACCGCTTCCAGTTCCGCCGTGATGATTTTCCCACAGCCGGGACAGCTTTTGTTGTCCAGCCGTTTCGTACAGCGGAGGTACTGTCTGCCGGAGGGATTGAAGATACTCATAAGGGCGTACCCGCAGTTCCCGCACTTGATTTTCCCCGCCAGCCATGTATGGGTGGCTTTCCGGGCGGACTGGATTTTCATGTTGTTCATCAGCTTCTTGCGGCAGGTCAGCCATATATCCGAGGGGACAATCCCCTCATGGGGCGCAAGCACCAGCATTTGGTCTTTCAGGCTTTGGGCCTTGCCCGGCTTCACATCCCGGCCTTGATAGAGATAACACCCGTTCATGCCCGTGAAGTCGGCGGCGTCATTGACAAGCACCGTCCCCTGGCTCTTGAAAAACTCGTACACATCCAAGTCCGCCTGCACATAGACGGGGTTGCGTAACATCTGCGCCAGCGTGGGGCGTATCAGTTCCCGGCCATTAAATAAAATGCCCTGTTCCGCAAAGTGCCGGGTAATGTCCCCATAGGAAGTTGTCGGCTCGGCGTACATTTCAAACATCAGCCGGATATTTGCCGCTTCCTCCGGCTTCACTACCAGCCGCTTTGTATTGATACCGTCCATCTTGATAGGCTCCGTATAGAAGCCATAGGGGGCTTTCCCGCCCATCTTGAAGCCCCGCTGACTGCGGGAATAGTAAGCGTCCGTCACCCGCTTCTGTATCGTTTCCCGTTCCAACTGTGCGAACACGATACAAATATTCAGCATGGCCCGGCCCATCGGGGTTGAAGTATCAAACTTTTCCGTGGAAGAAACAAACTCCACATTGTACTGCTGGAACAGCTCCATCATGGTTGCGAAATCCAGAATGGAACGGCTGATACGGTCAAGTTTGTAGACAATGACTTTTGCTATCAGGCCCTTTTTAATATCCCGCACCAACTCTTGAAATTTCGGGCGGTCTGTGTTTTTGCCGCTGTATCCTTTATCTGTGTATTCCCTGCAACTACCGCCTTTCAATTCGTATTTGCAAAACTCAATCTGGCTTTCAATGGAAATGCTGTCCTTTTTGTCTACCGATTGTCTTGCATAGATTGCGTCTATCCGATTATTCATATTGTCGCTCCTTTTCTTAAAAAAGAAACGGAGCTGCTGACAGTCTTATTATACCGCCAACAGCCCCGTAAATCAATGATGTGGCTGGAAAAACTTACGCCCCGGCTTCCTCTTTCTGCCGCTTGTCGGCGTACTTGCGGAACACCTCATAAAGCTGCTGTTCCAGTTCCCGGCGTTTGGCCGCTTCCTGCTCCGGTGTAAATACCGGGGAGAGATTTTCCAGCGTGATTTCCTTTCCTTGAAAAGTCACGATTTCTGTTTCCTTTTTGTATCTGATATTCGTTATAAAATCACCTTTCCTTTCCATAGTTCGGTTGCCGCTTCAACTCTGCCAGCACTTCCGGCGGGATACGGTCAACCAGCCGTTGAATGTTGTGTAACTCGCTTTCCAGCTTTGCCCGTTCCATAACGCCTTTCATCTTGTCCTTTTCGCTGGCCTTTGCCCTTGCCTCCAGTTTTTCATTTTCTGCCAAGAGGTCATTTATCGTGACCTTGTATTTCTTCAACTGCCCGGAGAAGTTCTCCATCTGCGGAAACCACTTTTTGAGCATAGAGAGGGCTTCCTCTTTCTTCTTTCCGGCGTTAATTGGATTGATACCGTCCAGCGTGGCTTCAATCGCCCTCGCCTGTTTGGAGAGGGAAACCGCCTGTTTGAAAAGCCGGGTGGGGATATGCTTTCTTCCCGTTTTGCTTGCGCTCTCCCCACGCTCCAAGCTGGGGTACTTCTCCAACATATAGGCGTGAAAATCGTCCTGCCACTTTGTCAGATTGGCCCGGTTGCCTATGATTTCTTTGGCGCACAGGCGGTTGTCTTTCGTCAGCGGAACAAAGGTCAAATGCAGGTGGGGCGTTTTCTCGTCCATGTGTACTATCGCCGACACGATATTTTCCCGGCCTACCCGGTCAATGAGGAAGTCCGCCGCTCTTTTGAAAAACGCCTGTATTTTCTCCGGGGATTTCTTCTTGAAAAACTCCGGGCTGGCGGTTATCAGCGTATCGACAAAGCGTGTACTGTCTTTCCTCGTTCTGCACCCAGACTGTTCAATGCGGCTCTGAATGAAATGGTAGTAGCGCCCCTCCGGCTTGACGATATGGAAATTGTACTTGCTCCGGCTGGTGTCAATGTCCGGGTTGCTGGCGTACTGCTCCTTTTTCCGTTCGTGGTGGGCTTCCAGCGGTCTTGCCGGGTTGCCCTTGTGTTTCTCAAATCGCAAAATTGCGTGTTGCGCCATTGAACTCCTTTCCCCATTCCATTCCTTTCCGGCGGGTTTTCCCGCCGAAAATATCTCTGATAGGATTGGAATGGAATCGATATAAATAGATGGTTTTAATCTCTGTATTTCTATATATCGTCCGGTTTCCGTACTCCAAGAGGATTGATTTTCGTACTTGTAGGGTACGGTTTTCATCCCTCCGGCGTACCGCAGCCGGACTTCTTGAAGTCGGTGTTTGGAACCGCTTCATAGGATTTTGGGTAAATGCGGTTGGGTTTTCCACAGCCCTGTTTCTGTATTTCCACCAGCCCCGCATACTGCAACTCCCGCAGGGTATTCACCGCCTTCTGCCGCCCACAGTGGAGCAGGGCGACCACCTCGCAGATGGGGTAATACAGGTAAATCCGCCCATATTCGTCCGCCCACCCGTTTTTCCGGGATAACTCCGCCCGCCGCAGGATAAAGGCGTACAGCACCTTCGCTTCGTTGGACAGGGGCTTGAATGATGGGGCTTCAAAAAGGAAATTGGGGAGCCGGGTGAAGCTGATGACTTTCTCCGGCTGGTGAATGTAAATCGTGTTTGTCATAGCGTGTTTTGTGGACGGTTAGAAGCCCGTTTTCCGGGGTGGGCGATAAAACATACCGCCCGCCCCGGTTTTGGGCTTGCGGAGCCTTGCAAATCAAGGCTTTTCCCCGCCTTAACTGTCCACAGCAGACCTCCTTTTCCGTTCACTTTCTGTTTTCTGCCGCCTGTGTACTCTGGCGGCGCAGTTCGGGCAGTATTTGCCCCGGTTGGATTTTGGCACATAGGGCTTTCCGCAGACCGAGCAGCGTTTCAAAGCACAGTCACGGTAAATCTCCGCTTCCAGCGTCCTATCCAGCGGCAAGACCTGGTGTTAGTATATAAATGTGGACAGGAAAAGTTGAACAACCTATACTATCAAATGAAAGAGCAAAGGAGA
>QXWR01000108.1 GCA_009911065.1 Clostridiaceae bacterium | reverse complement strand
GATATGATAACACAAGAAGGTACTGGTTCAAACACTCTGCTGTAAAATACATCAGAATATATGAGTCAGTATCTTCATTTAATTTGACGAATATAAGAAAGACTTGGAGTATCTAGGGTGCAGGATAACATCTAATTATCTATTTTAAACATCAATTTCTATAATTTATATTATAACCTACATTTTATGTTCAATTATACCTTCCCTGTGATAAATTAACGTCCTCTTATGATTAACTATACCTCCCTTACTGTTACAATTCTAATTAGTCAAATGATCTGACTTCCATTTACCAAATCTTTATATCAATTTTAATGACAGGTTAATGCACCTATGGTTAAATTAAGACAGCTTATGATAAATTTAGACACTTTATGGTAAATTAGGACACTTTATGATTAATTACATTTTTATGATAGAGTAATACACCTATGATAAATTCAGACAACTTATGATTAATTTCATCTTTATTTTTTTCTCTATTTTTTCCAACTTGTTTGTATTGAGTAGTCTTATGAATCTTTATAGCTTCTATCTGTTTTAATAACTTATAAACTTTATCTGCTTTTATGAGTGTACTTTCAACTTTCTATATATGCTCCACCTGTTTTTAAATCCTATGCTCTATCAATTTTATTTTTTATGTATTCTTAAAATATCCTCTATGCTTCTGTTTTTTAATTTTTTATTCTGATGTATTGAACTTTTTTCTACTCCCTCCACTACTTTTTCAGACCCCATTTTTTCCACTAAATGTACCCCTTCATTTTGCCCTTAACGGATACCCATTTTTTCAGAAGTCCAAAAAATAATTTTTCCTTTTTATCTCATACCACTTTTTATCACTCCCCAAATTTTCTCAATCCAAAACCCGCCCCTCAAACCTATCCCTAATTCTATGGTATCTTTGTTTTCCATCTGCTAAAAAAGCGTAATTTGCGTAATTCCGTAATTTTCACCTGCCCCAAAGAAAAAAGCTGCCTGTTCAGACAGCCTCCTTCATTGGTTCCCCTGTTTGCTTTTTCTCTTTCTTCTCCTTTCTCTCATTTGCCCTGCCCAACTCCTTTCCTTCTGTTTCCCCCTCGCTGGCTGGCGCTTCACCAGCACCAGCCCCTTCCTTTCCAAAATCCTCTAATGTCCAGATCGAGGATTCCAGGTTATTGCTAATCTCATTCAGCATACTGATGAACCGGAAATCTTCTTCCTTCAGGTTCAGCGCGTTCACCATACAAATCTTATCCAAATCCCCTTTAAATTTCTGAAACAGCGCCACCACCTTTTCCTGCATATTCTGGTTCCCTACAGGGCTTCCTTTCCGGTATCTCCCCCTTGATGCCACCATAATTTCATTGGAAGCGGTCAGCATTTTAATTGCCCCGGCGATAACGCCGTCTGTCATTTCTTCCTTCCGTTCTGCTTTCTCCTTAATCTCTGCAACCAACTCTTTCCGGTCGTATTCCCTTCCCATCTCCACATAATTCCTGATGATGTCCTTTGCTTCCTCGCTTAATGTTCTTACCATTTTACTCATAATTCTTTCTCCTTTTTCTTTTTATTTTTGTAATTCCTATCAATTACTATGCCTATATCTTAACGCCAGGTTTCCCTTTTGTCAGTGGTGTAAGTGCCGGAAATGGCATAGCTGGAATGTACGAATTAAACAGTTTTTCCAGCTATGCCATGCCAGCTTTAATCCTTAGGATTCCATATCCTCAATAAGGAATGAAACCTGATCCTTTTCCCTGTTATACCTGTATATCTGGTTGGACAGCACATCACAAACCGGCACTTCCTCTTTGTTGATATGCTCAACCATATCTCTGACAGGGAACAAATCCATCGTTTTATCATAAGCCATAACCAAAACTTCATGCACACTGGAAGGGAGAATAAGCAAATCATGTCCCAGAACCTTTGACATCTCTTTTAACAGACCGTCATATAAAATAACTGCTGCCCCTTTTACATTATGGCGGTTGCTCAACACATAGAGAGGCAATTCTTCCTCCCTGATAAATTCATCAAACAAATCCTTTGATTTCTTATCCTTTACAAATGATTTCATCACATCATTTAAAGAATTGACTTCCGCCATATACAGTCTTGGGGTATTCTGCCTTGCTAACCGAAGGAGTTCTTCTTTTGTTGTCCCCCATGCCGCCAGTTCCTTATTCGTAATAACTGCTGTCCTTTCCCCATTTTCTGTCCGATCCAATAATACATAAAATAGAATGGCTAAATCTAAATAGGGCACATAGGGCATGGATTCCAGCCGTTCTTTGTTCATCCCATAATTTACCAGGGAGAACACAACTTTGTTTTTCACCTTTTCAAAATCATTTAATAAACCCTCTGAAACCCCGCTTTGCTCAAAGCTGTTGAAAATATCCCAGATATCCCTTGCCGCTTCTTCAACCGTCATTCCTGCCAAATACTGCTCATAATAAGCATCTAAACATAAATGTGCCATTTCTTCCCCCTGCTCCTTCCTGATATCAATGCCCGTCTGTTCTGTCCCATTGTTTTGAGGGACAGGTTCCATGATAATCTGGTAGCCGTCCCCGCAAAGCAAATGGATTTCTGTTTTTACTTTTTCAATAAACTTTTGAAAACTTAGCACTTGGTTATCCCTCACTTTCTTCTTTTTCTGCCATCTCTGCCAGCTTGCCTATTTTGTTGATGGTTGCGCTTGCAATCTCTTTCATGCACTTAACCACGATCACCATGGAAACACAATAAACCGAAACCATGATAATCATACACAATGGTTTTAGCATCCCGCCCACAGCCCACAGCCTCCTTTCCTTTCAAGTTGGGGGATTGTAACGCCAGATACAAAAAAAGAAAAGAGTGATACCCACCAGAAATGAGCCACCCTGATTATGACATTCTAACAGTATTTCGTTTTCATTTTTCTGCCCTTGCCCTTTTTCCTTTTCCCCTGAATCCCCTGTATTCCCATTTCACCCCATGATCCACACATTTTCCCCACCTATCCATGAAAAGCCCCCTGGAAGCCCTTTAAACAATTCCTACCCCCTATTTATCCATCCCTGCCCAACAAAAAAAGAGAGATACCCAATATTTTACTATTGAATATCTCATTATTGATTTACTATTATCTATTATTTATCTTTTCATGAAAATCATTATTTATCGGAATAATGACTTCTACACTCTGCCACAAGCAACACATCATTTTCTATCCTATAAACAATTCGGTTTCCTTCATCAATCCTTCTGCTCCACCAACCTGACAAATTCCCCTTTAAAGGTTCTGGCTTTCCTAATCCATGGTAATAATCTCTCATAATATCTTTTATCAATGCATTAATTCTCTTTAAGGTTTTTTTATCTTGTCCTTGCCAATATAAGTAATCTTCCCACGCTTCTGGAAGAAATGTAAGGTTTATCATATCATTCCTCCATTTTTTCCAATTCTTCTATCTTCTTATGAACAGGTTTTGATTTTCCGTGATAATAATTATTGATTACTCTTTCCAAATGATCCTGATTATCTTCACTATAAAAAGGATCTACCCTCAATTCAAAAGGAATCCCACCATAGCTTATCAATTTTTTGTAAAATAGATTTGTAGCTGTGGATAAACTCATTCCTAATTCAGAGCATATACTTTCTGCCCTCTGTTTTACTGCATCGTCAACACGAATTGATACATTTGCCATATTTTCACCTCACTTTTTCCTAAATTATATATTAATTTTCATTAAAAATCAATACAAATCATTACATATTTGAACTACATATATTTCAACCAAAAAAGAGATACTCAACTGGCTTTTTGAATATCTCCCCGAATGATGTTATTGAAAACTTACCCTTGAAAATTGCAAAACAATGTGCTATAATGTGTGACGTATCCGATTATTTTCTTATATATATCCTATTTTTCCATACAACTTACAGAGTTTTCAGAAAGTTATATCGAGTATTACCATGACAAACCATTAGTAAAGCTATGTGAGCTTTTGGAACGCTATTTTCTACTTTTTTCACAGTTTC
>QXWR01000107.1 GCA_009911065.1 Clostridiaceae bacterium | reverse complement strand
TCCTGCATCTATATCAAAAAAGAATAAGTCTATAGCCTGTTCTGACTGGCTATAAACTTATTATACGAGGAGGAACATGATATGGAGAATAAAATCCTGACGCTTCAGGAAAAAATGGTGCGGATTCGGGCAAGAATCCCGGCTCTTGTGAAGCAGACATACAGCGAGGAGGTCAGCTACGATTTTATCAAGATTGATGATATTTTCCGGTATCTGACCCCGGCCATGAATGAGCAGGGAGTCAATTTTGACATTATATCGGAGACGGCCACCAGAAAGGATGAACGGGGGAATCCCATGTTTGTGGAATATATTCCTCTGTACCAGATGTGGATTTATGAGGCGGATCTGACATTTCAGTGGACCAATGCGGGGAACCCGGAGGATCAGCTTCAGGTGACGGTCCATGCCATTGGTTTCCACCAGATGCCGGAAAAGGCGAAGGGAAGCGGGTGGACGTACTGCCTGAAATATTATCTGCTCAATAAGTTCTGTATCAACCAGGGTGGGGATGACCCGGATATGAGGAACGTGGCGCCGCCCTCTGATGAGTCCCAGGGAGAACCGGAAGAATATTTAGAAGGAGAGTGGAACTATGGGGAGGAAAACGGATATCCCCAGGGAGATGGCATGGAGCCAGCTGCATATCAGGAAACGGAATACGGTTTCCAGGAAATGCAGGAATTAGCGGAGAATGGAGAAGGGTTTGGTGAGGAACCGGAGGAAACAGAAGGAGCCATTGATGGTTTGCAGGCTGAAGCAGACGGTTTTCAAAGTTTGGGACAAGGTTCAGGAGAAATGATTCAGGAAATGCCAGAAGAACCCTTGCCAGGGGAAGCGGAAGATTATTCCGTGAATCCGTCGCCAATAGGGCCTGGGCAGGGGACTATGGTGCATTTGCCGAAGAGTGCAGGCGGAACGATGGAATTGCCAGAGACGGGTTCTGCTAATGGAAAAGCCAATGACAAAGGCGGCAAACATACAAATACCCAGAGGGGAAGCCGGAGTATTCAGCGAAATGGCCAGAACAGCCAGGGTACGGTCAGGGAAGGTATGAGTGGTGTGGAAAAAACAGAGGCGATGCGTGCCGGTTCTGCGGAAATTAAAAAGGGAACGAATGTGGCAAATCTGTCTAATTCCCCCAATCCGGTACAACCTTCAGCGAACCTGTCAGAAAACCAGGGCGGAATGACGGTGGAGGAAGCCTGTAACGTGCTGTGCAACTGCGGGTTTTACCGGGGCAAGACTCTGGGAGAGATTGCCAGAAGCGGGCCGGAGGGAATCCAGAACCTGAAATGGTTTGTAAACTCTTACCGGGGCCGTAATGAGGAACTGAGAATCGGGGCAAAAGTTCTTTTGGAGGCGGCAATGGCGGCATAGAAACCGGCATAGGACCGATTCCTTGAAGAAAGGAGGAAACGCCATAGGGTGTACGAACCGAAATTTGATATTTCAGAAGTGGCAGACCTTTTGGGGATTGAAAGGCTGACGGAGGGAAATTCCTTCAACGTCGTCTGCCCATTCTGCGGCGACAGGCGGGGGAAAATGAATTTTCGTGTCTTAAAGGATGGGAATCCCTGCAATACATACCGTTGCTTTAACTGCGGCTCTCAGGGAAACATGCTGACCCTGTATGCGGAAATGAGAGGGCTTTATGGAGAAGACCGTTACAAGAGGGCTTACCGGGAGATTCTTAAATCTCTTGGAAGGGCGGGATATGACAGGCTGCCTTATAGGGCCTATGGACCGTCCGTATCCTATAACAGGGAAAGGAAGGAGGAAGGAGAACAGGCAGAACCAGACTTTGAGGCACGAAGCAGGGTATATGAAAGCCTTCTGAAGCTTTTGCCCCTGACGGACTCCCACAGAAGAAATCTGATGAATCGGGGATTTCGCGAACAGCAGATTGAGGAATTTCAGTTTCGGAGTACGCCTGTTTCCGGCACGGAAGGGATTGCCAAGAGACTGTTAAAGGAGGGATATTCCCTTGCGGGAATCCCAGGCTTTTTTGTCAACAGCCGGGGAAACTGGGACGCCGCCTTTTACGGGCGAAACCATGGGATTTTGTGTCCGGTCAGGAGTATCCAGGGGAGCATAACCGGTTTCCAGATTCGGCTGGATTTTCCTTATGACGGGAGAAAGTACTTGTGGTTCAGCAGTACTAATAAAGAGAGGGGGACAGGAAGCAAAAGCCCGGTGGCATTTTTTGGAGACCCTTATGGGAAGGTAGTGCGGGTGACGGAAGGCGTTTTGAAGGCGTCTGCCGCCTATGCCATGTCCGGCTGCAGTTTCCTGGGAGTGCCCGGAGTCAATCAGTATAAGGAACTGGAAAAAGCGCTGACACAGTTAAAGGAAAACGGCCTTGAAGAAGTTCATGAGTACTACGACATGGACAAGTTTCTGTCCGTTTCCTGCCGGGGAGATTATAAAGAGTCTGTCTGTGAGGCGTGTGGAGATATGGATGCGGAAATGCAGAAAGACTTTCTTTCATGTCCTTATAAGGAGACCAAGCGGGATCAGATACAGGAAGGGTGCCGGAGGCTTTATGAGATCTGCCACAAACTGAATCTTCGCTGTATCCAGAAGCGGTGGGACTGTACACCGGAGGGAATCTGGAGAGGGAATTATAAAGGAATTGATGATTATTGGTGGGGACATTTAAAAAAGAGAAGGGAGCATGAAGCAGAGAATGAGTATTACTGTCCGGATAGGTCTGTGCATTTCCTGCACTGACCGTAAAAGAATCTCATGGCAGCAGGTATCCGGTCCATTGCGAAGCAATTTCTATTGGACGGATATGGAACCTTTCAGGGAAACGGAAGGGTTATGAGAATGAATTTTGCACAGAACCTGCTTTTGGAGTCGGTGTACCGTCATGGGAAACAGAAGACTCTGGAAGATGAAGGGAAAGAGGAAAGATTAAAGAAAGCCATTGTGAGGGAGCTTTTGACGGTAAAGAGAAAAGTTTCCCAGGAGGCGGAAAGGGTGATTCTATTCGGTCTGCTTCTGGGAATGGCGGAGAAAAAGAGCCGGATCATCTGCGGGGCAGAGAGTCTTTCCCAGCTGGCGGAAATGGTAAAGCCATGCATTCCATACTGGAATGGCGGGGAGTTTCGGCCAGGGAAATACCATGTGCCGGAGGAGGAGCTTTTGATCTGGTCAGAGCTTTCCCTGGAGGTAGTGTTAAATGAGGATGGTTATAAGAGGTATGAGCAGTTGTTTACGGAACTGTTTCCGGAAGAGGCAGAGAAGATATTTGGAAAAAAGTAGAAACCGTATTCATGGAAAAAATACGTTTCAGCGATTTGACAGATAGGATAAAGAGGATACATACCAATACAACGTATGAGAGGAGAAACAAGAATGAATTTATGTACATTTGTAGGAAGAATTACGAAAGACCCGGAAATCCGTTATTCCCAGGACAGCCAGATGCCCATAGCAAAGTTTACCCTTGCAGTAGACCGGAATTACAAAGCGGAGGAAGGCGAGGAATCGGCAGATTTCTTTCCCTGTGTCGCCTTTGACAAGCGGGCGGAATTTGCGGAGAAACATTTGTACAAGGGAATCCGCATTGCGATCAACGGGAAAATGAGGAACAATAATTATACCAACCGGAACGGGGAGAAGGTGTACGGAAATTCCTTATATGTGGATAATATTGAGTTTGCGGACGGGAAACGGGAGGAAGGGCAGGAATTACCGGCCCAGGCGGCAGCGGCCGGATCAGCCCAGACATCTGGAAGCAGCAGGTCTCAGTCAGCAGGCCGAAGGGCAGCAGGCACAGGCCAGACAGCCAGAGCAGGGGCGGGCCAGCCGGCGGGTCAGACAGGAAGAACGGGAGCTGCCCAGGCGGCCAGAACAGGGGCTGCCCAGCCGGCAGGCCAGACAGGAGCCAGGAGTGCTGCAGCCGGACAGAGGACGGCTGCTAACCGTACAGCTGCCAGAGGGGGAGCTGTAGTGTTATCCTGCACCCTAGATACTCCAAGTCTTTCTTATATTCGTCAAATTAAATGAAGGTACTGACTCAT
>QXWR01000106.1 GCA_009911065.1 Clostridiaceae bacterium | reverse complement strand
AAAGTAGTTGCAGTAACCTCTGCAGCCGCCCTGCTGGCCATTGGCGCTTCCATGACTTCCTTCGCAGCTACCGGCTGGGTACAGGAGAATGGCGAGTGGTTTTGGTATGACAGAGACGGCAGCCGTGTGGAAGATGAGTGGAAGAAATCTGGTAATGACTGGTATTGGCTGGACAGCGAAGAGAACGGAGCTATGGCTCTGGATAAGCTGATTGAGGATGACGGCGATACTTACTATGTAAATTCCACTGGCGTTATGGTTCGCAATGCTTGGGTTTCGATTGTAAATGAAGACCAGGATGATGACGAAGATCCGGCAGAGTATAACTGGTATTATTTCCAGTCGAATGGTAAGGCTTATAAAAAAGGCGACAGTGGTAGTACCCGTTTCCGCACGATTAATGGAAAGAGATATGCTTTTGATGATGATGGAAAGATGCTGTATGGCTGGGTAAATAAGAATGGTGAGCGTGAGTCTGATGATGAAGGATGGACAGATCTTGATACTGCCTATTACTTAGGCGATTGGAACGATGGCTCTATGAAGACTGGCTGGCAGAAAATCACCGTTTATGATGAAGCAAAAGAAGATGACATGGATTACTGGTTCAACTTCAAATCCAATGGTGAGAAGAGGACAGATACCAAGAGCTGGAAAAGCAATGGAAAAACCTATGCATTCGATATTCGTGGTGTAATGGTTTACCAGTGGACAACAATTGATACAATTGACAAAGACATTGCATCTGGAAGTAATATAGATAAAGCATCCACCTCCACATGGAGATATTTCAATAGCCCAGAAGATGGTGCCCGTGTAACCAAAGGTTGGTTCAAGGTAGTTGCACCTGATGATGACAATGATAACACCTTTATGGATTATGGTACTGGTTTCGCAAAGGATGATGCAGGTGACGAAACAGAGAGATGGTATTATGCGGATGCCAATGGTGAACTTTATAAGGGTGAAATTAAGAGCATTAAGGGCAAATACTATGGCTTCTGGCCGGATGACAGTAAGAAGGGCGGAGCTATGCTGAATGGTCTGTGTGTGCTTCAGATGGATGGTAGCGAGATTGAAAAAGTAATTGCAGATGACATTGATTCTAATGATTTAGATGACATTCTCGATGGCAAGTTTGCAAATGATAACTGGGATCAGGAGGATGATGGTAATAGTGGCATCTATCTATATTACTTTGGTAATGACTTAGATGGCGATGGTTCCATGAAGACTGGTAATGTTACTGTGAATCTGGATGGCAACTCTTACAACTTCCTTTTCAAGAAGACTGGCAATCCTGCTGGTGGAAGAGGTCGCGGTGTAACTGGTATTGATGATAATAAATACATCTACAATTATGGCTGTAGAATTAAAGCAAGCTCTGATGACAAATATCAGTTGGTTGAAGTAGTTAATATTGATGAAAACGGTAAGCAAACCTATTCTAATATTGATATCAATTCTAAGAATGTTGTTGTAAAGAAGAAGGATGCTCCGAAATGGTCCTCTTATGACTTTAAGAATGATGATGAGGAAACTGTACGTTATCACTATGAGGCTGAATCTGCTGGTGATGATATCAACTTCCACAGAAATGGAAATGATAACGGATATTATCTGGTAAATACTAGCGGTAACATTCAGAAGAATAAGAATGGTGTTAAGGATGGCAATGACTGCTACTACTATGTTAACAAGGATCAGAATGTTATTCTTTATACTGATAACAAAACTTTGAAATCAGCAGCTTATAAGGTTAGCAGTAATGATGGCGACAAGTTTGTTGAAAACTTTGCTTCCAAAGGACTGAATGAAAATGGTAATTTGGGTGGTAATGGTAACAATGAGACAACTACCACCGAAACAACCGAAGCTGAAACCAAATAGTCTTACTTACAACCTTATTGCAGATCAAATCTAACTTTGCAACAAGCTAACAAAAAGCCCCAGTCCAAGTGCAATCTCAGGATTGGGGTTTTGAAATTGGACAGTTATATTTAATTATAAAAAATGGATCTTTAAAAGTTAGATTTCTAGTCTAACTTTTAAAGGTCCATTTAAAGTTCAAGGTGATTTTAAATTAAATAATAGTAACTCTCTGAATGCGTAATTAACAAATTGATTTATTGCATATTTCCGCCAAGGAATCCATTAATAAAGTCTTTGGCTTCATTGCTCGTAACCGCACTTGCATATGGTCCATCCTGATCTGCTCTCAGAGTTTTTGTATCTGTATAAAGAATTACGTTACGATTGCTATTTACATAATAGTAACAATCATTACCATCTTTGACCCCATTTTTATTTCTCTGCACATTACCGCTGGTGTTTACTAAATAGTAGCCGTTATTTGTTATACCATTTGTTGTAAAGTTAATACCATCACCTGCTGTATTGCCATAATGGTAGCGTACAGTCTCTTTTTCGCTATTTCGATAAGATGTTCCTGAAGAATCCCATTGTGGAGCATCCCTTTTCACAACGCTTACACCATCTGAGTTAATATCCAGATTACCGCCAGCATTAGTATTCCAAACACGTACTAACTGATATCTATCATCAGAATCGGCTTTCACTCTGCAGCCATGACTATAAATATATTTGTTATCATCAATTCCACTTACACCGCGTCCTCTTCCGCCAGTTACATTACCTGTTTTCTTAAACAGGAAAGTATAAGAAGTACCATCCAGATTGATATTTACATTTCCGGTCTTCATAACTCCATCACTGTCTTCATCATTACCAAAATAGTACAGATAAATATCACGGCTTGCCCATGAGGTTGGCGCACCAAGGTTAGGAATATCAGAATTGGTATATGTGTTATCTAAAATGTCATCCAAATCACTGGAATCAATATTTTCTGCAATAACAGATAAAATCTTATCACTGGTTGGATCGATCTCTAATACACACAATCCAGTCAGCATAGCTCCGCCTTTTCCTGAGGATGCACCTTTGATTGCATTATACTCTGGCCAGAAACCATAATATTTTCCTTTGATACTTTCAATTACACCTTCATATAACTGTCCATCTCCATTAGCGTAATACCACTTCTCTGATTCGTCATCGGCATGAGTTGATGCAAAAGTATCCGTAGTATAATTCAGGAATGTATTATCATTGTCATTTTCTGGAGCAATTACTTTAAACCATCCTTTGGTTTTACGAGCACCGTCTTCTGGACTGCCATAATATCTCCAGTTAGAGGTAGAAGCAGAACCTCCGTTAACACTGGTACTAGCGGCTGATGCTATAGATGGAACGGTTGTTGTAGTTGCCCATTCATAAATCATTACTCCTCTACCATCAAAGGAATATGCTTTCCCATTACTTTTCCATTCATCTTTATCAGCTCTTTTCTTACCGTTGGATTGGAAGTTGAACCAATAATCCATATCATCTTCTTTGTCAGATGAATCATCATAAACGGTAATCTTCTGCCAACCAGTCTTCATAGAACCATCATTCCAGTCGCCCAGATAGTAGTCAGCAGTTTCCCAGCCATCATCATCGGTTTCTCTTTCACCAACAGCATTCACCCAACCGTACAGCATTTTTCCGTCGTCATCAAAAGCATATCTCTTTCCGTTAATGGTACGGAAACGGGTTGTAGAACCATCCCCCTTCTTATAAGCCTTACCATTAGATTGGAAGTAATACCAATGATATTCTGCCGGATCGTCATCATCCTGGTCCTCATTTACAATCGAAACCCAAGCATTGCGAATCATAGCGCCAGTGGAATTCACATAATAAGTATCGCCGTCATCCTCAATCAGCTTATCCAAAGCCATAGCGCCATTTTCATCGCTGTCCAGCCAATACCAGTCATCACCAGATTTTTTCCACTCATCTTCCACACGGCTGCCGTCTCTGTCATACCAAAACCACTCGCCATTCTCCTGTACCCAGCCAGTAGCTGCGAAGGAAGTCATGGAAGCGCCAATGGCCAGCAGGGCGGCTGCAGAGGTTACTGCAACTACTTTTGTCTGCTTTCTCATAATTAATGCACTCTCCTTTTTCTTTTTGAAATTCCTCGAAATTGCCTGTTTTTACTACGGATGGTGGCCAACTTCCTATAAGGGGAATTATC
>QXWR01000105.1 GCA_009911065.1 Clostridiaceae bacterium | reverse complement strand
AAAAAATTTTTCAACTTATTGTATTGGGAGATAATCTGTGATTTTATATTGACTTATTACGGAGATACATTGTTTCATATTGCTGGCCATGTTGCAAAAAGATTCCCTCACGAAAGCCCCCATGAAGCAGAACGAAAACTTATTTACGACCGTTTTCAAAAACTTAAAAATATTAAAAGGAAACCGAGCGAGGAAACACTTGCAAATATCAAAACAGCGCTTGACATATACAAAATTAGCGAAGATATCCTCGAAACAGGAAAAGGAACGATACTGATAAAAATTGAGGAAGGAATCCTAAAAGTCCCTCTTAAAATTGCATGTATTGATAAATGTGTTGAACCTCAAACAAAAAACTTCTTAGATATATTAATAAAGCAAGCCAAGAAAAGAAACAAGTAAGCAGGAGAAAGCTAAGCAGGGGAAAACTCCTGCTTTTTATTTTTTATATACGAGATTTTTTTCTCTCATAGAGCCTTAGAAAAAAATGTGTTATCTTATAGATGTCGATAGGAGCCTGGACATTTCCGGAGATGTCAGGCAGAAAGGAGGAATCAGCAGTATGGCCAAAGTCTATAACGAAAAATTTAAAAAGCAATTAGTGAAAGAGTATATCCAAGGAAAAAATTATCCAACTCTTGAAAAAGAGTATGGGGTTGCCAAGTCAACCCTTTCTGGATGGGTAAAAAAATATAGCGAAGAATGCCAGATCTCACAACCACATACTACAAATTTTCCTGTCTTTTCTCCAAAAGAAATCCAGGATCTTCACAAAAGAATCGCTGAACTGGAAAAGGAGAACCTTTTCCTCAAAAAAGCCGTGGCTTTCTTTGCAAGGGAAGCAGATTAGTGGTATATCGCTTCATCGACCAATATAAAACAATTTTGGGTCTGCATCATATTTCTTTTGATACTCTGTCTGGTCAAGGGCAATGCGGGCGTTCTCGGCTACGCATTGCTCGATCAGCTCCGCCACCACGTTTATCTCCACCTGCAGCCGCAGGCGCTTCGCCCCCGTCTTTTTCCGCAAAGATGGCATTGGCCGCTTTCAAGAAAAGCACCTGGGTGGTTTGTTCATCAAGATGCGGCGTGCCGCATTTCTCCCCGCCGTCAAACTTATGGCTGCACTGCCAGATGGTCTTACGGTCTGGGTCTTATCTGGTATTATGTGAGCCTTTCCCACAAAAAAAAGGGCTAATCAAACCGAATCACGACTTGATTAACCCTCGAAATTACGCCATTTTAGGCCATTTCACTAAAATTTTCCAGCCTTTACTGGCTTCCTTGATGGCAACTACTAAAGCCCATAAAATCATGCTTTCTGCCCGTTTCATGTCAAGTAAACGTCAAGTACAGAACAAACCAGACCACACGTGTGTGCTAATATACAATGGTTGTAGCAAAAAGTCAAGTCATCAAACCCCTTTTCTGGCCCTTTGTGTAACACTTCGTTTAAAACTCACATTTCTATTTTTCTTATCATCAATCTCTACAAATTCTTTACTGCCTCCTCAAACTCCTGTTCTGTTTCCAGGAAATGATAGGGTTCATACTCCCCATAGGCAGAGGGACGACTAATTGTCACTAACTGAATCTTATCATAGCCAACTGCCTGTATTAATTTCTCTTCAAAATCTGCCAGATGCTGACCATGCTCTGTCTGCAGAGCCACACAACCTGTATCACCGAATTTCTTCGCAATCAGATAGCACACTCCCAAACACCTCCTTAAATACATTATCAGGCAGACTTCCTCCCAAGCTATTTTCTTTATCAGCGATGCCATACCCCATCACAGATGAGATACAGCACCTTCTATTATTGAGAAACGAATGCCTCATACGCCTCATCGATGCTCTTATATGTATGGGCAGAATCTAAAGGAATCTCTGTAAATGTTCCAAAACTGTTATTAAATTCATCAAAAGATTCTCTTGTAACCTGTTTTGTTCCAAAGTTTTTTCCATCCCATATATAGAGATTACCATCAGCAGATATGGTTGAATATGAAATCTGTCGAAGATCCGTTGTTCTCTTTCCCTGGTTTCCATCGAACAATTCATTTACATGGAGCTGCCTAAATGATCTGGTTATTTGTCCAGAATATTCAGTACATATGCTCAAAGTATTCCCATCTTTAATATAGGAGAGGTTCGTGTTAGTGTATCTGCCACCCTCTAACGTTTTCACTTCCTTTCCAGCACATACCCAAAATCGAAATCCATATTCTTGACTTATCGCAATGCACTCTGGAACACCATCTCCATTTAAATCTACAAAAACAAAATTCTCTGAAGAAAAAATATCCTGCAGCAAATAATCCTTGTACATTTTTACTGCCTCCTGGACAGACGGTACATATGCATCCTCAATCTCCTCCGGCACCCATACTCCGAGTCTATCTACATAATACCCGTCTGGTGTGATGGTATCCCTGAGATGATACCCGTCTTCACCAAAGTAATACCATAGGCCACCCAGTGACTGACACCACTGATTTGTCAGATAAGAACCATCCTCGGTTTCAACCCGCCAGCCCTTTGAATCTTGCCTCCAAGTGTCCGCACTCGCCGTCATCACTGAAGCCATCGTCATGGCTGCCGCCGCCGTTAAAGCGACCACTGTTCTTAATTGTTTTTTCATCTTTCCCTCTTTCTGCAGGTAACTCCTGCTTTTCCTTGAATTTTGCCGTTTTAAGTATCCTAAAAACAAACGCCAAAATCGAAGAAACAAAAAGACTGCGAACACGGCAAATAAATCGCAGTCTTTCCAACTCCGACTTCTCACTCAGGATACCTCAGTGGCAGAGGAATCTGCCACTGAGTACCCCAGGCGAGAAATCAAGAACGAGGTGCCAGTATGCGTCCACACCAACACCTCGTTAATATATCTTAAGGTTGACTTCATCAACTTAACAACACAAAAAAGATTGCACTTTTACTTCCAGTGCTTTATAATTACATTTGTGTATCGCTGACTCGTCAGTATTGTGTGGTACCGTGAATACCATGCCTTGCCACGGGGAGTTGGCGCTCCTCGTGGTGGTACACCTCTTTGTCGTTCTATGATTTCTCAAGATCTATTTTAGCATACATATTTGGTAATGGCAACTAGAAAATCAAAGCGGAAAGTCAGCGAAAACACTGCGTACCCCTGGGGAATTTGCCCCGTTTGTGCGTACCAATAGATGCTGTATCACTGTATATAAGGCCCCAAAAATACCCCTGGCAATATATTCCATTGCTCCCCAAAATCCTAATAAATAACATCTGCTATACGCAGAATCCACTCATAGCTGGCACAGAAACATAACTGAACATCTGATAATGCTCAGGCACTGTCTCCCCCGCCTCGGCTCCCCATGAGGGGAAAGTGTGTCTTGTATGTCTTACGGTCTGGGTCTTGCCTGGGTCTTATTATGTGAGCTTTTCCTACAAAAAAAGAGGGCTAATCAAACCAAATCACGACTTGATTAACCTTCAAAATTACGCCATTTTAGGCCATTTCACTAAAATTTTCCAGCCTTAGCCGCTTCCTCAATCGAATCTGCTAAAGCCCATAAAATCAGGCTTTCTGCCCGTTTCATGTCAAGTAAACGTCAAGTACAGAACAAACCACACCAAACGTGTGTGCTAATGTACAATGGCTGGAGCAAAAAGTCAAGTCATCAAACCCCTTTTCTGGCCCTTTCTGTAACACTTCGTTTAAAACTCACATTTCTATTTTTCTTATCATCAATCTCTACAAATTCTTTACTGCCTCCTCAAACTCCTGCTCTGTTTCCAGGAAATGATAGGGTTCATACTCCCCATAGGCAGAGGGACGACTGATTGTCACTAACTGAATGGTGTCATATCCAACGGCTTTTATCAGCTTCTTCTTAAAATCTGCCAGATGCTGGCCATGAGAGGTCTGCAAAGCCACACAGCCTGTATCACCGAATTTCTTCGCAATCAGATAGCACACTCCCAAGCACCTCCTTAAACTCACTTTCGTTTTTTATCTTACCACTTTCATATGCCTGACGCAAGCAATACCCAACTTGATTTTTATACCTCCTACTACAATAGATTTATGGTTAGTATCCCTTACAGCCAGTAAGGAATTATCCATCTTGTTGCTTA
>QXWR01000104.1 GCA_009911065.1 Clostridiaceae bacterium | reverse complement strand
TCAAATCCAACGGTGAAAAAAGAATGCAAACCAAGAGCTGGAAGAGCAATGGAAAAACCTATGCATTTGATGACCGTGGCGTAATGGTTTATCAGTGGACAGCAATTAATGAGAGAATTGACGAAGAGGCAACCGGAGCTAACTTAGCATCTGCATCTACATGGAGATATTTCAATAGCCCGGAAGATGGTGCTCGCGTAACTAAAGGTTGGTTCAAAGTAGTTGCTCCTGATGATGACAATGATAACACCTTTATGGATTATGGTACTGGTTTCGCAAGCGAAGACGCTGGAGATGAAACCGAGAGATGGTATTATGCAGATGCAAATGGTATCCTTTATGAAGGCGAAATCAAGAGCATTAAAGGTAAATACTATGGTTTCTGGCCAAATGATGGTCAGGGAAAAACCGGTGCCATGTTGAATGGTTTATGCGTATTACAGATGAATGACGAAAAAATTGTCAAGGTTATTGCAGATGACATTGATTCTAATGATTTAGATGACATTCTTGATGGCAAATTTGCAAATGATAACTGGGATCAGGAGAATAGTAGTCTAAATAGCATCTATCTGTATTACTTTGGTAATGACTTAGATGGCGATGGTTCCATGAAGACTGGTAATGTTACTGTGAATTTGGATGGCAACTCTTACAACTTCCTTTTCAAGAAAACTGGTAATCCTGCTGGTGGAAGAGGTCGGGGTGTAACTGGTATTGAAGATAAGAAATATATCTACAATTATGGCTGCAAGATAAAAGCTAGTTCTGATGATAAGTACAAACTAGTTAAAGTAGAAGGAAGTAATGGCACTGATATAAACTCTGATGGCGTTAAAGTAACAAAGAAATCCGCTCCAGTATGGTCTGATGATACAACATACAAGAATGATGATGGAGATACTGTACTTTACCATTATGCTACAGGTAGTGATGATATTAACTTCGCAACTAACAATTATTATTTGGTAAATACCAGTGGTAACATTCAGAAGAATAAGCTCAGTGGTTTGAAGGATGGTAATGAATGCTACTACTATGTTGACGATAACAGACACGTTATTCTTTACACAGATAATAAAACTTTAAAGAGTAAAGCAAATAACGTTACTAAGAATTCTGGTGATGAATTTGTTACCAAATATGCTAAGAATAAAGATGCAGCTGACGATGAGAATGAAACAGAATCTTCAAATGATGATACAACCGAAAGTGATGCTGAATAAGTTTATTTTCAACATTTTTGCATAACAAATTCAGCTTTGAAATGAACAAAAAAGCCTCAATCCAGGTATATCCCTAGGATTGGGGCTTTTACTCAATTATTACTATATATTTTCTCAAAAAAGTAGGAACTGATTGTAACAGAAACTCAAAAAATCTTTTTTAATTCCAAAATCAAATATTTTTGTGGTAGCGACAATACATCACCCCACCTGAAGCTAAACTTCTGAATCACCTAACAATTAGACTTTTCTGAAATTCGGTTTCTGGCCGGATAATGGTTAATATAATGGATTAAACAACAATATTTAAGTTTGTCTAATAAATTATGATTCTTGAATATTTTTAGTATCAAGTCTGTAACCAAAACTTTCCAATGTTCGAATTAATAACAGTAAAGAAGAATCGATTTCTTGCCAAGACTCTCCAAACGTCGTATTTTTCGAAGGTTTAGTCAATTTGGATATTCTGGAAACGGATAAATTATTTTTTCTACACTCTTCTACAATTTGCTCAATCAATTCTTCGTAATCCATTTGTTCTCCTTTACTCGAAAATGTTTCTTTTGTTGCTGATTAATATGTTCTTTGATTTTGAGGTTCTATAAGAATTTTTCATTAATTTTAACTAATGCTGGTTCGGAAACTAAGGAGTTTCTATAAAATTCTATGTCACCTTTTTAGTTTATAAAATAATTATAAAAGATTTTGGTAAAAAATGGAATACAAAAAAACATAAAATGAAAATTTTAATTATTAACATTTTTGTTATGATTACAATATTCATTTGATATTTTAGTTTAATTATTAAGCATTATATGATTTTGACTTATTCTAAAGTGCATTTTAATAAGCTAATTTCAAGAGTTTTATGTAAATTCTCATAATATTTCCAGATACTTTTTAAGTTGTATTTGTATGAAAAATAGCTTATACTATAAACAGAGGAGGTAGTGAGATATGGAAGCTCTAAAAGAAAAAACTTATACAGTTGATGATATCTATGATCTTCCAAATGGTGAGCGAGCTGAATTGATTAATGGAAAAATCTATTTTATGGCGCCCCCAACCAGGTCACACCAAAGGCTGGTCCATTTTTTTGATCGAACAATTGGAAATTATATTAAGTCAAATGGTGGAGAATGTGAGGTATATCCAGCTCCATTTGCTGTGTTTTTAAATCAAGATGACCATAATTATGTTGAACCTGATATTTCAGTGATCTGCGACCCTTCTAAATTAGACGAAAAGGGTTGTCATGGAGCGCCGGATTGGGTAATTGAGATTGTATCGGAAAATAGCCGTAGGATGGACTACGCAATTAAACTTTTCAAATATCGTTCATCGGGTGTCAGAGAATATTGGATTGTAGATTCTAAAAAACAACGGGTAATAGTTTATAGCTTTGATTATGATATGATGGAGGAATATTCCTTTGAAGATGAGATACCTGTTGGAATTTACGATGGATTGTCTATGAAACTGGAATAATCATTACAAAATTTTGTTCTTGTGTTTTGACCGTATAAAATGTCTGAATTAGCGGGAAAGGGTTATATTCCAGTAAATTAAGAACGGATTGTCTTTAATAATTTCCTAAAATCCCTCAATCTTTGAACTTATGCTTTTGTATTGAGGGATTGAAAAGTTACTCTTTTTGATTAGCCAGATGGCTACTTTAAGTAACCTGTTATAAGAAATTTCTATTATAAAATTTCATTTTACTAAAAATTTGTTTATCTATAGGTGCCGATTTCTTTTCTATAAATTTTGCAGAATCTTTCCCATTATTATTCATAAAGTCATTGCTTCTTAAAATTTTTTATACGATAATATCATACCTAATTAATGTATGGGTAATGATTTAAAAAAATCGTCACTTATAGAAAACTAAAAAACACATTCAAAGCAACTTTATCTCTAGTATAAGATATCTAACCTTTTTGCTCTGAATGTGATTCTTATAAACTAATTATAACACAATTTTTCAAATTTACAAGTACTAAAATAATAAAAATGTTGATTTTTAGGTGATTTTGGCATTGCTTTTCTATTGGTGTAAGCCAGAACTAACAACAGTCTCTAAAGCCCCAGGAAAAGATTGCCTTCTGGAAGCTTGAACACTTCAGGTTTATTTGTTGCTATGATTCGGGTCTTGGCTCGGAAGGAAACTGGAAACTTTGTCTGTTTTATCTGCTTTTCTTTTTGGCAGGTGGTAAATTGAGTAGGTAATAATCAGTTTCTGATGGAACTTTTGAGTTGCATAGGGAATTTTTTTGATATGTGTTTTTGTATAGGAAATCATTAGGAAAAGCCCCAATCCTAGGTTTGCACCTGGATTGGGACTCTTTATTAGTTTGTTACAAAATCAGGTTTGACATGCAACAAAGTAATATGTGGGATTAATTTGTTGCTTCTTCAGTTGGATTTTCTTCCGTAGATTCGGTTGTATCTAGTGTAGTGTCAGTTTCGTTATCATTGTTTTTTCTTTAAGATACTCTACAAATTCCTCACCATTATTATTCTTAACAGATGTTCCATCTTTGCTCTTTAAAGTTTTGTTATCTGTGTAAAGAATAACATGCATCTTGTCGTCAACATAGTAATAACACTCATTACCATCTTTCAGACCACTAAGTTTCTTCTTTTGAATGTTACCACTGGTATTTACTAGATAATAATTACCTGTGCTAAATTCATCATAAACAAAGCGTACAGTCACCTCCTAGGTTGCCGTATCTTTCAAATGGAAAGAGCCGTTAACCGCATTTTAGTCTGCGTGTTATCGGCCCTGCGTCTATGCGTCTGGCTCTTTGATAACGGTAATTTGTAGATTTTTTGCACTAACTAAAGTTTCCTTTTTGCATTTTGGGCAGTAAAGGGGATAGTTTTTCAAAACACTGTCTTTTCTTATTTTATCACGTGTTTTGCTACCGCAAATAGGACAATATATCCATTCGCTTCTTTTGTTATGTAATAGATTTCCCAAGTTCATAAGCGGCAGATACTTCGGGTT
>QXWR01000103.1 GCA_009911065.1 Clostridiaceae bacterium | reverse complement strand
GCGCTGCGGAGTTATGACAGCTCTGCCGGGAGCGGCCTGTTATGTCCCTATCGTCAGGGGGCGTGGCAAATGTGACGAGAAGCAAAGATATATAAATTAGAAAGTGATTCTTCGGCTTTTTTGCTGTGATAGCTTTCTATTTCAAGATCAGATACCATGCGCTGGTAGTTTCGTCTGCCAGCGTATTCATGTGATTTTGAAAGCACAATGACAAACTTGACAGATTGGAGGGAATATGTTACATGGAAAAACTTATTACACGAAAAGAAGCTGCAAAGATTTTGGGGATCAGTATTGCCACATTGGATGCGGCTCGTAACAACGGTCTGATTGCCTATGTTCAGTATGTGCAGAATGGCTGTGTGTATTTTACTGCGGCGGGCCTTCAGGAGTATATCGCAAAATGTACCCATAGGGCAAAGCCTGCGGACAAGAGCGCGACTTACCGCAAACCGCGAAGTGCCAGAACATGACCCATTCCGTATCCTTGCTGGAATCCCGTATATCTGATAAAACAAAGATACAGCGCTGGAGATTATTTTTTAGGAGGTGACGGAATTGGCAAAAAGAAAAGTTGTAATTCCAGAATATGGCACTGTCATGAAAAGAGGTGTCCTGTATTACAGAACCAGGATAAGAGATGCGAATGGAAAGCTCATCGCTCTTTATGCAAGAACGCCTGAAGAACTGTACGATAGAGAAATAGAGGCATTGGAGCAGATTGACAATGCCACTTTTCATCGGAAATCGCCCACTGTTACTGAATATTGCGAAAAATGGCTGCTGATGCAGTCGGTTCATATTCGTGCCACCACACTTACTGATTATACATCTAAGGTGCGGCGGCATATCATCAAAGAGCTGGGGCAGAAACGGATGGCAGATGTAACATTGGATGACATTCAGCTGGCACTTGTTCCCGTTTCTAAAAAATCAGCTTCGGTTTACAAGTCGGTGGTGATTCTTTATAAGTCCATTTTCCGGGCAGCGAAAGAGAGCCATGTGATTGACGAAAATCCGACTATGTATTTGGATGCAAAGGGCGGGGGTGTTCCTCAAGCGGAACGGCAGGCTTTGACAGATGAACAAGCAGAACGCCTTTTAGATGCTATCCGGGGTTTACCGCCTTATGTGTTTGTTATGATCGGCTTGTATGCCGGATTGCGGCGGGAAGAAATTCTTGCGTTACAATGGGATTCTGTATATCTGGATACGGACACCCCATATCTGACGGTAAGACGGGCATGGCATACAGAGCATAACAGGCCGGTTATTCTTACCGAGTTAAAGACAAAGGCTGCGGAGAGAAACATTCCCCTCCCCATTTGTCTGGCAGAGTGCTTAAAGGCAGCAAAGGCAACTTCCACTTCGGACTATGTGGTTGCCAATCGAGATGGTGAACCACTGTCTTATACGCAGTTCAAGCGGCTTTGGCAGTATATTGTTACCAGAACGGTTAAGGAGCGCTGCTATTACCGGTATGAAGATGGAAAGCGCGTAAAGCATACGGTTACACCGGTCCTTGGAGAAAAAGCAGCCCATAATGGCAAAGTTGTTTACAGCCTGGATTTTGAAGTGACACCGCACCAGCTGCGTCATACTTATATCACAAATCTGATTCATTCATCGGTGGACCCCAAAACGGTCCAATATCTGGCAGGCCATGAAAACAGTAAAATCACTATGGACATTTACGCCAAGGTCAAATACAATAGGCCAGATCAGCTTGTGAGAGCTATGGGCGGTGCATTTGCCCAATGGGATGCTGTATAAGATAAAACAGAAAACACAGAAAGAGCGAGGCAAGGATGTCTCGCTCTTTGCTTTACGCTGGCCGTATCTTTGATTAAATTGGGACTTTCTGATAAAAAGGGAGTGTAGGTACATAGGCCGCACATTTCAGGAAAGGAAGGTCCAAAATGGCTAAAAAGAAAACTGAGATTCCAAAGTACGGAACCATCATGTTAAAAGGAATCCAATATTACAGAACCCGGATTATGGATGCAGACGGCAAGCAGGTGAGTTTGTATGCTGCCACTTGCGAAGAACTATATGAGAAACAATTAGAAGCGCGGCGGCAGGTGGAGGAGATTATCTTTCATCGGCAGCATCCAACAGTGGCCGAGTATTGCGAGAAGTGGCTGCTTATGCAGTCTGCCAAAGTGTCCGCTGCTACATTGAAAGGTTATACCGCTGATATGAAGAACTATATCATCAAGCCCCTGGGGGAGATGTATATGGAGGAAGTTACAGCGGACGATATTCGGCTGGCACTTGTGCCGCTGTCGAAAAAATCAGAGGGATTATACAGTAAGGTGAATATGCTCCTCAAATGTGTTTTTTACTCGGCAGAGCGCAGCCAAATACTTCAAAGCAATCCTTGTGTGGGCATATCGGGCAAGGGTGGCAAGGCCGCAAAAAAGAAAGAGGCATTGACAGATCAGCAGGTAGAGGTGCTTTTGGATACGGTCAAAGGACTTCCTCCCCACTTGTTTATTGTGCTTGGATTGTATTCCGGTCTGCGCCGGGAAGAAATCCTTGCATTGCAATGGGACTGTGTATTTCTGGACGAACCTACTCCCTACATATCTGTAAGGCGAGCATGGCGCACAGAACATAACCGACCGGTGATTTCTACCACATTAAAAACGAAAGCAGCCCGGAGGGACATACCAATTCCCAAGTGCTTGGTAGATTGCCTGCGGGAAGTCAAAGAAACCTCTGTTTCGGAATATGTGATTTCCGACAGCAACGGGGAGCCGTTATCCGCCTCACAATTTCAAAGGGTATGGCAGTATGTGGTGGTCCGCTCTACTCAGGCGCGTAACTATTATAAATATGTAAATGGGCAGAGCATCAAGTACACCGTCACACCGTCACTGGGGATGACGCAGAAAAATAATCCCAAGATTCACTATACACTGGATTTCCATGTGACACCACATTTGCTGCGCCACACCTATATCACCAACCTGCTGTATTCCGGGGTGGACCCTAAGACTGTCCAGTACCTTGCAGGGCATGAAAACAGCAAAACAACTATGGACATCTACGCAAAGGTGAAGTATAATAAGCCAGAGGAGTTGTTTGGCGTGGTAAATGGCGCTTTCCATCAGGCCACCGATGATTAAGAAATTGCTATTTTTCGTGGTTCCCACATAGGATAACTGAACAATGAAAAGCCGGGAAAGCCCGTAAAATCAAGGAAAAACGGCAATCAAAGAATTTCAATACGGTCTCAAAGCGGCCCGTCGCGCTCCGCAGTTCAGCAAGCGTTAATCGGCTGTTCAAACCGTATCAAAATTGCTCAAAAACCCCGGAAAATCAAGGTTTTCCGGGGTTTTCTTATACCCAGACAAGCTGATATAGTTTGACCTAATTTGACAAAGCGAGAGCCATTTTCACCCAATTTTTAGTGGTTAAATATAGGACAACCAGCAAAAATGGGGGTAAAAAACGGGCTTAGTGGTTAAAAAATAGGACAACCACAGCTCTGTTTTTGGGGTATTTCAGAGGTGATTTTTACTCCCTCTCTCCCCTCGATTTATACGAGAACAGTTTGGCATAGTTTGACCGAATTTGAATAATTGAATATGATTCTAATTAGGCACTCAGTATTTTGCTGGGTGCTTTTTGCATTTCCGGGAAACTGTATTCAGGGATCAGAAAAAGCCGTCACTTTTCAATTTATGAAGTGGCGGCTTTTTCTATTTCCAGAAGCAACCACAATGATAGGGGAACAACTGGATATTCAAGGGAAACTGGAACCCGTTGAACGGCGGCTTGCCACTCTGAAAAAGCACTTAGAGCAAGCCGACATTTATTTCAAGTACAAGGGAAAGAAGCCGCTGACCGAAGCCGAGCAAATCCTGCTTACGGCGGCGAAAGATTATCTCAAAGGCGTGATGAACGGAAAAACCACAATCCCGACAAAGACATGGAAAGAAGAATACACCAAGCTGACCGCCGAGAGGAAAACGCTCAATCAGCGGTATCTTGCACTGAAAGAGGAAGTGAAAGAAGCCGAGAAAATCAGAAAGAGCGTTTACAGTATCTTGCGGCAGGAACAGCAACCCCACAGAAAGCAGGATATGGAGCGATAACAAGCAAGGCGGCGGGATTGTCAACATCTGCCCCGCCGCCCTGTTTTGAACTTTTATTAGACCGATAAACCGGAATTGCTTTTATTGTAAATCATCTTTAGAAATTGCTATTGAAGGATAATGAGAAAGTTCTGTCAAAT
>QXWR01000102.1 GCA_009911065.1 Clostridiaceae bacterium | reverse complement strand
CAGTCCGAAAATGGCGGCACGCTGAACGCCACCGGCATGACTGACGATAGCGGTAATGCCAGCGCGGGCATCGGCGGCAGCACCTCCTCCGTTGACAGCGGCAGCATTACCATTCATGGCGGCATAATCAACGTCACCGGCGGCGGTCAGTCCGGACGCTACGGCGGTGCGGGTATTGGCGGCGGCACCTCCAGCTCTGGGAACGGCGGCAGCAGCAGAGGCATCGTCACCATTTATGGCGGCACGATCACCGCCAACAGCGGCGCAGGCAATGTCGCTGGCGCAGGTATTGGCGGTGGTGGCGGTGGAAATGGTAGAAACGGCGGAGACGGCGGTGGTATCACTATCTACGGCGGCAGTATCACAGCAACGTCTCGTGGGACTGATTCTGGTGGCGCTGGCATCGGCGGCGGTGCGGGTAACAATCTCAACGGCGGTGCGGGAAACAATATCCAAATTAACGGCGGGATGGTACACGCCACAGGTGGCAATTTGGGTGCGGGCATTGGAGGCGGCGGTGGCAGCGAGAGTGGCGATGGCACCGTCACCATCAGCGGCGGCACAGTGACCGCTGTTGGAGGAAACTATGCCGCAGGCATTGGAGGCGGCGGTGGGTATCAAAACACCTATGGTGGCGGCTGTACCGGCGGCACCGGCAGCGTCACCATTAACGGCGGCATTGTGGACGCCAGCAGTCCAACAGATGTCTATTACGCAAACTACAAAGGCGCTCCCATCGGCAACGGCGGGAACACAACCGCAGCGGCGACCGTCAACAAAACCACCGGCATCGTGTTTGAGAACGGCGTGGGGACGGTCTGCGGCGATGTGACCTTTGACGGCAGCTATCCCGTCCCCGCGGATTACACGCTGAACATCCCCGCTGGGGCCAGCCTGTCCGGGAGCGGCACTTTGACCGGCGGCGGAACGTTTACCGCCGATTTGTCGGAGGATATGGTTTCTGTCCCCACCGATTTGTATTATAACGGGCAGGACAGGTCAAATGACATAAAAACACGGCTTTCCGACGGACTGACCCAGGGCATTGCAATTTGCGGCCAGACCTTTGCGGTCAGCGGCTGGACGGTGGCGGTCAGCAGGACAGACGATTTGCACTATACTGCTACTTATACGAATACTGACAACTCCACCACTTTCCAGAAAACCATCACGCTCCAGAAGTCCGGCACCGACCTGACCAGTGAGGGCAAGGTGCAAACCTACAAAGGCGATACCCTAACCAAAGACTTCACCGCCAGCGACACCATCACCGTCAAGGCCACGCCCACCGCAACCGGGCAGGCTCCGGCAAAAGCGGCGGCACGTCTGAGGGGTGATCCTACTGCGGGCCAAATGGTGGTGTTTGTGGGTGATACGCAGGTGTGCGCTCCTGCGGACGTTGGCGCGGACGGCAGCTACACCATGACCGTCAGCGCCGCCGATGTGCTGGTTGCTGCGGGAGGCCCAGGTACGGGAATTACCCTCACCGCGAGATTTATTGAGAATGGCAACATGGCCGGGGCCGAGGGTACGGTAAAGGTCAATATTTCTGCTGCGGCGAAGATTGAAAATGGCAGCGCCACCACCTATGTGGGCGAAAGCGGCCTTGACGCTGCGTTCAATAATAGCGACTACGCTGGTGCAACCTTTACCCTGCTGGCGAATGTGACACGAGCAACAACTCTCCGCATCAAAATCAACTGCACCTTGGACCTGAACGGGCATAATATTAAATCCACCAACGAAACATGTCTCTCAGTTGCTGATTCTTTTGCTGTGACCATCCAGGGCGAGGGGGAGATCATTTCCGAGCAGAGCCACGCTCTTGTCTGCATAGGAACTGTAACGCTGGAAGGCGGGACTTTTACCGGCAACGGGGAGAATTTCGCCGGTGTATACGCCAACACCAGCTCTATTCTATCGGTCACTGGAGAAAATGTGACCATACAGAACACAGGCGGCGGCTATGGGTTGGCTGTCAATGATTCAACGTCCGTCCAGCTCTCCGCCGGAAAATACTCCGGGGCGGCGGGGGCGATTAGTATAGTAAGCGGATCTCTCACCCTCGGCAATCTGCTGGGTCACAGCAGCGACACCCGGTACGCCTATTTCAAAGACACCAGTACCACCCCCATTCCAGACGTGCTGGGCGATAAGTTGTTGACCGGCACAGTAAGGGTGCAGAAGTGCGAGCACGATAAAAGTGTCTGCGCGTATACGCCAAATGAGGACGCCGACACCCACGCCATGACCTGTCTGGCCTGCGGGCTGGAGGGAGCTGCGGAGAGCTGCGCATACTCTGATGACTACGGGCACGATGAAACAAACCACTGGCAGACCTGTACCCTGTGCGGCGGGAAGAAGACGGAGGCCCACGGCTGGGTACACCAGTGTACCTCGGCAACAGGTATCATCCGCCGTTCCTGCGACAAATGCGAAATTGAGACAGTCGTGGGGACCGTCTCCATAACGCCCGATTTTTCTGTGACCTACGGGAAGACAGGGAGCGCAACGCTGGTCTGCACGGCGGAGCTGGCGGATGGCTACAGCCTTGAGCCGGCGGATAGTGCGGACAATTGCTGGGTTCTGATGGCACTGTCTGACGGCAAATCCTGGAATCTTGGGCGCGAGCTTGAAGTCAAACTGCCAGCTGATCTGCCAGCTGGAGAATACTGGTATGATGCGTACCCCCGCCTTTCTTATCAGGGAAATAATACCATTGTTAAACGTTTCAATGTAATAGGCAAAGTCACCGTCACCCCGGCCCCGCTGACCGTCACCGGCGCAGCGGCGAAGGATAGGACATATGACGGAACCAATTCGGTGCAGATCACTGGCGTGACTCTGGACGGAGTTTTGAACAGCGACAATGTATCCGTTGACCTCACCGGACTGACCGGAACGCTGAGCGGCTCCGACGCAGAGACGTATACCAGCGTTACCCTGCCCCGGCTGACCCTCACCGGCGGGGCGGCGTCCAACTACACCCTGCCCCAGTCCATGGGCGCGGTCCCGGCCAGCGTGACCATCAGCAAGGCCACCTTGACCGCCACCGGCGCGACAGTGGCATCCAAGACCTACGATGGCAATACTGCCGCTTCTGTGTCCAGCGTGACCTTTACCGGGCTGGTGCCCGGCGAGGCGCTGGCCCTCGGTACAGATTACACCGCTACCGGCACCTTTGCAGACGCGAATGCCGGGACAGACAAGAGCGTCAGCGTCGCTGTTGCCCTCAAGGACAGCGCCAAGGCGAACAATTACAATCTCACCAACGGCTCGGTAAATGCCACCGGCACCATCGCCAAGGCCAGCAGCTCCATCACTACCGCTCCCTCCGCCACCGGGATCACCTACGGGCAGGCGTTGAGCGACAGCACCCTGACGGGCGGCACAGGCAGCGTTCCGGGAGCGTTCGCCTGGACAGACAGCACCGCCAAGCCCAACGCCGGGACAGCGCAATTTGAAGTGACGTTCACTCCGACAGACACGAATTACAACAGCACCACCACCAATGTGTCCGTGACCGTTGCCAAGGCTACACCCACCCTTACCGCGCCCACGGCCACGGCCATCCAGTACGGCCAGAAGCTGACCGACAGCGCCTTAACGGGCGGTACAGCGACAAACCCCAACGGGAGTGCCGCCATTGCCGGAAGCTGGCACTGGGCCAGCGGGAACACACAGCCTACGGCAACCGGGACTTTCCCTGTGTCCTTTGCACCCAGCGACACCGCAAATTACAATACCCCGGCGAATGTTGATACCAGCGTCACCGTGAACCCCGCCGCGCCGAAGATCTCCCTGACCGTTCCCGCCTATCAGGTTGCGGGGGAAGATGTCATTGTGACCTGTACGGTGGAGAACCCTCACGACGCGACCTTTAAGGAGGGCATCCCTGAGAATATCACGCTGACCTATCAGATCGGGAGCGGAACCCCGCAGACGATTACAAACGGCAAATTCTCCATCCCGGCGGGGACAAAAAAGGACACGGTTATCACCGTCACCGCCAGCACCGACGCTGTAAACGGCAAATACACCGCTGCCACCAAGACAGCCACCGTGACCGTCACCGACAAAATCCCCGTAGAGATCAGCGGTATCAGCGTGACCGGGCGGGTGTATAACGGCCAGCCGGTCAACTATACCGGCACCCCGGTTGTCAAAAAGCTGGACGGCACAGTTGTCACCGACGCGCTGGTTTCCTACACATGGAGCAGCGTCACAGCCCCCGTCAACGCAGGGGACTACTCGCTTGTGGTCGCTGTGGGCGGCGGCAAATACATTGGCAGCACAACGATTCCCGTTGTGATTGAACAGGCGGAAATCAGAGTTACCGCCCCAAGCAAAACGATTT
>QXWR01000101.1 GCA_009911065.1 Clostridiaceae bacterium | reverse complement strand
AGTGGAGCAGGGAATGAATCAAGGAATTACGATGGGAATTACTCAGGGAAGTGAGAAAAAACTGATTCAGCTGGTATGTCGGAAGCTGCGAAAGAAAAAATCGCCAGAGACGATTTCAGAGGAGCTGGAGGAGGAATTAGAGGTGATTCAAAAAATCTGTAAAGCAGCAAAAGGGTGTGGACCAGACTATAACTGGGAGCAGATATATAAGAAGATGTCTTTGGAGGAATGATATAGAATTTGTTATTATACAGAGATACAATAGATTCCGTGTAGTAAAAATGGTCTTGCTATCATTGAAAAAGGCTCCGAAAAAAAGTTGACTATTTTCAGAATTATGCTATTATACTATTAGTGGTGAGTCTTGCCACAAACTGGATTGCTAAAAGCGTTAGGAACTCTAACGGAGTTACTACACAAATGGCTATGTGGAAACGCATAGTCATTTTTTACGAGGAGATATATGCAGGCGGGTTTTAAATCATAGAAGAGAGACAAGGAAAACATATGATTTAGTCTTGTGGGGATTGGGCGAAGGAATTACACATTATAGCAAATACATATCACAGCAGAAGATAATACGGCCGTGTCTGTTGTCAGGGGAGGAATGTATGAATATTGAAGGCGATAAAGTGATTCTTCGGGAAATGAGAGAACAGGACAAAGAGATGTTGCTGAATTTGATCAAAGACTCAGAGACGGAAAAGGTAACAGGAGGATATTCCAGTCCTGTATCTTATGATCATCAGATGGATTGGTTTCGTTCCCAATCCGACGCAGCCAGAAGTTTGCGCTGTGTTGTTGCAAATAAAGAAAAATCAGAGACCAGTTTGGGAATTTTGATCCTTTCCAATGTGGATGAAAGAAATGGTATGGCGGAGATTTATATAAAACTTTTAAAAATGGTTCGGGGCAAAGGATATGGGGCAGACTCAGTAAATGCTTTGGTTCGTTATGCGTTTTGTGAACTTCAACTAAATTGTATTCGTGCCAACATCCTGGAAAATAACATGGTATCCCGCAGGATGTTTGAGAAATGTGGTTTTAAACAGAAAGGGATGTACAAAAGTAAGATTTATAAAGATGGATGTTACAGAAATGTATGTTCTTTTGAAATAACGGCTACCGCAATTCCATTGGCTTTAGACCGTGATTAAGGTAATTCACATTAGGAGTGTATAAATAATACTTTTTGCTTTAGAGTCCGTGTGAAGTGCAGTTTATGGGTAGGATTATGATTGGCTATATAGGGAAGGAAATCGTTTCAATAATCCGGTCAAGTGTTCTGTTACAGGTTCGGTTTATCAATATCTTGTTCTTCTGAAAAAAATTATACCCCAAATTAATACATAGAACATTAAAAAGTTTGTTTCTTCAATTTTTTTATTTTCACAAGAAATGAGCCACTTCATACCCAAATAGGGGGGAACAAAAATATGATTGGCAAAACAGGAAATACCGCCAACAGTCAAGATTTAATTGATACAAGACAATATCTCTGAAGGTAATTCATGCAGAGTAGGAGGGAATAATTTTTTAAGTAAAAAATATAATACTGTTTCAAGTTAGGTGTTACGGCGGGAAAGACAAAAGGTAAAAATATTCAAAAATATAAGAAAATATGCAAAAAGTCGGAGTTGAGTGTAACAAAATAAGGAATTGTGTTACACTCACAACACGTTGTTATGATACCATTCTTTTTTTCGGATTGCAAGTTTTTTTCAGGGGAAAGAGTTAAGAATTTCTGGAAAAACAGGGGGAAATTTCTTAAGAAATTCTTTTTGGATTTTTGTGGTTTTGGTTTTATGCAAGTCCTAATGGCAGACCATAAGTATGATCTGTATTTTTATACATTCTTCGCGTTGATCATTAAAATGTCTCACAAATCCTTATAAAATCAATATTTTTTGCTTTTTTCATTGTCATCTCAGTGTAACACATTTCCTTATTTTGTTACACTGAGAACTTTTATTTCCGCGAGCAATGAGCCAAGTGCTGTGTTTGCAGTGGGGAATTTGACTTTTTACAAAACCAGGAGAGAAAATCGTGAGCTTTGAGGCTGCGTTTTTCCAAATGGCTTCATAGACAATGGGGAAGTTGATCATTGATTTAGATGTTCGGACTGTTTTAAATTCAGTGCGGATAGGGCGAAGCCTGCCCTTTTTAGGTGGATGAAAGGGGAAGTATAGGAGGAAGCTTATGCAATGGTATGTATTGCAGACCAGAACCGGAGAAGAGGAAAAGCTGGTGGATCTTGTGCATAAACTGGTTCCTGACTATCTGTATGGGACCTGTTTTGTGGTGCGTCAGGAACAGCTTTGGAGACGGCGGCAGCAAAATTTGATACATGTAAAACACACCTTTCCTGGATATGTGTTTATTACTTCTAAGGAGCCAAAGGCTCTGTTTTTTTGTCTCAAAAAACTGCCGGCTATGGCCCGGATGTTGGCAGCTGACGAGTTTGCCTTTCTTTCTTTAGAAAAAGAGGAGGCGGATTTTCTGAAGCAGATTTTAGATGAGGATTATGTAATACGGCTTTCTTATATGGATACAGATGGCCAGGGAAAAATTTTTCAGATAAAAGGGCCTTTGGCAGAGTGTGCAGATCAGATTGTGCGGATTCGCTTTGGAAAAAGGTATGCGCTTGTGAAGTTTATGATTCACGGAGAAGAGAAAAATGTGTTGTTAGGGATTGTGCTGAAGGGGGATTTGCATGGTGTGGTATTTGATGAAAACATGGGTGGGAAGGGAAGAGGAATTGGTAAGAAAGATTCAAAGAGCAGTTCCAGCCATGTTGTATGAGGAGTGCTTTGTGATTTACCAGGAACGGATTTGGAGAAAGCAACAAAGGAGTGTGGTTCATGTAGAGACGCTATTTCCGGGATGTGTGTTTCTTACCTGTAAAGCAGGGCAAAAAAAACAAGCTCTTTTGGAGCAGCTGAAACAGATTCCGGTGGTACAAAGCTGTCTGGGCAGAGGGGATTTGACCCTGTTGCCGTTAATGAAAGAAGATGGAGATTTTCTGATGAGGCTGTCAGGAAAGGAGCATATGGTACGGCTTTCTTATGTGGGGAAAGATGACAAGGGGCAGGTATGTCAGGTGTCCGAGCCTCTTTTGGCCTGCCGTGGGCAGATTGAGCGGTACCAGTTTAAAAAGCGGTATGCTATGGTTCGCCACAGGTTATGGGGAGAAGATAGGGCCATTGTAATGGGAATTATGCTAAAGGAGGATGAAGACCGGAAGCTTCTGTATGAAGGGGAGGACTGCATACAATAAATGAAATTTGAACCGTTGTGAAGGAAAGGCATGAATGGTTGTTAAGGAAAATGAGAGGATTCCGGAAGAAATAAGATGAAAAATACGGAAACAAAATTGTCGCTGAAAAGAAATTGGCAGGTTACGGATATTGGTCTGCTTTTTTATGATATAGGAGCTGTGAACGGCTCTTTTTTTCTTGCATTATGGCTTCGGTTTGACTGCCAATACAGTCTGATACCAGGTTATTATCTGGAAGCATTTTTTAAATTTGCACCAATTTATTCCTTGTTTTCCATTGGGGTATTTTCGTACTTTCGGCTGTATAAAAGTATTTGGAGGTTTGCCAGTTACAAGGAATTGGCTGGAGTGATGGCGTCTGTGGCTATTGTTTCGGCATTTCATATTGCTGGAATCACGGCGGTGTGTCATTGGCTGCAGAGTGGAGCAATTCACCGGATGCCCTTGTTTTATTATGCTTTTGGAGTGACACTCCAGGCTGTTTTATTGGTGACAGTCCGTTTTTCCTATCGTTTTTTCTTTTTGTTTTGGGGAATCCGGAAAAAGGAGAACAGTCGGGAAAACAACAGGAGAGTAATATTAATTGGGGCAGGGGCAGCGGGACAGATGATTTTGCGGGACTTACATGAGGCAAAGGAAAGTGATGAGAGGGTCTGCTGCATTATAGACGACAATCCAGATAAATGGGGCCGTTTTATGGATGGAGTTCCCATTGTGGGAGGGCGGGAGGATATTTTAAAAAGTGTGGACAATTATCATGCAGACAAAATATTGATTGCCATTCCCAGCGCAAGTGCAGAAGAGAGTCGGGATATTTTAAATATTTGTAAGGAAACTGGATGTGAAATGAAGATTCTGCCTGGAATGTATCAGCTGGCAAAAGGGGAAGTGGCAATCAGCCATATGAAGGAGGTGGCCATTGAGGATCTTTTAGGAAGGGAGCCGATTCAGACGGATTTAGAGGAGGTATTTCGGTATCTGAATGGAAAGACCATCCTGGTGACTGGGGCAGGGGGTTCCATTGGAAGCGAATTGTGCAGGCAGATTGCAAGACATCATCCAGGACAATTAATTTTGTTTGATGTGTACGAAAACAATGCCTATGAGATTCAGCAGGAGTTAAAGGCAAAATATCCGAAATT